>NZ_JBVIWA010000004.1:0-297596 GCF_055595065.1 Streptomyces sp. NPDC040545
GGGTGTCCAAGTCGGCCGCGGACCGCATCATCGACCACCTCGCGCCGATGCTCGCGCTCCAGCCCCGAAAGCGGTTCGCCAAGGACACCGTGCTCATCGTGGACGGCACCCTGGTGCCCACCCGCGACCACACCATCGCGGCGCAGTCGAAGAACTACCGATACTCCACCAACCACCAGGTCGTCATCGACGCCGACACCCGCCTGGTCGTCGTGGGCGCCAATGCCGCCGTCGGCAAGACACTCACAATCGCCGACGGCGGCTATCCCGGCACCGGACTCGTCATGCCGCACCGCCGCCGCAAGGGCGAAGAACTGGCCGACTGGAAGCAGGATCACAACAAGTCCCACAAGCAGGTCCGAGCCCGCGTCGAGCACGTCTTCGCCCGCATGAAGACCTGGAAGATCCTCCGCGACTGCCGCCTCAAAGGCGACGGCGTCCACCACGCCATGCTCGGCATCGCCCGCATGCACAACCTCGCCCTCGCCGGATAGGCAAGCGGCCCGCACCGCGACTGACCCTGCCCAGGGCGACTCAAAGATCATTTACGGGACAGCCCTTAGGTCCCGGCTTTCCGAGGGGTGCAAGGGCCCCGGAGCCGCAGGCGGAGGTGCCCTGCGGCCGCGGGGAATGCGCTAGAAGTCCTCCGTCTCGTCCGTGAGGTGGCGCAGTACGTCCGTCAGGTCCTGCCGGCGGGCGAATGCCACCCGCTGGCGGTGGGCGCCCGAGCCGTCGCGCAGGAGGCCCGCCAGGGTCTTGGCGGCGTGGTCGAGGTCGCCGGTGGCGGCCAGTTCCGGGGCGACCAGGTCCAGCAGGGCCTCCGCGAGGTCCGCCGCGGGGAGTTCCGTCCCCGTGTACGGGTCGAGGCCGAAGCCCTCCAGGCCGTCGTGGGCCGCCCGCCAGCGCGCGAGGCGCAGTACGTCGTCCCGCAGGGCCGGTTCGGGGCGGCGCTCCGCGATCTCGCGCAGCGCCGTGGAGACCAGCGCCCGGGCCAGCTCGGCCTGCAGGATGGCCGAGTCGATGTCCGGGGACATGTCGGGCGCCCGGATCTCGAGCGTCGGCCAGTGCCCGGAGGGGCGGAGGTCCCAGTAGACCATCTTCGTGTCCAGGGCCGCCCCGGAGCCGAGCAGGGTCTGCACCGAGCGCCGGAAGTGCGCCGTGGACGTGAAGTGCGGGGGCAGGCCCGCCGAGGGCCAGCCGGACCAGGCCATCGCCCGCCAGCTGGCGTGACCGGTGTCACGGCCGCCCCAGAACGGCGAGTTGGCGGCCAGCGCGATCAGCGTGGGCAGCCACGGTCTGATCCGGTTGGACACGGCCACCGCCGTGTCCACGTCGAGCGTGCCGATGTGGATGTGGCGGCCGCAGCTGACCAGCGTGTCGGTGAGCGCGCCGAAGCGGCGGTGCTGCTCGCGCTGGCGCGGCTCGTCGTCGGTCAGGTGCAGCGGCCCCTCCACGGCGACGACCGGTGAGGGGGCGGCCAGCAGCCGGCAGCCGTGGGCGCGGGCGGCCCGGCCGACGGTGCGCCGCAGGGCGGCGAGCTCGGCGCGCAGCGAGGCCGCCGAGTGGGCTATCGGGGTGGATATCTCCACCTGGTAGCGGGTGCCCTCGGGGTGGAGCTCGCCGGGCAGCCCGCCGGCCGTCGCCAGGACCAGCGGGGCGGCGGGAACCACCCGGAAGCTGCGGGCGTCGACGAGCAGGAACTCCTCCTCGACGCCGACGGTGAGGGGGACGGTGGTGCGCACCGTGTTCTGCGCCGGGCCGGTGCTCGTGGTGCTGTTGCCAGGTTCGATCACTACGCCTCCCTGGACATACGAGTCTTTTCATCATGAGCTGAACCCGAGGTGAGGAGCGCACGTCGATTCAGTCAAATGTCCGGTGATAGTGGCGAGTTACCGGTAATACGCCGCCCGGTCCGGGAGCCCGGAGCCGGGTGTGGCGACTGTTGCCGGTGTGTGAAGGGGCCGGAAATCCAGGAGGGGCGGCGGACGGCCGGTGGTTATCATCCGCTGTGACCCGGACGACCGCCCCACCCCAGCTCTGGCAGCGCATATTCGCCGACCTCACCCCGCTGAGCGCATCCGCGGACTACCGGCGGCTGTGGTTCGGCGGAACCATCTCGTGGGTCGGTCAGGCGATGACCACCCTCGCGATATCGCTCCAGGTCTACGACATCACCCGGTCCAGCTTCTCCGTCGGGCTCGTCGGTCTCTTCTCGCTCGTCCCGCTCGTCGTCTTCGGCCTCTACGGCGGCGCGATCGCCGACACCGTGGACCGGCGCAAACTCGGCCTCTACAGCTCGATGGGCGCCGCCGGACTGTCGGTCCTGCTCGCCGCCGCCGCACTGCTCGACTACCACCGCGTCTGGTTCCTGTACGCCGTCGTCGCGCTCCAGGCGGTCTGCGGGGCGCTGACCGGACCGGCGCGGTCCGCCATGATCCCGAGGCTGCTCCCGGTCGAACAGCTGCCCGCCGCCAACGCCCTGAACTCGGTGACCATGACCTTCGGGTCGATGGTCGGCCCGGCCTTCGGCGGGTTCATCGTCACCGTCGCGGGCTACGAGACGGCCTACCTGATCGACGCCGTCACCTTCACCGCCGCGCTCTACGCGATGTGGAAGCTGCCGTCGATGAAGCCCGACCGGGCCGAGGGCGCCCGGGGAAGGGCCTCCGTCCTGGACGGACTGCGCTTCCTCGGCACCCGGCCGAACATCCGGATGACCTTCTTCTCCGACATGGCCGCCATGGTGCTCGCCCAGCCCCGGGCGCTGTTCCCGGCCATCGCCGGGCTCTGGTACGGCGGCGGCCCCGGGACGGTCGGCCTGCTGGTCGCCGCGATGGCCGCCGGGGCGCTGCTCGGCGGGCTGTTCTCCGGCTGGCAGGGCCGCATCCGCCGGCACGGGCTGGCGATCCTGCTCGCCGTGGCCGGCTGGGGGCTGGCCGTCGCGGTGTTCGGGCTCACCCGGAACCTGTGGCTCGGCATGTTCTTCCTGGCCGTGGCCGGGTACGCGGACACCGCCTCGATGGTGTTCCGTACGACCATGCTCCAGGCCGCCACGCCCGACGACATGCGCGGCCGTCTGCAGGGCGTCTTCATCATCGTCGTCGCGGGCGGGCCCCGGCTCGGAGACTTCCTCGCCGGGACCACCGCCGACCTGATCTCCCCGACCGTGGCCGTCACGGGCGGCGGGCTGGCCTGCGTACTGGTGCTGGGCCTGCTCGCGCTGCGGTGGCGCAACTTCGCCCGGTACGACGCCCACGCCCCGCAAGCGTAGCCGCTGGGACCGCTGGGCCGGAGGGCGTCGGGCGGTGGCCGGGCGCTGCGCCTGCTGCCTGCTGCCGGCTGGTGGGGGTCGACGCGCGTGCCGGCCCGCGCCGACCCGTGCCGGGTCCGGGCGCGCGCCGGGGCGTCTCCTCGGGCGCCGAACGTGGCGGGGGGTCGCAAGGCCGGGCGGTAGTGCGTTCGGCGCCCTGCGGGGAGCGCCCCGGCACACACCCGCCTCCGGCAAGATCTGGAAGAGACGGCCTACGCGTCCACCGGTTCCCGGGTGCGGTCGCCGCCCTCGCTACCGGTGTTGACGGTGCCGGCCGGCTCGAAGAGCAGGATCTGCGCCTCCTCCTCCGCCGCCGGGCAGTGTTCGACCCCGCGCGGGACCACGTACATCTCGCCGGGGCCCAGGACCACGTCCCCGTCGCGCAGGCGGATCGTCAGGGTGCCACCGACCACCAGGAAGAGCTCGTCGGTGTCCTCGTGGGTGTGCCAGATGAACTCCCCCTGGAGCCGGGCGGCCTTGACCTCGTAGTCGTTGACGCGGGCGATGCGCCGCGGGGCCCACTGCTCGGTGAAGCCGGCCAGTTTCTCGGCGATGTTGACCTTGTGTGTCGTCATGTGGCCAGCCTGTCGGCACGCCCGCGGGCGGTCTTGTACGTTCCTGACATGGTCGCGATACGCCCGCGCAGCACCGTGTCCGCCTGGCAGCCGTCGGTGCCCGGCATCGCCGAGGTCTTCCACGCCCGCTTCACCGAGCACGCGTACCCGGCCCACGTGCACGACACCTGGGCGCTGATGATCCTCGACGGCGGACGGGTGGACTTCGCCCTCGACGGGGAGCGGCACGGCCTCGGGGTGTCGGACGCGGTGGCCCTGCTGCCGCCCGGGGTGAGCCACGACGGGCGGACCGTCACCGAGGCCGGTTTCCGCAAGCGCGTGCTGTACCTGGACACCTCGGTGCTCCCGGAGCGGCTGACCGGGGCCGCCGTCGACACCCCGCTGCTGGCCGACCCCGCGCTCCGCGAGCGCGTGCACGGGCTGCACCTGGCGCTCGCGGAACGGGACCCCCTCGAGGCCGGGTCGCGCCTGGCCTTCGTACGGGAGCGGCTGCACCACCGGCTGGCGGGGCGCGCGGCCGGCGGGCTGGTGCCGGGGCCGGTGCCGGGCGTGCGCGTCGCCGTACGGCTGCGCGAGCTGCTCGACGCGCGGGTGACCGAGGGGATCACCCTGGAGGAGGCCTCGGCCGAGCTCGGGCACCCGCACCCCACGCACCTGATCCGGAGCTTCAAGGCGGCCTATGGGCTGCCGCCGCACGCGTATCTGACCGGGCGGCGGGTGGCGCTGGCGCGGCGGCTGCTGCTGGCGGGGGTGGGGCCGGCCGAGGCGGCGGTGGCGGCGGGGTTCTACGACCAGGCGCACCTGACGCGGCACTTCGGACGGTATGTCGGGACCAGCCCGGCGAGGTTCGCCCGATCCGGCCGGCCGTGAAGGGAAGTTGGCCGGTTCGTTGCGACGAGTTCGCGCCCGCGATCCGGCGCTACGGCCGGACCGGTGAGGTGTTGGGCACGCTGCCGGTCCCGGACGCCTTCCGGCTCGCGCCGCAGGGGCGGGCGACCGCGAACCAGACCTTCGAATCGCTGACCCTGCTGCCCGGCGGACGCACCCTGGTGGCGGGCGTCGAGGGCGCGCCGGCCGGTGACGGCAAGGACGCGCATGGCCGGACCCCGCAGCGGATCCAGACCTGGGAGCGGCGCGGGAACGGCGAGTTCGTCCTCGGCCGGCAGGACGCCTACCCGGTGGTCCCGGGCACGGGCTGGTGGAGCTCGCACCGACGCGCGACGGCCGGCTGATCGTGCTCGAGCGCGGCTTCACCCGGGAGCTCGCGATCACGGTACGGCTGTACGTCGCCGATCCATCCCCCGGACTCCGTCCGGGGGGACCCCCAGGCACGACGGACACCTCCGGGGTGCAGACGCTGACGGGGGGCGCGGGCCTGCGGGTCGCCCGGACGACGGCGATCGGGGACTTCGACGACTGCCCGACGCTGGGGGCGCCGTCGAAGCTGCCGCAGAACCACCCGCTGGTGGACAACACCGAGGGCAGGGTGGTCACGGACCACGACGGGACCGGGCGCGTACGGCTGCTGCTGGCCAGCGACGACAACGAGCCGGCCCGGCAGGTGACGCGGCTGTACCGGGTGGACGTCCGGCTGCCGCAGCGCCGGGACGGGCGGCGTCAGGCCGGGCCGACGATGCCGCGGGCGACCCCCAGGGCGACCAGGTCCTGGGGGCGGACGCGGAGCTGGTCCGCCGTGGGGGGCGCCGCCGACGGGGGCCGCTTGAGGATGGCCGCCGCCAGTTCCGGGGCGATCACCGAGAAGTAGCTGTCCGGGGTGACCCAGGTGTTCCCGGGCGCGGCCAGCGCGAGGGCGCCGCCCGAGCCGCCCTCGCCGATCAGCAGGGTGGTGACGGGGACGGTGGCCGCGGCCAGCGCAGCGAAGGTGTCGGCGATGGCCGCGCCCGCGCCCGCGTGTTCGGCGGCGGCGTCGTTGGCCGCGCCCGGGGTGTCCACCAGGGTGAGCACCGGGATGCCGAGCCGGTCCGCAAGGCGGATGACGCGGGCGGCCGTACGGTAGCCCGCCGGGCGGGTGGCGGTGCCGCACTGGGCGGCGTAGGCGACGGCGCGGCCCCCGCGCAGCCCGAATCCGCACAGCATGCCGGGGTCGGTGCCGCCCGCCCGGTCCCCGGAGAGCGGCAGGCGCAGCTCGAAGTACGCCTCCAGGTACGCGGCGGCGTGCGGCCGGCCGGGGTGCCGGGCCTGGAGGACGGCGTCCCAGCCGGTCTGCGGCGGTGCCACGTCCGCCAGTGCGCCCGGCGGTTCGACCGGCCCCGCGGGGCGGGGCGCGGCCAGCACGCGGAGCCAGTCGGCGAGCGTGCCGGGCAGCTCGGCGGCGGGCACCACGGCGTCCACGTGACCGGCGGCGTACTGGCCTTCGGCACAGTAGGCCGCCGGATCCGCGTCCGCCGGACGCACCCGGGACCCGGCGAAGCCGACCTGGGCCCCGGGGAGCGCGAGGACGACATCGGCGCCGGCCCCGAGGGTGGCCCAGCCGCCGCCCGTGGTCGGATCGCGCAGGACGGCGAGCTGGGGGAGCCCCGCGGCCCGGGTCAGGACGCACTGGCGGGCCACGCGCTGGAGCTGGGTGAGGGCGACCATGCCCTCCTGCATCCGGGAGCCGCCGGTGGCGATGAGCGAGACGAGGGGGAGCCGGTGCTCGCGGGCGTGGGCGTACGCGGCTTCGAGCCGGTCCCCGGTGCGCTGCCCCAGCGAGCCGCCGAGGAAGCCGAACTCGAAGGAGATGACGGTGGCTTCGTGGCCGCCGACCCGGGCGGTGCCGGTGACCACGGACTCCTGCTCGCCGGTGCGCTCGGCGGCGCGGGCACGGGAGTCGTCGTAACCGGTCCACTCCAGGGGGCCGTCGGCGGGGGACTCCCGCCGGGGCGCGGGGAGTTCGGTGAAGCTGCCGGGGTCGGTCACGGAGGCGATGGCCGCGCGGGCCGAGAGGCGGGTCGTCACGGGGTCACCCTAGGGGGTGCACCTGCGAGGCGGTCAGGGGGAGGGACCGGGGGAGGAGGGCCGCGGTGAAGAAGAGTGCGCCGAGCGGGAGCAGGTCGAGGCTGACAGCGGTGGTGGCCGTGCCCAGCACCACCATGACGGGTCGCCAGGGGCTGACGCGGCGCTGGACGGCGAGGTGGACCAGGAGCCAGAGGAGGCCGACGTAGAAGAGCATCGGCCCGACGGTGTAGACGGCGGGGAGGACCCCGGGGTGGGCCTGGATCTCCTCGAAGAGCCGCGCCATCTCCGGGCGGTCGGCGGCGCGGAAGCCGACGACGAGGTCGATGGAGGCCTGGGCGGCGACCGCCAGGGTGCCCGTCAGCCCGAGCAGGGTGGCGGCGCCGGCGCCGAGGCGGCCGGCCCCGCGGGCGGGCCCGGTCAGCCGGTGCAGGGCCGGGAGGATCAGGGCGAACTGCACCACCCCGGCCAGCAGGAGGACGTGGCCCGCGGTCCAGGCGGGGCCCGGACCGTGGTCGGGGTCGCTGAGCCGGACGACGCCGTAGGCCAGCATGCACAGGGGGGCGGAGACGAAGGCGGCCCGGGTGAGGGCCGCAGGGCGGTGGCTCGGCGGCTGATTGGTCATGCACTGATCATTTCGGCCGGGGCGCCGACCCGTATCCGGCATCACCCCGAGGCCACCCCGAGCCGCCCCTGACGCCTCCCCGGCGCCTCACCCGAGGGTCGGCAGGGGGAAGGCGATCTTGAGGGCGTAGGCGGCGACGAGGCCGTAGCCGAGGCGGAAGGTCCAGAGGCGGGCGCGGTCCGGGATGCGGGTTCCGGCGAGGGAGCCTAGGGCCACGAGAGCCTGCTGCCAGAGGAGCGAGGCGGCGCCGACCCCGAGGAGGAACGCGCCCCCGGCCGGGCCCGTGCCCAGGGCGGCGCCCTGGGCGGTGGTGAGGGCGGCGAAATAGAGCGCGGTGGTGGGGTTGAGGGCGGTCAGCCCGACGTACCGGGCGAAGGCCTTCCCGGGCCGCGCCTGCACGAACACGCCCGCCCGCCCGGCGCCGGACCCGGACCCGGACCCGGACCTGGCACTTGAGCCGAGCCCGGAGTCGGACGCAGCGGCGTCGGCGGCGACCGGACTGCGGTCCGGCACCGCGCCGGAGCCGGGGGCGCCGCCGGTGGGGCGGGCTCCGGCGAGGCCGCGCGCCGCGATGACCAGCAGGATCACCGCCGAGGCCAGCCGGACCCAGGCCTCGACCGGGGAGATGTGGGAGGCCACCCAGGGCCCCAGGGCGGTGGCGAGGGCCGCGTAGCCGAGGTCGACCGCCGCGATTCCCGCGGCCGCGGCGACGGCCGTGCGGCGGTCGCGCATCGCCTCCTGCAGCAACAGCACGCTCATCGCCCCCATGGGCATCGCCACGCCCAGGCCCGCGGCCGCGCCGGCCAGCGTCGGTGTCATCAGTTCGCTCATGGGGCGAGCGTCGGGCCCGGCCTTCGCGGGATGAGCGCGCATACCGGGCCCGGCTGCGAGAATCGCGGTATGGACCGCCTCGACAGGGAAATCCTCGGGATCCTGCAGCAGGATGCGCGGATCTCGTACCGGGACCTCGGAGTCCGCGTCGGCCTGAGCGCCAACGCCACCGCGGACCGGGTACGGCGGATGCGCCGCGAAGGGGTGATCCGCGGGTTCACCACGATCGTGGACCCGGCGGCCGACACCGCCGGCGGGCTCGTCGTCTTCATCGACGTCACCCTGCGCCAGGACACCACCAACGAGGAGTTCGAGCGGCAGGTCGCCAAGCTCTCCGGGATCACCGAGGTCGTGCACGTGACCGGCGAGCACGACTACCTCGTACGCGCCCGGGCCGCCGACCCCGCCGCCCTCGACGGGCTGCTCCGCCGGATGAAACGGGAGGCGGGGGTGGCCCAGTCCAACACCCGGATCGCGCTCCGCGCGGCAACCCGGCCGGGGCAGTACTAGGGGGTGTCCCTGCCGGTCACCCGGCTGCTGCTGCGTAGCAGTGCACGGTCACCGTCCGCTCCGGGCTCCACCGCTGCTCGACCGTGGCCAGCAACTCCCAGCCCAGACGCTCGTAGAGAGCCACCGCCGAGGCGTCGGAGGCCACGACGTCCAGCACGGGATGCAGATCGCGCTCCTGCGCCTCCCGCGTCGCCCGTGCCATCAGCAGCGCACCGATCCCATGGCCGCGTGCCGCCGGGGCGACGAACAGGCGGCCGACCACGGCGGCTGCCGCAGCGCTCACGCCCTCGCGGCTGCTCCACAGCGCGGGCGCCGCGTCGTCCGCCGCACTGCGGGACAGGCCGATGTGACCGACGATCCGCCCGTCCAGCTCCGCCACCCAGGCCGCGAGCAGCCCCGGCCCGGACAGCCAGTCGCCGGGGTGCTCCGGCCAGTTCACGGGGTAGCCGCTGCGCTCGTGGACCTCGGCGAGGACCTGGACGCACGCGCCGAGGTCGGAGTCCGTGCGGGGCCGGACATGCCGGACCGGGGGTTCGCCGGGCGTCGGCGCACTCTCGTCGTTCACCGGAGCATGGAAGCACAGTCCGCGGAGCAGACGTCTGTGACCAGGCATGTCCGATGCGCCCCCGCGGAGCTGCGGCAGGTCACAGCGCCGACTCCCACGTCACCGTCGTGCCCCGCGCGCCCGAATCCGTACGGCCGTCGTCCGCCACCGTCAGGCGGACCCGTGACGGGTTCGCGTCCACCTGCACGTCGATGAAGGTGATCTCGCCGCGCCGGTGCGCCGCGGCCAGGGCGCCGCGCAGGGCCCCGAGCAGGTCGGCCGCCACCGGATCCGGCAGCAGGGTGTCCACCGCGCCCGCGAAGTGCACCGACGGCTGGAAGCCGAGCACGGCCGCCGCCCCACCCGTCTCGCGCAGCACCCGCCCCCGGAAGGTCGTCGGGGCGTCGGTCGGCGGCTGCTGGAGGGCGAAGATGGCCGTCCGGACCTCCTGGATGGTGGAGTCGAGCTCGTCCACGGCCCGGCTGAGCTCGTCGCCCACCGTGTCCCCGGACGGGGCGTTCGCGGCCCGCCGCCGGGTGCTCTCGAGCATCATCTCGGTGGCGAAGAGCCGCTGGACCACCAGGTCGTGCAGGTCCCGCGCGATCCGGTCGCGGTCCTCGTACACCGCCAGCTGCTCCCGGTCGTGCTGGGCGTCCGCGAGTACCAGGGCCAGCGCGGCCTGGGAGGCGAACTGCGAGGCGAGCAGCCGGTCCACCGCGTCGTACGCGGGGCCGCCCCGGGCGCGGGGCAGGGCCAGGGTGCCGATCAGCTGGCCGCCGCTCTGCAGCGGAAGCATCATGCTCGGCCCGAACCGCTCCCGCACGTGCGTGGTCATCCGGGGGTCCGTCGCCGAGTCGTCGATGAAGACGGGTTCGCCGCCGAGGAGCTGTACCAGCACCGGCGAACCGGGGGCGATCGCCGTCCCCACCAGGTCCCCGGGATCCCCCTGCGTGGAGGCGGCCACGATCTCCATGCCGCCCTCGGGGGTCGGCTGGAGCACCACGCCGGCCGCGGCGTCCGCCAGCAGCCGGGCCCGTTCGGCCACGCACATCAGGGCGTCCGCCGCGGGGCGTCCGGCGAGCAGGGTCGTGGTCACGGCGGCGGCGCCGTCGATCCAGCGCTCCCGCCGGCGCGCGGTCTCGTAGAGCCGGGCGTTGCCGATCGCTATGCCCGCCTGCGAGGCCAGGACGCGCAGCAGGGCGAGGTCCTCCTCCGTGAAGGGGCCGCCGCCCCGCTTCTCGGTGAGGTAGAGGTTGCCGAAGACCTCCGTGTGCACCCGGATCGGGACGCCCACGAGGCTGTGCATGGGCGGGTGGCCCGGCGGGAATCCGATCGCCCGCGGGTCCTGGGCGACGTCGTCCAGGAGCAGCGGGCGCGGGTCGCTGACGAGGGCTCCGAGCACGCCGGAGCGCGCGTCCGGCAGGTGCGGGATCGCGGCCCGCTCCTCCTCGGTGAGCCCTGCCGTGAACAGCTGGGTCAGCAGGACGCGCTCGGGGTCGACGACCCCGAGCGCCCCGTACCGGGCCGCGCACAGCTCGGTCGCGGAGTCCACGACGTGCTGGAGGGTGGTGTGCAGCTCCAGCTCGGACCCGACGTCGAGGACGGCTTCCAGCAGCACCGGAAGGCTCGCCGCCTCCTCGTCGGGCCCCGCGGGCTCGTAGGTCTCCCCGGTCTCCCCGGTCTCCTTGGTCTCCTTGGGCTCTTTCGGTTCCTGGGGCCTCATTCGGCCAGCGGGTTGAGGACCATGGGGGCGATCTTCCCTTCGAGCATCGCGCCGAGACCGAGTACGGCGCACACGTCCGGCCGTTCCGCGATGGCGACGGGCATTCCGGTGGCGTCCCGCAGCATCTGGTCCAGGCCCGGCAGCAGGGCGCTGCCGCCCACCATCATGATCCCCCGGTCCGTCAGATCGGCCACCAGGTCCGGCGGGCAGTCCCGCAGCACCTTGCCGATGCCGTCGAGGACGGCGGTCAGCGGCGTGTGGATGGCGTCCCGGACGGCCGCGGTGTCCACGTGGACGGAGCGGGCCAGTCCGGTGGCCACGTCGCGGCCGTGGATCAGGGTGGAGGCCGGCCCCTCGGCGGTGAGGCCGTTGCCGTGGAGGGCCAGTTGCAGCGGCCGGACCGCCTGGCTGGGCAGCATCAGCTCGTGCGTGTGGCGCAGGTGCTGGACGACCGCGTGGTCGATGGCCTCGCCGCCGACCGGGATCCGCTCGGCGGTGACGATGGATCCGAGGGAGAGGACGGCGACCTGCGTGGCCGCGGCCCCGCACACCATGATCATCGTCGCGGTCGGCTGCTCCACGGGGAGTCCGCAGCCGACGGCCGCCGCGATCAGGGTGTCGACCAGTTCGACGCGCCGGGCGCCGAGCCCGACGAGGGTCTCCACGGTGGCCCGCTGGGCGAGCGGGTCCGCGTCGTGCGGGGTGCAGGCGGCGGCCCGCAGCCGCGGCTTGCGGCGCAGGGCGCGCCGCAGCTTCTCGCCGAGGAGGTGACGCAGCATCCGCTGGGCCATCTCGATGTCGACGACGGTGCCGCCGGAGACGGGGCGTACGACCCGGATGTAGTCGGGCGTGCGGCCGGTCATCCGTTCGGCGAAGGAGCCGACGGCGATGAGTGCGCCGGTGCGCGTGTTGACCGCGGCGACGCTGGGTTCGTCGACCACGAGGCCGGCGCCCTTGACGTACACGCGGGTTCTTGCCGCCCCCAGGTCGACGGCGACGTGGCAGCGGCGCAACTGCTCAAGACTGACGGTCACGGCAGATCCTCCCGAGAGCGCTGACGCAAGAGGACCGACGGAAATGTCGGTCACTTTTCATATCATCGCGGGCAATTCGGTCTCATGGCCCGTTGGGATGCTCCGGCCGGGGGGTGTCGCGTGGCTGCATGGGGGTGGATTTCTGTACCGACAGGCAGCACCATGCCCGCACCGCACGCGCTACTCGCGCGTAACAAGGTAGAGGGGACCCGATGCTGACGGCCCGACAGAGACTGCAGGCGCTCCCGGCGCTCCCGCCCCTATCGGCGCTCCTGACCTTTTCGGTGCTCCTGGCACTTCTGGCGCTGTGCCTCGCGCTGCCGACGGCCTCCCCGGCCCAGGCCTCCTCCCGCAATCCGGTGGTCCTCGTGCACGGCTACAACGCCGACCCGGGAGTCTGGGGAGCCCTGCGCGCGGACCTGCGCGCCGCCGGGTACACCGACGCGGAGCTCTTCTCCTTCGGCTACGACACCCACCAGTCCGTCAACGAGGTCCTCGCCGGGCGGCTCGGCGCCTACGTCGACCAGGTCCGCCGGGAGACCGGCGCCGCCAAGGTCGACGTCGTCGCGCACTCCTTCGGCTCGCTCGTCAGCCGCTGGTACGTGAAGTTCGGCGGCGGCGCGGCCGCCGTGGACCACTGGGTCTCGCTGGCCGGACCCAACCGGGGCACCTCCACCGCCTGGGCCTGCGCGCTGTGGGACCAGGCGTGCCGGGACATGACCCCCGGGTCGTACGTGGTGAAGAACCTGAACGGCGGGGACGAGACCCCGGGCGCGGTGAAGTACGCGACCTTCTGGTCCAACTGCGACGAGATCGTCAACCCGGACGACAGCGTCCCGCTGACCGGAGCCGCCAACACGCCGGTCGGCTGCCTGGGGCACAACGACCTGCTCGGCGACCACGGCACCTCGGCCGGGGTCCGGGCCTTCCTCTCCTCCTAGAAGGGGTCGTCCAGGGAGGACCGCTGCAGCAGTCCGTAGGTGAACTCCGCCACGCAGGGCCGTCCCCCCGCGGCGAAGGCCAGGCGCCAGCGGGTCGGCGCGGTGCCCTCCATCGGCCGGACCGGGGCGAAGGCCCGCGCCACCTCGTCCACCGTCGCCGACCAGGGCCGCAGATCGTCCGGCGACTCCAGTACGGGCCCCCGCGCGCCCGGGGCCCGTACCAGCCACTCGTTCCACACGGCCCCGTCCGGCGCGGCCAGCACCTCGAAGCGCAGGTCCGGCCAGAGCGGCAGCGGCCACAGCAGGGCCTCGCACTCCAGATCGCCGATCGTGCGGTGCTCGGCGGACTCCGGCGGACCGAGCACCGAGCGGTACCGGGCCAGGGCCCCGCGGGAGCGGGGTGAGCGCACCATCGCCTGCCAGTGCTTGTTCGCCGCCCGCTGGTCCGCGAGCGAGGCGCCCAGCCGGAGACGGGCCTCGTCGGCGAGGTCCGGCTGGAAGTCGGCCATCCGCCGCAAGAGCACCAACTGGAATCCGGTCGGCCCGAAAGATGTCATGGAACGAACGATTCCACACAGGATCCTTACGTTCTCGGGATCCGGATGTTGCCGCGGACCACGTAGCCTGCGGGCGCCATGAACTATTGCCACGCCTGCCGGAGGCACCTCAACGGCGCACTGGCGTGCGCCGGGTGCGGAACCCCCGCCGAGTACCTGATACCCGCCGCCTCCGGCGCCGTGCCGGCCGCCGGGCCCGCCGCCGGGGCGCCCGCCCCCGGACCGCCGACCGCACTGGCCGAGGTCTTCGCCGACTCGCTCGTCACGCTGTCCGCACCGAACGAGCGGCGCGCCGGCGCCCGCCGCCGGGTCACGCACCGGCGCCGCCGCCGGACCGTGGTGTCGCTCTCGCTCGGCGTGCTGATCGCGGTCGGGGGCTCCATGGCGGTGGCCCGCATGGCCATCGACGGGGAGCGCACCGACCGGGCCGCGACCGTGGTGCTGACCGACGACGGCCCGCAGCAGCCCGCCCTGCCCGACGCTCCGACGGCCGGTGCGCCCACGGGGCCGGGGAAAGCCACGGCGAAGGCCCCCGCCGCGGGTACGAAGACGGCCGGTGCCGCGGCGCCTTCCGGGAGCGTCGCGCAGCCGGGTCCGGCCTCGTCCGCCCCCGCGCCCACGACGTCGGTCCCGGTGTCCCGTACTCCCGGCCCGGGACCGTCCGTAGGGAAGACCGCATCGGGGAAGCCCTCACCGAGCGCCTCCGCGAGCACGCAGCCACCGTCGCCCACGCCGTCCCCGACACCGTCGCCCACGCCGACCAAGAGCTGCTGGATCTTCTGCTGGTTCTAGGTCCTGCACCCCTGCCGCCGCAGGTGCGGGCGTGCCCCGTCAGGCCAGCATGCGCCTGAGGAGGTCCCGCAGGACCGTCCGCTCCTCCACGGACAGCCCCGCCAGCGGTTCGCGGGCGAAGTCCAGTGACTCGCGCAGCCGCTCCGCGGTCAGCATGCCCTCCTCGGTGGGGGCCGCCAGCTTCACCCGGCGGTCCGCCGGGTCCGGGCGGCGTTCGACCAGGCCGCGCGTCTCCAGGCGGTCGACGATGCCGGTCACGTTCGAGGGCTCGCACCGCAGCTTCAGCGCGATGCGCCGCATCGGCATGGGCTCCAGGGAGAGCATGTTCAGCACCTTGGCCTGGGCGCCGGTGAGCTGGTGGCTGGCGGCCGCGTGCTCGTACTCCATGTGATAGCGGGCCACGACGTCGCCGATGAGCTCGACGACTTCGATGGTCACTGGGTCCACTCGACGACTGGGCATGGAACCAGCGTACCCATTTACTTGACAACGTGAAATATCTAGGCGCATGGTTGTTTCACCTAGTGAAGCAATTTCGTTCTGACCAGGAGCGTCGCATGTCCCAGATCCCCGCCGTCAGCCGCGAGTGGCACCTCGTCCGTCGCCCGCAGGGCTGGCCCGTCGCCGAGGACTTCGCCCTGCGCGAGGTGCCGGTGTCCGCCGAGCCCGCCGCCGGCCGGATCCTCGTGCGCAACCTGTACATGTCCGTGGACCCGTACATGCGCGGCCGGATGAACGACGTGAAGTCGTACATCCCGCCCTTCCAGCTGGACGAGCCGATGCAGGGCGGTGCGGTCGGCGAGATCGTCGCCTCCTCCGCCGAGGGCTTCGCCGTCGGCGAGCACGTCCTGCACCCCTTCGGCTGGCGCGAGTACGCGGACCTCGACGCCGCGCACGCCGTCAAGGTCGACGCCTCGCTCGCCCCGCTCTCCGCCTACCTCGGCGTCCTCGGCATGCCGGGTCTGACCGCCTACGCCGGACTCTTCGAGGTCGCCTCCTTCAAGGAGGGTGACTCCGTCTTCGTCTCCGGCGCCGCCGGTGCGGTCGGCAGCCTCGTCGGCCAGTTCGCCAAGATCAAGGGCGCGTCCCGGGTGATCGGCTCCGCCGGCTCGGACGAGAAGGTGACGCTGCTCACGGAGAAGTACGGCTTCGACGCCGCCTTCAACTACAAGAACGGCCCCGTCGCCGAGCAGCTGCCGGCCGCCGCCCCCGAGGGCATCGACGTCTACTTCGACAACGTAGGCGGCGACCACCTGGAGGCGGCCATCTCCTCGATGAAGGTGAACGGCCGCGCCACCCTGTGCGGTGCGATCGCCGGCTACAACGACACCGAGGCCGCCCCCGGTCCGCGCAACCTGATGCAGGTCATCGGCAAGCGCCTGCGCCTCCAGGGCATCCTCGTCAACGACCACAACGGACTGCAGCAGCAGTTCGTCCAGGACGTCGCCGGATGGCTGCGTTCCGGCGAGCTGCGGTACGACGAGACGGTCGTCGAGGGTGTCGAGAACGCCACCTCCGCCTTCCTCGGCATGCTGCGCGGCGAGAACACCGGAAAGATGATCGTTTCTTTCACCGGTTAGGCTCACTGCACACCGTCGTGATCGTGGGCGCGACTCACGGCGATTACCAGGAGGATTTTCCTTTATGTCCATCCAGCAGTCCGACGTCGCCTACACCGCTGTCGCCACCGCCGAGAACGGCCGTGACGGTCGCGTCGCCACCAACGACGGTCAGCTCGACGTCGTCGTGAACCCGCCGAAGGAGCTCGGTGGCAGCGGCGCCGGTACCAACCCGGAGCAGCTGTTCGCCGCCGGCTACAGCGCCTGCTTCCAGGGCGCCCTGGGCGTCGTCGCGAAGAACGTGAACGCCGACATCTCCGGCTCCACGGTCACCGCCGAGGTCGGCATCGGCAAGAACGACGAGGGCTTCGGCCTGATCGTCAAGATCTCCGCCGTGATCCCGAACGTGGACGCCGCCACCGCCAAGGACCTCATCGAGAAGGCCCACGAGGTCTGCCCGTACTCCAAGGCGACCCGCGGCAACATCACCGTCGAGCTCGCCGTCTGATCCGGCGCTCGCAGCGCGAAGGCCGCACCCCGACCGGGGTGCGGCCTTCGCCGTAAACTGGCCCCATGCGTGATCTTGCGGGGGGCTTCCGGTATCTGCTGGCCGGACAGCGATGGGTGTTCCGCCACGGCCGGTGGCTGGGCTTCGGGCTGCTGCCCGGGCTCGTGGCGCTCGTCCTGTACGCGGGCGCCCTGATCGGGCTCGGCTACGGGGCCGACGACCTGACCGCCTGGGCCACCCCCTTCGCCGACGACTGGTCCTCGCCCTGGCTCCCGCTCTTCCGCGGCTTCCTGACCGCCCTGCTCTTCGGCCTCGGACTGTTCCTCGCGGTGATCACCTTCACCGCCGTGACCCTGCTGATCGGCCAGCCGTTCTACGAGTCCCTCTCGGAGCAGGTCGACCGCAGCGAGGGCGGCGAGGTGCCGCGGTCGGGGCTTCCGCTCTGGCTGGAGCTGTGGGTCTCGGCCCGGGACAGCGTGAAGGTGCTCGCACGGGTGCTGCTGTACGGGATCCTGCTCTTCGCCCTCGGATTCGTCCCGGTGATCGGCCAGACGGTGATCCCGGTGCTCGGCTTCTGCGTCTCCGGGTACTTCCTGACCCACGAGCTCACCGCCGTGGCCCTGCAGCGGCGCAAGGTGGAACTGCCCGACCGGCTGGAGCTGATGCGCTCGCGGCGGATGCTGGTGCTGGGCTTCGGGGTACCGCTGGTCCTGGCGTTCCTGGTGCCGCTGGTCGCGGTGTTCCTGATGCCGGGCGCGGTGGCCGGCGCCACGCTGATGGCCCGCGACCTCATGCGGAGCGACGAGGCCCCGGCCGCCGAAACCACCCCCGCGGGTTTCGGACCGCCACCGCCCGCGTACTCCTAGGGGTCCCGGGGCTTCGGCCGCCTACCGCTTCAGCAGCAGGACGGCCCCCGTCGTGTCCTCCCCGCCGTGCGCGGCCGGGTCCGCGGCCAGCCGGCGGCGCAGCAGGTCCACGTACGGGGTGATCAGCTCGGCGCTGACGCCCTGCTCCTCGGCGGTGCGCAGCATCGTGCCGCTGCCCGCGACCTGCATGGCCAGGCCGGACACCACCCCCGAGGTGAAGTCCCGCGAGGTCAGCCGCTCGGCGGCGTTGCCGGCGAAGAAGCCCATCGCGCCGAGCCACTCGGACAGCAGCGGAGCCAGGTCCTTCAGGGCGGTGCCCATGTCGCCGAGGCCGAGCGGGGTGAGCGAGTTGTACGCACCTCGGAGTGGGTGGTTACCCCAAGGTGGGCGAGCAGGCGGGGAGGGTGTGCGATGGCGGTGGCAGGAAGGCCTGGTGCGGATCGGTGTGGGATCGCCGCGGCGATGTCCGTGATCGACGGCAAGTGGAAGGTGTCGCTCCTGTGGGCTGGATCAGCGGCCCCACCGGTTCGGTGAACTGCGCAGGCTCGTCCCGGGTGTCTCGGAGAAGGTGCTCGCCGCCCAGCTGCGCGAGCTGGAGGCCGACGGCATCGTGCACCGCGAGGTGTACGAGGAGGTCCCGCCGCGCGTCGAGTACTCCCTGACCCCGCTGGGCCAGGACCTGAGCGCGGCCCTGGAACCCCTGGGGGCGTGGGGCGGCAAGCACCTGCTGGCCGACACCGCGTGAGTGCCTACGCGCGCGGCTGGACCCACAGCGCCTCGGCGACGGCGCACAGTTCGCCGTCGGCCGTGGCCAGGGCCGTGCCCACGGTGTACTTGCGGCCCGAGGACGACAACATCCAGGCGTACGAGACGAGCCCCTCGCCCACCGGCACCGGCCGCAGCAGCCGGGCGCCGAGCGCGGCCGTGACCGCACCGGCCGGGCGGCCGTCGAGCAGCCGCCCGGCCGCGTTCCCGGGGCAGTCCAGCGCGCCCCACACCAGCTCGGGCGGCAGCAGCCCGTCCGTGCCACCGAGTTCGGGCGGGGGCGTCCAGGCCGCGGCGACCAGCTCGCGGCCCGGCACCGTACCGCAGTGCAGGCGCAGCCCGGTGGCGGGCGTCCGGTCCAGGCCGCAGCCGAAACAGTCGGCCTGACCGTCCGGCGGGTCCGCCCGGAAGGCCTCGGCCGCGGCCACGGCCCGGTCCCAGGACGGGGCTTCGGGCGAGCCGGCACAGGGCGCTTCGGCCGGGGTCGCCGCGGCCAGCAGCAGTTCGCCGTCCGTCAGCTCGCAGCCGCCGTCCGCGGTCGCGGCGAGCCGCACCGGCGCACCGGTCGGCACGGGCCGCCGGAAGTCCACCCGTACGTCCTTCGCGGCGGCCCGGGCGGCCAGTACGCCCGCCACGTAGCCGCCGAAGGCCACCCCCGGATATCCGTGGAGGCGTTCCGGGACCGTGATTGTCTCGAAGTCGCTCATGGCGCCCACCTCATCCCACCGGGACCGTCGCGACCGAGGCCGTCACCACCGAGGGCGTACGGTCGTCGGCCTCGGCCAGCAGGGCGCCGCCCGGGCCCCACACGGCCGAGCGGCCGCAGCCGGTCCACGCGCCCGCCGGGCCGACGTGGTTGGCGAGGACCACGTACAGGCCGTGCTCCTTCGCGATCCCGGGGTACACGGTGGCCCGCTCGTGGATCCCGTCGCCCGTGCCGTACAGGGAGCTCGCCAGGTGGACCCGGCAGCCGTCGGCGGCGCCCCGGCCGGGCAGTTCGGGGAAGTGGTTGTCGAAGCAGATGCCCAGACAGAAGCGGATCCCGCCGAGTTCGAAGCGCCCGTCGCCCCGGCCCGGCTCGAAGACCTCCTGCTCGTGCCGGTAGAGGTGCTGCTTCGCGTACGTCGTCACGTGCGCGCCGTCCGCGTCGTGGACCAGCGTCGCGATGGCCGGGCGCGGGCCGCCGGTGGGCAGGACGACGTTCACCGCGGTGGCGATCCCGGCGGAGCGCAGCGGATCCAGCCGGGGGTCGTCGGCGGCCGTCCACAGCCCCGGGTCGGCGGCCAGCGCGGCGAGCTCGTAGCCGGTGAGCGTGAGCTCGGGGAATACCACCAGCTCGGCGCCCTGTGCGCGGGCCGCGGCGGCGAGGTCCGCGGCGCGCGCGACGTTGGTCCGGACATCGGCGGGGGCGCAGGTCAGCTGCGCTGCGGCGATCTTCACCGGGTCAGGATGCCAGACCGGCCGCGACCTCCTTCAGCAGGGACAGGAAGGCGAGAGCGGCGGGGGAGGGGGCGATCCCGCGCGGGGTGGCGGCGTAGACCCGGCGGCGCGTTGTGGGTGCTGGCGGGCGGCGACCCGCTGCCCCGCCCGGTCCGGCGGGTCCTCGACACCCTCGGTGAAGTCACCGTGTGCGGCCCTGCGGGTTCGGGCGCGGCGCTGAAACTGGTGCTGATCAACACGGCGGTCGGCGGGGTGGCCCTGGTGGCCGGGGCGGCCCTGGTGGGCGGGGCGCTGAGGCTGGGCGGAGCCCTGGGCCTGCCGGAGGAGCTGGTCCGCGCGCAGCTGGCCCGAGGTCCGCCGGCGGCCGCGGTGGCCCGTGCGTACGCCGACGCCTCGCACTTCCCGGTCGCCCCGGCCGCGAAGGACGTGGCCCTGGCCACGGCCCACGCGCCGCTGCCGGTCCTGGAGTCGGTCCACGCCGTGCTGACGTCCCGCCCGGACCTCGCGGCCCGGGACCTCTCCGCCCTGCGCCCCTGACCCGGCCGGGGCAGCGGGAGTTCGCCCGCGGAGTGGCTCGGCCTGCATAAAATGCCGGTGTGATCTTCATTGTGGTGAAATTCCCCGTCAAGCCCGAATGCGTCGACGCGTGGCCCGACAAGGTCGCGCCGTTCACCCGCGCCACCCGCGCCGAACCCGGGAACCTGTGGTTCGAGTGGTCGCGCAGCCTGGAGGAGCCGAACACCTACGTGCTGGTCGAGGCCTTCCAGGACGGCGCCGCCGAAGCGCACGTCACCTCCGAGCACTTCAGCGCCGCGCTGGAGACCATGCGGCCGTTGGTGACCCGTACGCCCGAGATCGTCAGCACCACCATCGAGGGCGCGACCGGCTGGAGCCGGATGGGCGAGCTCCAGGTCGACTAGACCCAGGGGGTGTCTTGCCCCCTAGTGCTGTGACCCGGTGAACCTTCCCGGTCACAGCACTAGGCCTGCGGGCCCCGCAGCAGGGTCAGGAAGGAGCGGAAGGCGGCGGGCATGTCCACCGATTCCGGGGCCAGCAGCCACTGGTACTGGAGGCCGTCCATGACCGCCGTCAGCAGCGGGGCCACCTGCTCGGGGGTGAGGCCGGAGGGCAGGCGGTCGCCGAACTCGGCGCGCAGCACCGCCGCCATCTCCGAGCGGACCTGGGCGTAGCGCTCGGTGAAGAACTCCCGGGCCGGGTGCCCGTCGGTGACGCTCTCGCCGAGCAGCGCCGAGAAGGTCTGCACGATGCCCGGGCGCATCGCGTTGTACTCGACCAGCGAGTCCAGCAGGTCCAGGCGCCAGGTGTCGGCGGCGGAGCGCGAGCCGCCGCCCGTGTCCCAGCGGTCGCGTTCCTCCAGCACCGCGACCAGCAGGGCCTCCTTGGTCGGGAAGTAGTGCAGCAGCCCCTGCTGGGTCAGGCCCACGCGTTCGGCAACGGTGGCCAGGGACGCGCCCCGGTAGCCGCGCTCCGCGATCACCTCGACGGCCGCGCGGACGATCTCCCCGCGGCGTTCCTCGCTCCTCGCCCTGACCATCGACCCGGCACCCCTTCCCGTTCACGCGCTGTGCCCTGCCCACAGGACCGTACGGCATCCAAATGTCACGAACACATTACGAACCCTACCGTTCAACAGGTATCAGGTCCACGATGAGGGCACCGCACCGAGCAACCGCACTCAACGAGGAGGCACGGCTGTGACCGATGCCGATCAGGTCCGCGAACAGAGCCGCAACGACGCCGTCGAGGCGGCGCTGGGCAAACTGGACCTCGACACCAAGACCCGGCTCCTGGCCGGCCAGGACATGTGGTCCCTGCCCGCCGTCCCCGCCATCGGGCTGGAGTCCCTGGTCTTCTCCGACGGGCCCATCGGGGTCCGCGGCGTGCGCTGGACCGCCGACGACCCCTCCATCGCCCTGCCGTCCCCGACCGCGCTCGCCGCCGCCTGGGACCCGGAGCTCGCCCGCCGCGCCGGCCGGCTCCTCGCCCAGGAGGCCCGCCGCAAGGGCGTGCACGTCCTCCTCGCGCCCACCGTCAACCTGCACCGCTCCCCGCTCGGCGGCCGGCACTTCGAGTGCTACTCCGAGGACCCGTACCTCACCGGCGCCGTCGGCTCCGGCTATGTGAACGGCGTCCAGGACGGCGGCGTCGGCACCACCGTCAAGCACTTCGTCGGCAACGACGCCGAGACCGACCGGTTCACCGTCGACAGCGTCATCGCCCCGCGCCCGCTGCGCGAGCTGTACCTGGCGCCCTTCGAGGCCATCGTCGTCCATGCCCACCCCTGGGGCATCATGACCGCCTACAACCAGGTCAACGGCACGACCATGACCGAGCACCAGTACCTGGTGAACGAGGTCCTGCGCGCCGAATGGGGCTTCGACGGCTGCAACGTCTCCGACTGGATGGCCGCCCGCTCCACCGCCGGCGACATCCTGGGCGGCATGGACGTGGCCATGCCCGGCCCCACCACCGTCTACGGCCCCGCCCTCGCCGGAGCCGTCCGCGCCGGCGAGGTCCCCGAGTCCGCCGTGGACGACGCCGTGCGCAACGTCCTGCGCCTCGCCGCCCGCGTCGGCGCCCTGGAGGGCGCCCCCGCCGTCGTGGAGAGCGCCCCGGCCCCGGTCGACGGCCAGGCGCTCGCCCGCGAGCTCGCCGCCCGCGGCTTCGTCCTGGTCCGCAACGAAGGGGCGCTGCCGCTCGACGGATCCGCCGGCCGCACCGTCGCCCTCTCCGGCGCCGCCGCCCGCGACGCCCGTGTCCTCGGCGGGGGCAGCGCCACCGTCTTCCCCGAGCGGATCGTCTCCCCGCTCGGCGGCCTCACCGCCGCCCTCCCCGAAGGGGCCCTCACCTACACCGTCGGCGCCGACCCCTCCGACGAGCTCACCCCCGCCGGCCAGGGCTTCGAACTCCATGCCGTCTGCCGCGACGCCTCCGGTGCCGTCCTCGGCGAGGGCGGCCTGCCCTCGGGCCAGGTCCAGTGGATCGGCGACGACCTGCCCGCCGGGGTCACCTACGAGACCATGGCGAGCATCGAGGTCCGCGGCACGTTCGTGCCGCGCGAGAGCGGCGAGCACGCCTTCGGCACCCGCGGACTCGGCGCCTTCGCCCTGGCCGTCGGCGGCGAGCGGCTGTGGAGCGGCGTCCAGGAGATGGGCAACGAGGCCGACCCCTTCGAGGCCTTCTTCGGCGCACCCAGCGAGCGCGCCCGCCTCACCCTCGCCGAGGGCGAGCCCGTCGAGGTGTCACTGACCTTCCAGGTCCCCGACATGTCCGCGCTGCCGCTCAGGGCGATCATGTTCTCGCTGCTCCACCTCGGCCCGCGGCGCGACGCCGACGAGCTGATCGCCGAGGCCGTGGCCGCCGCGCGCGAGGCCGACACGGCCGTCGTGGTCGTCGCCACCACCGAGCGCGTGGAGTCCGAGGGCTTCGACCGGCAGGACCTCACCCTCCCCGGCCGCCAGGACGACCTGGTGCGTGCCGTCGCCGCCGTGAACCCGAACACGGTGGTCGTCGTCAACGCGGGCTCCCCGGTGGAGCTCCCGTGGCGCGAGGACGTGGCCGCCGTCCTGCTGACCTGGTTCCCCGGGCAGGAGGGCGGGGCCGCGCTGGCCGACGTACTCCTCGGCGACGCGGAGCCGGGCGGGCGGCTGCCCACCACCTGGCCCGCGCGGTTCGCGGACGCGCCCGTCACCGAGGTGGTCCCCACCGACGGGCGACTGGAGTACCGCGAGGGGCTCTTCATCGGCTACCGGGCGTACGAGAAGCACGGCGTGACCCCCGCCTACCCCTTCGGGCACGGACTCGGGTACACCGACTGGACGTACGACTCCCTGGAGGTCACCGGCGACACGGTCCGGGTCCGCCTCACCAACACCGGCGCCCGCCCCGGCCGCGAGGTCGTCCAGGTCTACCTGGCGCCCGCGCACGACGGCGTGGAGCGCCCGGCGAGCTGGCTGGCCGCCTTCGCGGGCGTCGCGGCGGGCCCCGGCGAGAGCGTCGAGACCGAGATCGCCCTGCCCGCCCGGGCCTTCGAGATCTGGGACGAGGAGGGCCGCGGCTGGCGGCGGATCGGCGGCACCTACGAGGTCCGCGCGAGCCACGCGCACGGTGACACCCGGCTGACCGCGACGCTCGACATCGCGTGACACGCCGTATGGCCGGAAACCACCCCTGAGAACCGGTCCGGGGGCGGGCCCTGACACCCGCCCCCGGACCCGCCCGCGTGCCGGCGTCAACGTGGCGGTTCGGCCGCCGTCACCTGGCGGTGCGCCAGTTCCGCGAGCCGCGCCTGCCCGTCCTTGCCCGGATGGAACCAGTCCCAGCGGCTCAACTGATCCGCCGCGAAGGGGTACTGGAACACGGCGCCGCCGTCGTAGCGGCACAGCGCGTCCTTCGCGCAGACCTCGCGCAGCACCTCGTTGTACTCCACCACCCGCGCCCGCACCTGCTCGCGCCGGGCCGTCGCCCCCGAGGCCGCCGACAGCGGATCGGCGAGCATGGACTGACAGATCCCCAGCTTCCAGACCTGCCGCACCATCGGGAGGTCCTTGCCCTGCTCCCACAAACGCTGCAGGTCCGGCACGCTGGAGACGTACACCTGGGAGGCGGGGGACGCGGCCCGCAGGCCCGCCAGGGCCTGCTCGAAACCGGACCGGAACTCCGCCACCGGAGTCATCGACGAAGCCGTGGGCCGGCAGGCGTCGTTCGAGCCCACCATGACCGTGACCAGGTCGGGCTTGTGCGCGGCGGCCTCCGCCAGCTGGGCCGGCAGGTCCGCCATCCGCGAGCCGGTCACCGCGTAGTTCCAGCTCCGGGCGGGCGCCTCGGCGTCCCCGAGCAGCCGGGCGGCGAGGGAGCGGACCGCGGGGTCGTTCCCGGTGGCCCAGGAGACCTCCGGGCAGTCGGCCAGGACCGAACAGGCGTCGAAACCGCGCGTGATGGAGTCGCCCACGGCCGCGATCGAGGCGGGCGCCGTGTTCCAGCGCGGTGCGCCCTGCGCCCCGCGCTCTGCACCCTGCTCGCCCGACCCGCCCGAGCTGCACCCGGTGGCCGCCCCGGCCAGCAGGACGACCACCGCGCCCGCGCCCGCGAGGGTCCGGCGCGCGCGGCGGCGCGGAGCGGTGGTGCGCATGGGAAGGGGTCCTCCTTGTCGTCCCCACATCGTTCGGGGGGTCCTGCTGAGTGAAAGCTCTGTGTTTACGGGTCTTGGAGCGACCGTACGTCACACCATGACCCCTGGCGCACGGTAGCTTTTTCCCGTGGCGTTTCGGCCGCAGGTCCCGTAGCGCAATGTCAAATAAATTCCGTTACATTACATCACGTCACATACTGTCCGTTTTCTGGAGTTTATTCCCGACCTCGTCCCACACTGGAGGTCCCGGTGACGACACGTGGAGTTCTGTACGTGCATTCCGCACCGCGCGCGCTCTGCCCGCACGTGGAATGGGCTGTTGCGGGCGTGCTCGGGGTGCGGGTGAACCTCGACTGGATCAGACAGCCCGCCTCCCCGGGCACCTGGAGAGCCGAGTTCTCCTGGCAGGCCGACGCGGGCACCGCCTCGAAACTCGCCTCCGCGCTGCGCGGCTGGCACCTGCTGCGCTTCGAGGTGACCGCGGAACCGTGCCCGACCGCCGAGGGCGAGCGCTACAGCTCCACCCCGGAGCTCGGCATCTTCCACGCCGTCACCGGCATGCACGGCGACATCCTGATCCCGGAGGACCGGCTGCGCGCCGCCCTCGCCCGCTCCGCGCGCGGCGAGACCGACCTGGAGGCGGAGATCGCCAAGCTGCTCGGCAAGCCGTGGGACGACGAGCTGGAGCCCTTCCGCTACGCGGGCGAGGGCGCCCCGGTCCGCTGGCTCCACCAGGTGGTCTGAGCCCGCGGCAGGTGTGCGGCGGGCCCGCGCGGAAGGAACACGACAGGCACGCAGAAGGCCCACCCGGATTCACCGGGTGGGCCTTTCGCGTAGCTCGGACGCTCGGACGTACTAGACCGTGCGGAATGCCAGGGTCACGTTGTGGCCGCCGAAGCCGAAGGAGTTGTTGATCGCGGAGATCGGGCCGTCGGCCGGCAGCTTGCGCGGCTCGCCGACGACGATGTCCGCGTCGATGTCCTCGTCGAGGTCGTCGATGTTGATCGTCGGCGGGGCCAGCCGGTTGTACAGCGCCAGCACGGTCGCGACGGTCTCGATACCGCCCGCGCCACCCAGCAGGTGACCCGTCATCGACTTGGTCGCGGAGATCGCGATGTGGTCGAGGTCGTCGCCCAGCACCTTGCGCAGGGCCTTCAGCTCGGCCGTGTCACCCTGCGGGGTCGACGTGGCGTGCGCGTTCAGGTGGACCAGCTCGGCCGGGTCCAGACCCGTGTTGTCGAGCAGGTTCTGCACCGCGGCCGCGACACCGCGGCCGGTCGGCTCCGGCTGCGCGATGTGGTGGCTGTCCGCGGACAGACCCTGGCCCAGCACCTCGCAGTAGACCCGGGCACCGCGCGCGGCGGCGTGCTCGGCGGACTCCAGGACGACGACGCCCGCGCCCTCGCCGAGGACGAAGCCGTCACGGGCCTTGTCGTACGGGCGGGAGGCCTGCTCGGGGTGCTCGTTGTTCTTGGACATCGCCATCATGTTGGCGAACGCGGCGATCGGCAGCGGGTGGATCGCCGCCTCGGTGCCGCCCGCGACGACCACGTCGGCGCGGCCGGAACGGATCATCTCGACGGCGTAGCCGATGGCCTCGGCACCGGACGCGCAGGCGCTGACCGGAGTGTGCACGCCCGCCTGGGCGTTGACCTCAAGGCCGACGTTGGCCGACGGGCCGTTCGGCATGAGCATGGGGACGGTGTGCGGGGAGACCCGGCGCACACCCTTGTCCTTGAGGACGTCGTACTGGTCGAGCAGGGTGGTGACACCGCCGATGCCGGAGGCGATCACGGTGCCCAGACGCTGGGGCGCGACGAAGGCGCCCGTTTCCGTCTCTTCGCCGGCCGGGGTCGTGTAACCGGCGTCGGCCCACGCCTCGCGGGCCGCGATGATGGCGAACTGCGCCGAGCGGTCCAGCTTGCGGGCCAGCGGCCGGGGCAGGACCTCACTCGGGTCGACGGCGGCCCGAGCGGCGATGCGTACCGGGAGTTCGGCGAAGCGCTCGCCCTCCAGGGGCTTCACGCCGGAACGGCCGGCAAGCAGACCTTCCCAGGTCGAAGCGCTGTCGCCACCCAGCGGAGTGGTTGCGCCGATACCGGTGACGACCACGGTGCGATTGGTCGGGCTCACAGGAATTCTTTCTCCACGTCTCAGGGGGTGCTGAATTGTCACGGCGCCACCGCCAGGTGGCGACAAACGCTCGTCAGGCTCAGGCCTGGTGCTTCAGGATGTAGTCAGCGGCGTCGCCGACCGTCTTGAGGTTCTTGACGTCCTCGTCCGGGATCTTGACGTCGAAGCGCTCTTCGGCGGCGACGACGACCTCGACCATGGAGAGCGAGTCGACGTCCAGGTCGTCGGTGAAGGACTTCTCGATCGCGACGTCCTCGGTGGGGATACCGGCGATCTCGTTGACGATCTCCGCGAGACCCTCGACGATCTCTTCCTGCGTGGCGGCCATGTGGCGCTCCTTCTATAGCTAACTGAGGTGGAACAGGGTGGGATGTGGATCCCGGCCCTAGGGGAGGGTAACGACCGTCGCGGCGTAGACGAGCCCCGCCCCGAAGCCGATGACGAGCGCGGTGTCGCCGCTCTTCGCCGCTCCGGTCGCCAGGAGCCGCTCCATAGCGAGCGGAATCGAGGCGGCCGACGTGTTGCCGGTGGTCTCCACGTCACGGGCGACCGTGACGTGCTCCGGCAGCTTCAGAGTCTTCACCATCGAGTCGATGATCCGCATGTTCGCCTGGTGCGGAATGAAGACGTCCAGGTCGTCCGCGGTGATCCCGGCCGCGTCGAGCGCCTGCTGGGCCACCTTGGCCATCTCGAAGACGGCCCAGCGGAAGACCGCCTGACCCTCCTGGGTGATGGCCGGAAACTTCTCGCCGCCGTCCTTGCCGAGGTACTCGTCCCACGGCACGGTCTGCTTGATCGTCTCGGACTTGTCGCCCTCCGAACCCCACACCGTGGGGCCGATGGCCGGCTCGTCCGACGGACCGACGACCACGGCGCCGGCGCCGTCACCGAACAGGAAGGCCGTCGCGCGGTCCTCCAGGTCGGTCAGGTCCGAGAGCCGCTCCACGCCGATGACGAGGACGTACTCCGCGGAACCTTCCACCACCAGGCCCTTGGCCAGGGTCAGGCCGTAGCCGAACCCGGCACAGCCGGCGGAGATGTCGAAGGCGGCGGGCTTGCCCGCGCCGATCCGGTGCGCGATCTCGGTCGCGACGGCCGGGGTCTGCTTGAAGTGCGAGACCGTCGAGACGATTACGGCACCGATCTGCTCCGGGGCGACACCGGCATCGGCCAGCGCCTTCCCCGAGGCCTCCACCGACATCGCGGAGACGGTCTCCTGGGGCGAGGCCCAGTGCCGGGTCGCGATGCCGGAGCGGGAGCGGATCCACTCGTCGGACGAGTCGATGGTCTCGAGGATGACCTCGTTGGGCACCACACGGGTCGGGCGGTAGCCGCCGACACCGAGGATGCGGGCGTAGGGGGAGCCCTTGGCCGGCTTGATCTTGGACATGCTGTGTGGGCTCCTTCTCTCAGGCCGTCAGTTCGGCGATGAGCGCCGCGGCCTTGTCGAGATCGTCCGGGGTCTTCAGAGCCACGCTCGGTACGCCCTTCAGCGCGCGCTTGGCCAGACCCGTCAGGGTGCCACCGGGGCTGAGCTCGATGATTCCCGTGACGCCCAGTGCGGCGAACGTCTCCATGCACAGGTCCCAGCGGACCGGGTTGGCGACCTGACCGACCAGGCGGGCGACGACATCGGCGCCCGTGGCGACGACAAGGCCGTCCTTGTTCGAGACGTACTTCAGCGCCGGGTCCGCCGGGGTGAGGGCCTCGGCGGCCTTCTCCAGCGTGGCGACCGCAGGGGCCATGTGGTGCGTGTGGAACGCGCCCGCGACCTTGAGGGCGACGACCTTCATGGAGCCTTCGGGCTTGTCGGCCTCCAGAGCGGCGATCTGCTCCATCGTGCCGGCGGCCACGATCTGACCCGCGCCGTTGATGTTCGCGGGCGTCAGACCCAGCTTCTCCAGGTGTGCGACGACCACGTCAGGGTCACCGCCGAGGACCGCGGCCATGCCGGTCTCGGTGACGGCGGCGGCCTCGGCCATGCCCAGACCGCGGGTCCGGACGAACGACAGCGCGTCCGCCTCGGACAGCACGCCGGCGTAGGCGGCGGCGGTGATCTCACCGACGCTGTGGCCGGCGACGGCGCCGAAGACGGCCGGGGAACCGAGCGCGGACGCGGACAGCAGGCCCGCGGCGACCAGCAGGGGCTGGGCCACGGCCGTGTCGCGGATCGCGTCGGCATCTGCGTTCGTGCCGTAGTGGGCAAGGTCGAGCTCGATGGCGTCCGACCACGCGGCGACGCGGTCAGCGGCACCGGGAAGTTCGAGCCAGGGAGTCAAGAAGCCGGGCGTCTGAGCGCCTTGGCCGGGAGCGACGAGTACGAGCACCCTCACACTCTCTCTTGTGGATGGTCCCTGCCGCCCGTGGGGACAGGGACCAAGAACCGTCGGGGTAATTGTTGATGTCCGACAAAAGTCTAGGACTGGGGATCGCCGTCGGCCAGACGCCCGAGAATCAGGGCGATTCGCAGCGTGAACGCCGAGCGGACATCAGAAGGAGACCATCCGGTGACGTCGGTCACACGTCGCAGCCGGTAGCGCACCGTGTTGGGGTGCACGAACAGCATCCGCGCCGCCCCTTCCAGGCTGCTCGCCTGCTCCAGGTAGACGCTCAGGGTCTCCAGCAGTGCGGACCCCGCCTCCTCCAGTGGTCTGTAGATCTCCTCCACCAGCTGATCCCTGGCGGCGGGATCGGAGGCGATGGCACGTTCCGGCAGGAGATCGTCCGCCAGCACCGGCCGAGGGGCATCCTGCCAGGCCGTGCACGCTTTCAGCCCGGCCGCCGCGGCCTGCGCCGATTTCGTGGCGTTCAGCAGGTCGGACACCACCGGTCCGGCCACCACCGGACCCGCCGCGAACGGTCCGATCAGCGACTTGGCCACCTGGATCGGGTTGTCGCTGCCGCCCGCGATGACGACCAGCCGGTCCCCGAGCACGCCGGTGAGGACCTGGAGCTTGTGGTGACGGGCCGCGCGCCGGATCGCCTCGACCGTCAGCTCGCTGTCGCCCTCCGGCGCGGTGCCGAGCACCACGCACACGTGCTCCGGGGAGTTCCAGCCCAGCGCCGCCGCCCGCGACAGCGCCCCCTCGTCCGCCTCGCCGGACAGCACCGCGTTGACGACCAGGGACTCCAGCCGGGCGTCCCAGGCCCCGCGCGCCTCGGCGGCCTGCGCGTACACCTGGGCGGTCGCGAAGGCGATCTCCCGGGCGTACACGAGCAGCGCCTCGCGCAGGATCGACTCGTCGCCCGGGGCCGCCACCTCCTCGATCGCGGACTCCATGACCTCGATCGTGGTGCGGACCATCTCGACGGTCTGGCGCAGGGTGATCGCCCGGGTCAGCTCGCGCGGAGCCGTGCCGAAGACATCGGTGGAGATGGCCTGCGGGGTCTCCGGGTGCCTGAACCACTCCGTGAACGCGGCGATGCCGGCCTGGGCGACCAGGCCGATCCAGGACCGGTTCTCGGGCGGCATGGCCCGGTACCACGGCAGGGTCTCGTCCATGCGCGCGATCGCGTTGGCGGCCAGCCGGCCCGCGGACTTCTCCAGTCGCCGGAGAGTCGCGGTGTGCGGATGGGCGGGAGCGGGATGCGCGGCATGTGTGGCGGGCGAATGCTCACGTTCGGGTTGGGGCACGTGACAAGACTGCCTTATCGGGACGGGTACGCGGAGTCCGGTCCCGCCCGCGGCCCGCGCCCCGGCCCGCGCCGGGGTCTACCGTGGCGTCCATGATTGATGTTCGCCCCGGCGCCGACCGGTACGAGGGCGGGGACCCGGCCGCCGGGATCACCACCCGGCACGCCTTCTCCTTCGGCGCCTTCTACGACCCGGACAATCTGCGCTTCGGGCCGGTGCTCGCCTGCAACGAGGAGACCCTCGCGCCGGGCGCCGGCTTCGACGAGCACCCGCACAGCCACACCGAGATCGTGACCTGGGTGACCGAGGGCGAACTCACCCACCACGACAGCACCGGCGAGAAGAGCGTGGTGCGGGCCGGGGACGTGCAGCGGCTCAGCGCCGGATCCGGGGCGCGGCACGTGGAGCGCAACGACGGCGCCGGGCGGCTGCGCTTCGTACAGATGTGGCTCGCGCCCCTCGCCGCGGGCGGCGAGCCCTCGTACGAGGTCGTCCGCGGGATCACCGACACCACGCCCTACGAGGTCCCCGAGGCCGGCGCCGTGCTGCACGTCCGGCGGCCCGGCGCGGGCGAACGCGTCGCCGTACCCCCGGCCGACCGGGTGTACCTGCACGTGGTGCGCGGGGACGTGCGCCTGGACGGGGCGGAGCTGGGCCCCGGGGATTCGGTACGGATCACCGCCGAAGGGGACCTGGAGGTCGTCGCCGGGTCCCCGGGGGAGCTGCTGATCTGGGAGTTCCCGGACCCTGCCCAGGGCTGCCCTAGCGCGAGCGCAGCTCGGCCAGCACCGCGTCGGTGAACGGGGTCCAGGCCTCGGCCGCCCACGGGCCGAAGGCGCGGTCGGTCAGCGCCACGCACGCGGCGCGCGCGTCCGGGTCCACCCACAGGAAGGTGCCGGCCTGGCCGAAGTGGCCGAAGGTGCGCGGCGAGGAGGAAACGCCCGTCCAGTGCGGGGACTTGTGGTCGCGGATCTCCAGGCCGAGGCCCCAGTCGTTGGGGGACTGGTGCCCGTAACCCGGCAGGACGCCCTTGAGTCCGGGGTGGACCACGGAGGTGGCCTCGGCGACCGTACGGACGTCCAGCAGCCGCGGCGCCTGCAGCTCGGCGGCGAACCGCAGCAGGTCGGCGACGGTCGAGACGCCGTCCTTGGCGGGCGAGCCCTCCAGGGTGGTCCGCTCCATGCCCAGCGGCTCGAAGACCGCCTGGTGCAGGTACTCCGCGAAGGGGATGCCGGTGGCCTTGGCGATGTGGTCGCCGAGCTCTTCGAAACCGGCGTTCGAGTACAGCCGGCGCTGCCCGGGCGGGGCCGACACCCGGTGCTCGTCGAAGGCCAGGCCGCTGGTGTGCGCGAGCAGGTGACGGACCGTCGATCCCTCGGGCCCGGCCGGCTCGTCCAGCTCGATCGCCCCCTCCTCGTACGCGACGAGCGCGGCGTACGCGGCGAGCGGCTTGGTGACCGACGCCAGGGCGAACCGGTGGTCGACGGGCCCGTGGGAGCCCGCCAGGCTCCCGTCGGCCCGTACGACGGCCGCCGCGGCGGTGGGCACCGGCCAGGTCTCGATGATCCGCAGGCTTTCCATGCCGTTCCCGTCCTCCACGCTGTCCATGGAGCCGAGCCTACTTGCCTGGAGTGCACTCAAGGGTTTTAGCGTGGCGTCATGAGCCAGAGCCTGACGCAGACGCGGTACACGATCAGCGAGGTCGAGGCCCGGACCGGTCTGACCCAGCACACCCTGCGCTGGTACGAGCGGATCGGCCTGATGCCGCACGTGGACCGCTCCCACTCGGGACAGCGGCGCTTCACCGACAAGGACCTCGACTGGCTCGCCTTCGTGGGCAAGCTGCGCGCCACGGGGATGTCGGTGGCGGACATGGTGCGGTACGCCGAACTGGTCCGCGAGGGCGAGCACACGGTGGGGGAACGCCGGGAGCTGCTGGAACGCACGCGCCGCGAGGTGCGCTCGCGGATCAACGAGCTCACGGACGCGCTCGCCGTACTGGACTACAAGATCGATATGTACGCCATGAAAACGGTATCGGGGAAGGCACAGCAATGACGGAGCACGGCACCACCCTCGAACAGGTCGAGCTCGGCAAGGGCGGCCCGCTGGTCGGCGTCCAGGGGCTCGGCTGCATGGGCATGAGCGAGTTCTACGGGGACACCGACGAGGCGGCGGCCCGGGAAACCCTGGACGCGGCGCTGGCCGCCGGGGTCACCCTCTTCGACACCGCGGACGTCTACGGGCGGGGGCGCAACGAGGAGTTCCTGGCGCCCTTCGTGGCCGCCCACCGGGACGAGATCACCCTGGCGACGAAGTTCGCCATAGAGCGCACCGACGACCCGCAGTACCGGGGCGTGCGCAACGACCGCGGCTACATCCGCGCGGCCGTGGAGGCCAGCCTGCGCCGGCTCGGCGTGGACGTCATCGACCTGTACTACATGCACCGTCGCGACCCGGCCGTGCCGTTCGCGGAGTCCGTCGGCGCCATGGCGGAGCTGGTGCAGGAGGGCAAGGTCCGCCACCTGGGCCTCAGCGAGGTCACCGGCGCGGAGCTGCGCGAGGCGCACGACGTGCACCCGATCGCGGCGCTCCAGTCGGAATGGTCGCTGTTCAGCCGGGACGTGGAGCGCAGCGCGGTCGGCGCGGCGGCGGAGCTGGGTGTGGCCTTCGTGCCGTACTCCCCGCTCGGCCGGGGCTTCCTGACCGGGTCCTTCGCGGACGCCTCCGCGGAGCTGTCGCAGGACGACTTCCGCCGCTACCAGCCGCGCTTCAACGGCGACAACGCCAAGGCCAACGCGGAGCTGCTGGTCCCGGTCCGGGAGATCGCCGCGGAGCGCGGTGCGACCCCGGGGCAGATCGCCCTGGCCTGGGTGCAGCAGCGGGCGAAGGTGCACGGGCTGACCGTGGTCCCGATCCCGGGCACCCGCAAGTCCGGACGGCTGCGCGAGAACACCGGGGCGACCCGGATCACCCTCACCCGGGCCGAGCTGGACCTGCTGGAGCCGATCGCCGCGCAGGTCGCCGGGAACCGCTACCCGGACATGAGCTTCACCTCGGCGGCGCGGGAGGCCTGAGCCGCCTCTTTCGGCCCGGCCGCCGGGTCCCGCTCAGAGCGACTCGGCGGCGAACCGGTCCCGCAGCGCCGCGTACTCCGCGTCCGTGAGCAGTCCCGCCGTGTGCAGCTCGCTCAGGTGCCGCAGCCGGTCGTCGCCGGAGCGGGCCCGGGGCACGGAGGCGACCGGGGTACGGGCGCGCAGGGCGGCCAGGACGGCCGCGGCGAACGGCAGCGACTCGTGCACCGCCCCGTAACCCGTGCCGAAGACGGCCGCCGCCAGGTCGTGGTCCGGGCGGGGGTCACCGGTGGTGTCCCGCAGCAGCAGCCGCAGGTGCCCGCCGGGGCTCTCGGGGGAGCTCCACTCGACGCCGGTGAGCGCGGCCAGCGGGAAGCGCTGGTCGCCTGCCTTCCACTTGGTGCTGGAGGCGCCCGTACGGGACCACTGGAAGGTGATCGCCGAGCCGTCGAAGCCCACCCGGGCGTCGTACGCCTTCAGGTGCAGCGGCGGCTGCGGCACGTCGACGAGGAAGCGCGCGGACGGCTCGGCGGCATCCGGCCCGAGCCGGGACCGCAGCTCGTCGGCGAAGGCCGTGGCGGCCGGCGCCCGGTCGCCCGGCAGCACCAGCCGGTAGGGGTCGCAGGCCTCCTTGAGCTGCCCGGCGGCGGCCTCCATCAGCGGATCCGCGCCCGGCCGCGGCAGGGCGCGCAGAACCACCGTGTCCCGTTTGTTGCCGGTCACGGTCACGGTCACGGCGGACACCGCTTCGAGGGGGATCCGGCGCGAGCCCAGGGCATGCCAGAGTCGTGGCAGCCTCGGCGTTCTGATCCCCCGTGCGAAGCGGATGAGCACCGAGTCCGAGTCGAACTCCCAGACGGCATGATTTCCGGCCAGTACGTCACCCATGCGGCACATCGTAAACGGCGGCGCCCCCGCACGTCCCCCCGGTTGCGGGGACCGGTTTCCGCGCCTCTACGCGCGTCAGTCCTGCTCTGTCCCGGAAATCCCGCGCCGGCACGCATCGTTCCCGGTCGCACAGACAACGGAAGCGAACGCGCCGGTTCCGATCTTGGCGAAGTTGTCCATCGAGTCCGTACCTGGCGCGAAATAGCCGGTGTGGCTCTTGGCCCGGGCCGAGGACAGCAGCCGCGCGCCGAACGCCGGGGAGACCGGATCGGCACCGTGGCCCAGACCGCCGACCTCCAGGTGCGGCACGTCGGCGATCCAGTCGCCCTCGTCGCGCGTCGCCCAGACCCGCGCCGAGGTGTGCAGCCCGGCGACGTTCTCCGCGCGCATCCCGGGGCTGCCCGCCACCACCACGTCGGTCACCCGGTGCGGCAGCTCGTGCGCCGCGACACCGCAGACCACCGATCCGTAGCTGTGGCAGAACAGCGCCACGCTCGCGTCCCCGGGCAGGGCCGTGGTCAGGGACTTCAGCAGCTCGGCGCCGTCGGCGGCCATGCGGCCCGAGGCGGCGTCCACGCCGATGCCGGTGGGGGCGGTGTAGCCGGCCCAGGCGATGACCGCCGTCCGGCTGTCCGGCTCGGCCGCCCGCTGGGCCTCGTACAGGGACTCGGCCATGCCGACCGGGGAGGTCAGCCGGCGCTGGGTGCGCTCGAAGGTGAGCACGTCGGTGTCGACACCGGGGACGATCACCGAGACCCGCTCGGCCACGGCGAGATCACCGAAGACCTCGGCCACGCGGCCGTTGCCGCTCGGGTCGAAGGCGAGGATCTGGCGGCCCGGCTCGGTGAGCGAGGTGAAGCGGTGGGAGCGCCGGGTGGCCGTGGACCGGTCGGCGGGGGTCAGCGCGACATCGCGGCTGCGGGCCTCCTCGATCCGGCGGGCCTGCTCCAGGCCCTGCTGGTTGGCCCGGTAGCGGACGGCCGCGGGAGCCCCGTCGAGGTTGCCCACGACGAGCGGGTAGCCGTCGGCGAGCCGGGCGCGCTGGGCACCGTCGAGGCCCGCGAAGAAACGGGCCACCGTCCGTGCGGGGGCGTCCGCGGGGGGCACCGGGCGGCCGTCGACCCGGGCCTTGGCCCAGGCGCCAAGGGCTGCGACCCGCAGCGGGGTGTCCTGCTCGGGCCGGTGCACGGCCGTCCAGCCGGTGGTCGCCAGCATGATGAAGACCACCGCCAGTGCGAGCAGGGCACGCAAAGCGGCAGGGCGCGGGTCGGCGCCGAGGGCGGTGGGGTGGGCAAGGCCGGGCACGTTCACTGTGACCAGCCTATGAGACGTCTTACGCCACAGGCGTGCCGGGTGACAGGACTCACGGCCGACCGTGGGACTCCGTGAGGCCCGGGCGCAGGACCCTCCGGCCCGTCGGCGGACCGGACGGCACGGGCCGCCGGGCTACGCGGACCCGCGCCAATTGGAGGTCAGCGCCGGGCCGATCCGGTCGAGGTAGGTCTCCGTCAGTCCCCGGATCGACTCCACACTGGTGTCCTCGCCCTTCCCCCAGAGCCGCCCCGTGACGCGCATCACGCCGCAGAACGCGGCGACCGCGACCCGCGGCCTCGGATCGGCGTCCACGTCGAGCCCCTCGCGGGCGCCGATCAGCCGGGAGATCCGTTCCTCCAGCTCCGTGGAGCGCCGCAGGTGCACGGCGAGCAGGGCCGGGGTGGACTCGATCAACCGGTAGCTGCGCATGTAGAGATCGACCGGGACCACCTCGGACAGGGTCAGCTCGACGCTGTCCCAGGCCGCGAGCGCCGCGCCCCGCAGGGCCTCGAAGGGCCCCTCGGCCGCCGGCCGGGCGTGCAGTTCGGCGACGAACCGCGACTCGACCAGCCCCTGGAGGGCGAAGACGACCTCCTCCTTGTTGGCGAAGTAGCGGAAGAAGGTGCGCTGGGACACGTTCACGGCGTCGGTGATCTCGTCGACGGTGGTGCGCTCGTACCCCTGGGAGAGGAACAGCAGGAGGGCGGCGCGCAGCAGCGCGTTCCGGGTGCGCCGTTTCTTGCGTTCGCGCAGTCCGGTCACCGGCGCGGCCGTCGCCGACCGCTCGTCGGTCATCACCGCGGGGCTCCCTTCTGACGCCGAGTGGGCGGTCAGAGTACCGGTGACCGACGGGGTGGCGACCGCTGCGTTAAGCCGTTTGCGACGCCACCGTCCGAGGTCCTCGGCCGGCCCGCGGGAGCGCTCGCGCATGACACGTTCGGGTGCGGGCCGGGCCGGGTCCGCACCCCGGCCGGGGCGGCCGCGGGCCCGGCCCCGCGGCTGCCGGAGGCGTCAACTCCGTACGTACGAAGGCCATGCCGCAGGGTTTTGCCGGGGCTGTCGCCTATCCGGGTGGACCCGTCCGGGGCCTCTTCCGCCCGGCCGTCGCCGCAGGTCAGCGTGGTGTCGGCGGAGCTTCCGGAAACGGTCCGGCGCCCGCCGTCCACAAGGAGTTGACCCGTCATGCGTACGTGTCGAAACGCCCGCGCCACCACCACGACCACCCTCGCCGCGACCGTCCTGGCCCTCACCGCCCTCATCCCGAGTACGGCCACCACGGCGCACGCCGCGGCCCCGCCGACCCTCGGGGCCTGCGCGACCGGACAGCTGTGCCTGTGGGCGAAACCGGAGTTCAAGGGAGCGCGGCAGACGCACGAGCTCAGCAACCTGGACATCAACAGCTGCACCGCGCTGCCGGCCGGGACCAGCGCCCAGTCCCTCACCAACCGCACCGGGCGCCCGGTGACCACCTACCAGTCGGCCGAGTGCGCCGAGACGGGCGAGTTCCAGACCTATCCGGGCGACGGGGTCTGGCTGCCCCAGTCGCCCTACCAGGTGCGGGCGTTCAAGGTGTGGGAGAGGTAGCTTCCCGCTGCGCCGGGGCGTTCGGCGGGTCGGCCGGGGTCGCGTCCGGGGGCCCGGCTGCGGCTGCGGCTGCGGCCGGGACCGCGCTCGTGGCCGGGGCCGTGGTGCCGCCCAGCCGGGCGACCTCGCCGCGCAGCGCCCGTACCTCGTCCCGCAGTTCCCGGATGGCCGCCAGCTGGAGCATGTCCGCCCGGTCGTCGCGTTCGAAGCGGGAGATGAACCACGCGGCGATGTTGGCGGTCACCACACCGAGCAGGGCGATTCCCGACAGCATCAGACCGACGGCCAGGACCCGGCCGAGACCGGTGGTGGGCGAATGGTCCCCGTACCCGACCGTCGTCATCGTGGTGAAGGACCACCACACCGCGTCGCCCAGGTTCTTGATGTTCCCGTCGGGAGCGTCCCGCTCCACACTCAGCACCGCCAGCGAGCCGAACATCAGCAGCCCCACGACGGCCCCGGCCACATACGTCGTCAGCTGGATCTGCGGAGCCATCCGGGCCCGCCGGCCCACCAGCATCAAGGTGGCGACCAGCCGCAGCAGGCGCAGCGGCTGCACGAGCGGCAGCACCACGGCGGCCAGGTCCAGCCAGTGGGTCCGGACGAAGTGCTTGCGGTCCGCCGCGAGGGCGAGGCGGACCAGGTAGTCGACGGCGAAGGCCCCCCACACCCCCCACTCGACGTGTGTGCAGGCCCGGTGCACCTCCACACGCGCGTCGGGGGCGACGATGGGCACGGCGTACGCCACGGCGAAAGCCACGGCGAGCAGGAGCAGCGGGGTCTGGCTCCGCCGCTCCCACAACAGCTGGCGGGAGGGTTCCTTCATGCCGAGCATCGTAAGGAACCCGTAAAGGGGAACGGGCCCCGGCCGAAGCCGGGACCCGCCCAGTGTCATCCGTCCCGCTGCGGGCGGGTCTACGCGTCGCCGCCCGCGGCGCCCGGGTCCGCCGCCGTCACGTCCAGCAGCTGGTACCGGTCGACCGCCTGCTTCAGCACCGAGCGGTCGATCTTCCCCGCCCGCGCGAGCTCGGTGAGCGTCGCCAGGACCACCGACTGGGCGTCGATGTGGAAGAAGCGGCGCGCCGCGCCCCGGGTGTCCGCGAAGCCGAAGCCGTCCGCACCCAGCGAGGTGTACGCACCCGGCACCCACCGCGAGATCTGGTCCGGAACCGCCCGCATCCAGTCCGAGACAGCCACGAACGGCCCCTCCGCACCCGACAGCTTCCGCGTCACGTACGGGACGCGCTGCTCCTCCTCCGGGTGGAGCAGGTTGTGCTGCTCCACCTCGACCGCCTCGCGGCGCAGCTCGTTCCAGGAGGTCGCCGACCAGACGTCCGCCCGGACGCCCCAGTCGGCCGCCAGGATCCGCTGCGCCTCCAGCGCCCACGGCACCGCCACGCCCGAGGCCATCAGCTGCGCCCCGATCGTGCCGTCGGTGCCCTGCGACACCCGGTGGATGCCCTTGAGGATGCCGTCCACGTCGACGTCCGCCGGCTCGGCCGGGTGCTGGATCGGCTCGTTGTAGACGGTCAGGTAGTAGAAGACGTCCTCCGCCTCCGGGCCGTACATCCGCCGCAGACCGTCCTTGACGATGTGCGCGATCTCGTAGCCGTAGGCCGGGTCGTACGCCACGCAGCCCGGGTTGGTCGAGGCCAGCAGCTGGGAGTGACCGTCGGCGTGCTGGAGGCCCTCACCCGTGAGAGTGGTCCGTCCCGCGGTCGCGCCGAGGACGAAACCGCGCGCGAGCTGGTCGGCCATCTGCCAGAACTGGTCACCCGTGCGCTGGAAACCGAACATCGAGTAGAAGACGTAGACCGGGATCAGCGGCTCGCCGTGCGTCGCGTACGCCGAGCCCGCGGCGATCAGCGAGGCCGTGCAGCCCGCCTCCGAGATGCCGTCGTGCAGCATCTGGCCGGTCGGGGACTCCTTGTACGCGAGCAGCAGGTCGCGGTCGACCGCCTCGTACTGCTGGCCCAGCGGGTTGTAGATCTTGGCGCTCGGGAAGAAGGCGTCCATACCGAAGGTGCGGTACTCGTCGGGCGCGATCAGCACGAAGCGCTTGCCGATCTCCTTGTCCCGCATCAGGTCCTTCAGGATGCGGACGAAGGCCATGGTCGTGGCGATCGACTGCTGCCCGGACCCCTTCTTGGCGGCCGCGTACGTCTTGTCGTCCGGCAGCTGCAGCGGCTTCGCGCGCACCACACGGGTCGGCACGTACCCGCCCAGCGCGCTGCGCTGGTCGTGCATGTACTGGATCTCGGGGGAGCTCGGGCCCGGGTGGTAGTACGGCGGGGCCCCGCCCTCCAGCTGCGCGTCCGTGATCGGGATGTGCAGACGGTCGCGGAAGCGCTTGAGGTCGTCGACCGTCAGCTTCTTCATCTGGTGCGTCGCGTTGCGGCCCTCGAAGTTCGGGCCGAGCGTCCAGCCCTTCACAGTCTGGGCCAGGATCACCGTCGGCTGGCCCTTGTGGGCCTTGGCCGCCGCGTAGGCCGCGTAGACCTTCTTGTGGTCGTGACCGCCGCGGCCCAGGTGCTGGATCTGCTGGTCGGACATGTTCTCGACCATCGCGCGCAGCCGCTGGTCGCCGCCGAAGAAGTGCTCGCGGATGTACGCGCCCGACTCGGTGGCGTACGTCTGGAACTGTCCGTCGGGCGTGGAGTTCATCTTGTTGACGAGGATGCCGTCGCGGTCCTGGGCCAGCAGCGGGTCCCAGGAACGGTCCCAGATCAGCTTGATGACGTTCCAGCCGGCCCCGCGGAAGATCGACTCCAGCTCCTGGATGATCTTGCCGTTTCCGCGTACCGGGCCGTCGAGGCGCTGCAGGTTGCAGTTGACGACGAAGGTCAGGTTGTCCAGACCCTCACGGGCCGCGATCGACAGCTGGCCCAGCGACTCCGGCTCGTCCATCTCGCCGTCGCCGAGATACGCCCAGACGTGGGACTTGGAGGTGTCGGCGATACCGCGCGCCTCCATGTACCGGTTCATCCGCGCCTGGTAGATCGCCCCGAGCGGACCGAGGCCCATCGAGACGGTCGGGAACTCCCAGAAGTCGGGCATCAGCCGCGGGTGCGGGTAGCTCGAAAGGCCGTACGGGGCCTTCGACTTCTCCTGGCGGAAGGAGTCGAGCTGCTGTTCGGTGAGACGGTCCAGGAGGTAGGCGCGGGCGTAGATACCGGGGGAGGCATGGCCCTGGAAGAAGATCTGGTCGCCGCCGTCGCCCTCGTCCTTGCCGCGGAAGAAGTGGTTGAAGCCCACGTCGTAGAGGGAGGCGGAGGAGGCGAACGTGGCGATGTGGCCGCCGACGCCGATACCGGGACGCTGGGCGCGCGAGACCATGACGGCCGCGTTCCAGCGGGTGGCGTTGAGGACCTTGCGCTCGATCTCCTCGTTGCCGGGGAAGAACGGCTCGTCCCGGGTGGCGATCGTGTTGACGTAGTCCGTGCTGCGCATCTCCGGCACGGCCACGCGCTTCTCGCGGGCCCGCTCGATCAGCCGCAGCATCAGGTAGCGGGCCCGTTCACGGCCCCGCTCGTCGACTGCGGCGTCCAGGGAGTCGAGCCACTCCTGCGTCTCCTCCGGATCGAAGTCCGGGACCTGACTCGGCAGGCCGCCAATGATGATCGGATTGCGATCGGATGCGGAAGCCACGCTGTTCCTTCGCTGTCGGGGGAGTCGTGCCTTGGGTTCGCCGCCTCCCATGCTCTTACGCTGGGCCGAAATCTTCATCTTTACCACCGGGTAATCCCTGGAAACCGCAGGGAACCCGGGAGGGAAGGATCGGCAGGGATCCGTCGCGAGTCCGGCCAAACTGCAACCTTACGCCCAACACGGGCACCGGCTTCGTAAGACCGTTCGTCCCTCAAACAGGTAGGAAAGTCCTCAAGCGTCGACGATGATGCCGAATGAGCTGGAATGGTGTGGGATGAATCACGAGAGGTGCACACGGGAAGCCTGAAAGTTGCGGCGAGACGGCCGCAATCGTCACCGTTTCGACGGTCTCGGCGGCCGGGTACTTGCGCGATCCGCCGCGCCCGTGTGGACTACGCCCAATGCTGCGCGTACGCGCGCCGCCGAAGACATTCACCGAACATGAGCAGGAGGCACCCCGTGAGCGCGACCGCGGACCACGCGGAGAGCCTGGCCGCCCGGCTGGGTTTCCAGTCCGAACAGGTGGTCCAGGAGATCGGCTACGACGAAGACGTCGATCAGGAATTCCGTGACGCTGTCGAGAAGCTCGTCAGCGAGCTCGCCGACGAGGACTACGACGACGTCGCCGACGCGGTGCTGTTGTGGTTCCGCGACGAGGACGGCGACCTGACGGACGCCCTGGTCGACGCGACCGAGCTGGTCGAGGACGGCGCACTGATCCTGCTGCTGACCCCCAAGACGGGCCGTGACGGCTACGTCGAGGCCAGTGACATCAGCGAGGCCGCCGAGACGGCCGGCCTCTCCCTGGCCAAGGGTCTGCCCGTCGGCAAGGAGTGGACGTCCACCAAGCTGGTGACGCCGAAGGCGGCCAAGGCCAAGCGCTGAGCCGCAACCGCAGCCGAGCGGACACGCAACCACACCCCGCCGACCAGGTGACCCCGGTCTGCGGGGTGTGTGCGTTCCATGACCTGCCCACGTCCAGGGCCTAGTCTGTGACTCACCCGAACAGCCCAACGCGGGGATGCGGGAACGAAGGGATGCGAGAGATGGCGATCGAGGTCGGCGACAAGGCCCCGGACTTCGAGCTCAAGGACAACCACGGCGCCACCGTGCGGCTCTCCGACTTCCGGGGCGAGAAGGCAGTGGTGCTGCTCTTCTACCCGTTCGCCTTCACCGGCGTCTGCACCGGCGAGCTGTGCGAGCTGCGCGACCAGCTCCCGCGCTTCCAGAACGACGACGTGCAGCTCCTGGCCGTCTCCAACGACTCCGTGCCCACCCTGCGGGTCTTCGGGGAGCAGGAGGGCCTGGAGTATCCGCTGCTGTCGGACTTCTGGCCGCACGGGGAGACCTCGCGCGCCTACGGCGTCTTCGACGAGGACAAGGGATGCGCGGTCCGCGGCACCTTCATCATCGACAAGGAGGGCGTCGTGCGCTGGACTGTCGTCAACGGACTGCCCGACGCGCGTGACCTGAACGAGTACATCAAGGCACTCGACAGTCTCTGAGCGCGGCCGAGCGGGCCGTACACGCATTTTCCCTGCGAAAACCGCTTACAGGCGGGAACCCGTCACTAGGATCGAAACGTTGATCCGGTAGCTCCTCCGGTCACGGCCGGGAGGGCCCCCTGCACGACGGGGCACCGCCCCACACACAGAACCCAATGGAGGACCCGTGGGAGTCAGCCTCAGCAAGGGCGGCAACGTCTCGCTGACCAAGGCCGCGCCTAACCTGACGGCGGTCATCGTCGGTCTGGGCTGGGATGCTCGCACCACCACCGGTGTCGACTTCGACCTCGACGCCAGCGCGATCCTGACCAGCGACCAGGGCAAGGTCACCAGCGACGCGAACTTCGTCTTCTTCAACAACCTGAAGAGCCCCGACGGCTCGGTCGAGCACACCGGTGACAACACCACCGGTGAGGGCGAGGGCGACGACGAGGCGATCAAGGTCAACCTGGCCGGCGTCCCGGCCGACGTCGCCAAGATCGTCTTCCCGGTCTCGATCTACGAGGCCGAGAGCCGCCAGCAGAGCTTCGGCCAGGTCCGCAACGCGTACATCCGTGTGGTGAACCAGGCCGACAACAGCGAGCTCGCCCGTTACGACCTCTCCGAGGACGCCTCGACCGAGACCGCCATGGTCTTCGGCGAGCTGTACCGCAACGGTGCGGAGTGGAAGTTCCGCGCCATCGGCCAGGGTTACGCATCGGGCCTGCGCGGCATCGCGCAGGACTTCGGCGTCAACGTCTGAGCCTGAGAGCAGTCCGTCCGTCCGGCGCCGTGCACTGTGTGTACGGCGCCGGACCGGCTTTACCCGCGGACACCGCCGCGGGCGGCACACCGCCACACCGCACCGCGCCACACCGCGCCACACCCGCCACACCGCACCACACCCGCCACACCGCACCACACCCGCCACACCGTCGTCCGGGGAGGACCACAACATGGGCGTCACACTCGCCAAGGGGGGCAATGTCTCCCTCTCCAAGGCCGCACCGAACCTCACCAGGGTTCTGATCGGTCTCGGATGGGACGCGCGCTCGACCACGGGAGCCGATTTCGACCTCGACGCCAGCGCGCTGCTCTGCAACAGCGGCCGGGTGCTGGGGGACGAGTACTTCGTCTTCTACAACAACCTGAAGAGCCCCGACGGCTCCGTCGAACACACGGGGGACAACCTCACCGGCGAGGGTGAAGGCGACGACGAGTCGATCATCATCGACCTCACCAAGGTGCCGGCAGCCGTGGACAAGATCGTCTTCCCGGTCTCGATCCACGACGCGGACTCCCGCCGGCAGAGCTTCGGCCAGGTCAGCAACGCCTTCATCCGCGTGGTGAACCAGGCCGACGGCCAGGAACTGGCCCGCTACGACCTGTCCGAGGACGCGTCCAGCGAAACCGCGATGATCTTCGGCGAGGTCTACCGGTACGGGGGCGAATGGAAGTTCCGTGCGGTGGGGCAGGGGTACGCGTCGGGGCTCCGGGGCATCGCTCTAGACTTCGGGGTCAACGTTTCGTAAAGCCGTACAAGACGATGGGGTGCCAGTGCTTCTCAAAACCTTCGGCTGGTCGTTCGCAATCACTGCGCTCGGTCTGGTCGCAGCGGTGTTCTACGGGGGGTGGCAAGCCTTCGGGATCGTGGCGATCCTGTCGGTCCTCGAGATCTCGCTGTCTTTCGACAACGCGGTGGTCAACGCCGGAATCCTGAAGAAGATGAATGCCTTCTGGCAGAAGATCTTCCTCACCGTCGGCGTACTCATCGCGGTCTTCGGTATGCGACTGGTCTTCCCCGTTGTGATCGTCGCGATCAGCGCCAAGATCGGGCCCATCGAGGCCGTGGAACTGGCCCTCAATGACAAGGAGATGTACGAGCAGCTCGTCACCGACGCGCACCCGTCCATCGCCGCGTTCGGTGGCATGTTCCTGCTGATGATCTTCCTCGACTTCATCTTCGAGGACCGTGACATCAAGTGGCTCGCCTGGCTGGAGCGTCCCCTCGCCAAGCTCGGCAAGGTCGACATGCTGTCCGCCTGCATCGCGCTGATCGTCCTGGTCGTCGCCTCGATGACCGTCGGGGCCCACGCCCACCAGCACGGTGGCGTCCACGTGGACAAGGCGCAGACCGTCCTGATCTCCGGCATCCTCGGCCTGATCACCTACATGGTCGTCGGCGGCCTCTCCGGCTACTTCGAGGACAAGCTGGAGGAAGAGGAGGAGGCCGAGCACGAGGCGGAGGAAGAGGCCAAGCGGACCGGCAAGCCCGTCTCGGCCGTCGCCATGGCCGGCAAGGCCGCCTTCTTCATGTTCCTCTACCTCGAGGTCCTCGACGCCTCCTTCTCCTTCGACGGGGTCATCGGCGCCTTCGCCATCACCAACGACATCGTGCTCATGGCCCTCGGCCTCGGCATCGGTGCCATGTACGTCCGTTCGCTGACGGTCTACCTGGTCCGCCAGGGCACTCTCGACGACTACGTCTACCTGGAGCACGGGGCGCACTACGCCATCGGCGCGCTCGCCGTGATCCTGCTCGTCACCATCCAGTACGAGATCAACGAGATCATCACCGGTCTCGTCGGCGTGCTGCTCATCGGATGGTCCTTCTGGTCCTCGGTGCGCCGCAACAAGCGCCTGGAACTGGAGGGTTCCACGGCCGAGGCATGACCGCGGCGGTAATGCGGAACGCTCCATTGCGGGGCGGTCCACCGGGTCCGAGGACCCGGCGGGCCGCCCCGCTTCCGTAGGCTCAGGGCGATCAGGGGATCAGGGGACCAGGGGGGTAGGGGATGGGCTTCTTCGACGGCATCATGGGCAGCCGGGCCGTGCAGTTCCAGTCGGGCAGTGCCTCGTCGAACGCGATCGAGCTGAACAAGCGACATGCGACGGTGTCGCTCACCAAACAGGGGGCCGTCCACGGCAATCTGCGCGTGAACCTGTCCTGGCGCATGCGCACCTCGGACATCGGGGGCCGCTCCGGCCAGAGCGGCCAGCTCTTCCGGCACCCGTTCAAGCTGTTCAAGCCGGACATGGTGCAGGCGCACACCCAGGGCATGGTCAATGTCGACCTCGACATGGGCTGCCTGTACGAGCTGACGGACGGCACCCGCGGCGCGGTGCAGCCGCTGGGGAACCTGCTGGGCGACCTCAACGACCCGCCGTACGTCAAGCTCAGCGGGGACGACCGGTTCGGCTCGGCGTCGGGGGAGACCCTCTACGTCAACCTCGACCACGCCGACGAGATCAAGCGGCTGCTGGTCTTCGTCTACATCTACGACCAGACCCCGGCCTTCGACCGGACGCACGCCATGGTCACCCTCTACCCCGTCACGGGGCCGCGGATCGAGATCCCGCTGGACGAGCGGCACCCGCAGGCCCGCTCCTGCGCGGTCGTCTCCCTGGAGAAGGTCAAGGGCGAGCTCGTGGTCCGGCGCGAGGTGAAGTTCGTGTACGGATTCCAGGCCGAGCTGGACCGGCTGTACGGCTGGGGGCTCCAGTGGGGGCGGGGCTACAAGAGCACCAAGAGCTGACCGGGGCCCCGGGACGGGTGATCGTCCGCGGGGCCCGCGGCGCGAGCCGGGCCGGCGCCGGCGAAGTCGGCCGGGCGGCTGCGTCAGCCGGTCAGCCGGTCAGCCGGTCGGCTGCGTCAGCGGCGGATGAACTGCGGGCCCTGTACCGGCAGCCGGAAGGACGGATCGCCGCCCGGACCGGGCACCGGGGCCGGGGACACCGGCTGCGGGTACCCGTAGGCGGGCTGGACGGGCGGCGGGGCCTGAGTGGGCGGGGCCATCATCGCCGTCTGCTCGGAAGCGGGCCCGGAGCCGGGACCGGCGCCGGCACCGGTCGCGGGGGCCGCCTCGGCCTCGGCGGCGTTCTCGTCGACCGAGATCCCGTGGTCGGTCGCGAGCCCCACCAGTCCGTCGGAGTAGCCCTCGCCGAGCGCCCGGAACTTCCACCCCTCGCCCCGCCGGTACAGCTCCCCGCAGATCAGCGCCGTCTCGGCACCGGTCTCGGGCCGTACGTCGAAGTAGGCCAGCGGTTCGGAGCCGCCGGTCGCGGCGGCGTCGTAGAGGAGGATCCGCAGGTCGTGGACCCGCTGGAACGGGACGTCCTCGGCGGAGGCGACCACCAGGATCCGGTCCACCGTGGGCGTCACCGCGCGCAGGTCCGCCTGGACGGCGTCCGTGATCGCGTCACCGATCTGCTTCTTGCCGAGCCGCCAGACGGCCCCCGAGGGGTGCCGGGGCTGGTTGTAGAAGACGAAGTCCTCGTCCGAACGCACCCGGCCGTCCGGGCCGACGAGCAGCGCCGAGGCGTCGACGTCCGGCACCTCGGGGCCGCCGGTCCAGCGCAGCACCGCCCGGACCGCCACGGCGGCCACCGGGATGTTCGAGCCCTTCTGCATCGCGTGCGTCATGCACGTCATCCTGCCCTCCCGGGGTGGACAGGGACAATGCGGCCCCCCGTAGGGCCTTGTCTCGAACGCGAGACCTGGGCATGGTGCAAGAGGGTTACCTGAACTTCATGTGCTTGAGGAACTCTTGACTCACGTTCGTACGTACTATTACCGGCCATGCCAGTTGGGCCGCCGAGGGAGTACGGGGGAAGCACATGCGTCACTTTGGGCACATATCGCCCACCGTCCGTAAGGACCTCTTCCACCAGGAACCGGCGGAATTCACCGGAGCCTCACCCTCCCGCGTCCTCGCGGCGGCGCTGGGAGCCACCCTCTACAGCCCGGCCACCCGGCCCACGCTCGCGGCCGACATCCGCAAGCAGGCCGGCCGCGGAGTCGTCTCGATGGTGCTCTGCCTGGAGGATTCCATCAGCGACGGCGATGTCACCGGAGCCGAGGAGAACCTCGTCCGGCACTTCTCCGAGCTCGACGGCGACGGCGCGGAGCTCCCGCTGCTCTTCATCCGCGTCCGTACGCCCGAGCAGATACCCGACCTGGTGCGCCGGCTGGGCGGCTCCGTGCGCCGACTGGCCGGATTCGTACTCCCGAAGTTCGACGAGAACCGCGGGATCGCCTTCCTCGAAGCCGTCGCCGAGGCGGAGGCCGCCGGCGGACTGCCCCGCCTGTATGCCATGCCGGTCCTGGAAACCCCGGACCTCCTCCACCTCGAAACCCGCGTCGAGGCCCTCGCCGGCATCTCCCGCACGGTCAACAGCCACCGCGAGCGGGTCCTCGCGCTGCGGCTCGGCGTGACCGACTTCTGCTCCGCCTACGGCCTGCGCCGCACGCCCGACATGACCGCCTACGACGTCCAGATCGTGGCGGGCGTCATCGCGGACGTCGTCAACGTCCTCAGCCGGGCCGACGGCACCGGCTTCACGGTGACCGGGCCCGTCTGGGAGTACTTCCGCAGCCAGCAGCGCCTCTTCAAGCCCCAGCTGCGCCGCAGCCCCTTCCTGGAGGAGGGCGTGGAGGAACTGCGCACCGCCCTGATCGAGCACGACCTGGACGGACTGCTGCGCGAGATCGAGCTGGACCGGGCCAACGGGCTGCTCGGCAAGACCTGCATCCACCCCGCCCACGTCACGCCCGTGCACGCACTGTCGGTGGTCTCGCACGAGGAGTTCTGCGACGCGCAGGACATCCTGCGCCCCGAGCGAGGCGGCGGCGGCGTGATGCGCAGCGCCTACACGAACAAGATGAACGAGGTGAAGCCCCACCGGGCCTGGGCCGAGCGCACCATGCTGCGCGCCGAGGTCTTCGGTGTGGCGAAGGAGGAGGTCGGCTTCGTCGACCTGCTCACGGCCGGGCTCCAGGTGTGAGCAGGCCCTTGGAAAAGGACGCGCGGCCGCCGGCGGCCGCGCGGACGACGAGGAAAGGCAAGACGATCGAAGCAGTGTGGTCGGGTACCTGGGTCGCCGAGCGGCTGGGCGTCAGCCTGGAGGACTCCGAAGGCGGTCCGCGGCTGACGGAGCTGCTCGGACTGGCCCTGCGCCGCAACCCCAAGCGGGCGCACCTGCTGGTCTCGCAGGTGCTGGGCAAGCACGTCCCGCAGTCCCCGCGGACGGTGTACGCGGCCGGGTACGGGCTCGGCGAACGTGTCCGGGCACTGCTCGGCGCGGACGGCGCCGCGGCCGCCGTGGTCCTCGGCTATGCCGAGACCGCCACCGGGCTCGGCCACTGCGTGGCCGACGGCCTGGGTGGCGCCCCCTACCTGCACTCCACCCGCCGCCCCGTGCCGGGCGTGGAGCCCGCGGGCGGCTTCGAGGAGGCGCACTCGCACGCCACCTCGCACCTGCTGCTGCCCGAGGACCCGCGACTGCTGGCCGGCAGCGGGCCCCTGGTCCTTGTCGACGACGAGTTCTCCACCGGCAACACGGTCCTGAACACCATCCGCGACCTGCACGCCCGCCACCCCCGCTCGCACTACGTCGTCGTCGCCCTCGTCGACATGCGCTCGCCGGCCGATCGCGACCGGCTCACCGCCTTCGCTGCCGAGCTGGGCGCGCGCGTGGACCTCATCGCCCTCGCCTCGGGCACCGTCTCCCTCCCGGACGACGTCCTCGCCAAGGGCCAGGCCCTGGTCGAGGAACACGAGGCTCTGGCCGAGGACGACCCCGCAGCCGGGCCAATCCAGCCCGCGCCCCGGGCCGAAGCGGAGCCCGAGGGTCCCGCCGAGGACGACCCCGCAGCCGGGCATGACCAGCCCCTCCGGCGTTTGAGGAGCGGGGTCCGGGGCGGAGCCCCGGCAGACGGCCCGCAGCCGGTCACGCGCGTCGACCTGAACTGGCCCTCCGGGCTCCCCGACGGCGGCCGCCACGGCTTCAGCCCCGCCCACCGCGCCCGCCTGGAGGCGGCCCTGCCGGAACTCGCCGACCAGCTCACGGCCGCGCTCGGCACCGCCGCACCCGGCCGGATCCTCGTCCTCGGCAACGAAGAGCTGATGTACGCGCCGCTGCGCCTCGCCAAGGCCCTGGAGGAGACGGGCGCGGCCCGCGAGGTCCGCTTCTCCACCACCACCCGCTCGCCGGTGCTCGCCGTCGACGACCCCGGCTACGCCATCCGCACCCGGCTCGTCTTCCCGGCCCACGACGCCCCCGCCGACGGCCCCGGCGACCGCTACGCCTACAACGTCGCGGGCGCCGGCTTCGACGCCGTCGTCGCCGTCGTCGACTCGGCCGGCGACACCCCCGAACTCCACGCCGGGCTGCTCGCGGCCCTCGCCCCGCACACCGGCCGCGTCGTGCTCGCCGTCGTCCCCTCGTACGTACCCGGCATACCAGACACACCCCACCGGCAGGAGCCGATCATGCCCGAGCCCCTGCGCGGCCCCGCCTTCTCCTCGTACGCCCCCGAGGACGTCGGCTGGCTGCTCCAGGACTTCTCCGACGTCGAGCTGGAGGCACCGACGGAGGAACGTGAGGAGGCGATACAGGCGGGCGGCGCGCACTACGCCGAATCCCTGCCCGTCGAGTACCAGCCGTCCCCCCAGTACCAGGAGCTGTACGGGAGCGCGCTCGCCGCCTCCGCCGCCCGCGTGGCCCGGGCCGTCGGCACGGTCACCGAGACCGTCCTCGCCGAGCGCTCCCCGTCCCCGGTCCTGGTCTCCCTGGCCCGCGCCGGTACCCCCGTAGGCGTACTGATGCGCCGCTGGGCCCGCGCCCGCCACGGCCTGGACCTGCCGCACTACGCCGTCTCCATCGTGCGCGGCCGCGGCATCGACGCCAACGCCCTGCGCTGGCTGGCCGCCCACCACGACCCGGCCGACGTCGTCTTCGTCGACGGCTGGACCGGCAAGGGCGCCATCACCCGCGAGCTGCGCGAAGCCCTCTCCGAGTTCGACGGCTTCAATCCGGAGATCGTCGTCCTCGCCGACCCCGGCTCCTGCGTCGGCACGTACGGCACCCGGGAAGACTTCCTGATCCCCTCCGCCTGTCTCAACTCCACCGTCTCCGGTCTCATCTCGCGTACGGTTCTGAGGTCCGACCTCGTCGGTCCCGACGACTTCCACGGCGCGAAGTTCTACCGCGAGCTCGCCGGAGCCGACGTCTCCGTCGCCTTCGTCGACACCGTCGCCGCCCACTTCGACGCGGTGGCCGACGCCGTCGACGAGGAGGTCAAAGAGCTCCTCGCGGCCGACCGCACACCCACCTGGGAGGGCTGGGCGGCGGTCGAGCGGATCAGCGAGGAGTACGGCATCCACGACGTGAACCTCGTCAAGCCCGGCGTCGGCGAGACCACCCGCGTCCTGCTGCGCCGGGTGCCGTGGAAGATTCTGGCGCAGCGCGGCGCCGGGGCCGACCTGGACCACGTACGGCTGCTCGCCGAGCAGCGCGGCGTCCCGGTGGAAGAGGTCGACGGGCTGCCCTACACGTGCGTAGGACTCATCCACCCCCGATTCACGCGCGGCGCCACCGGCGCCGACGGAAAGGCTGTGGCCTCGAAGTGACTGTCCTCGTAGCCAGTGATCTCGACCGTACGCTCATCTACTCGACGGCCGCCCTCGGCCTGACCATGCCCGACCCGGTGGCCCCGCGGCTGCTGTGCGTCGAGGTCCACGAGAGCAAGCCGCTGTCCTACATGACGGAGACGGCGGCGGGACTGCTGGCGGAGCTGACGGCCGACCCCTCGGTGGTCTTCGTCCCCACCACCACCCGGACCCGCAAGCAGTACCAGCGCATCCGCTTCCCCGGCCGCCCGGCCCCGTACGCCATCTGCGCCAACGGCGGGCAGCTCCTCGTCGACGGGGTCCCGGACCGGGACTGGCGGCGGCAGGTCGCGGCGCGCCTGGCCGAGGAGTGCGCCCCCCTGGAGGAGGTGCACCAGCACCTGCTGGCCACGGCCGACCCGGCATGGCTGCGCAAGACGCGCCTGGCGGAGGACCTCTTCGCATACCTCGTCGTCGAACGGGCCCTGGTCCCGGACGAATGGCTCAAGGCCCTGACCCGGTGGGCCGAGGACCGCGGCTGGACGGTCTCCCTCCAGGGCCGGAAGATCTACGCGGTCCCGCGCCCGCTCACCAAGAGCGCGGCGATGCGCGAGGTCGCCCGCCGCACGGGAGCCTCCACCACCCTCGCGGCCGGCGACTCGCTGCTGGACGCGGACCTGCTGCTGGCGGCGGACGCGGCCTGGCGCCCGGGCCACGGCGAACTGGCCGACGCGGCGTGGACGGCGCCGACGGTGACCGCGCTGGCCACGGCGGGCGTCCTGGCGGGCGAGGAAATCGTGCGCGCATTCGCCCAGGAGGCGGCCCGACTGGGCAGACTGGACGCATGACCAAGGGCAACAGCACCAAGATCACCGACGAGCTCTACCGGTACATGCTCGACCACAATCCCCCGCTGGACCAGGTCCAGCGGGGGCTGGTGGCGACGACGTACACCAAATTCCCGGACGTGGCCGGGATGCAGTCGGCGGAGGAGCAGGGGCCGCTGCTGGCCTTCCTGGTGAGGCTGACAGGCGCCCGCCACATCGTGGAGGTCGGCACCTTCACCGGCTTCTCGGCCCTGTCGATGGCTCAGGCGCTGCCCGCCGACGGCCGCCTCATCGCCTGCGACGTCTCCGAGGAATGGACGCAGTACGGCCGGCAGGCCTGGGAGGAGGCGGGCGTCGCGGACCGCATCGAGCTGCGCATCGCACCGGCGCTGGAGACCCTGCGCGCGATGCCGGCCGAACCGCACATCGACATGGCCTACGTGGACGCGGACAAGCAGAGCCAGATCTCCTACTGGGAGGAGCTCGTGCCGCGACTGCGTCCCGGCGGCCTGATCGTCACCGACAACACGCTGTTCCACGGCACGGTCCTCGACGAGTCGGCCACGGGCGCGGCGGCCGGAGTCCGCGCCTTCAACGACCACGTGTCGGCCGACCCGCGCATGGAATCCGTCCTGCTCGCGATCTCGGACGGCCTGACCCTGTCGCGCAAGCGCTGAGGCTCCAGCCGGGGGATCCGGGGTCCGGGGTCTGGGATCCGGGACCCGGGACCCGGGATCAGCCGCAGCCGCCGCCACCACAGCAGCCGCCCCCGCCGCCCATCGCGGGCGCGGGAGCGCTGCTCGTCCCGCCCACGGCGACGGCGGACAGCAGCTTCACGGTGTCGGAGTGCCCCGCCGGGCAGTCGGCGGGCGCGGAGGACTCGGCCATGGGCCGGCTGACCTCAAAGGTGTCGTCGCAGGTCCGGCAGCGGTAATCGTATCGAGGCATGCGCACAGGCTAAGCGCGCCCGGCGCCCGGGCGCTACGTACGGCGCGGCCGCATACCTCGCGGCTACGGGCAGCGTCCGTGCATGACGGGGGTCAGGGGGGCCTGCCCCTGAGCGCGCCGCACCCGGTCCTCCCGGGCCGCCTGCTCGGGGTGACGGGCCCGCCAGTACGGATTGTCGTGGGGCAGGGCGCTGCCCACCCGCCCGTACATCCCGAACCACATCAGCATCACGCCGACGACGAAACTGAACAGCACGTTCTGGATCTTGAAGGCCAGGAAGTTCAGCCCTGTGTCCAGGAGCGCGAGATTCACGAACCCGCTCGCTATGAAGAGGACGCCCACCACGATGTTCAGGGTCGAGGCGAAGGTGCCGCCCACCACCATCCCGTAGATCAGCAGCACGCCGATGCAGATCGACAGGACGCTCAGCGCCCCGTTGGTGTTCAGGGCGAGCACCGTGTCCCCGCCGGTGTCGAAGAACCCGATCTGGTTGACCAGCCCCAGGACCCCGAACACCACCAGCAGCAGACCCATCAGCCCCGCCCCGACCCGGTACACCTGGCTGAGCTTGTGGTCGGTGGGCAGATGATCGTCGAGCTGCGCGTTGACGGGGTGCAGCACGCGTGCCATGCGCCGCGAGACCGTGTCGGAAAGGCGCGGTGGGGCGGGCGCGTCGGGATCGGGCTCATGGGCGACGTAGGGCGCGTAGTGCTCGTGCGGTTCCGTGCACCCGTACGCCGCATGAGCCACATAAGGCTCATGGGTCACAGGAGGCTTGTTGGTGGTGTGGGCAGCCATGGTGCCCTCCTCTGGTCCGTTCCCGGCACCTCCCAGCATCCGTCGTAGACCGCCCGGAAACAACCGGGTCCCGGCCCGGACGCCCTAGGCGTGCCCGCGCTCGGCCCGGATCCCGTTCACCACCCGGTTCACGGAGGCCCGGACGTCCGCCATCTCCAGCAGGAACGCCCAGTAGTCCGGATGCCGCCCCTCCAGCGCCGAAACCGCCCGGGCCACCCGTGCCACCGCATCGTCCAGCGGCCGCGCGTGCTGCGGATCCGGCACAGTGCGCCCCGCCATCGCCAGCCGCTGCGCATCCCGGATCGCGAAACGGGTCCGGTCCACCTCCGCCTGCGGATCCCGCGCCACCGCCTCCAGCCGCGTCAGCCGGTCCTGCGCCGCCGACACCGCCTCGTCCGTCGCGTCCAGCGAGCCGCGGACCGCCTCGATCAGCGCCCCCACATCGGCCCAGCGCTGCTCGTCCCGGGCCCGGCCGGCCTCCCGCAGCTGCTCCTCGGCCCGCGCCACGTCCTGCACCGCCTGGTCCGGCACGTGCTGCAGGTCCTGCCAGCAGGCCGCACTGAACCGCCGCCGCAGCTCACTGAGCACCGGATCCACCCGGTCCGCCCGGTTGCGCAACGCCTGCGCCCGCGTCCGCAGACTCACCAGCCGCCGGTCGATCTCCGCCGCCCGCTCGGGCAGCCGCGCCACCTCGGCCCGTACCGCCTCCGCATCACGCAGGATCCGGTCGGCACGCTGCACCGTCTCCTGCACACCGTGCTGCGCCGCGCCCTGGTTCAGCTTGGTCAGCTCCGGGCCGAGCGCCGCCAGCCGCGCCGCGAGGTCATCGGCCCGTATCCCCTTGGCCCGTACGGCGTCCAGCGCGTCACTCGCACCGATCAGCGCCGCCCTGGCCCGCTCCCGGGCCGGCGCCACCCGCGCGAGCTGCGTCTCGGCCTTGTCCAGCAGAGGCTGCAGCCCCTGCGCGAACCGCTCCAGCTCCCCCTGGACCCGCACCAGCTCGTCCCGGGCCCGGGTCAGCTGCTCCCGCGCGCGCGTGGCGACCGAGGCCTCCAACTCCGCCCGGTCCAGGTCGTGCGCGTCGACCGCCTCGATGTAGACATGACTGACCTCGTCGATCCGCCGCCCCAGCGCGGCGAACCCCTCGGTCGCCTGCCGCGCGGCGGGCGACCCGTCCGCCGCGGCGATCGTCTCGATCGAGATCCGCAGATCCCGCTGCGCCGTGTCCAGCTCGTAGAACGCGGCCGCGGCGGCATCCTTCGCCGCCTGCGCATCCGCCCGCCGACTCTCGTCCCGCCCGCCGAACCACCGCCGGGATGCCGTCGTCACAATGCCTCTCCCGTACCGCGTCCGCCATGCCCCGGTCCATTCTCTCCCACGGGAACGGGTTTGCGTGGGGGGTGTGCCCGCCATGTAGGCTGTCCACTCATCCACGGGTGCGTAGCTCAGGGGTAGAGCGCTGCTCTTACAAAGCAGATGTCGGCGGTTCGAAACCGTCCGCGCCCACCAGCACAAAGGCCCCCAACCGATCACGGTTGGGGGCCTTCGTATGCCACATCGACGCCACATGACATCCTCGATCGACATCAACGGTGTGGGCCAGACGCGGGTGCCTCGACTCCGGCCAGCGGGTGTCGGAGCGGCGCTCCCGGCGTCTCAGACGGGCTCGATGTTGTCGACGGGGGTCGAGATCTCCCGACCGGACGGTCCGATGGCCGGAGGACCTGGGATTCACGCCACCCTCTGCGAGGAGTGACGCAGGAGATAGCCGTACGGTCCCGTGACCCGCACTTGATCGGGTACTCCCTCGTCAACCAGGCCCAGGTCCGAACGGATTTGGGCGACGGGTATGGGGTCATGGATCGGTGCGAAGCCGCCCTCGACGATTCCGACCACCACCACTTGGTGCCCAAGGTGCGAATCATGGCGATGCAACAGCAGGCTCACGGAGCCGGCCTGATGGGTGATCGGAGGACGGTGGACCGTCTCATCGACACGGCGGGAGGGCTCATTCACCGTGTGGACGACGATCTGCCCTGGGGTAACGCGTGCAGGAGGACCCCCGGCTACCTGGAGGTTCAACGGGCCACTTGCTACGGCAGGCTCGGCCTCGCCCGTGAGGCCGGAGCTCGAGGCCGACGTCCCCGCACCCGGACGGGCCGCTCATCGGCCGCCACTGCCCCCTGACCTGCCATGCGGGTGCCCGTCTCCGGATGATCAGTGTCGGAGGCATGGTGCACAGTGGTGGGTGGCGGAACCTTCTCGCTCCGCCCGGGCAGATGGGGAAACCTCCGGGGGGAGTGGCATGCCGAAGATCGCAAAGGGGCGGCGGGTCGGGCAAGCGGCAGTGAACGCCGTGCGCACGCTGCTCGAGGAGCACGATCACATCGTGCAAGAAATATCCGGGCAGAACGACTTCGGCGAGGACTTCTACGTCACCTTCACCGATGACGGGGACATCACCAGCGACACGATCAAAGTGCAGGTCAAGGGCGGGGACAGCTGGCGCCGGGGAAACGGCTACGCGGTGCCCGTCGAGCGGCACGGCGACACCTGGGCAGACGGCAACATCCCCGTGTACTGCATGGTGTACGACCCGCATGCGAAGGAGTTGTACTGGGCGAACGCCACTCAGCAGCTTCGCCGCTTCGGCCCCCTCAATCCGCCCCGCTTCATCGGCGTCAGCCCCAACGCGGTGCTGAACGACACGACCATCGATTCCTTCGTCACACAGGCCCGCCGCTACGTCGGGCGCTATCGCGGACGCCAAGCAGTCCTCACCCACCTCGGGGAAATGTCCGGGACCGAATTCGACCCTGCGGATCATGTTCTGCACTTTGTCAATGGTGATGACGAGGACGTCATCTTCTGGAAGAGCCCGGGAGCAGCAGTGGCAACGCTGCTGCTCAGCGCTCAGGGATGGAATCCGGCGTGGGTGACCATGGAGTCGCTGATGCGTTCCGAACTTCAGACCACCGACGTGGACCTCGGCCCCCCGGATCCTGATCTGTGCAGCGCGGAGGATCTCGAGCTGAGCAGGTCCGAGACGATGTGGGTGGCCGCATGTTTCATCTCCACCCGTCAGGCTGACGAAGGCCCCGAGGGCGACTTCATCGAGCCGGACGGGTGCGGGGGGTGTGCGAGCTGCACGGGCGACGATCCCGTGGAGCACGGAAGGATCGAAGCGGATGTCATCCACACCTATGTGCTCGAACGCATCCTTGACCGCATCGAAGCCGAGCCGAACCTCGTCGAGCGCTCGATCCAGGCTATGCGCAGACACTCAGCGCTGGGATCGGACATCGTTGCCGAGCTCGGATCCCTTGAGACCGAGCCGCGCTTCGTCCGTCAGGTCAACAAACTGAGCCGGGCAACAGTGCCTACGGTGGAAGACATCGAGCCAGAGGCGTTTCGGCTCGCCATTCTCTACCTGATCGATTGCATCTACGTGGGTGGGCCCTCGCTGCCGCTCGATGAGCAGGTCCGAATCGTCTGGCGCATACCCGAGCCCGACCTCGGCTCTGTGGCGTCCAAGTCGGCCCACTGACCGTTGTCGGCTGCGCGCTGCAACTTCCCACGCGGACGCGCTCCTGGTGACACCAGGGCCCGGTTTGTTCTCGGGGTGCCGAGAGGAGGTTGGGGCGGGACAATCGGGATCCGCGAGGCCTAGTCGGAGCCGGTCGGCAGCCAGAGGCCGATCACCACCTGGGGCGAGACCCCGCCGACGCCGCGGCTGCAGGCCGGGGACATCGTACTGCTGCACTTCACGCCGACGATGGCGGCGGACCTCCGGCGGGCCCTGGACGCGGCGAGGGCGGCCGGGCTGAAGCCGGCGGCCCTCGTGCCGCACCTGAAGGCGGCGGGGGTCTACTAGTACCGCAACCACGGTCATGGGGTGTGCCCGCGTTGTTTGCAGTGGCTGTCGCGGGCGCGTGTCCGGCTGGTCTGCATTCATCGACGGCCCAGTAGGTGAGGTCACTGTGGGCTGCTCCTCCGCCCACGGGCACATGTACGTGAGGCTGCGGGGAGAGCCGGATCAGCGATTGAGGGGCGACCGTGAAAGGCCTCTGCAGCTAGGCGTTGCAGCGGAAGACCCTGGTACGGGGCCCCGGACGCCCATGCCATGAGGCCGACGGCCGCAGGTAGCCGTTGCGGTCGAGGTTCGTTCCGTACGCGTCGGCGACCCTGGTCGGGATCGGGAGGATCGCCACCCAGGCTGTCACCCCCGTCCGACCCGCGGGGGCCCGCCGCAATCGGCACCCCGGCAGAAGGACGGTGGAGCGGACATCGCTCTCGTGCTCAGAGGGTGCGGCCCCCTCCGCGGGGTGCGGGGCGGGGACGAGGGTGGCGTGGGCCGGCTCAGGGGGCGGTGGGCAAGGGCCGAACCTTCGGGACAGGCGGACGGCGTGCCTCGCCCGGACCGGCGAACAGCTGGCCGACGCCGGCCGGGAAACGGTCCTGAGCGCCGGTGAGACCACCTCACCGAGGCAAGCCGGTAGGCGTATCCGGAATCGAGTTCCGACAACTACCAAGATCGAAATTTGATGTCAAGTCACGTACTCCTGTGGCATGACCCGCCCCCGTCCATCGGGTTTATTTGAAGCAGGTCCTCACCGGGGAATCCCCCGGAGGTCGGATATCGCAACCTGTAGCGGATGGATTTGAAAAACCTCCGCATCCTCGAATGGAGAAAACCGATGATGAAGATTTCTCGCAAGATCCTGCTGGCTTCCGCTATCTCTATGACGCTGGCTGCGGGCGTCGCCCTGCCGGCCGTCGCAACGGCCGCGCCGGCACCCCAGATCATGGTTGTCGACAGCACTCCGAACACCCCGAACACTCCGAACACTCCGGGTGGTGGCGGTAATACGCCCAACACGCCGAACACTCCGAACACGCCGAACACCCCGGGGCGTGGTGGCCATAACACGCCGAACACCCCGAACACGCCGAACACCCATGGACGTGGCCATAACACCCCGAACACGCCTAACACCCCGAACACCCCGGGGCGTGGTGGCCATAACACCCCGAACACCCCGAACACCCCGAACACCCCTGGTGGTGGGGGTAACGCTCCGAACACCCCGAACACGCCCAACACCCCTGGTGGTGGGGGTAACGCTCCGAACACCCCGAACACGCCCAACACCCCTGGTGGTGGGGGTAACACCCCGAACACCCCGAACACGCCGAACACCCCTGGCGGTGGGGGTGACGCCCCGAACACGCCCAACACCCCGAACACGCCTAACACCCCTGGTGGTGGGGGCAACACCCCGAACACCCCGAACACGCCCAACACCCCTGGTGGTGGGGGTGGCACTCCGAACACCCCGAACACGCCCAACACGCCTAACTGAGGGGATAAGCGAACGCTGAATTTCGCAAACACATGAAGGTGCCGCGCAGAGAAAGTCACTGCGCGGCACCTTCATGTGATGTGAAGAACTGGGAAGCCGCCCACACCGGTCACGGCTTGACGAAAGACGTAGAGGCACCCTTTCCGGGGATCACGTCTGGGCGGCCGGTATTCGATAGGACCTACATTCCGGTCGGGGCGCTCGGTGTAATCGGGGTGATCGGCTTGTAGGGGGTGTTCGGCGTGCCCGTGCCGTTGGGCGTGTTGGGCGTATTGGGTGTGTTCGGGGTGTTGGGGGTGTTCGGTGTTGCGCCGCCGCCCGGGGTGTTCGGAGTGTTTGGGGTGTTCGGCGTGTTGGGTGTGTTCGGGGTGTTGGGGGTGTTCGGGGTGCCGGGGGTGCCCCCGTACGGGGCGTAGGGCGCGTACGGCGTGTAGGGCGTGTACGGGGCGTACGGCTCGTACGCCGCCTCCTGATCCCGCAGCTGCGGCCCTGCCTGCGCGAGCTGTGCATGCTGCGGCTGGGCGATCGGCGGGAGCTGGGGCAGCTGAGGGAGTCGCGGAAGCTCGGGCAGCTGAGGCAGCTGGGCGACCCGCGGGGTGCTGCCCCGCACGTCGGCGCCGTGGGGAAGGCGGCTACTTGCGTCAGCGGCGTGAGCGCTTCCCGCGCCAAGGGTGGCCAGGCATGCCACCGCCGTAGTAGCGATCATGACCTGTTGGAGCTTGTGCATGAATACTTACCCTCCGTGCATGGCTTTCGTGCGTACGCGATTACCCGGTGCAAGTAGTCGGTTGCTCAAAGTAGACACCGGGGTGCACTTCAGGCCTGTCAGGTGGAACGCGTCGTCACTCCCATCACCCATTCGTCCTCCCCGCCCGTTCCCCCGGGCAGGGGCTACCCGCCCGCCGGCCCCTTCCTGGGCCTCGCGCGCAGGTGAGGCCCGCCGTCGAGGCGTCCGCCGGAGTCGGCCGGCATCCGGGCATGCCGGTTCCTACCTCGATATGGAACGGGCCGCCGGGCTGAAGCCGGCGGCCCTCGTGCCGCACCTGAAGGCGGCGGGGGTCGTCTCGGCCGTCTCTTTCGGATCTTGCTGGGCCCGCGGGGTCTGCACCGCACCTGGCCGCGTTGTCGGGGCGCCCGAGTACGTCCGGTACACGGGCGCCCCTCCGCCTTGCCATGCTTCCCCTAGGCCGTTTCCTGAGGATCATCGGATCGTTTGGTTATGTGTGTCGTTGAGTGATGCCGATGCCCAGGGGGCGAGGATCGAGCCGTTGCTGCCGGTCAGGAGGCCTCGGCGGGGTGGGCGGTGGCGGGATCACCGGCAGGTGATCGACGCGATCGCGTTCAAGTACCGCACCGGGACCCCGTGGATGGACCTGCCCGAGCACTTCGGGTCGCGGAAGGGCGTCCATAGCCGGCTGCGGGTATGGGCGGCCGACGGCACCTGGCGGCCGACGGCACCTGGGAGAAGGTGTTCACTGCCCTCCTCGCCCAGGCCGACGCCGAAGGCGACCTGGACTGGGTCGTCGCGGTCGATTCCACGATCGTGCGAGCTCATCAAAACGCCGCCGGGGCCCGTCAAAAGGGGCCCCGGCCGGCGAGCCGCACGATCACGCCCTCGGACGCTCCCGCGGCGGACTGACGACCAAAATCCATCTCGCGGCCGACGGCCGCTGCCGGCCGCTGGCCTTCACCATCACGCCCGGGCAGGCTGGTGATGCTCCCGCATTCGAGGAGGTCATGGCCCGGATCCGGGTGCCCCGGCGGGTCGGGAGACCTAGGACCCCCCCGGCTGCTGTCCTCGCCGACAAGGCGTATTCGTCCCGGGCGATCCGCCGCCATCTGAGGCGGCGAGGGATCCGAGCAGTGATCCCGCAGCCCGCGGACCAGGCCGCCAACCGTCTGCGGCGGGGCAGCCGCGGCGGCCGTCCACCAGCCTTCGACCGCGAGGCCTACAAGCAGCGAAACACGGTCGAGCGGTGCATCAACAAGCTCAAGCAATGGCGCCATGTCTCGCTGGTGGGGGTTTGCTCGCTGGATGATGTGCTGTTCCCGGACGTCGATGCGCGATTGGAGGCCGTGGAGTTCACGGCCGAGGTGTTGGTAGGGGTCGCGTGCGGTCCGCCGCCCGGGGCGTACGGGCAGAACGCGCAAGGGCAGTTCTTCCTCGTGCACATGACCGTGAAGAACATCGGCGATCGGGCGCAGATTTTCGACGGTGCCGACCAGAAGCTCATCGACCGCAACGGCAGCAAGTACAGCGCGGACACCGCCGCGGCGGTCCACCTCGACGGAAGCAAAGTCGTGGCTTGAGCAGATCAACCCCGGCAACGTCGTCGACGGCATCGTCGTCTTCGACGTCCCGAAGGCTGCGGACCCCGTCCGTATCGAGCTGCACGACTCGCTGTTCAGCGGCGGTACCACCGTCGATCTGACCGGCCGGCGTTGACCCGCGAAGACCCCCGGCCGGCTGTGGTCGGGGGTCTTCGCGGGTGGTTCGCTCAGGCGTTGGGGCGCTTGCCGTGGTTGGCCTTCTTCTTCTTGCGGGCCCGACGCTTGTTGCCTCGCTTCGCCATGGTCGTGGTCTCCCTCGTCGGCGACAGGTTCATGCCTCGGTCAGTCTAGGTTCAGTGTGGTTCATCCGCATTTGGGGAGGCGGACGCTGTCTTGGCCGCCGGTTCGGGGCGTGGGATCGTCGGAGGATGGGCGAGCTCGCGTGGGGTGGGTCGGTCGTCGCCGTGGTCGCCGTGGCGCTGGCGCTGATGGAGCGATCCCTCGGGGTGGGATTCGAGCGGAAGCGGGACGAGGAGCGGGTACGGCTGCTCGCGCACCTCGCCGAGCCGGGCGAGGCCGGCAGGCCGTCCGCCGTGCCCGGCGGGGGGAAGTTCCAGGACGTCGGCGGGATCCAGCACCCCGCGGCGCAGCTCGGCGACCGGCGGGACGACTTCACGCCGATCCTCGTCGAGTACTACGCCTACGGACTGACCCAGGCGCGCAGCAGCTTCGCGACCAGCCAGCGGTTCGCCGGGGTCGGGGCGGCGATCCTGCTCCTCGGGGTCGGGCTGGCCGTCTGGAAGGCCGAGGGCGGCGGGGAGCTCTACCTGGGGATCGTCACGAGCTCGGCGGGCCTGGTCACCACCCTGATCGGCCAGCTCTTCCACCGGCGGGCCGATATCGCGCTCAAGCACATGGCCGACCAGACCGCTTCGCTGCGGGACGACCGGCGGGCCGCCGAGACGACCCAGCAGGCCATCGAGCTGCTGGACACGGTCGAGGACCCGGGGCTCAGGGCCCGCCTCCAAGCCGGTTTGATCATGAAACTTTCCGGGGCCGAGCTGCCCCGGTAGCGCGATAGTAGGGGTATGTGCCGTTCCATTAAGACCCTGCGCCCGCCGGCCATCCCCGAGAAGGCGACCGAGGAGGAGATCCGCGCCGCCGCCCTGCAGTACGTACGGAAGGTGTCCGGGTTCCGGGTGCCCGCCGCGCACAACCGCGAAGTGTTCGAGGCGGCGGTGGACGCCGTCGCCGAGGCCACCGCGGCGCTGCTGGACGGGGTGCACGTACGGGGGCAGGCCGCCCCGGCGTGACCCCGGCGAGGGTTACGAGGCCGCCGCGCGGCGGCGCATCACCCACACTCCGGCGCCCAGCGCGCCCGCGGTGAGGGCGCTGCCCACGGCGATCTGCCCGGGGCTCATCGAACCGATGCTGCCGCCCGTCCCGCCACGCGCCGCACCCGTGGTGACCTGCAGGGATACGGTGGTGCGCTCGCCGCCGGGGCCGCCGCACTCGAAGTCCACACGGTGCGTGCCCGTGTTCGCGTTGTTGAAGACGGTGGCGCTGCCGATGAGGTTGGTGGCCGCCGGGTTGCCCGCGGTCAGCCGGACCTCGCCGAAGGCGGTCGACGTGACCCTCGCGACCTGGGTTCCGCAGCCCGTGACATTGAGCGCGACCCGGCCGCCCGGGGCGACAGCGCTGGGCGAGACGGTGGCGGAGGGGTAGGCGTACGCGAGTGTGGCGGGCGCGGCGGCAGCGGCGATGAGCGTCGCGGCCGCGACGGTCATCAGGCGGCGCGCCGTGGCGGGCGGTGCGGCGGGCGGTTTGGCAGGCGGTTTGGCGGGCATGGAGAGGACTCCTCGGCTCGTCGAAACGGCGCGGCCAGGCCACTGATGTGACGCGGATTCGGTTGCGCACCGTGCTGTGGACGCTAGGAGCCCAGCCCGGGGGCTGCGATCGGGGCCGGGTGAACGGGTGAGCCACTGCTCCGCCCGGGGGAGCCGAGTCGTGCTGGACGGCCTACGCCGTCGCCGCGGCCGCCTCCGGGCGGCGGACGAGGAAGGCCGCCAGGGCGCCCGCGGCGAAGAGGGCGACCATCGACAGGGCGGTACCGAGCCACTGGGTGCCCAGCCACTGCGTACCGAAGTAGCCGAGGGCCACGCTGTAACCGGCCCAGGCCATACCTGCCAGGACCGACCAGGGAAGGAACTCCGCCACCTTGCGCTGGGTCTTGCCCGCGCCCAGCGACACGACCGAGCGTCCCGCCGGGGCGAAGCGGGCGATGACCACCAGGGCGCCGCCGCCGCGTGCCAGAGCCGTACCGAGGCGCTCGTGGGCCCGGGTCAGCCGGCGGGAGCGGGCGATGGCTCGGTCCAGCCGGGCTCCGCCGCGCCGGCCCAGCCGGTACGCGGCCATGTCGCCCAGCACCGAGGCGGTCGTGGCGATCACGAGCAGGAGCAGGATGTCCGGCACCTGTTCAGGTACCGGCACCGGCACCGGGCCGGCCGCCCCGGCGGCCGCCGCGGCCGCCGCCGCGGTGATCACCAGGACTCCGCTCGGGAGCACCGGGAGGAAGACGTCGAGCACGATGGAGACCGCCACGAGGGCGTAGATCCATGGGCTCGCGGTCAGCGATCCCAGCGTCTCAAACAAAACGGGACTCCCCAGTCCGGTTGACGTGCTGCGACACGAAGCGCCGCGGCGTCGCGGGGAGCGGCAGGAGCGGCCTGACAGCCAGACAGCGTACGCCCGGCGTCCGCACCCCGGACGCCCGGGGCGCCTGCCCGGTACGCCGTCCGAGGACGGACGCCTGCCGAGGACGACTCCCGCACCACCACCACCACGCCAAGTCCACCACCCAGCACCGCCGGGGCCTGCCGCATCCCCTACTCCGCCGCCGTGAGATCCCGGTCCAGCAACGGCACCAGTACGGCCCCCTCGCGCTTCTTGCGCGCCTGGTCCAGCCGCAGCCGCGCCGTCCGCCCCGACAGGGCCAGCGTCATCAGCTGGTTCCCGAACCAGGGCCCACCCGTGCGACGCCAGTTCAGGGGCGGCCGCCCCGTCCGTCCGTGCAGGGAGAAACCGCGCCCCAGCCACCGCCCCGTCCGCGACCAGCCCAGCCGGAAACCCCACTTCACCGCGGTATGGATGGAATTGTGAACCGGCGAGCACGTCAGCTGGAACACCCGTGCCGTACTCGGTATTCGAGGCTCTGCCACATACGCGTGATGCACGTCCCCGGACAGCACGCACACCGTCGCCGGCGCCCGCGGCCCCGTCCCCACCTCCTCGATCAGATCCGTCAGGGCCGCGAACGAGGCCGGGAACGCCGCCCAGTGCTCCAGATCGCTGCGCCGGCGCAGATCCTCCCCGATCCGCGCCCACCGAGGTCCCCGCTCCCCGCGGCACAGTGCGGCGTTCCACGTCTCGGCGTCGTGGATCAGCGGTGGCATCAGCCACGGCAGCGAGGACCCGATCAGCAGATGGTCGTAACCTCCGTGCCCGGCCAGGGCGTTCTCCCGCAGCCACTGCTGCTCCGCCGGATCGAGCATGGCCCGCCCGTCCTCGGCGAGCACCCGCGCGGCCCGGGTATCCACCATCAGCAGCCGGGTCCGGCCGAAGTCGCGCCGGTAGCTCCAGCGCACCGTGCCCGGATCGGTATCCGCCGCGGACGCGAAGGCCTGGAGTACATCCGTACCGTCAGGGCTCTGCCGTACCGCCTCGTACACCGTGTCGGCGGCCAGTTCGGCGGGGGAGAGATTGCCCAGGTGCTGGTACACCCAGTACGACATCAGCCCGCTGAGGACGCGCTCGCGCCACCACGGCGTCGCCCGCATCTCCGCCAGCCACGCCGCGCTCGTGTTCCAGTCGTCGATGACGTCGTGGTCGTCGAATATGTGCAGGCTGGGGACCGTCGACAGCAGCCAGCGGATCTCCGGGTCGAGCCAGGACTCGTAGTAGAGCCGGGTGTACTCCTCGTAGTCCGCGACCTGGGCACCCGGCGGCTCCCGCAGATCCCGCCGGGCCGCGAGCCACTGCCGGGTCTCCCGGGACAGCGCGTCCGCGTACACCTGGTCGCCGAGCAGCAGCAGGACGTCCGGGCGCACCGCCTCCGGATCGGCGGCCAGCCTCGCCGCGAGGGTGTCGAGCGCGTCCGCGCCGTGCGGTCCGTGCCGGCCGGCGGGCGGCGCGGCCTGCCGGCAGGAACCGAAGGTCACGCGCAGCCCGGGCGAAGCCCGGCCCGGGCCCGTCACGGCCGGAGCGGTGATCGTGCTCGGCGGGAAACCGCTCTCCGGCAGCGGCCACACCGGCCGGCCGTCCAGCAGCACCTCGTACGCCGTGGTCGCGCCCGGGGTCAGGCCGGTCACCGGCACCAGCGCGTAGTGGTGACCGGCTATCTGGAAGGTGCGCGCACTGCCGCCCGCCCCGTCCGCGCACCGCACCTCTGCCGTGCACGGGCGGTCCGCCTCGACCCATATCGTGGCCGACCGGCCCGTGTCCCAGTCGACGTGGCGCAGCAGCGGCCCCAGACGCAGTCCGGCCATGCAACTCCCCCTCCTCCGTAGCCCCTTCGATCACGGTACGACGGGTGGGGGGAGCCACGCCTCCCCCTGACGGGGGAAAGATCGGCCGGCTCGGTCAGCAGCCGTTCAGGATGTTGACCAGGGCCGTCTTCTCGCCGGAGTCCATGCTCAGACCCCAGTACTGCTTCACGTTGACCCACATCCGTGCGTACGTACAACGGTAGGCCGTCCGCGAGGGCAGCCACTTGCCGGGGTCGAGGTCGCCCTTGGCCTGGTTGACGTTGTCGGTGACCGCGATGAGCTGCGGGCGGGTGAGGTCGTTGGCGAACTGCTGGCGCTTGCTCGTGGTCCAGGAATTGGCACCGGAACGCCAGGCCTCGGCGAGCGGGACGACGTGGTCGATGTCGAGGTCGGCGGCGGCGGTCCAGGTGACGCCGTCGTACTCGGAGTACCAGCTTCCGCTCACCGCGGCGCAGGCGGAGTCCTGGACGACATTGACGCCGTCCCGCTTGAGGACGGTCTCGCGGGTGTTGCAGCTGCCGGAGACGGTGCTCCAGTGCGGGAAGAGGTCACGGCTGTAGCCGCTGGTGGACCCCTCGGTCTTCGGGGTGACCGTCGCCAGGTAGGCGCGGGCGGCCGAGGCGCTGATGGGGGCGGGCGGGGCGGCCTGGGCGGTGGGGGCGTTCAGGAGGGAGGTGAGCGCGGCGAGTGCGGCTGCTGACGCGAGCACGCCAATTCGACGCGCGTAGATGCTGGGTATGAGTGCCATGAGGGGCTCCCTGGGTGCGGGGGGTGCGGCCGTGCGGCCCCGGCGGGGCGTGGCCATGGTCGTGGCGCCGGGTGTCGCTGGGGTGGGCGCCAGATGACAGCCTGGCGACATGAGCACGTCACATCAAGTCACCCAACGCTCCCGATTTAAACGGAGGTTGGGATTCCGGAGGGCGCGGGCGCGGCAAGGGCGACCGGCCGGGCCCAGGTCAGAGCCGGGACGGGGCAGGCCGGAGGCGGGGAGGGAGCGGCCGCAGCACGGGGCGGACGCGGGACCAAAGACCTATTCCGGCCGGTCGCGGGCGTCGCGTAGTCTGTTCTGAGCAGAAGGGGAGTAGCTCTTCGCCGGACCGTCGACATACTGCTGGGTCACACCAGCCGGCGCCCGGAGGCAGGACGCGCACAGCGGCCGGCCAGCGAGACCTTCGGCCGCAGTGTCCTGTTCAGCGCAGGCGCGTTTCGTACGCGCACGCGCAAGCCAGGGTGCCGCCGAGCCGAAGCGACCCCCGCTACACCCCAGGTCTCTCGGTCCCGATGGCGCCCTGCCCGACCGATCGAGGTTTCACCCCCCGTGTTCAGCTTCAGCATCACGGCGATCGCCTTCGGCGTCGTCTTCCTTGCCGAACTCCCCGACAAGACGGCCCTCGCCGGCCTGATGCTCGGCACGCGCTACCGCGCCTCCTACGTCTTCGCGGGCGTCGCCGCCGCCTTCGCCGTACACGTCGCACTCGCCATCGCCGCAGGCAGCGTCCTCACGCTGCTCCCGCACCGGCTCGTCCAGGCCGTTGTCGGCATCCTCTTCCTCCTGGGCGCGGCCATGCTGCTCCTGAAGAAGGACGACGGTGACGAGGAGGTCAAGCCGCCCGCCGACCAGTCCTTCTGGAAGGTCTCCGGGGCGGGCTTCATGCTGATCCTGGTGGCGGAGTTCGGCGACCTGACCCAGATCATGACCGCCAACCTCGCCGCCCGGTACGACGACCCCGTCTCGGTCGGCATCGGCGCCGTCCTCGCCCTGTGGTCGGTCGCCGGCATCGGCATCCTGGGCGGGCGCACCCTGATGAAGTACGTGCCGCTGCGACTCATCACCAAGATCGCGGCTGCCGTCATGGCAGCACTGGCCGCGTTCTCGCTCTACGAGGCGATCGCGGGCTGACACGCCGGAGGCGCGGGCCGCGGCGGCGGATATTTCCTTGCGGGGAGGCGGTACGCGGGTCACGCTCGTGCGCGTGACAGACACCACCGCCCCCACCGGCCCCGCCACCCCCACCGGCCCCGCCGCCGAGCCCGCATCCCGACCCGGGTCCGCGCCGGTGGCCCCCGAGGACCGTCAGTTCGGCTGGTCCAACATGTTCGTCCACCCCGACGAGGACACCCGGACCGACGGCGGGTTCCAGGGCGAGCGCGCCGTACTCGCCGGCTACCTGCGCGACCAGCGCCTGACCCTGGAACTCAAGTGCCAGGGCCTCGACGCGGAGGCCCTGGCGCAGCGCTCCGTGGAACCCTCCAACCTGTCCCTCCTGGGTCTCGTACGCCACCTCGCGGGCGTCGAGCAGTACTGGTTCCGACAGGTCATGGCGGGCCAGGAGATACGTCGGCACTACCGCTCGGAGGAGGACCGCGCGGGGGAGTTCACCGGCGCGGTGGCCGACCCGGAGGTGGTCGCGGAGGCGTGGGCCACCTGGCGCGCCGAAGTCGCCTTCGCGGAACAACTGGTCGCAGAGGCGGCCAGTCTGGATGTCACGGGTAACAGCGGACACGACGACGAGCCCATGGAACTCCGCGAGGTCCTGGTCCACATGATCGAGGAATACGCCCGCCACAACGGCCACGCGGACTTCCTGCGGGAACGCATCGACGGGCGAGTGGGGCAGTAGGGACGGGGGCTTCGGGGGGCGGGGGCCGACGGGGCGGGATCGGTGAGGTGGGGCGGGGGGCTGCCGGAGAGCGGGATCTGCTCGGGCGGTATCAGGGATGTGTATGGGGGTTTCCCGTCAGTCCCATCGTCCCTCCGTGTCGGGCCGGTCCCTCAAGGGCGCTCCTACGTCGCGTCGCTACGCGATGGCCTTCGGCCACCCTTGACCGACCGCCCCGCCCCGGAGAAACGAAAGACTGCCGGGAAGCCCCCAAGGGAATGGGCCGGGCACTCAAGGATCAGGACGGGGCGATCAGTGATGCGCGGGGCGTCCCGGTGAGCACGGCCGAGAGACGGGGCCCATCACAGACCAGGGCCCGTGTCGGTGGAAGCGCGTCCAATCGCTACGCGCCCCTCATCTCTCAGCGTCCGACGACCGCCCCTGGCTGGACATAGGCCGCCCACGACCCTGGTCCCACGCTCGATATGCGACCGACGACCGCCTGTGGCCGGCCGTAGGCCGCCTCGGACCGCTACGGGCTTCTCCATGACCGCGACGGGCGCCCGTCAGTCGCTGATGAGAGCCGCCGGGAGGGGCGGAAGGCTGAAAGCTCGGCTATCCCGTCGTGGAGCCGGGTCAGCGCAAGCATCACTCCACAGGATCGCGTCCAAACAGGGGCAATCGGGGCAATCTATCGACCTCGTGGGCCGCCCACCAGCGCTGACCCGCATCCACGACGAAATAGCCGCAGTCCCATGCCTTTCCGCCCCGGTCAGCCGTCGGACGCCTCCCGTGAGAGCGTCCAAGGGTCGAGGGCGGCCGATGGCCAGCCGTCGGACGCATGTCGAGCGCCGCATCGATCCCTTGGGCGGCTTATGAACAGCCATAGACGGTCGCCGGACGCCGTGGGTGGGAAACAGCTGAGGTCGTGGGCGGCCTATGTCCAGCCCAGGACGGTGTGGAGACGCTGGGAGATGAGGAGCGCGTAGCGATTGGACGCGCTTCCACCGACACGGCAGGTGGCTGTCATGGGCCCCGCCTCTCGGTCGTGCCGGCCGAGATCTCCCGGGGCATCTCTGGCCGCCCCGTCCCTGAAAGTGTCGGCCGGCCCGTTCCTTTGGGGGCTTCCCGGCAGTCTTTCGTTTCTCCGGGGCGGGTCGGTCGGTCAAGGGTGGAGCGCAGCGACATCGCGAAGCGACGCGACGAAGGAGCGCCCTTGAGGGACCGGCCCGACACGGAGGGACGATGGGACTGACGGGAAACCCCCATACACATCCCTGATTCCGGCTGAGCAGATCCCGGCTTCCGGAGCCCCGCCGTGCTTGCCCGCCCCCGCCCAGCCAAATCCCGTACACCGAAGCCCCGCCGCCCCCCGGCCCCGCCCCGCCCGCCCTCGCTCTCCTGGCGTGGCGGACTGCGGGTTTGCCGTTAGGCCGCCGGCTGGAGCGTGATGGTGATCGAGCCGTCCGGGGTGGTTGTGACATGGAGTGCCGTCAGGTCCGGGACGTGGGCCGTCGGGGCGTGGGCGGCGGCGCGGGGGCCCACGCCGATCACGCGCATGCCCGCCGCCCGGCCCGCGGTGATGCCCGCGGCCGAGTCCTCGAAGACGATGCAGTCGGCGGGGTCCACTCCCAGCGCGGCGGCGCCCATGAGGAAGCCCTCGGGGTCGGGCTTGCTGGCCTGGACGGACTCGGCCGTGACCCGTACCTCGGGCATCGGCAGGGCGGCGGCGGTCATCCGTGCCGTGGCCAGGGCGGTGTCGGCGGAGGTGACCAGGGCGTGCGGCAGGCCGTCGAGCGCAGCCATGAACTCCGGGGCGCCCGCGACCGGGATCACTCCGTCGGTGTCGGCCGTTTCACGGGCGAGCATCACCGCGTTCTCGGCGTGGTTGACCTCCATGGGGCGGTCCGGCAGGAGTACGGCCATGGTGGCGTAGCCCTGACGGCCGTGGACCACCTTCATGGCCTCCTGCGGATCCAGCCCGTGGGAGACCGCCCACTCGTGCCAGCAGCGTTCGACCACCGCGTCGGAGTTGACGATCGTGCCGTCCATGTCCAGGAGCAGGGCCTTGGCGGTGAGGGCGACGGGTGCGGTGGTGGTGCTGGCCGGCATCGGCGGGGCTCCAGACGGGGCGGGAAAGAGAACAAGTGGTTCCGTCCACCGGTCAGGGAATGAGGACGGAACCACTTTGTTCCTTCACGATACAAAACAAGGGGCGGTCCGCGCCACCAGGGGACATGTGACCCTTATCCCTCCAGAGCCTTGCGGGTCACCGGCCCGTAGAAGCCCCACTCCTGATCGTCGATGCCCCTCTCGTACTGGAACTCCGACACGGCGTCCTCCACCCGCCCGTCGAACCGGCCGTTGATCCTGCCCCGGTACAGGCCCTGCGCCGCGAGCAGCCGCTGGAGCTTCTCCACCTCCGAGCCCGAGTCCCCGTGCCGCAGGGTGGGGGCCTGCGTGGGCGGCGGGCTGAAGGAGCGGCTCGCGCTCGGGGACGGGCTGGGGGACGGGGGTGCCGATGTGCGGGACGCGCTCGGCGAGGGGGACGGCGATGCCGACTTCGAGGCGCTCGGCGACGGGGAGGCCGAAGGGGACGGGCTGCCCTTGCTCGGGGACGGGCTCGCGGGGGGCGCGGCCGGGGCGGCGCTCGTCACAGGCGCCGACGCCTTCGCGTCCATCAGCACGGCCTCGGTCTCGGTGGAACCCGGCAGGGCCCACACCGCCACGGCCGTCCCGCTGAGGGCCACCGCCGCCGCGGCGCCGATCAGCAGCGCGAGCGGCTTTCGGGCGGCCGGACCGGTTCGCTTCTCCGGGCCCCCGCCCCCGCCCCCACCCCCTCCCGCTCCGTTGCCGTACGTGTGGCCCGCTGCCGGGATCGTCCGGAGCTGGACCGTCTCGGCCGGGTGTGACGCGTGCGCGGGCCCCGCGGGCCACGGCCCGTCCTGCGGCGGCACGGGTATCCCGTACGCCGGGGTGTCGTCCGCCGCCGCCGCGGGCACGGGCGCCGGGCGCGGGTCCGGGGACACCACTGCGGACACCGGCTGCGGGGACACCGGGGTGTCCGGCTCGCCCGGGTCGGGCAACGTCACGTACGGCCGGATGCGCAAGGGGTTGAAACCCACACCCGGCACGCACCCGCAGCCGGCGCCGGCGGCGCCGCATTCTGGACAGTGCTGACGGCTCACTGGACTCCCTCCCTGGCTATTGCCTGCGATTATGCAGACCCGCAGGGGCCCTCCCAACCGCCCGAGAGGCCATAACCGGACACACCGCTCAGGATGGAGATGTTGATCCGGCCTGAGGAGGTATCGATGGCTCAGGATGTGACCGCGCAGGGCCCGGGCCCCGTGCTCGACCCGGAGAAGGCCGGTCCCGCCGCCGAGCACGCCTCCCGCGACGTACTCGTCTCCATCGGAGCCCTGCTGCTCGGCCTGCTGATCGCCGCACTCGACCAGACCATCGTCTCCACCGCCCTGCCGACCATCGTCAGCGACCTCGGCGGCATGGCGCACCTGTCCTGGGTCGTCACCGCCTACATACTCGCCTCCACCGCCGCCACCCCCCTGTGGGGCAAGCTCGGCGACCAGTACGGACGCAAGAGGCTCTTCCAGTACGCCATCGTCCTCTTCCTCATCGGCTCGGCCCTGTGCGGGCTCGCCCAGGACATGCCCCAGCTCATCGGCTTCCGTGCCCTGCAGGGCCTGGGCGGCGGCGGACTGATCGTGCTGTCGATGGCGATCGTCGGCGACATCGTCCCGCCGCGCGAACGCGGCAAGTACCAAGGCCTCTTCGGCGCCGTCTTCGGTGCGACCAGCGTGCTGGGCCCGCTGCTGGGCGGCCTGTTCGTGGACAACCTGTCCTGGCGCTGGGTCTTCTACATCAACCTCCCGATCGGTCTCGTCGCGCTCGTCGTCATCGCCGCCGTCCTGCACATCCCGGCGCGCTCCGCGAGGCACACCATCGACTACCTCGGCACCTTCCTCATCGCCTGCGTCGCCACCTGCCTCGTACTCGTCGCCTCCCTCGGCGGCACCTGGGGCTGGGGCTCGGCCCGGACCATCGGCGTCGCCGTCCTCGGCGCCGTACTGCTCGCCGGCTTCCTCCTCGTGGAGCGCAAGGCCGCCGAACCCGTCCTGCCGCTGGGTTTGTTCCGCATCCGCACCTTCACCCTCTGCTCGGCGATCAGCTTCGTCGTGGGCTTCGCGATGTTCGGCGCGATGGTCTACCTGCCGACATTCCTCCAGATCGTCCAGGGCGTCTCGCCGACCATGTCAGGCGTCCACATGCTGCCGATGGTGATCGGCATGCTGATCACCTCCACCGCCTCCGGCCAGATCGTCAGCCGTACCGGGCGCTGGAAGGTCTTCCCGATCGCGGGCACGGCCGTGACCGCGATCGGTCTGCTCCTCCTGCACCAGCTGCACCGCACCAGTTCCACCTGGGAGATGAGCATCTACTTCTTCGTCTTCGGTGCCGGGCTCGGCCTGGTCATGCAGGTGCTCGTCCTGGTGGTGCAGAACGCGGTCAGCTACGCCGACCTCGGCGTCGCCACCTCCGGTGCCACCTTCTTCCGTTCCATCGGCGCCTCCTTCGGCGTGGCCATCTTCGGCACGGTCTTCACCCTTCAGCTCGACGACAAGCTGGCCGCCTCCCTCGCGGGCGTCACACTGCCGGCCGGTGCGAGCGTCGCGCAGCTGGAGGCGGACCCGCGGGCCATCGGCGCCCTTCCCACCGAGCTCCAACCGCAGGTGCTCGACGCCTACGCCGCCGCCATCACCGACGTGTTCCTCTACGCGGTGCCGATCGTCCTCATCGCCTTCGTGATCGCCTGGTTCCTGAAGGAGGACAAGCTCCGCGGCTCGGTCACCGCACCCGATGTGACGGAGACCCTGGCCTCCAACCCCGTCCAGCGCTCCTCCCACGACGAGGTCGCCCGTGCCCTGTCGGTCCTCGGTACCCGGGAGGGCCGCCGCCACGTCTACGAGAAGATCACCGAGAAGGCGGGCTACGACCTGCTGCCCGCCTCCAGCTGGCTGCTGCTGCGGATCAAGAGGTACGGCTCCGTGGAGCCCTCGATGCTCGCCGAGCGCACCAATGTGCCGCTGAAGGTCGTCACGGACGCCGCACGCCAGGTCGAGGAGCGCGGGCTCGCCGTCCGGGAGGGGCTGCCGCTGGTCCTGACCGAGCAGGGGCGCGCGTGCGCCGCGAAGCTCGCCGAGGCCCGGGAGGAGTCCCTCGCCGAGCTCCTCGGCGACTGGTGGGGCCCGGACCGTCCGACGGACCTGGTGAAGCTGGTGCGGCAGATCAACAAGGAGCTGTGCGGGTCCGACGCCGAGGAGCCCTACGACGCCTTGCCGCGCCGGGACCACGCCGCCCACTAGCGGCGAGCGGCGGCCGCTCTGCCGGTGCGCGGCCCCGTCGCCGGGGCACGGGCTCAGGCCAGACGCTTCTCGAACCAGTGTTCTGCGTACGGGCCGGAGTTGTAGGCCGGTATTTCCGCGTACCCGTGGCGCGCGTACAACGCCCGGGCCTCCACGAGGTCCGACCGGGTGTCCAGCCGGACCCGCTCGGCGCCGAGCGCACGGCCCTCCGCCTCCAGGACCTGAAGCAGAGCCGCCCCGCCGCCGGTGCCGCGGGCGCGCCGGTCGACGTACACCCTGGTGAGCTCGGCGGTCAGGGGGTCGAGCAGGCGGATGCCGCCGCACGCCAGGGGCTCGCCGTCGAGTCTGCCGACGACGAACTGGCCCGTCGGCGGGACCAGCCCGTCGTCCGGGAAGTCCAGCAGCCCTTGGTCGATCTCGGTCTCGGTTACCTGCCGTTTCCAGTAACGGCCGGCGATCTCCGCGTAGTACGCGCGGCGCAGGGCGGTGGCGTCCCGGGTGGTGAACGGCTCGGGGGTCACGGTCCACGAGAGGGTGGGTGTGCGGTGTTCGCTGTGAGTGGTCATGGCGTCATTGTGGAGTTCGCGGCGGACCTCCCGCGTGGAATATCCACAAGGCCGGGCCGATGATAGGAAAAAGGACATCCCCTGCGTACCCGGAGGGTGGGAACGCCATGTCAGAGCATCCCGACTGTGCCCTGGTCCGCCGTGGTTACGAGGCCTTCGGCAAAGGCGACATGGAGACGATGAGCACGTTGCTGATGGCCGATGTCATCCACCACGTGCCAGGCAGCAACCCGCTGTCCGGGCACCACAAGGGGCGGGAGAACGTCCTCGACTTCTACCGCCGCCTCGGCGAGGAGACGAAGGGCACCTTCCAGGTGGATCTGGAATCGGTGCTGGCGGACGGGCGGGGGCACGTGATGAGTTTCCACACGGTACGCGCCGACCGCGGTGACCGTGGTATCGAGATCCGCCAGGGGCTCTTCTTCACGATCGTCGGCAACAAGATCACCGATATCGACCAGTGCACCGCGGACATCGACGAGGAAGACGCCTTCTGGAGCTGATGCTCCCCCGAGGCTCCGAGGCTCCGAGGCTCCGAGGCTCCGAGGCTCCGAGGCCCTGTGTCCGCCCAGTCCCCGAGTCCGCCGCGCTACGGGCCGGGGGCGGGGCCGACCCCGCCCCGGCCCGTGGCGCGCGCGTCCGGAGGGCGTCCGGAGGGCGTCAGGCCTGCTTCGGGGCCGCCTGCTGCACGACCTCGAACGACCACACCGTCGACGCGGAAGCCGCGGGCTTCGGCCGCTCGCCGCCGCCCTCGCCGCCGCCCTGGTGAGCGGCCTTCATCGGGCCCTCCATCCACGCCTGGAAGTCCTCCTCCGAACGCCAGCGCGTGTAGACGAGGTACTGGTCCGTGCCCTCCACCGGGCGCAGCAGCTCGAACCACTCGAACCCGTCCGAGCTCTCCACGGCCCCGGCCCGGGACGCGAAGCGCTGCTCCAGGATCTCCCGCTGCTCGGCGGGAACCGTCAGTGCGTTGATCTTTACGACGCTAGGCACAGGACACACCTCTCATGAACACAGGCCGGGCCGACGCCCGGCCTTGACGATATGCGTGCAGTTTCCTACATCCGCCCCTCCCGAAGGCCGCAGGGACCGCACCGTGGTGCGGTCCCTGCGCCGTGGTCCCAGGCCTCAGGCCAGACCTCAGGCCAGACCCAGACCTCAGGTCTGGGGCGGCCGGCCCTCCCCGGACGTGGGCGGCTGCTGCTTGCCGATCTGTTCGTTGAGCCTCTGCTGCGCCGTGTCGACCTGGCTCTGGTACTTGTTGCCGGTCTTCGCGTCGAAGGCGTCTCCGGCCTTCTCGACGCCTTGGCGGGCCTGGTCAGGGTGTCCCTTGATGAGGCCCTTGAGCTTGTCAAGCATGGACATGAGCCGTCCTCTCCACGGAATGCCTGTCACCTCAGCTTCGCCACGAAGTCCGCTGCCCGCACCTGGAGAGCCCGGGGGTCCCGTCCAGGAACAGGTCCCGCAGGTCGGCGGGCGTGTCGGTCTCCGCGATGCCCGCGAGGGCCGTCCAACGCATCCCGTGGGAGATATCGTCGTCCGGGTAATGGAGCGCGGCAGCCAGGCGAAGTCAGGGTTGCGGTCAACATGGCGGGAGGCCGGCGAGGCGTGGCTAACGCGGCGGAGCACAGCGGTGCGAACGGACATGCCGGAGTCATAAGCGATCACGGCAGGCTCGGGGCGGCTCGCCTTCTCCTGTGGGCACTGGCCGGCGCGCTCGCCGTCAGACAGGCCGCCGCCGTGCTGCGGGTGCCACCGGCCGAGTGGCTGAGCGGCTTCCACCTCCCCGGCAGCCTGCCCGGATCGGTCTACGACACCGGCCAGTTCTCCGACACCCCCTTCGCCGGGCTGGTCCTGAGGCCGCTGGTCGGCCTCGCCGCCCCGTCGCTGGAGGTCGCCTGGACCTGCGTGACGCTGCTGTGCGTCGCCGCCATCGGGCTCGTCGCCGCCCGTGGCCTGCCCGACCCCGTGCCGCGGCGCACCGCGCTGCTCGCCGCACCCGTGCTCACCGCCCTGATGATGGTCTCGCTCCCCGTCCGCGAGGCCGCCTCACCCGGCCGGACCGCCGTCCTGCCCGTGCTGCTGGTGCTCATCGCCGTGTTCCGGGTGCCCGGCGACCGGCCCGCCGGCTTCCTCGTCGGCCTTGCCGCCGCACTCCAGCCCGCGCTGCTGCTGTTCGCACCGCTGCTGTGGCTGACCGGACGCCCCACCGCGCGCACCGCCGCCGTGACCTTCGCCGGAGCCACCGCCCTGTCCTGGGCGGCCATGCCGCGCGACTCCTGGACGTATTGGGTCGAGCACCTGGCCGGTACCGGCCTCGGCGGAGCCCCCGACGGCCTCGCCAACCAGTCCGTGCACGGCGCGCTGCTGCGCCTCGGCCTGACCGGACCCGCCGAGATCCTGCTCTACGCCGCCCTCGCGGCCGCCGTCATCTGGATCGGCCTGCGCCGCGCGGTCCGCTACGCCCGCGACGGCCAGCTGCTGCTCGCCGTCGCCGTCACCGGCTGCGTGGCCGTCGTCGTGTCCCCGACCGGCTGGCGCCACCAGCTGGTGTGGGTGCTCCTCGCCGTCGCCGGCAAGGTGGGCAAGCGGGCCGCCGACCGGCCCGTGTGGCCGGTGGCCGTGGTCCTCGCCATGACCCTGCCGAGCACGATGCTGCTGCCGAACCTGGCCGCGCTGGCCCCCGTACGCGACAACGTGCTGCTGCTCACCGCCGTGGCCGCGGCCTGCGCGGTACCGTTCCTGCCGCGCTCGTCGGCGTACTGGCGCGAGCCCGTGCCCACCGACTACGGGCGGCCCGCGGCGGCCCGCTGGGCGCGGGTGCCGCTGATGCCGTTCTGGCGGCGCGTGCTGTCCCGCCCGAACCTGCTGCTGGAGCTCCTGCTGATACGGGTGGGCTACTCGCTCTACTCGCACATCCGGGCCGCCGCGCCCACCAGCCGCAGCCTCGCCGAGGGCAACGGCAGCCAGATCCACGGGATCGAACGCGCGCTGGGCATCGACATCGAACACGCCGTGAACCACGCCGTGGTGGACACGCCCTGGCTGGAGGCGTTCTTCAACTTCTACTACACCTCCTTCCACTTCGTGGTCCCGCTGACGATCCTGGCGGTCCTGTACTGGCGGCGCCCCGGTGACTACCGGTGGGCGCGGGCCTCGCTGGGGCTGGCCACGGTGCTGGCCCTCATAGGTTTCTGGCTCTACCCGCTCGCGCCGCCGCGCCTGATGCCCGGCCTCGGCTTCATCGACACGGTGCACGGGCCGCAGGACCTGGCCAACCCCTCGTACGGGGCCATGACCGCGATCTCCAACCAGTACGCGGCGATGCCCTCGCTGCACTTCGGCTGGTCGCTGTGGTGCGGGATCGTGATCGTGGTGCTGGCGCCGAAGGGCTGGCAGAAGCTGCTCGGGGCGCTGCACCCGCTGATCACGGTGTGCGCGATCGTGGCCACCGCCAACCACTGGGTGCTGGACGCCGTGGGCGGTGCCGTGGTCGTGTCCGCCGGCTTCGGGCTCGTGTACGCGCTGTCCGGGCCGCGGGGGCTGCAGTTGACCCTGCCCTGGCAGCGCCAGGGCGCGGTGGAAGAGGCGGTGGAGGAGGAAGAGGAGCCGAGCGCGGGGGAACGGCGGCAGATCGCCCCGGCACGGAGCTCGTAGGGGTTCGTGCGGGCGCGGTGCCGGCTCCCGCAGGCGCCGCGCCCGGCCCGGTGCCGGCATCGGGTCATGAGCGCGAAGCCGACGGGGGCCGCACAGGCCGCCGGGCGGGTGGCCAGACCTGTGGGCGACTGGTACCAGCGTCAGATCGTCGAACCCGGCAAACAGCCGCTGCTGCTCTGCCTGCTGCGGGGCTTCCGCCTGGTCGCGGTGAACGCGGGATTCGCGCTGGTGGCGCTGGCCAAGGGGAAGGTGTTCGCCGGGCTGCTGGGGATCCTCGTACCGTTCTTCGCGCTGGTCGGGGCGGTACGGCTGGCCCCGGCCGGGGTCGCCGTCGCCCTGGCCGGGCCGGGCGTGGCGCGGGGAGGCCGAAGGGGCGCCGGGGCATTCGCTGCCCCGGCGCCCCTTCGGCTGGATCGCCGCTGCTTGCCAGGATCACTCCGTTCGGGCCGGGCTGCCACTCGAACGGGTGCGGCGCCGTTGCGGGGGCGCTGCCCCCGGACCCCCGCGCCTCAAACGCCGGCGAGGCTGAAAGACCGCCTCAAGCGCCGGCGGGGCTGGATGGGGCGGTGGGGCTGAAAGACCGCCTCAAGCGCCGGCGGGGCTGGATGGGGCGGTGGGGCTGAAAGACCGCCTCAAACGCCGGCGGGGCTGGATGGGGCGGTGGGGCTGAAAGACCGCCTCAAGCGCCCGCTGGGCTGGATGGGGCTGCGGGGCCGGAAGATGCTGCCGGGCTTCGCACCGGCCCCCGGGCCCCGCGGCTCAAATGTTGGAGGGGGCGGCGGCGGTGGTGACGCGGAGTTCTTTGATGCCGTTGAGCCAGGCCGCGCGGAGGCGGCGCGGGGGAGCGTCCGTCAGGTGGAGGTTCGGGAGGGTGTCGGCCAGGGCGTTGAAGATCAGGTCGATCTCCATCACCGCCAGCGACTTGCCGAGGCAGAAGTGCGGGCCGCCGCCGCCGAAGCCCAGGTGGGGGTTGGGGTCGCGGGTGATGTCGAAGACGTCCGGGTTCGTGAAGACCTCGGGGTCGTGGTTGGCCGAGGAGTAGAACATCCCCACCCGGTCACCCGCCTTGATCTTCGCGCCGCCCAGTTCGGTGTCCTGCGTGGCGGTGCGCTGGAAGGACACCACGGGCGTGGCCCAGCGGACGATCTCCTCGGCGGCCGTCGACGGCCGGGTCGCCTTGTAGAGCTCCCACTGCTCGGGGTGGGTCAGGAAGGCGTGCATGCCGTGGCTGATGGCGTTGCGCGTGGTCTCGTTGCCCGCGACCGCCAGCAGCAGCACGAAGAAGCCGAACTCGTCCGAGCCGAGGTTGCCCTGGCCCTCGGCCGCCACCAGCTGCGTGACGATGTCCTTGGCCGGACATTCCTTGCGCTGGGCGGAGAGGTTCATCGCGTAGCCGATGAGCTCCATCGCCGCGTTGGAGCCGACCTCCTCGGTGATCGCGTACTCCGGGTCGTCGTAGGCGATCATTTTGTTCGACCAGTCGAAGATCTTCGCGCGGTCCTTCTGCGGTACGCCGATCAGTTCGGCGATGGCCTGCAGCGGCAGCTCGCACGCCACCTGCGTGACGAAGTCGAAGCTGCCGTCGGCCGCCGTGGCCGCGGCCTCCTCGACGATCTTCCGGGCGCGGTCCCGCAGCGCGTCCTCCAGTCCGCGGATGGCCCGCGGGGTGAAGCCGCGCTGCACGATCTGGCGTACGCGGGTGTGTTCCGGCGGATCCATGTTCAGCATGATCAGTCGCTGGGCATCTATCGCATCACGCTGGATGTGCTCGTTGAAGCGGATGATCGCCGTGTTGGTGGTGGAGGAGAAGAGCTCCGGGTGCGTGGAGACGTACTTGACGTCCGCGTGCCGGGTCACGGCCCAGTAGCCCTCGTCGTCGAAGCCGGTGACGCCCCGCCGCTGCGGGCACCACCACACGGGTGCGGTCTGCCGCAGCTGCGCGAACTCCGGGAAGGGGACGCGGCTTTGGAGCAGGTCTGGGTCGGTGGCGTCGAAGCCTTCGGGCAGTGCGGGGCAGGACATCGGGCAACTCCAAAGTCTGACGGACCATCAGAAGTTGGCTCGAAGGTAGTAACGAGTTCTAGAAGTGACAAGGGTCCTGGCGTCAACTGTTGCGTGTGGAATCCGTGCAGGCCGCGTGCAAGACCCTTGCGTGCCGGGGCCTCAGGTCATAAGACTGCGGGGAGAACTAGAACGCGTACTAGTTCGGGTGGGGCGCCGGGACGGCCCGCCGTGCTGACGCAGTGCAGGAGAGGACGAGCTCATGGCCGCGGAACCCGTCATTGTCGAAGCCGTACGCACCCCCATCGGTAAGCGCGGGGGCGCTCTCGCCAACCTCCATCCCGCCTACCTGCTCGGTGAGACCTACCGCGAACTGCTGGCCCGTACCGGAATCCAGCCCGACTGCGTCGAGCAGATCGTCGGCGGCACCGTGACGCACGCAGGCGAGCAGTCGATGAACCCCGCCCGCAACGCCTGGCTCGCCATGGGGCTCCCGTACGAGACCGCCGCGACGACGGTGGACTGTCAGTGCGGCAGCTCGCAGCAGGCCAACCACATGGTCGCCAACATGATCTCCGGCGGGGTCATGGACATCGGCATCGCCTGCGGCGTCGAGGCCATGAGCCGCGTGCCGCTCGGCTCCGGATCCAAGCACGGCCCGGGCAAGCCCTTCCCGGACGAGTGGAACGTCGACCTCCCCAACCAGTTCGAGGCCGCCGAGCGGATCGCCCGCCACCGGGGCCTGTCCCGCGAGGACGTCGACCGGCTCGGGCTCCTCTCCCAGGAGCGGGCCGCGGCCGCATGGGCCGAGGAGCGGTTCAAGCGTGAGACCTTCGCCGTGCAGGTGCCGACGACCGAGGAGGAGCAGGCCGCCGGGCAGGGCATGTGGCGCCTGGTCGACCGGGACGAGGGGCTGCGGGACACGAGCATGGAGGCGCTGGCCCGGCTCAAGCCGGTCATGCCCACCGCAGTGCACACCGCCGGGAACTCCTCGCAGATATCCGACGGCGCCGCCGCCGTGATGTGGGCCTCGCGGAAGATGGCCCGCGCCCTCAAGCTCAAGCCGCGCGCCCGGATCGTCGCCCAGACGCTCGTCGGCGCCGACCCCCACTACCACCTCGACGGGCCGATCGACGCGACGCGGGCCGTGCTCGGCAAGGCCGGGATGTCGCTGCGGGACATCGACCTCGTCGAGATCAACGAGGCGTTCGCCTCCGTGGTCCTGTCCTGGGCCCAGGTCTTCGACCAGGACCTGGAGAAGGTCAACGTCAACGGCGGGGGCATCGCGCTCGGCCACCCCGTCGGCGCCACCGGCGCCCGGCTCATCACCACCGCGCTGCACGAGCTGGAGCGCCGCGACAAGGAGTTCGCACTGATCACCATGTGCGCGGGAGGCGCGCTGGCGACCGGCACGATCATCCAGCGCCTGTGAGGCGCCCCTGAGTCCCCTGGGATGGGATGCAGAGGGCCCCGGCGGCCGGACCTGGGGAGGCCGGCCACCGGGGCCTTCGTATGTCTGCTGCGCTGCGCCGCGCGGTGCTGCCGCTGCTGCTGGTGGCTTAGTACCAGTGGTTGGCGGACCAGAAGTTCCAGGCGCCGACAGGGCTGCCGTAGCGGTCGTTCATGTAGTCCAGGCCCCACTTGATCTGGGTGGCCGGGTTGGTCTTCCAGTCCGCGCCCGCGGAGGCCATCTTCGAGGCCGGCAGGGCCTGGGCCAGGCCGTACGCGCCGGAAGAGGCGTTGGTCGCGGTGTAGTCCCAGCCGCTCTCGTGGGAGATGATCTTGTCGAAGGCGGCGAACTGGGCCGGGTCCTTGATCATCTGCTGTGCGATCGCCTTGGCGCTCATCGGGGCCGCCTGGGCGGGCACCGTGGCGAGCATGGAACCGGCGACACCCAGGGCGACGACGGTGCCCGCGAGGGCCTTCTTGGAGGTGGCGATGCGGCGGATGATGGCGTTGGACACGGATTGACCTTCCGACGGGGACAAGGGCGGTCGCAGGCATGCCGGAGCATGCGTGAGCCACTCACGCAAAGGAGAGAGGTTCGTCGGCGGCGGGTGAACTACCCCTGCCGCCCTGCGACTCATCCAGTTCTACAGACGCCCCGACGCCCTGGCAAAGGTCCCGCTTACTAGCGGCCCTCGCAGCGGGCGGTCCACCCGCCCCCCGTGGGGGAGGGTTCGGGGGCTCCGAGGCCTACTAGCCGCCTTCGTATGTGACCCACGTCCTATGGGGCGGGTCACCGGGGGAGGCCCCGAATGTCACCCTCCGCTGCCGTTCGTATCCCTACCGAGGGCGGGTTCGCGCCCCGTTTCGGCCCCCGGATCGAAGGAATGGGAGGAACCGGAGGAACCGGAAGGACCGAAGGAGACCGGGGCGTCGAACGCGGCCTTGCGGGTCGCCCGGCGCAGCGCCTTCAGCAGCGTCGCCCCGAGGGTGAGCGTCAGGACGACCGTCAGTACGGCCCGGCCCAGGTCCCAGCCCACCGAGGTCGCCAGGCAGTACGCCCCGAACCGCGCCAGGTTCGCGGCCACCGGCTCCCCCGGATGGAAGGAGATGCCCTGGCCCATGCCCTGCAGCAGCACCCAGCCCTGCAGATTCATGACCGTGCCGTACGCGAACGAGCCCACGAAGCCGTACGCGGCCAGCATCAGCAGCTCCGCCCGGCCCCGGATCCTCCCCCAAGCTCTCGGCTTCGCTCGAGCAGGGGGGACTGCCATCGCGCCCGGCAGCAGCCCGGCCCCCAGCGCGAACCAGCCCATCGCCAGCATCTGGAACGGCATCCACGGCCCGACCCCGCCCGTCAGCAGGGCGGAGGCGAACATCGTCACCGAGCCCAGGACGAAGCCGAAGCCGGGACCGAGCACCCGCGCGCTGAGCACCATCAGGAAGAACATGGGCTCCAGCCCGGCCGTACCCGCGCCGAGCGGTCTCAGCGCCGCCCCGACGGCGGCGAGCACACCGAGCATCGCCACCGCCTTCGCGTCCATGCCGTTGTCGGCGATCGTCGCGACGACCACCGCCACCAGGAGCGGGAGGAGCGCGGCGAAGAGCCAGGGGGCGTCCTGCGCGTGGGCCAGGCCCGAGCCCCGGTCGGCGAGCAGCGGCCAGCCGAAGGCCGCGATGCCGATGAGGGTGACGAGGACCAGGGCGACGGCGGCGCGGGGACCGATCCGGACGGGGCGGGCGGGGCGGGCGGGGCGGGCGGGCCGGACGGGCCGGGCGGGGCGGGCGGGCCGGGCGGGACGGTTCACGGGGCCTCCGCCGCGTCCAGGGCCTCGGCGACCTGGCGCACGGTGAGCCAGGCGTCCGGCGCGAGGACCTTCGCCACCTGCGGCGCGAAGGCGGGCGAGGAGACGACGACCTCCGCGGTCGGACCGTCCGCGACGATCTCCCCGCCGGCCAGGATCACCACCCGGTGGGCCAGCTCGGCGGCGAGCTCCACGTCGTGGGTGGCCAGCACGATGGCGTGGCCGCCGGCCGCCAGCCCGCGCAGGATCTCGACCAGGCGGACCTTGGCGGCGTAGTCCAGGCCGCGGGTGGGCTCGTCCAGGAGCAGCAGGGCGGGACGGCCGGTGAGGACCAGGGCCAGGGCGAGGGCCAGGCGCTGGCCCTCGGAGAGATCGCGCGGGTGGATGTCGTCGGGGACGTCCGGGAGCAGCGCGGAGACGAGGTCCCGGCAGGTACCGGCGGGCGCGGCGGCGTCGGAGTCGGCCGCGGCGCACTCGGCGGCGACCGTGTCGGCGTACAGGAGGTCGCGGGGTTCCTGCGGGACGAGGCCGACGCGGCGCACCATCTCGGGCGGTGCCGTGCGGTGGGGGGTACGGCCGCCGACGGTCACCTCGCCGGTGGTGGGGGCGACCGTACCGACGAGGGTGGAGAGGAGGGTGGATTTGCCGGCGCCGTTGCGGCCCATGAGGGCGATGGTTTCGCCGGGGGCCACGGTGAGGGTGATTCCGTGCAGGGCCTGTACGCGGCCGCGGCGGACGGTGACCCGGTGGACCTCGGCCGGAGCCTCATGGGGGGCGGGGCCCGGGGTCGGCCTGCCGCGGCCCCGGCGCAGGCGTGCGAGGAGCCCGGGGGCTCCGGCGACGGGGGCTCCGCCCCCGGATCCCCGCGCCTCGAACGCCGGCGGGGCTGAAAGATCGGGGCTCTGCCCCGCACCCCGCGCCTCGAACACCGGCGAGGCTGGAAGGGAAGCGGTGGCCAGGCGGGAGCGGAGCGGAGCGGCCTGGCGGCGGGCGTCGCGGATCGAGAGGGGGAGCGGGGACCAGCCCGCGAGGCGGCCCAGGGCGACCACCGGCGGGTGGACCGGGGAGACGGCCATGATCTCGGCCGGGGTGCCGATGACCGGGGCCGCGCCCGGCGACGGCAGGAGCAGGACCTGGTCGGCGTACTGGACGACCCGCTCCAGCCGGTGCTCCGCCATCAGCACGGTCGTGCCCAGGTCGTGGACCAGGCGCTGGAGGACCGCCAGGACCTCCTCCGCCGCCGCCGGGTCGAGCGCGGACGTCGGCTCGTCGAGCACCAGCACCTTCGGGTGCGGCGTGAGGACCGAGCCGATCGCGACCCGCTGCTGCTGGCCGCCGGACAGCGTCGCGATCGGCCGGTCGCGCAGCTCGTTCAGGCCCAGCAGGTCCAGGGTCTCCTCCACCCGGCGGCGCATCACCGCAGGTGGCAGCCCCAGGGACTCCATGCCGTAGGCGAGCTCGTCCTCCACCACGTCCGTCACGAAGTGCGCGAGGGGATCCTGGCCGACCGTGCCGACCACGTCCGCGAGCTCGCGCGGCTTGTGGGTGCGCGTGTCCCGGCCGGCGACCGTGACCCGGCCCCGCAGGGTGCCGCCCGTGAAGTGCGGGACCAGTCCGGAGACCGTCCCCAGCAGGGTGGACTTGCCGACGCCCGACGGGCCGACCAGCAGCGTCAGCTCCCCCTCGGGGATCACCAGGTCGACGCCCCGCAGGGAGGGGGCGGACGCGCCCTCGTAGGTGACCGACACCTGCTCGAAGCGGATCACTGCGACGCCTCCTTGGGCGGTACGGGTGCCACGAAGGCGGGCAGCAGGCCGATCAGGATCGCGGCCGCCGGCCACAGCGGGAGCGCGGGGGCCGCGAGCGGGACCACGCCCGGGTGCAGGGCTGCCGGGTCGACGGAACCGGCGTGGATCAGCAGGGCGGCCACGGCCGCGCCCGATCCGGCGACCAGCCAGGCCCGCGGCCCCCAGCGGTCGGGCCGGTAGCGGGTCCGCACCGACCGGCGCCCGCCCAGGCGCAGGCCCGCCACGGCCAGGGCCGCGCCGGCGCCGAGCACGGGCAGCCCGTACGCGGCGCCCTGCGCGGCCAGCAGGCCGTACGTGCCCGCGCACATGCCGATGAGGCCGCCGAGGGTGAGGGCGTTGGTGGTGTGCCGGACGGCGGGCGGGACCTCGGCGGTACGGCCGTAGCCGCGCGCGTCCATCGACGCGGCGATGGCGACGGAGCGTTCCAGAGCGCCCTCCAGGACCGGCAGGCCGATCTGGAGGATGGCCTTCACCCCGCCCGTGGGCCGGCCGCGCAGCCGGCGGGCGGTCCGCAGGCGGACGACGTCGGCGACCATGTTCGGCGCGAAGGTCATGGCGACGACGACGGCGACCCCCGCCTCGTACAGGGCGGCCGGCAGCGACTTCAGCAGCCGCGCCGGATTGGCGAGGGCGTTCGCGGCGCCCACGCACACCAGGAGCGCGGCCAGCTTCAGCCCGTCGTAGAAGGCGAAGACGAGCTGCTCGGCGGTGACGCGGCCGCCGAAGCGGATGCCCTGGGCCCAGGCCGGGAGCGGGAACTCCGGGAGGGTGAAGAGGGTGTGCGAGCCGGGGATGGGCGAGCCGAGGAGCATGGAGAAGAGCAGGCGCAGGCCGATGACGAAAAGGCCGAGCTTGAGGAAGGCGCCGTAGGAACGGGCCCAGGGAGCGTCGGTGCGGCGGGCCGCGACCACGTACCCGGCGACGCCGGCGATCAGCCCGAGCAGCAGCGGGTTCGTGGTGCGGGAGGCGGCGGTGGCGAGGCCGAGGGCCCACAGCCACCAGGCCCCCGCGTGCAGGGCGGTGGCCCGGGCGGCCTGCGGGGGCCTCCACCGTTCGTACGTCGACCGGTGCGCGGGATCCTGCGCCGCGGCCGGGCTCCGCCGGGCCGGGGGCACGCCGTCGGGTGCGGCTGCGGTGGCGGGCGCGGTCCGGGGTGCGCCCGTGTCCGTGGTGGCCGGCTCGGCGTCGTCGCCGGGGTGCGCCCCGGCGCCGGAGCCGGTCATCGGGTGCGGCGGCGGGACTGCCAGACGCCGGCCGCGGCCAGAGCGGCCACCGCGGCGATGCCCGCGAGCAGGCCCGCGGACGGGCCCCCGCCGGAATCCTGGGCGGCGGACTGCGCCGGGGCCGACGGGGCCGGGGTCCCGGCCGTACTGTCCGCGACCTGGTCGCCGCAGCCCTGCTTCGGGTAGCCGGAGATCGCGCACAGCAGCGCTGCGCTGTTGTAGCGCAGCGGCTTGGCGACCGAGGCCAGCGCCTCGGCCGTCGTGGCCTCCGGGGCCACCTGCGCGCAGGCCGTGCGCGGGGCGGCATCGGGCGGGGTGTCACCCGCCGGGGCGTCCTGCGGGACGCCGAAGTCGATGACGAGTGCCACCCGCTTGCTGCCTTCCGTCGGGGCGGTCGCCCCGCAGACGGACTCGAAGTCGGCCGCCGCGCGCGGCTGGGCCGCCTGGGCCGCCGCGTCCTTGCTCACCGAGAAGCGGAAGCCCTGGACGGCGCCGTCCGCGGGTCGGGCCATCGAGGGGCCCTGAGTGGCGTAGGACCACCGGCCGCCCGCCGAGCCGTCCCAGAACGACCAGTAGCGGTAGCCGGCCGCCAGCGCGGGGGTGGCGGCCGGCAGGGCGGCCAGGGTGATCCCGAGAGCGAGGGCCACGGCGGGCAGGCGGCGGCGCATCAGGAGTGGTTCTTCTTCCGGCGGCCGCTCAGCAGGATGCCGATGCCGACGCCGGCCGCGGCGCACGAACCGACGATCCACCAGACGTTCTGGCCGCCGGAGGACTTGTCCTTCTTGCTGTCCACGTTGGTCGCTTCGGTGTCCGCGCCCTGCGGGGCCGGGCCGGTCGCGTTCAGCGCGGCGACGAGGTCGGTGCCCCCGAAGGACTTCGGGTCGTTGCCGGTGGCGTGCGCGGCGAGAACGAGGGTGCCCAGGGCGGCCGGCTTGCCCTTGGCCCACTCGGCGGAGTTGGTCTCCAGCCACTTCAGGGCGCCCGCCGCCGACTCCTTGTGTCCGGCGGCGGCCAGGGCCAGTACCGCGTCGACGGTGTTACCCGTGTCGGGGGTGGGCTCCGCGCCCGGGGTGACGGCCATGAGGTGGCCGTCCTTCTTGAGGGCCTCGGCCAGGTAGCCGGCCGCACCCTGGGCGGCGGCCACCGGGTCGGCGGCGTTCGCGGCCGGGCAGGCCAGCGGGGCCGCGGGGGTGTTCTCGGCGGACGGGACGACGGCCGCGCCCTTGCCGAGGCCGGCCAGGGTGGCGGCGGCCGTGGCGTCGGCATTGGCGAGGAGCTTGCCGTCGGCCGGCTGGTACGCGAAGGCACCCCGGTCGGCGGCCGGCTCGGCGGTGCAGCCGAGCTGGAAGGCGAGCAGGCCCTCGTAGGCCGACTTGCCCGCCTTGGACCTGACCTCGGCCGGCTTCTCGCCCGCCACGGACAGGGCGCTGATCACCACGGCCGTGGAGTTGGCGTCGCTGGGGGAGCTGGGCCCGGGCGCGTAGCTCCAGCCGCCGTCCTCGTTCTGGACGGACTTCAGCCAGTCCACGCTCTTCTTGACGGCAGCGTCCTGGCCGCCGACCGCCTTCAGCGCCTGCACGGCCGCCGCGGTGGCGTTCGTGTCGTACGCCGTGCTCGCGTCGCAGGCCGTGGCGGCGTTCGGGCGGAAGGAGGCGAAGCCGCCGTTCTGGCACTGCTGGCCGAGCAGCCAGACCACGGCCTCGCGGGCGGGCTCGACACCGACCGTGTGCTGGGCGAGCAGCGCGAAGGACTGCCGCCACACGCCGTCGTACGTGGGGTCGCTCTTGCCGTACAGACCGGAGGGGATGACCGGGGGAGCGGAGGGGGAGGCGGGCGGCGCGGTGTCGGCGAGGGCTGCGGGGGCGGCGCCCACGCAGAGCACGGCGGAGGCGGCGAACGCGGCTGCGCTGCGACGGACGTTCATAAGGGGGGTGGTGCCTCTCGTACGGGGGAACCGGCAGCAGGCACGCACAGGCACCGGGCTCCGGCTCCGTTTACCTCGACGGTGCCGACCGCCGGGGGCTCCGGCGGCACGAGCCGCGCACCTCCGGTACGGGGCATTCCGGCTCCCCGCCCGGGCGGTGCCGGGTGTGGGTCACGGTTGCGGGTCAGCGCCGGAATTGCACCGGCTTCCCCCCGTACAGAGGTGTGGACGACAGGTTCACTCTACCGGCCCGTAACCGGCGGGCCCTGGGGCGCAGGGGCCGGGTGCCCCTTACAGGGCCCGGTACGTGACCGGGTCCGTGCCCGGCACCGCCTCGGCGCGGCCCTGCTTCACCAGCCGCCGCACATGGGCCTCCGCTTCGGAGACGGCGATGTTGCGGGAGCCGTACGGGATCTGCTCCCAGGGCCGGTTCCACTCCATCCGCTCGGCCAGACCCCACGGGGTCAGTGGCTCGGCCAGCAGCGTCCACAGACCCGTCAGCCGTTCCTCGTGGTGGTCGAGGAGCTCCCGTACGCGGGCGGGCGCGTCGGTGAAGGCGTGCTGGTGGGCCGGGAGCACCTCGGCGGGGCCGAGGCGGCCGATGCGTTCGAGGGAGTCGAGGTAGTCGCCGAGCGGGTCGGTGACGCGGGTGTCCTCCGGAGCCTCGTACAGGCCGATGTGGGGGGAGATCCCGGGCAGCAGGTGGTCCCCGGAGAAGAGGCGGCCGTTGCCGGGGAGATGCGCCGGGTGTGCTTCCTCCAGGTGCAGGCAGACGTGGCCGGGGGTGTGGCCGGGGGTCCAGATCGCGCGCAGCCGGCGCCCGGCGAGGGGGAGCAGCTCGGCGGGGACGATCTCCCGGTCGGGGACGGCGGCGCGCAGGCCGGGCAGGGTCCGCGTGCGGCCGCTCGCGCGGGCGGCGCGCAGCGGGGCGATGTGCTCCTCGGGGGCTCCGGCGGCGGCGAGTTTGGTGCTCATGTAGTCGAACCAGACGCCAGGTTCGCAGGAGCGGGTCCGTACGACGACCTCGGTGTCGGCGGCGTGCATGGCGATCCAGGCGCCGGAGGCCTCGCGGACCTGGCCGGAGAGGCCGTGGTGGTCGGGGTGGTGGTGGGTGATGACCACGCCGTGGATGTCGGTGACGGCGGTGCCGAGTGCGGCGAGGCCGGCGACAAGGGTGTCCCAGGAGGCGGGGTCGTCCCAGCCGGTGTCGACGAGGACCGGGCCGCGGTCGGTGTCGAGGACGTGGACGAGGGTGTGTCCGAGGGGGTTGTCGGGGATGGGGACCTTGATCGCCCACACGCCGCCGCCGTGATCGGTGACGTGCGGCGTGTCGCCGGTGACCGGCGAGGTGTCCTCCGGGACCTGTGGCGTGTCGCCGGTGACTTGTGGCGTGTCCGCCGTCATGCGCCCGCCCTTCGTCATGCCCTCCGTCATGCGCCCGCCCTCCCCCTGTTCCCGCCCGCGGACGAGAACGTGTTTCAGTGGTAGCCCAAGTCGACCACTTTCCGGGCTCTCTGACTAGTCGTTCGATCTTCTCCGCTGCGGCGGCGGAGGTTCCGTCCTGGCCGTGGACTCCTCTAACTAGAACTGGTATCAGTTCTGCAACGTCAAGCCGCAGGAGGCCTCAGCCATGACCGAGCTCGTGGAACACGGAAAGCTGTTCATCGGCGGGGAGTGGACGGATCCGCTGGGCACCGACACCATCCGGGTCGTCTCCCCCCACACCGAGCAGGTCATCGGATCCGTCCCGCACGCCTCGAAGGCGGACGTCGACCGCGCCGTCGCCGTCGCGCGCAAGGCCTTCGACGAGGGACCCTGGCCGCGGATGACCCTGGACGAGCGGATCGCCGTCGTCTCCAGGATCAAGGACGCGATAGCCGTCCGGCACGAGGAGATCGCCCGTTCCATCAGCTCCCAGAACGGGTCCCCGTACTCCTGGAGCGTCCTCGCCCAGGCGCTCGGCCCGATGATGGTCTACGACGCTGCGATCACGGTCGCCCGCGCCTACCCGTACGAGGAGTACCGGCAGGGCGTGCTCGGGCCCATCCTGGTGCGCCGGGAACCGGTGGGCGTGGTCGCCGCCGTCATCCCGTGGAACGTCCCGCAGTTCGTGGCGGCCGCCAAGCTGGCGCCGGCCCTCCTGACCGGCTCGACCGTGATCCTCAAGCCGTCGCCCGAGGCGCCGCTCGACTCCTACATCCTCGCCGACATCGCGCGCGAGGCCGGACTTCCCGAAGGCGTGCTGTCGATCCTGCCCGCCGACCGCGAGGTCAGCGAGTACCTCGTCGGGCACCCCGGCATCGACAAGGTCGCCTTCACCGGCTCGGTCGCGGCCGGCAAGCGCGTGATGGAGGTCGCCGCGCGCAACCTCACCCGCGTCACCCTCGAACTCGGCGGCAAGTCGGCCGCCGTGGTCCTCCCCGACGCCGACGTGGCGACCGCGGTCGCCGGGATCGTGCCCGCGGCCTGGATGAACAACGGCCAGGCGTGCGTCGCCCAGACCCGCATCCTCGCCCCCCGCAGCCGCTACGAGGAGGTGGCCGAGGCCCTCGCGGAGGCGGCCGGCGCCCTGGTCGTCGGCGACCCGCTCGACCCGGCGACCCAGCTCGGCCCGCTGGTGGCGAAGCGGCAGCAGCAGCGCTCGCTGGACTACATCCGGATCGGGCAGGAGGAGGGCGCGAAGGTCCTGGCGGGCGGCGGCCGCCCGGCGGGCCTCGAGCAGGGCTGGTACGTGGAGCCCACCCTCTTCGGTGACGTCGACAACTCCATGCGGATCGCACGCGAGGAGATCTTCGGCCCGGTCGTCTGCCTGATCCCCTACGGGGACGAGGCCGAGGCGGTACGGGTGGCCAACGACTCGGACTTCGGCCTCAGCGGCAGCGTCTGGACCGCCGACGTCGAGCGCGGCATCGACTTCGCCCGCCGGATCCGCACCGGCACCTTCAACGTGAACACCTTCAGCCTGGACATGATGGGGCCGTTCGGCGGCTACAAGAACAGCGGCCTGGGCCGGGAGTTCGGCCCGGAGGGCCTGAGCGAGTACCTGGAGCACAAGATGATCCACCTCCCGGCCACGTATTCGTCCGGCGCCGGCGAGGCGGGTGCCTGATGGGTGACCGCTGGCAGGTCGAGGTGGACCGGGGGGTCTGCATCGGCTCGGGCATGTGCGTGAACCACGCCCCGGACGGCTTCGTCCTGGACTCGGCACGCCAGTCCCACCCGCGCACCGCCGAGTCGGACGCGAACGAGCCGATCCTCACGGCGGCGGAGGGCTGCCCCGTCGAAGCCATCATGATCACCTTGGCCGGCACCGGCGAACCGGTCTTCCCGCCGGAGGAGTAGAGGCGGGGGCCGGGGGGTGGCGGCCTCCCCGCTTCCGTCCCACGGCCGGGGCCGTCAGAGCGCGTACGGGTACACCTCAAGCCGGGGCGGCGCGAACGAGATGCGCCGGCCGATCTTCATCCCCGCCCCGCCGCGCCGGGCGACTTCGACCAGCACCACGTCCGTACCCACCCTGAGTTCCACCACCGGGTCCCCGGGCCCGCCGACGCCCAGCACCTCACCGGTGACGACCACGCCGGCCGGACCGAGCTGCAGGTCGTACGCGACCGTCGGTGACGCGGGACCCCACTCGGCGAGGGGGTCGGGGACCGCGAGTTCCACGAAGGCGTCGGTGCCCGGCGCGGGAAGCCGGTCGCCCATCCAGTGGGCGACCGCGCTTCCGTGCCCGTCCGTGCAGCGGAAAGCGACCCGCCCGTCCTCGACGACCCGGTTCACGAAGACGCGCACGACGGGCTCCTTCCGCTCGGCGGCGCTCCGCTCGACGCAGAACGCGTTGCCCTCGGGCTCGGCCAGGGTCACCCACCCGGTGCCGTCGGGCCTACAGCCCGCCGACCCCTGTCCACCGAGATTGCGGGCGACACCCCCGGACACGGGCTTCCCGCGCTGGGTCAAAGGCGCCTCACCGGCGCGGCATCTTCCGGCGGCCCGTCGACTCGGCCATGCCGGACGCGCCAGCTCCACACTGTGTGCCCGATGAGAGCCACGGCGGCGACGCATGCCGCAACGCGAGTTACGTTCCAGGTCAGAGCGAAAACCGCCCCCTCCGAGTCCGCCTCCACGCTCAATCGCCGAGTCGCCTCGAAGAAGGCGGTGAGAGGAACGATCAGACGGAACAGAAGGCCACCGACTCCGGGCGTTCTGGCTACGTTCCCCATGAGTCCCACGGGCGCGCCGAACACGAATGCCGCTGCTCCCCACAGAAAGATCTGCCCCTGGCCGGAGGTGTCAGGCTCCATTCCGGCCGGAACGGAGGTGGCTGCTTCCATTCCCGCAGGAATGGTGGGATTCATATCCTTGAAGACATAGTAGGTGACTACGCCGATGGCCAACCCCAGAGATGCCAGCAATGCCGACTCGATCTTGGAGCGACGGGAATAGCCCACCATCAACGCGTAGCAGGCCCACGGCCAGCCGCTGGAAAAAACAATACTCACGGCGACGAAAAATGGATTGTCCCATTTCCCGGCAACGGGGCCGACGAGGCCAAGCAGGAGACCGGCTACGAGAGCCGCGGCGACCGGTACGGCGCGAGCACGTGTGAAGCGTGTGATCGTTCTTCCCCCGTTCGATGGGTGGGCCCGACGTGGAGGTGGCGCCGCCCTGGGGCTGCCCGGGCGACGAACAGCCCCAGAGCGGCTCACCAACCTACCGCACCCTCCGAAGAGTTACTGCTCGGTACGGCGACCGGGACCTAGTCCACGCTGTAGTAGGTGGAGCAGGTGTAGGCGAGACCCGCGGTGAGGTTGGCATTGGTGGTGCCGCCGGCCGCTGCCCAGACGCGACGCGTACTGCCCGCGAGCTTCACCGTGGACGAGTGCCCCTTCGTCCCCTGATAGTAATTCGAGTAGCAGTACTTGTTGATCACTCCGGGGCTGACCTCCCTCGGGTACCAGCCGTAACACCAGGTGCCGCCGGTGGACGGGCTGAGGCATGCCTGCGACTGCGCGCTGAAAGAGCCCGCCGAAGCGTCCATCTTGAACGTCACCATTCCCCATTCGGAGGGGTTGCCCAGCTCTGCGGGCGGCTGGGTGCCGTCGCCGCGGTGGTGGACGGTGACGGTGGCTCCGGAAATGCTGGCGCCTGCGGACGCGTCCGCAGTGGCCGGCGTCGCGAGGCCTAAGGCCGCAACGGCTGCGCCCGCGATGGCGAAACTGGCGGATCTACCGGCAATCTTCATGAAATTCCCTTCCCTGATTCCCCGTGTGGGAACGGGAGAGATCCTTCATAGCCCCCAACCGGTCGGCAAAGGAATATTGAACCTGTTGGCTCAAAATTATCTCGTCCGATTCATGCGCCATCATCTGGATATTTCACCGTTTGCTATCGCATGATTTAAGGCGATTGACGTGATAAGGGTGCCGATTTCGCCCGTTCAATCATCCGTACCTCCGGTGTCGATCGGTGGCCGATAGCCGGCGGCCCAAGGCGAAAGGCGCCCGGTGCCTCCGTGGAGGAGCGCGTAGTGATCGATGGCGGCCATCCATGTCCAGCCAAGGGGCTCGCGGCCGCCGTCTCACCCCCGGCCGGCCGGAGCCATCCCGGCCGGAGCCATCCCGGCCGGAGCCGCCCGGCTCCCCATCCCAGCGGCGGCTTCAGGCCTTTTCCGGGGACGTCAGGTCGATCAGGCGGCACACCGTTTCGATGTCGATCTTGACCTGGGCGATCGAGGCGCGGCCGGAAAGCCACGTGATCAGCGCCGAGTGCCAGGTGTGCTCGATGACCCGGACCGCCGAGAGCTGCTCCGCCGTCGGCGGCTGCTCCAGGCCCATCGCGTCCAGGATGATCGCCGTCGTCAGCCGGGACACCGTGTCCACCTCGGGGCTCACGCTGCGGTCCGCGAACGTCAGTGCCCGCACCATCGCGTCGGCCAGCTGCGGCTCCCGCTGAAGGGCGCGGAAGGCCCGCATCAGGGTCTCCGCGACCCGGGCCGCCGGGTCGTCCCCGGCCGGCGGGCGTTTGCGCAGCGTGGTGTGCATGTGCTGGAGCTGGTCCTGCATGGTGGCGACCAGCAGGTGCACCTTGGACGGGAAGTAGCGGTAGAGCGTGCCCAGGGCCACGCCCGCCGCCTCCGCGACCTCGCGCATCTGCACGGCGTCGAATCCGCCCCGGCTGGCCAACTGTGCGCTGGCGTGCAGGATCCGGCGGCGGCGTGCCTCCTGGCGCTCCGTCAGGGGAGGCGACGCCGGTGTGGTGACGGCCTTCACTTCCGCTGTCATGTGTCCCGTTCCGTGTCGTTGCGCGGGCTGAATCCGGGCTGGTCCGCGGCCAGCATCGCAGGCGCCGGAGCCGTGGCGCGAATCACCTGCTCCGCCTCTTACGGTGTGGTTTCCGGCCGGTAGATTCAATGGTCTTCGACGGATCAAGTCTGAAACTTGTTCTACATTATCCGAGCGGTTACGCTCCGGCGAAAGTTGCAGTGAGAAGGGGGCCGAGAGTGACCGCTGAGGCCATGGTGACGAGCCCTTTCGCGGGTTCCGCCGCCGACGGCGACCGCCCGCTGCGCATCGCGCTCCTCACCTATAAGGGGAACCCGTTCTGTGGCGGCCAGGGCGTCTACGTCCGCCACCTCTCGCGCGAACTCGTACAACTGGGTCACTCCGTCGAAGTCATCGGCGCGCAGCCCTACCCGGTGCTCGACACGGGCGCCTCGCTCACCGAACTCCCGAGCCTGGACCTGTACCGCAGCCCGGACCCCTTCCGCACGCCGAAGCGCGACGAGTACCGGGACTGGATCGACGCCGTCGAGGTCGCCACCATGTGGACCGGCGGCTTCCCCGAGCCCCTGACCTTCTCGCTGCGCGCCCGCCGCCACCTGGCCGCGCGCGCGGGTGACTTCGACGTCATCCACGACAACCAGACGCTCGGGTACGGCCTCCTCGCCGACCTCGGAGCCCCGCTGGTCACGACGATCCACCACCCCATCACCGTCGACCGGAGGCTCGACCTCGACGCCGCGCAGGGCCGGGTGAAGCGGGCCTCCGTGCGCCGCTGGTACGCCTTCACCCGCATGCAGGGCCGCGTGGCCCGCAGGCTGCCGTCCGTACTCACCGTCTCCGGGTCCTCCAAGCAGGAGATCGCCCAGCACCTGGGTGTCCGGGACGAGCGCATCCACGTCGTGCACATCGGCGCCGACACCGACCTCTGGTCGCCGGACCCGTCCGTCGCCGAGGTGCCGGGCCGCATCGTCACCACCTCCAGCGCCGACGTGCCGCTCAAGGGGCTCGTGTACCTCGTCGAGGCGCTCGCGAAGCTGCGTACCGAGCAGCCCGAGGCGCACCTCGTCGTCGTCGGCAAGCGCGCCGAGCAGGGCCCCGTCGCCCGCGCCATCGAGACGTACGGGCTCCAGGACGCGGTCCGCTTCGTCAAGGGCATCACCGACGCCGAGCTCGTCGACCTGGTCCGCAGTGCCCAGATCGCCTGCGTGCCCTCCCTCTACGAAGGCTTCTCGCTCCCGGCGGCCGAAGCCATGGCCACCGGCACGCCGCTCGTCGCCACCACCGGCGGTGCGATCCCCGAGGTCGCCGGACCCGACGGCGAGACCTGCCTCGCGGTGCCCCCGGGCGACGCGGGCGCGCTGGCCGCCGCGCTCGGCCGGATGCTGGGCGATCCGGAGCTGCGGGCCCGCCTCGGCGCCGCCGGGCGCGAACGGGTCCTGACCCGGTTCACCTGGGCCGCGGCCGCCAAGGGCACCGTCGCGCACTACCGCGCCGCCATCGAGCAGGCCGCCGCCGGCCGGATCCGCCCGGCGCGCTGACCTTCCGCTTCCCCCGCTTCTTCCCCATCCCCGAACACCCCCGCGACCGCGAAGGCAGGACCCCGTGCTGACCGTCGATTTCTCCCGGTTCCCGCTCGCCGCAGGCGACCGCGTACTCGACCTGGGCTGCGGCGCAGGCCGGCACGCCTTCGAGTGCTACCGGAGAGGCGCCCAGGTGGTCGCCGTCGACCGCAACGGCGAGGAGATCCGCGAGGTCGCCAAGTGGTTCGCAGCGATGAAGGAGGCCGGTGAGGCCCCCGCCGGGGCCACCGCCACCGCCATGGAGGGCGACGCGCTCGCACTGCCCTTCCCCGACGACTCCTTCGACGTCGTCATCATCTCCGAGGTGATGGAGCACATCCACGACGACAAGGGCGTGCTCGCCGAGATGGTCCGCGTCCTCAAGCCCGGCGGGCGCATCGCCATCACCGTCCCGCGCTACGGCCCCGAGAAGATCTGCTGGGCGCTCTCCGACGCCTACCACGAGGTCGAGGGCGGCCACATCCGCATCTACAAGGCGGACGAGCTGCTCGGCAAGATGAAGGCCGCGGGCCTCAAGCCGTACGGCACGCACCACGCGCACGGCCTGCACTCCCCGTACTGGTGGCTCAAGTGCGCCTTCGGCGTCGACAACGACAAGGCGCTGCCCGTCAAGGCGTACCACAAGCTCCTGGTCTGGGACATCATGAAGAAGCCGCTGGCCACGCGGCTCGCCGAGCAGGCCCTGAACCCGCTCATCGGCAAGAGCTTCGTGGCCTACGCGACCAAGCCCCACCTCCCCGTCAGCGCGGCCCAGTGAGCACGCCGGGGCGCACCGAACACCTGGTCCTGGACGGCGTACTGACGGCCGAGGAGGCCGCCCGGACCGTGGCGGGGATCCTCGCCGCGCAGCGCGCCGACGGGGCCATACCGTGGTTCCGCGGGCACCACCTCGACCCGTGGGACCACACCGAGGCCGCGATGGCGCTGGACGCGGCCGGTGAGCACGAGGCGGCGGAGCGGGCGTACGCGTGGCTGGCCCGGCACCAGAACCAGGACGGCTCCTGGTACGCGGCCTACGCCGACCGGCACGACGGTGTGGACACCGCGGAGCCGCAGGACGCCAGCCGCGAGAGCAACTTCACCGCGTACATAGCCGTCGGCGTGTGGCACCACTACCTCTCCACCGGCGACGACTCCTTCCTCGACCGCATGTGGCCGGCCGTCTACGCGGCCGTGGAGTGCGTCCTGACGCTCCAGCAGCCGGGCGGCGAGATCGGCTGGAAGCGGGAGGCGGACGGCACGGCCGTCACCGACGCCCTCCTCACCGGCTCCTCCTCCATCCACCAGGCGCTGCGCTGCGCGCTGGCCATCGCCGAGCACCGCGAGGAGCCGCAGCCCGACTGGGAGCTCGCGGCGGGCGCGCTGCGGCACGCCATCCGGCGTCACCCGGAGCGGTTCCTCGACAAGAATCACTACTCGATGGACTGGTACTACCCGGTCCTCGGCGGGGCCCTGACCGGTTCGGAGGCCAAGGCGCGCATCGAGGAGCGCTGGGACGAGTTCGTGGTCCCGGACCTGGGCGTGCGCTGCGTGCTGCCCAACCCGTGGGTGACGGGCGGCGAGTCCTGCGAGCTGGCGCTCGCGCTGTGGGCGACGGGGGAGTCGGACCGGGCGCTGGAGATCCTGCGGTCGATCACCCACCTGCGCGCCGACAACGGCATGTACTGGACGGGGTACGTGTTCCAGGACGAGGCCGTCTGGCCGGTGGAGCAGACCACCTGGACGGCCGGGTCGCTGCTGCTCGCCGTCGCGGCGCTCGGCGGGGACGAGGCCACCACCGAGGTGTTCGGCGGGACCTCGCTCCCGGCCGGGCTGGAGCCGGACTGCTGCGGGTGACCGGGTGCTCGGGCGGTCGGCTCAGCGGCGGTAGAGCCAGCCGGCTATGGCGTGGCCGACGAGGAGGTAGGCCACGGCGGCGATGCCGTAGCCGATGACGACCTGGACCCATTCGCGGCTGAAGGTGAACAGGTCGTAGGACCAGGTCGCGAGCCAGGAGGCGACGTCGTGGATGAGGTCGACCAGGGCGTTGCCCTGGTTGGCGTCCAGGAAGTAGAGCAGGATCCAGAGTGCGATCACGAAGGCGAGCACGTCCGCCACAAGTGCGACGGCACGTCCTGCCTGACTGCTCCCTCGGGTGCGTGCTCGTGTGTGAGTGCTCATACGGCCCGTGTTGCCGCGTCGGCGTGTCGTAAACCCGAACGGGTTCCCCGGGTGGTGGAGGCGGGGGGCCGGGGTGAGGCTGCGGAGGACGCCTCAGTCCCCGGAGGAAACCGTGTCCGTACCCACGACCGTCCGATTCCGCCGTGCCGTCACGGCGGTGGTCCTCTCCACCGCGCTGATGGTCGGCGCCACCGCATGCGGCAGTGGCGGAAACGGCCCGCGCGAGGAGCTGTCCGCCGCGTCGATGGGGGAGCTGGCCGCCCTCGCGGCGGCGGAGCCCGTCGCCGCCGAGGCCGATGAACTGGCCGCCGCCACGCCGTCGCCGAGTACGTCCGCGGAGAAGCAGAAGTTCGCCAAGACGCGCTTCGTCGCCAACGCGGGGCTCGCGGCAGGGGCGACGTACCAGTGGATCGTCAAGCCGTACCGGGCGGGCAAGTTCAAGAAGGGCGCCAAGGGCCGTACGTTCGCGCTGATCAAGGCGGGCCTCGCGGGTGCGTTCGCGTACAACCGGCTCAAAGCGGCGACCCAGAACGCCAAGGGTGACCCGCTGCTGGCGAAGGCGGTGGCCCCGCTGACGGCGGGCATCGAGTCCCTCAAGGGCCTCGGCGGCAAGCTGCGGAAGGGGCAGGCGGGTGACGGTGACATCGATGCGTTCGACAGCGTCATCAGCAGTGTGAAGGAGGCGGGCCAGAGTGCGGGTGCGACGGTGACGGACAAGGTCCCGAGCGCGTCGCAGCTCGGCGGCTAGTTTTCCGGGTGCGGGCCGGTGGCCGCCCTTGCCCTGGCCGGGCGGTGCGGGTCCCGTTCCGGGTGCGGCCCGGTGGCCGCGCCTCAAGCGCCGGCGGGGCTGGGTTCGGCTTCGCCTGGACGGGGTCGGGTCCGGGGGTGGGGGTACGGGGCCGCCGGCGGGTGTCTCCTCGGCTCGCGCGTGACGGGCCATCTCGGCTGTACCCGGTGGTTGCGCGCTCGTCCTGCGGGGACACCCCCCACCGTCCCCGCACCCCCACCCCGGCCGACCGAGCCCCTCCGTCGCGGGGGTACGGGGACACCCCGGCCGACCGAGCCTCCTCCGCCGCGGGGGTACGGGGACACCCCGGCCGACCGAGCCTCCTCCGCCGCGGGCGTACGGGGACACCCCCCTACCGAGCCCCTCCGCCGTGGGGTGGGGACACTCCGGGGGCTCCCCGCAGGACGAGCGCGCAACCCAGGCCGTACGGCACAACCACGGCCGCCTGGCGCGAGCCGAGGAGAGCCCCCGGAGGGGCACCACCCCACACCGAAGCCAAACCCAGCCCCGCCGGCGTTTGAGGCGCGGCCACCGGGCCGCACCCGAAACAGAACCCGCACCCCGCCCGGCCAGGGCAAAGGCGGCCACCGGGCCGCACCCGGAACGGGACCCGCACCGCCCGGCCAGGGCAAAGGCGGCCACCGGGCCGCACCCGGAACGGGACCCGCACCCGGAACGGGACCCGCACCCGGAACGGGACCCGCACCCGGGACGGGGGACAATGGGTGGGTGATCGAGATCGTGGGGGTTGTACTCGGCGGCGTGGGGGCCGGGTGGCTGCTGCGGCGCAAGCATCGTGCGCGGACGGCCGCCGGGCCCGTGCCCGGGATTCCCTGCATGGTGCGGATCCCGGCCGGGGAGGGGCGATGGCGGGCCGGGCGGGTCTACGCCGAAGAAGGCCTGGCCCGGTGGGTTCCGCGGCGCGGGGAGCCCGTCGCGCTGCCCGGCGGGCGGGCCACCGGGATCCGGGTCCCCTCGGTGAAGGAGGGGATCTCCATCAACCCCGGCTCACGGATCGTCACCTGCGCCTACGACGGCGGCGGGAGCATCGAGATCGCCGTCATGCCGCTGGACGTGCGGGAGCTGCTGGAGGCCGTACCGCAGGCCGGATCCTGACGCCGCCGGTCGGCCACCGCGTCGGGCCTCAGTTGTTGAGTTCCGCCAGGACGCGCAGGGTGTGGGGGTCCGGGGCCGTCAGGAGGAGGTCCGTCACCGGGCCCTTGCGCCAGAGGTCCAGGCGTTCGGCGATCCGTTCCCGGGGGCCGATGAGCGAGATCTCGTCGGCGAACTCGTCCGGTACGGCCAGGACGGCCTCTTCCTTGCGGCCCGCGAGGAACAGCTCCTGGATGCGGCGGGCCTCCTCCTCGTAGCCCATGCGGGCCATCAGGTCGGCGTGGAAGTTGCGGGCCGCGTGGCCCATGCCGCCGATGTAGAAGCCGAGCATCGCCTTGACCGGGAGCAGTCCCTCCGATACGTCGTCGCAGACCTTGGCGCGGGCCATCGGCGCGATCATGAAGCCCTCGGGGAGGCCGGTGAGGGAGGCCTGGTAGACGTCGGTGCGGGTCGGGGACCAGTACAGGGGGAGCCAGCCGTCCGCGATGCGGGTCGTCTGGGCGATGTTCTTCGGGCCCTCCGCGCCCAGGAGGAGGGGGAGGTCCGTGCGGAGGGGGTGGGTGATCGGCTTGAGGGGTTTGCCGATGCCGGTGCCGTCCTCCCCGCGGTACGGGTGCTGGTGGAAGCGGCCGTCGAGAGCGACGGGGGCCTCGCGGCGCAGCACCTGGCGGATCACGTCCACGTACTCGCGGGTGGCCGTGAGCGGGCTGGAGGGGAAGGGGCGCCCGTACCAGCCCTCGACGACCTGGGGCCCGGACAGGCCGAGGCCGAGCATCATCCGGCCGCCGGAGAGGTGGTCCAGGGTCAGGGCGTGCATGGCCGTGGCGGTCGGGGTGCGGGCGGCCATCTGCGCGATGGCCGTGCCGAGGCGGATCCGCGAGGTGTGCGCGGCGATCCAGGTCAGCGGGGTGAAGGCGTCCGAGCCCCAGGCCTCGGAGGTCCACACCGAGTGGTAGCCGAGGTTCTCGGCCTCGGTGGCGAGGTCGAGGTGGGCGGGGGCGGGGCCGCGGCCCCAGTAGCCGAGTGCGAGTCCGAGGCGCATCTGCGGTCCCTTCAGAATCTGACGAGGCGTCAGGTGACTGTAGGGCAACGGCCCCCCGCCCGGAAGGGCGGGGGGCCGTCGGCTCGGTCGGTCCGGGTGGCGGTCAGCCGCGCTGGATGCCCGAGGTGTCGTTCAGCACGCCGCGGCGGCCGTCCTGGGTCTGGGCGATCAAAGTGGCCGCGCCACGCTGCTCGACGGCCAGGTACCAGGTGCCCGGGGCGAGCTCGGCGATCGGGGTCGGGGAGCCGTCCTCCCCGTAGAGGGGACGGGCCACCGGCACCGCGAACCAGAACGGCGTGAAGTCCGCCGCCGGGGCCGGGGCCGGGGTGTGCTGGGAGTCCTGCGGACCGGGACCCGGGGCCGGGTTCGGCGTGCCGCCGTACGGCGGGACCGGCTGCGGCGTGGAACCGTACGGGGTCTGCTGCCCGCCCGGGTAGCCGTACCCGGCACCCGGCTGGGGCTGGCCCGGCTGGCCCGCGTACGGCGGGACGGCGGCGGGGCGCGGTTCCGGGACGAGCTGGCCGGCGAGCGCCGGGATCTTCGCGCCGGCCACGGCCACACCGGCCAGGGCCAGCGTGGCCAGGAGGGCGAGGATGGAGCCCGCGCCCAGGTCGAGCAGCTGCGGGCACGCGATGAGCGCCCACAGCGAAGACCAGGCGGCGGAGACGGCGAGCACGGTGCCCCACGCCGTCAGCGGCAGGCCGGCGAGCTTGCGCTCCGGCTGGAAGCGGGACGCGATCAGCAGGCCGGCGGCGATGAAGCCGAGCAGGAAGATGCTGGGGAGCGTCAGGTGGTTGGAGTCAAGGTCCCACACGCTCGGCCGGTCGATACCGGTGGCGGAGTAGAAATCGGGGAACGAGGCGATGAACAGCAGCGCCGCTGCTCCGATCACCACGCCGTCGCCTCGAGTGAGGGAGCGGATGTTCACGTCTCAGGTGTCCTTCTCGGTCTCGGTCGTCGTCTCGTGGTGCCACGGTCGCAGAACGTGTCTGCAGCAGGGCGGGCTGCACCATGGTACGGAGGTTTCCGACGGCCGAGATGATCGGGTCGGCGGGTGGTCCCGCCGGACTCCCGAGGGGGACTACCCGCCGAGGAAGCCGACGATGCCGTCCGCGATGCCCTGAGCCGCCTTCTGCCGCCACTCCGGACTCGTCAGCTGCGCCGCGTCCTTGGCGTCACGCATGTTGCCGCATTCGATGAACACCTTGGGCTGAGTTGACAGGTTCAGTCCGCCGAGGTCGTCACGGACGACCAAACCGGTACCGCTGCCCAGGTAGTTGGCGGGGGCGGAGCCGGTGGTGCGGGCGAAGTTCCCGGCGATCCGCTCGCCCAGCTCCCGGGACGGTCCGACGATCTTCGCGGTGTCCGCGGCGCCGCCCTTGACCTTGGCCGGGAGGATGATGTGGAAGCCGCGGTTGCCCGCCGAGACCCCGTCGGCGTGGACGGACACGACGGCGTCGGCCTTCGCCTCGTTGCCGATGCGGGCGCGCTCGGTGATGCAGGGCCCCCAGGGCCGGTCCGCCTGGTGGGTGAGGACGACCTTGGCCCCCTGCGCCTCCAGCGCGGTCCGCAGGCGGCGGGAGACGTCGAGGGTGAAGTCCGCCTCCTTGTAGCCGGCGTTGGTGGTGGTGCCGGTGGTGTCGCACTCCTTGCGGCCCGTGCCGATGTCGACCTGCTGGTCGATCTCGTCGGTGTGCTCGAAGTTTCCGGCGTTGTGGCCGGGGTCGACGACCACGGTCCTGCCGGTGAGCGGGCCCTTGGCGGGTGCGGGTGCCGCCGCGGTGGTGCTCTGACCGGCGCTGGGGCTCGTACTCGCGCTCTCGCTCGGGGTGGAGCCCGGCTTCGCGTCCCGCTGGCCCGGCGACAGGGCCGAGTGCGAGGAGGACTTCGGCGCCGAGCGGGACGGCCCGTCGGACCCCGGCCCGGCGAACGCCTGGGTCAGGACCCAGCCCGCCAGCGCGGCCGGGGCGAGCGCGGCAACCCCGACGACGAGCGTGGAGCGTCGGGTGAACCAGGACCGGTCCGGGTCGATGGACGAGCCGGACTCGGGGGGCGGGGGACTGTTGTCGTTGCGCACGCCGCGATGCTAGACCGCTGCGCGGTTGCCCGGCCGGACCCTGAGCCATCCGGGGGCGTGGTGTGATTGTCAGCCTGCCGCTTGTCGGCTCAGATGCCCGCGCCCGTACGCCGCAGCACGCGCAGCGAGTCGGTGACGGAGATCTCCTCGAAGGCGCCGGAGGCCAGAGCCCGCAGATAGATCCGGTACGGGGCCTGGCCGCCGTCGGCCGGGTCCGGGAAGACGTCGTGGATGACGAGCGTGCCCCCCTCCGCGACGTGCGGGGCCCAGCCCTCGTAGTCGCCGCTCGCGTGCTCGTCCGTGTGGCCGCCGTCGATGAAGACGAAGCCGAGCTTGCCGCCCCAGGCGGCCGCGACCTGCGGGGACCGGCCGACGATCGCGATCACGTGGTCCTCCAGCCCGGCCTTGTGGAGGGTCCGGCGGAAGGTCGGCAGGGTGTCCATCAGCCCGACCTCCGGGTCCACGACCGTCGGGTCGTGGTACTCCCAGCCCGGCTGCTGCTCCTCGCTGCCCCGGTGGTGGTCGACGGTGATCGCCGCCACGCCGGCCTCGCGGGCGGCGTCGGCGAGCAGGATGGTGGAGCGGCCGCAGTACGTGCCGACCTCCAGCAGCGGCAGCCCGAGCGCCCCGGCCGCGGTGGCCGCCTCGTACAGGGCGAGGCCCTCGCGTACGGGCATGAACCCCTTGGCGGCCTCGAAGGCGGCGAGGGTCTCCGGCTTAGGGGTGGCCATGGTTCCTCCGGCGGTGATCGTGTGTGGCGGCCCATGGTGCCTTACCCGCTGGTAGGACGCTACGGCCGGGGGTGCGCTCGTACGCCGCCGCCCGGTCAGCGGCCGAACAGCCGGGACAGGCCGCCCGTCCCGCCCGTCCCTTCGGCCCGCCGCTGTTCCCGTACGGCCCGCCGGAAGTCCGCCCGGGTGTCGGAGACCTCCTGGGCCAACTCCTGCATGCCGGGGAGGAAGGGGAGCCGGCGCAGCAACGGGTTCAAGTGCGCCAGGGCGGCCGCCGGATCGCCCGCCTCGCCGATGGCGCGGAGCACCCGGTGGGCCACTTCCGGATTGCCGCGCTCGGCGAGTTCGGCGAGGTCGGGGAAGAGCCGCCAGTACAGGAGCGCGGCGCCGGCGATGTCGCCGACCAGCCAGGCGTCGTGGGCCAGCCTGCGCCGCACGTCCAGCAGGACCGGGCTGTCGGCGGTCAGCGCCCATTCCAGGTCGGGCAGCAGCGGCCCCAGCCAGGCGCGCTCGCTCAGCGCGCGCTCCCGGCTGCGCGCGTCCCACTGGCCGTCGCGGGCGTGGGCACCCCGGTGCATGGCCGACGCGAGGTGGTAGCGGGCGGTCAGCGTGACCAGGGCGTGCGTGCCGAACACCCGCGCCGCCTGCTCGACGATCTCGCGCAGCTCCTGCTCGTGCCGGCGGCCGTCACCGGCCCCGAAGGCCGCAGCCTCCCCGACCCAGGCGGCGCGCCCGGTGATCGTGTCCGGGTGGTCCAGGCCCAGGACCCGCACCATGCGCGGCAGCAGGCGTTCCAGATCGATCGTCCTGGACGGTCCCGGGACCCGCATCACGCGGTGGTAGGCGGCCCGCACGGTCAGGGCGTCCTGCGCGCCGAGCTCCTCGGTCAGGTCGTCGGTCAGCATGCGCAGCCGTTCCACGACGTCCGCCGGTTCGTCCTCCAGCAGCTGCGTCAGCCTGCGCTCCAGCATCGCGCGGACCGGATCGGCGGCCGCGGTGTGCACGGTGGGGGCGTAGGACGGCGGGGGCGGGAAGGACACCGCCGGTGCCGGCACGGGTTCGGGTGCGGGGGCGGCTGCGGGTGCGGGTGCGGGGGCCTCGCTCCGGGCGATCTCCGCCAGCCGCCGGGACACCTCGGCCGCGTCCGCGGGCCGGTCCGCCGGGTCCTTCGCGAGCAGCTCCAGTACGAGGGAGTCCAGCGCGGCCGGCAGCCCCGCCCGCAGCGAACTCGGCGCGGGCGGCGCGGTCGTGAGGTGCTGGGCGAGCAGCTCGTGCATCTCGCGCGCGGCGAAGGGGCGGGTGCCGGTCAGCAGTTCCGTCAGCACGCAGCCCAGGGCGTACAGGTCGGCCCGCCCGTCGACGGGCACGCCGTTCGCCCCGCCGGTCCACCGCTCGGGAGCCATGTACGGGAAGGAACCGATGATCATGCCGGTGGCCGTCAGCCCCGTCGTGGTGGTGGCGGCGCCGGCGGCGCCCCCGGCCTTGGCGATGCCGAAGTCGAGCACCTTCGTCAGCCCGCCGTCGGTGACCATCACATTGGCCGGCTTGACGTCCCGGTGGACGATCCCGGCGGTGTGGGCCGCCCCCAGCGCGTCCGCGATGCGCCCGGCCCACTCCAGGGCGTCCGCGAGCGGCGGTACGCCGGCTTCCAGCACGTCGGCCAGGCTGCGGCCCCGGAGCAGCTCCATGACGAGGTAGACGGCGTTGCGCCCCTCGCGCTCGGTGCGCCCGAAGTCGTGGATGGTGGCGATGTTGGGGTGCGCGAGGTTCCCGGCGAGGCTGGCCTCCCGCTCGAAGCGGCGGGTGTCCTCCGGCGTCTGCGGATATCCGATCTTGACGGCGACCTGGCGGCCCACCCGGCTGTCCTCGGCCCGCCACACCTCGCCGAAGCCGCCCCGGCCGAGCAACTCGGCCAGCGCGTACCGGTCTTCGATCACTTCCCGCACCTGCCAGGCCCCCGTCACCCCAAGATCAGTTCGGCAGAGCATTATCGCCGCATGCGCGCGGAGCGACCGACGACCGCTTCTGACCGACCGTGACCGAGTGTGTGATTCCCACCACCGGAGCGCATCCGGCTGATTACGCTCGGCGACAGGGCGGAACGAACGCCGAACGCACAGCGTGAACTTGGGGGTGACCACCTCATGGTCAAGATCCGCGAGCTCGATCCCAGCGCCTCGCCGCTGGACTACTACGGCTACGAACTGCGGCGGCTGAGGGAGCAGGCGGGCCTGAAGCAGGCGCAGCTGGGCGAGATCATCTTCTGTACGGGCTCCCTGATCGGCCAGATCGAGACGACGAAGCGCGTCCCGACCCGGGACTTCTCGGAGCGGGTGGACGCGGCGCTGGGCACCGGCGGGGTCTTCTCGCGGCTGGTGGGGCTGGTACTGCGAAGCGTGCTGCCGACCTGGTTCCAGCCGTACGCGGAGATGGAGGCCCGGGCCACGTATCTCTCCACCTATCAAGCGCAGTTGGTGGATGGACTGCTGCAAACGGAGGCGTACGCGCGGGCGGTGTTGGGGGTGTGGAGTGAGGGCGATCTCGACGCAAAGGTGGCCGCCCGGATGGATCGTCAGCGAGTACTCGACCGCGAGATCCCGCCGCTGATGTGGGTGGTGATGAGCGAGGCCGTGCTGCACCAGGAGATCGGCGGCCGGGACGTCATGCGGAACCAACTCGCCCATTTGTTGGCGCAGCAGAGGCGACAGTGGGTCCAGGTGCAGATCCTGCCTTTCGAGGCAGGCGCCCATGCGGGGCAGCCAGGCTCATTCAGCCTCATGCGGTTCGACGATGACCCGGACCTTGTCTATACCGAGGACTTCGTACAGGGCCATATGACGGCCAATCCGCAGGCTCTCAGGGAAGGTTCGCTCCGTTACGATCACTTGCAGGCAGCCGCGCTCTCCGTGGAGGCATCGGCGGTCCGGATCGCCCGAGTAATGGAGGAACGCTATGGAGATCATCCAGAGTCTGACGGGCGCACGATGGCGTAAGTCCTCGTACAGCTCTGACACCGGCGGCCAGTGTGTCGAGTGCGCGCCGCTCGGTGACACCGGCTGGCTCAAGGCCTCGTACAGCAGTGACACCGGCGGTGATTGCGTCGAGATCGCCGCTCAGCCGTGCCGTGTCGCCGTCCGGGACTCCAAGAACCCCGAGGGGCCCGTATTCACCGTCCACCCCGCGGCGTTCGAGGCCTTCGTGAAGTCCCTCTCGGTATGATCCGCTCCCTGACGACGGGGAGGGAGTCGGGGGAATGGAGCGCGTAGGACCGGCCGGTCCGACGCACGTGGGGCCGTTCAAGGTGGCAGGCGTGCTCGGGCAGGGAGGCATGGGGCGGGTACTGCTGTGCGCGGGGCCTGACGGGCGGCTCGTCGCCGTCAAGCAGGTGCTCGCGCACTTCGCCGACGACGAGGACTTCCGGGCCCGGTTCCGGCGCGAGGTCGCGGCCTCGCGCAAGGTCTCCGGTGCCTATACGGCGGCCGTCATGGACGCCGACCCGGACGCGCCGACACCGTGGCTGGCCTCGGTGTTCGTGTCCGGGCCCTCACTCGGGGCCGTGGTCAAGGCGGACGGCGTGCTGGAGGAAGCCGTCGTCCACCGGCTGGCGGCCGGCCTCGCGTCGGCGCTCGCGGAGATCCACCGGGCAGGGCTGATCCACCGGGACCTCAAGCCCGACAACGTGCTCCTCACCGAGGACGGCGTACGCGTCATCGACCTCGGCATCGCGCGGGTGACCGAGGGCGAGGCCGAGGGCGACACCGGGCTGACGCGCACCGGCTGGGTGATCGGTTCGCCCTCCTTCATGTCGCCCGAGCAGGCCGAGAGCAAGCCGCTGACACCGGCGAGCGATGTGTTCTCGCTCGGTTCGATGCTGGTCATGGCGTTCACCGGCAGCAGCCCCTTCGCCGGGGCCTCGACCCTCCGGACGCTCTACGACGTGGTGCACTCCACCCCCGACCTGAGTGCCGTGCCCGACGGGCTGCGCGGGATCGTGGAGCGCTGCCTGGCCAAGGACCCGGCAGCCAGGCCCACCCCGGCGCAGCTGCTCGAACTCCTCGGGCCGGTCGCTCCGACAGGTCTGCGGTGGCCGCCCGCCGTGTACCGGATGCAGGCCGCGCAACGGGCGGACATCGACCGGCTGCTGTCCGCCGACACGGCGACCGTGGTGGCGCCGCCGGAATCGCTCCCCGAGCCGGAGCCGGAGCGGGAGGCCGAGCCCGCCGTGGTGGTGGAGCGGGCGGCTGATGCCACGGAGTCCGCCCCGCCGTCCGAGCCGGCGCCGACCCCGATCCGGAGGCGGTCGCGGACCGTGGCCCTGGTGGCCGCCGGAGTGCTGGTGGCGACCGGCGTCGGTGTGGCTGCGTACACCCTGGACCATGCGGCGGCGAAGGGCGCCGATCCCGCGGCCTACGCCGACGTACCGGCCTGCCAGAAGGCCACCCAGTACATCTCGCTGACCGGGCGGGATGCCAAGGAGGACTTCCACAGCGCGAACAAGACCGGGGTGCAGACGAGGTGCGCCTGGTACGACCCCTCGGCCGGTCGGCAGACCGCGCTGGTCCGGTGGGACGTCAAGCGGGGCGGTGACGACGGGGCCAACGCGAGGCTCCAGCAGGCCGGTTTCGCCACGGCCGCGGCCGGGGGGAAGCGGGTGAACAACCTCGGGTTCGGCGACGGGGCGTACTGGGAGCCCGCCGGCAGTGCCGAATGGACCTGCGCGCTCTCCGTCCGGCACGGCAATCTGGTCGTCTGGGTCGGTCTCTACCAGCCCGGGGGCTGTGAGCAGAAGGCCAAGGAGGTCGCCAAGGCGGCGCTGAAGCCCGTGCCGGTCACATCCGGCTGAGAACCGTCCCGGTCCCGCACAGATCACCGAGAGAAGAGCTCTTCCACGTCTGCACACGGCACGTCTGGGTGCTGATCCGCTCTGACCCGCGCCGCCTCCTGTTCCTTGGGGCGCCAGGGGTACGTGATCCGCTGTCACCGGGTCGGCGAACCGATCCGCGCTGCGGTCCGGCCTGGTGTTCTGCGAGAGAGCGCGGCCCTGCGGAGCATCGCCGGGGCGGCTTGACCCGAGGGGCCGGAAGGCAGTGATCTCGTTGGTTTTGCCGCCCACCTCGCAGCTGGGCGGTGCTGTCGCGGATCGGCTCTTGAATCAGCCGTTCACGGCGTTGGACAGCGATCCTGCGACCACCAGGAAGGCGACGACCGCTGCGAGACCGACCCCTAGCATGGCTGCCACCTTGCCGGCAGTCGGCAGCTGTGTCTTGGCGATCTTCACGTTGGTGACCATGCCCAGCGCGCCCAGCCCACCGCCGATCGCACCGCCTATGAAGAGCAGTCCCAGCGGGAGCAGGGAGAGGACCACCTGCCACGGGGCGAGTCCGTCGAAAAGCTTCTTCTTGGTGGGCGGCGTAAGGGGGTCGACCTGCGGCGACTTTGACATGGCTGGTCCTTCCGATGCGCCGAACGTGCGCAGTCGATTCAGGGTGGGAGGGCGCGAGATGGCGCGTCCGAGCACAGGGTGCCCCGCAGGACGCATCGCACGGATGTTCGTGATCGTATCGACTTGATGCCGTGCGGGCATGCGTCGCGTCGGCATCCATTCGGGCACGATCTGCGCACGCCTGGCCGGCCTGGTGTTTGAATCGCCATCAATCCGGACGCATCCGGTCGGTCGGCTGAAGCCGACCGACGCACCCCGGCCGGGCTACTGGCCGGTCGCCGCCTTCGCGGCGGACATGGCTTTCTGTTTGGCGAGCAACGGCCCTGCCAAAGCGGCCGAATTGGACTCGATCAGGAACCGCTGGTATTCACTTTCGGCGTCGGACCATATGCCGATCAGGTTCACCTTCTGCTTGCACCGTACGTCGGCGAGCGCCACTTCCTTCTCGTGGGGGCCGGCAGATGCGCCACTGAATTCTTTGTCGTTGATTGCGGCGAGGGGGTCGGGGTAGATGTGTCCGGATTCCTTCATGCAGTTCGACCATTCCTCGGTCGCTTTCACCACCGCGGGAGCCTTCTGTGACTTCGTGTAGCTTTCCATGTTGAGCTTGTGGGGAAGGTTCAAGGCGTCCTGCAGTTCGACCTCGTGAAGTTCCCTCTGCACCTCTCCGATGCATCCGCCTTGCGGTACGGGTGCGCCGTTGTACGTGGTCACGTCGCCCCGGACGAGCGGCATGACCGACGATGGATAGTCTTCGGCCCGTTTGTCCATGTCGGGCACGTGATATCCGTGTTCCTTCGCGAGTTCCGCGTCGGCCAGGCCGTAGCGACGCTCGTTCGTTTCGATATCGGCGTTTCCCGGAGCTTTAGGGGTATATGGGACGCCGAATCCGGTAAGGCACCGCTGCATGAGGGAATCGCGCCCGCGGGCGAGCGTGCCCGCGTCGTTCGTCGTCAGCAGGTATTCGTCCAGTGGCAGCGCGAGGGCCTTGCTGTCGGCGAGCCGGTGCGCCGCCGTCGGGCCTGGGGTTTCGCCGGGACCGGTGGTGTCGGCCGTGCAGGCGGACAGGAGCGGGAGCAGGAGCAGGAGCACCGCCATACCGGCACACGCTCTGGAGGAAGGGGTGGTCACGTTCACAGGTTTCCTCTACAGGTGGCAAGGAAGGGTGCTCCGCAGCCGCGACGGCGGTTGCGAAACACCCTTCCCCGGATTAGGTGCCGATGCTCAGCAGATCAGGTCCCTGACGGAAGCGTTGTTGTTGTACGTGTTCACAAGGTTCCGGGACGTGTGAGCCGGAACTGTGTCGTACGGGCCGGCGTAGTTCGAGTTGTAGTAGACCCGGTAGCAGTAGTTCGAGGCATTCTGGGTCGACGCGGCATTGTTCTTCACCGGCTCGCCCTCACCGGTGGCCCACGTGGTGAATATTTCCCCGGCGAGATTGGGCACGTCGCCGTCCGTGAACCACCGGGCGCCGCCCTGGTTGGAGTTGTAGTAGAGGCAGAAAAAGCCGGTCTGGCAAGCGTACGCGCTGGCCGGGGTGGCCATTCCGAGCGTTACTGCGGCTGAGGCAACCAGGAGTGCCAGGGTCCGCTTCATGCGCATGGTTCATCCCCCTACGTAGTGGCGTTCTTGCCGACGCCAAATCGGGCGCCACGAAGGGGAGTTACTTCCCGAAAGCGGCACGCTCGGACCCAGGCCGGCCGTGTCCACGCCGACTATAGTGAACGGCCCATGGGTACTCAACAGCCCGTATAAAATACCCAGTTGAGGCGAAGCGGACTCGTTGGGGCCCTCCAACTGCGGGTGTACTCAGATGTGCAACTCGGCCGGGAAGCCGGTCCAGCGCAGTTCGGCCGGCAGGTGCCGCATGTCGTTGGAGAAGAGGACGGATGCTGGCCGGCCGGGCGCGTATCGGATGACCGTCAGGGCGGCATTGCCGTGGTTGAGGCCGAGCCAGCGCCATTTCGGCGCGTACATGGCCTCCCGGACGAGCCAGGCAACCAGGAAGTTGTGGGTGACGACCAGTTCGTGCCGGTCCTCCGTGCCGTCCACCGGCCCGGTGAACAGGTCCATCGCCCGGCGGGTCAGTGCGGGTCCGTTCTCCCGCTCCTCGGCGCTCGCACCGGCGAGGAAGTCGAGGTAGTAGTCGGCTGATTCCGCCGGGAGTTCCTCCCTGTCCGGCAGGTAGGGGACGTAGTCACCGGCGGCCTCCGAAAGGTGCAGGGGGACGTCCGTCAGCTGGTCGCCGATCAGGCGTGCCGTCTGCTGAGCCCGGGGCAGCGGGCCGTGGTGGACGGCCGTGAGGGGGACGTCCCGCAGGCGCCGGCCGAGGAGTGCGGCCTGCCGGCGGCCCGCCTCGGTGAGCCCGCTCTCGTCCGGTGAGGCCTCGCCGTGCCGGGCGAGGTAGAGGTATCGGGTGGCCGTGCCGGTCATTCCAGACTCCTTCGAACCCGTAATCGATCTTGTCCATCGATGGACGCCGCCGCTTCCGGCTCCGGTTCCCGCCCCGTGGCCGCCGAATGACCCCCCATCTGACCTTCCGTCAGATTGGAACGTGTTCTAGTCTGCCGCGCATGGGCATCGGAATCACGCAGGAGCAGCGCGAGTTGGCCGAGGCGGTGCGCGGGTGGGTCGCGCGGGCCGTGCCTCCCGAGGAGGTCCGCAAGCTGCTCGACACCCCGCCGCAGACCGGCGCGCGGCCCGCCTACTGGGACGCGCTGACCGCGCAGGGGCTGCTCGACCCGCACCTGGACGGCGGCACCCTGCTGGACCTCGCCGTCGTCGTCGAGGAGACGGCCCGGGCCGCGCTGCCCGGGGCGTACCTGCCGAGCGCGCTGGCCTCCGTACTGCTGGAGCGGGCCGGCGCCGAGCCGCTCGGAGGCCGGGTCGGGGCGGTCGCGCTCGGGCCGGGGACCCTGACCGCCGTCGCCGTCGAGGGCGGCGGCCACCTGCTCGACGGACTCGCCCCGCCCGTCCTCGGCGCCGGGGAGGCCGACCTGGTGCTGCTCGCCGCCGAGGCCGCGGACGGCACCCGCTGGTTCGCCGTGGACGCCGCCGCGCTGGACATCCGTACGCACGACAGCGCCGACCCCACCCGCCCCACCGCCGAGGTGCGGGCGCGCGGGGTCGTCACCGCCCCGGACCGGCTGCTGGCGCTGGACGCGGCCCTGGTCCGCGACCTGGCCTGCACGCTCTTCGCCGCCGACGCCTGCGGCACCGCCGCCTGGGCGCTGCACACCGCCGCCGAGTACGCGAAGGTGCGCGAGCAGTTCGGCCGGCCCATCGGGCAGTTCCAGGGCGTCAAGCACCTGTGCGCCGACATGCTGGTCCGGCTGGAACAGGCCCGGGCGCTGGCCTGGGACGCCGCGCAGGCGATGGACGAGCCCGCCGACGTGCGCGCGCTGGTCGCCGCCCTCGCCGCCGGGACCGCCCTGGACGCCGCCTACTCCTGCGCCAAGGACTGCATCCAGCTCCTCGGCGGGATCGGCTTCACCTGGGAGCACGACGCCCACATCTACCTGCGGCGGGCGCTGGTCGCCCGCCAGCTGCTCGGGCCCGGCGACGGGCACCGCGTACGGGCCGTGCGGTGCGCGGCGGGCGGTGCGCGGCGCGAGCTGCGCCTGGAACTCCCCGCGGAGGCCGAGACGTACCGCGCGAAGGCGCGCGCCGCCATCGAGGACGCACGCGGGCAGGATCCGGCCGCCGCCCGGCGGATCCTGGCCCCGACCGGCTACGCGGCGCCCTACCTGCCGCCGCCCTACGGGATCGGCGCGGGCCCCGTCGAGCAGCTCGTCATCCAGCAGGAGCTGAGCGCGGCCGGCGTGAAGGTCGCCGACCTCGGGATCGCCACCTGGGTGGTGCCCTCGCTGCTCGCCTACGGGACGCCCGCCCAGCGCGAGACGTACCTGCTGCCGACCCTGCGCGGCGACGTCACCTGGTGCCAGCTCTTCTCGGAGCCGGGCGCGGGCTCCGACCTGGCCTCGCTGCGGACCCGGGCGGAGCGGCGGGAGGACTGCTCCTGGAAGGTCAACGGCCAGAAGGTGTGGACGAGTTCCGCGCACAGCGCCGACTTCGGGATCCTGCTGGCCCGCACCGACCCGGACGCCCCCAAGCACAAGGGGCTCGGCTACTTCGTCGTCGACATGAAGAACACCCCCGGCATCGACGTCCGGCCGCTGAAGGAGATCACCGGCGAGGCCCTCTTCAACGAGGTGTACTTCGACGACGTGGAACTCCCGGCGGACGCGCTGGTCGGCGCGGCGGACGGCGGCTGGAAGGTGGCCCGCAACACCCTCGGCAACGAACGCGTCCACATGGCCGACCAGATGACCTTCGACACCGGCCTGGAGGCGCTCCTCGCGCGCGCCGCAGACCTCGACGGCACGTACCGGGCGCGGATCGGCGCACTCGCCGCCGAGGCGCACGCCCTGGCCTGCATCGGGCTGCGCACCACGCTCCAGCAGGTGTCGGGGCTGGAGCCGGGCGCGGGCGCCTCCGTACGCAAGCTCGTCCAGACCCCGCACCAGCAGCGGACCGCCGAGCTCGCGCTCGAACTGCTGGGGCCGGCGGGCGCGGTGCGGGAGGGGGCGGGGGAGCGGGCGGTGCACGGGATGCTCATGTCCCGCTGCCTGACCATCGCCGGGGGCACCACGCAGGTCCAGCTCAACGTCGTCGCCGAGCGGATCCTCGGCCTACCCAGGGACTAGGAGTTGTCGGGCATGAAGTCGTACATCGTGGGCGTCGGCATGACGAAGTTCGAGAAGCCGGAGTCGCGGGACTGGCAGTACTGGGACATGGTGCGGGAGGCTGGATCGGCGGCGCTCGCGGACGCGGGCATCGACTACGGACTGGTCGAACAGGTCCCGGTGGGCTACTGCTTCCAGGCCTCCACCGCCGGCCAGCGGGCGGCGTACGAGCTGGGGCTCTCCGGGGTGCCGGTCTACAACGTCAACAACAACTGCGCGACGGGCTCGACGGCGCTGATGATGGCGCGGCAGTTCGTGCAGGGCGGGATCAGCGACTGCGTGCTGGCGCTGGGCTTCGAGAAGATGAAGCGCGGCGCGCTGGGCGGGGGAGCGGACGGGGGTGCCCGCGGCGGAGCCGCTGATGAATCCTTCACGACCTCGCCGGTGGCCCGGCACTACGGAATCATGGCCGCGGGCCACGGCTTCGAGATGTCCCCGCCCACGGCGCAGATCTTCGGCAACGCGGCGCGGGAGCACATGGAGCGGTACGGGACCACGGCCGCGCAGCTCGCGGCGGTTGGCGCCAAGAACCACCGGCACTCGGCGAACAACCCGAACGCGCAGTTCCAGGACGTGTACTCGGTCGAGGAGATCCTGGCGGCGAAGGAGATCCACGCACCGCTGACGAAGCTCCAGTGCTCGCCGACCTCGGACGGCGCGGCGGCGGCGCTGGTGGTGTCCGAGCGGTTCCTGGTGCGGCACGGGCTGCACGACAAGGCGGTGGAGATCGTCGGCCAGTCGATGACGACGGACACCGAGGCCTCCTTCGCCTCGGGCTCGTGCATCGACGTGGTCGGCAAGCCGATGACGGCGGCGGCGGCCCGCCAGGCGTACGAGGCCTCGGGGCTCGGCATCGAGGACGTGGACGTGGTGGAGCTGCACGACTGCTTCTCGATCAACGAGCTGCTGACGTACGAGGCGCTGGGCATGTGCGAGGACGGCGCCGCCGGGAAGCTGGTGGAGTCGGGCGCGACGACGTACGGCGGGCGGTGGGTGGTGAACCCCTCCGGCGGGCTGATCTCCAAGGGGCACCCGCTGGGGGCCACCGGACTGGCGCAGGCCGCGGAGCTGGTCTGGCAGCTGCGCGGCGAGGCCGGTCCGCGGCAGGTCGAGGGGGCGCGGGTGGGGCTCGCGCACAACATCGGGCTGGGCGGCGCGGCGGTGGTGACGCTGCTGCGGCGCTGACTCCGTCAGGGCCGCCTGCGCGGTCTCCCCATCCAGCAGGGTGGGGAGACCGCAGTCCTGTCCGGAGGGTGGTGGCTAGGGACTGGGGACGGGCAGAGAGACCGTGGTCAGGGCAGGGATGCTCCAGCGTTGAGCGTCAGAGAGGTTGCAGTCCCACAGCCAGAGCTGGGTGCCCGGAGTGGTGTTGAAGTTGCCGAGGTCGATGCAGCGGTCGGAGGCCGGGTTGTACAAGGAGCCGTCGGCCCGGGGCACGAACAGCTGATTCGGGCCACGATGGCAGGTATGCAGCTGGAGCAGGGTCTTGTTGGCCGTCCCTGCCCACGCGGCATCGACGCACTTGCCCTGGATGCCGAGGGTTCCGTCGCCCCGGACCTCGAAATTCTGGGCGGGGCTGCCGTTGCAGTCCGTGATCTGGATCCTGTTGCCGTCGTCGGGCCTGGCGTAGTCGTTGTCCATGCAGTTGGCGGGGGCAGCGGTCAGTGCGATCGGGCTGGCCGCTCCGGGGGCGGTGGGAGTGGCTGCGTAGGGATAGACGGCGAAGTTGCTGATGCCGCCCGTGAGGCTGTCATGCGGTGCCCCGTCGGCCTTGAACCGGCCGAAGACGAGAGGGCCGCTCGAGGCCGGGCTGCTGGAGGCCTGGTGCTGCCCGCTGCCGGCCAGGACGCCGTTGACGTAGAGGCTCATCAGGCCGCTTTCGGCGTTGTAGGCGGCGGTCAGGCGGGTCCAGGCGTTGGGGGTGTACCGCGCGACGTCATTGGTGGCGTACGTGAAGTCGAAGGGCCATCCGTCGGTGTCCGCGTTGGCCAGGGCGAAGTGCCACCGGGAACTGGATGCATCGGCGTACACGATGAATGAACTGGTCCGGTTCATGTCCTGGCTGGCGATGATGCTGGTCTTGGTACCGGGCTTCGCCCAGGTGCTGATGGTGAAGCTCTTCTTGGTGTCGATGACCGGGGCGTTGGCCGTGATGGTCGACTGAGCGCCCTTGAATTCGGCGTACGCAGTCTGGCGGCCGCCGACGGAATCAGTGGACCACGTGATTCCGGTGGGGGTCGCGGGGTACTTGCCGTCGGTGCTCGGCGTTGTACTGCCGCTCTGGCCGGTCAGCTTCCACTGCGCCGCCGGTATGTTGAGATTGCCCAGCGATAGGGGGGTCGGCGAGAAGCCGGTGGCCGTTCCGCTGAAGGCCACGAGCTGCTGGGTGGCGTTGATCGCCCACAGGTCGGCGCGCCCGTCGCTGTTGAGATCTCCGTAGGAGCCGACCTGCGGGTACACCGAGGCGTCGAGCGTCGCGATGGCGGCCGCGGGCGCCTGTGCCGACGGCGGTGCCAGCAGCGCGGTGGGAGTGCCGGTCGCATCGAACTTCAGTGCGTAACTGTGGATGCGCCCGGTGGTGTCGTCGCGCGCCCACAGCGTGGGAGTGCCACCGATCTTGCCCGGAGCGATGAGGGTGGTACGCGACCAGTCACCGGAGCTGATCAGCATGCCCTGGTCGAGATGCAGGCCGCCGAAGGAGGTGCCGGGGTAGTACCAGAGACGGTTGTCCTCGATGGTGATCAGGTCCGCGAGCCCGCGCGGGTTGTCGAAGCTGCCCGGGGCGAGGATCTGGGTGACCTTCGACCAGTCCGCCACGTACCCGGTGCACTGTGCCGCCGGATTGCACGCCGGCTTGCTCGAAATGTGCATGACGTTCTGGGTAAGGCTGAAGTGCCCCGGCGTCCCACTGTTGGACGCGTCGTTTCCGTACGCGTACAGCTGATGGGTGTTCTTGTTGTAGGCGAAGACGTCGTCCACGCCCGACTGGCTGAGGCTGCCGCGGTGGCTGACGAGGTAGTTGTCCCAGCCGGTGTGGTCCGGGCTCTGGGCCGCCGTCGACGCGGTGACGGCAGTGGCGGAGGCGTCGGTGTTGCCCGGGACGAGGAGGAGGCTGCCGCTACCGCTCCGGTCCGGCCTCAGCGTGTCCGGTATCCCGTCGCCCGTGACGTCTCCTGCGGTGACCGGCGTTGCCGGGTTCCAGGGTGCGTAGAAGCTGTATCCGGCGGGCCGGGCGTTGTTCGCCCCGTCCACGGCCTGGACGTAGAGGGTGTGCGTGCCCCACTGCTGGGCGGTGAGGTTGATCGGGATGTTCGCGGTCGCGACGCCGTTCGCGTCGGGGGTGACGGTGACCGACTGTGCGCCGGTCGTGGGAATGGGCGCGTCGAGTGCGTACTCGAATCGGCGGATGTCGCTCTTGAGGCAGGCCGTGAGCTCACACCCGGTGGGGAGGATGTCCTTGCTGGAGACGGCGATGGTGATCCCGGTGTCGCCGGCGTGCGCGGTGGGCGTGCGGCCGCTCGCGAGCGGCGGGAACGCCTTTGAATCGGCGAACGCGGCAGCCGTGGGTGGCGTCAGGTCGACCTTGAAGCCGCAGTACGAAGTCCAGGGGCCTTCCAGGGTGCCGTCGAAGGCTCTGACGCCCCAGCCGTACGCATGGCCGTCGGAAAGTGCGATCCCGATGTTGGTGCGTGCCGTGGTGCCGGGCGCGACGTAGGTGCTTCTGGGCTCGGAGACGGTGGCAGGGGCGCCGCTGCCGTTGTTCTTCATGTCATCCCAGACCTGGTAGACAGCCTGGAGGTTCACGCCCTCCATGGGTGTCGTCAGGCGGGCGTTGAGCGTGAGGTTGGTTGCGCCGTAGCTCGTGGAAGTTCTACCGATCCAGCCCCGGGAGCCGTTGTTGCAGGCTGCGTCGGCGGGGTTCGCGGAGTCGGGAGTGGTGCTCGGGGAGTCCGGGGCGTAGGGCGGGATGTCGAAGACCGTCACCAGGTACGGGTTGGTGCTGAACCGCATGAAGCCGAGGTTCGAGACGGTCTTGCGGTTGTCGCCATAGAGCCCGAAGGTCCAGGTGTCGGCGTCCTGTGACGCCCCCTGCCGGATGCGGTCGGTGACATCGAAGTTGGCACTTCTGTAGCCGCAGTCGTTGGCGGGGCTGGCGCTCGCGATCTGCTGGGTGCCGATCGTGGAGATCACACCGGGCCGGTTGTTCCAGTTCGTGCCGCTGTTGATGCCGTTCGTGTGCTTCAGGGTCAGCGGCCAGGTGTTCGAGCACCCGTGGTCCGCGCCGTACGTCTCCGTCAGGTACAGGGTCGACTTCTGGATCACCATCTGAGGCGTGAGCGCGCTCGTGTTGATCTCGAAGAACGACTCCTGCATCCCGAAGCAGCTGGAGCTGTACTGCTGGTAGCCGACGCCTTCGCCCCAGTCCTGCGCCTTGTCGTAGGTGTTCGCACCCGGGCAGCCCTCCTGGGCCACCACGTAGTGGCCGGTCCCCGAGGTCACGGGGTTGACGACGGGGTCGATGAAGACGGGGTAGACGGTATTCTGCCCCGTGAGCAGCTCCAGGTCGGGGGCCAGGGTCACGGCGTCGGGGCGTGCCGAGATGCCGATCGGCTTGACCTGGGCGCCGTCTCCGGGGCTGACGGCCGACGACCGCGCCCGGGTTTCGGCGGGGGGCGCAGGAGGAGTCCCCGTGCCCTCGGCTGCCGCCATGCTGCGGCCGGCCACGAAGCTCTTGCCCGTGAGGCTCTTCTGCCCGGCCGCGGTGCTGGAGTCCCACATGAGGGGGGTGGCGCTGGTGAACGCCGCAGCTCCGTCAGGTGTGGTGGCCTGGAGGTTTCCGGCCGCGTCGCTGCCCACTGTCAGGCCGTCGGCCTTGGTGGCCAGCCGCAGGCTGCGCAGTGCGGGATTCGCCGCCGCCTCGGCGTTGTGGACGATCAGCACCTCGCTGAACGATCCCTGGTCGTTGACGGATGCCTGGAGGTCCACCCCGGGGAGGACGTTCGGGTACAGCGCGCTGCTGCCACTGACTTGGGGGGCGGGTAGCGCGACGGGGAAGGACAGGGCCAGCCGGCGCCCGGCGCCGTTCGTCAGTGTGGCCAGCGGGCCGGTGCCGCCGCCGGAGAGCGAGACGCCGGAAGGCGTGGCCCGGGGGCTGTACGTACCGTCCTCATTGCGCTGCAAGGTGGCATCGAGGGGGGTCCATTTTTCCGACTTCAGCACGCGAACGGGCTTGATGTAGGACGTGGTGCTGAGCGTCCCGTCCGGATTCGCGATGGTCTCCGTGGTCGTGGTGGTCAGCTCGGTGACCGGGACCGGCCTCTGTTTGAGCTTGGCCTGCCGCAGGGCCGTCGGGAGCGGGCCGCTGGCCGGTGGCTGAACTGCCATGGCGGGGCTCGGGGTGGGCGAGGCGCTCGCCGGGGCGGCGAGTGCTGCGGCAGGTACGGCGAGCATGATGCCCACGGATGTGATCAAGCCGACAGTGCGTCTGGTGTGTCGACGTGGATGGTGGCGCATACGTGTTGATTCCCCCCAAGAAAGGCTTACTGAAGGCTCCACCCCGGCGTCCCTGTGTCCAACTCGCGGGATTCGAGGCGGCCTTGTCGACTCATGGCGAACGAGGCGGGGGTGGATCCGCGGGGAAGGCTATTGCGTTTGCATGTACACAGCAATACTGTTCCGCTGATCTTGTGGGGCCGGTTGTGGCCCCTTCTCTTTTTCGGCCCATCCGGGCCGCGCACTTGGGGTGGGGACTGTCGAGGTGCGTTCATCGATGCACTGGCCTGCCGGTATGCCTGTAAGAGGCTGGCGGAGACGGGCCGTTGTTGTCGTGGTCATGACGGCTGCGATGTCACTTGTCGTACCGCTGGCCAGTGCGGACACGGTCGGTGGCTATCGTTACGCAGGTAAATCCTGGCGTGACGGTGAACTGCCGGACTTGCCCGTGGTCAAGGGGCACCCAGTCGGCCAGGCGACCAAGCCGGCGCTTCCTCGCGTACCCCAGGGTGCGCGTGAGATGCGCGTGCACCAACCCAAGACGCCCAAGTGGCCCGCTGCACGGACAGAGACCGTCACGGTGGCCCACCCGTCCCAGCAAGTACGCGACATGGGCCGGTCGGCGGACAGCGGGATGGCCCCAGCAGGCGCGCCTGTTCAGGCCGGCACGTCACCCGTCTGGATCGCGCCGGCCGCCTCGGTGCCCACCCCCCGGTCGGCGACCGGGGCAGCGAACGCACCCGCCGTCGACAGCCGCCCGACCATGGTCCGGGTGGAGACGGCCGGCCGGAAGCAGGCCGCCGCGGCCAATGTCAACGGGATGCTGGTCGGCCTCACCCCCGCAGACGGCGCCGCCACCGGCGGCAAGCTCTCCGTGGGCCTCGACTACAGCGCGCTGGCAGACGCCTACGGCGGCGGCTGGGCCTCTCGACTGCACCTCGTGACCATGCCGGGGTGCGCGCTCACCACCCCCGCCGTCGCGGCCTGCCGCGTCCAGCAGCCGCTGCAGACGGTCAACGACCCGAAGACCCAGCGGCTCACCGCCGACGTGAACGTGGGCACCAGCGCGGCACCGTTCAAGGACGCGGCCCTGTCGGGTCAGCGGCGGACGATGGCAGCGGCTTCCGGCAGCCAGGCCGTAGCCGTCGCGGCGGTGTCGGGTTCGGCCGGCTCGCAGGGCGACTACGGCGCGACCTCCCTCTCGGGTTCGGGATCGTGGGCGCAGTCGGCCTCCGGCGCCTTCACGTACAGCTACCCGGTGGCGGTCCCGCCCTCCTTGGGCGGAGCCGCACCGTCCGTGGCGCTCACCTACAACTCGCAGTCCGTCGACGGCAAGACGTCCGCCCGCAACTCGCAGTCCTCCTGGATCGGTGACGGCTGGGGCTACACCCCCGGCTTCATCGAGCGCTCCTACAAGCCCTGCAAGTACTCGGGCATCGAGGACTCCGGCGACCAGTGCTGGGCGGGCTACAACGCGACGCTGTCACTCGGAGACCACACCGGCCAGCTGGTCCGCGGCAGCGACGGCGCCTACCGGCTGGAGTCCGACGACGGCACCAAGGTCGAGCGGCTGACCGGCGCGACGAACGACCTCTGGGAAGGCGAGTACTTCAAGGTCACCACGACCGACGGCACCGCCTACTACCTCGGTCTGAACCATGCGCCCGGCACGGCCGGCGACACCGCGACCAACAGCGCCTGGGGTGTGCCGCTCTACCACCCCAAGTCGGACGACCCGTGCCACACCTCGGCCAAGGGCAACGAGTCCCAGTGCGACAAGCAGGTCGGCTACCGCTTCAACCTGGACTTCGTCGTCGACCCGCAGGGCAACGTCCAGCGGTACGACTACAAGACCGAGTCGAACTACTACAACATGGGCTACGGCCAGGTCGTCAAGGACGGCAAGGGCGGCACCCTGACGCAGTACACCCGCTCGGGATACCTGACCCGCATCTCCTACGGCTACAAGCTCGCCGACGCGGTCGCCGGCAAGGACCCCGCGGCCCGGATCGCCTTCGACACCAAGCAGCGGTGCACCACGTCGGACACGGTGTGCGCGGATGGCAACCTGTCGAAGGACACGGCCAAGAACTGGCCGGACGTCCCGTACGACATCAACTGCCCCTCCGACTACAAGACGGAGGGCGAGGGCGACGACGTCTGCCGTTTCGGTTCGCCCACGTTCTGGTCCACGTACCGCCTCAAGGACATCACCACCCAGGTCAAGATCGGTACCGCTTGGCAGGACGTCGACTCCTACAGCCTGACCCACGTCTTCTCGGACGCGGGCGGTGTGATGGACCCCGTCACCGGCAAGACCGGCAAGACGGAGAGCGCCGGCATGCTCCAGGCGGTGATGTGGCTGTCCTCCATCCAGCACACCGGCCGTGACACCACCGGTGGCGGCGACAAGCCCATCACGCTGGACCCGGTCACCTTCACCGGCATCGAGATGGACAACCGCGTCGACGGTCTGGAACCGGCGGCCCCGCCCCTGTACCGTCCCCGCATCTCCAGCGTCCGGACGGAATCCGGCGAGTCCTCGGCGGTCACCTACCGCGAGCCCGAGTGCTCCCGCACCAAGAACACGATGCCGGCGTCGGCGGACACCAACACGATGGCCTGCTATCCGGTCAACTGGTACCCGCCGGGCGCGGCCGAGCCCGTGGCCGACTGGTTCGTGAAGACCCTCGTCACCCAGGTGGTCAGCAGCGACCTCACGAAGGCCGGCTCGCCGGCCAAGGTCACCAGCTACGCCTACGACGGCGGCGCGGCATGGCACCGTGACGACTCCGAGCTCACCGACGACCAGTACCGGACGTGGAACGACTTCCGGGGATACCGCAGCGTCACCACGACCTCCGGTGTGGCTCCGGAACCGGTCGTCCAGAGCGTCTCCACGTACCTGCAGGGTATGGACGGCGACTACAAGCAGGACGGCACCAAGCGGTCCGTGTCGGTGACGAACTCGCTCGGCGAGTCCTTCCCCGACAGCGACTGGCTGGCCGGCGCCACTCTGGAGTCCCAGACCTTCACCGCCGCCGGCGGCACGGTGACGGCGAAATCCCTCAACGGGCCGCTCACCACGGTGGACACCAGCTCCAGTACCCGGAAGGCCTGGACCTCGAAGGACCCGGCACCGGCCTCCCTCTCGACGCTGCCCGACCTGGTGTCCCGTCGTTCGACGGAGGTGACCAACCGGTCGATGGGCCTCCTGTCCACCGGCGGTTGGCGTACGTCCAAGAAGGTCACGACCTACGACAGCCTTGGCCGGGTGCACCAGGTCGACGACAAGGGTGACGTCACCGCGCCCGAGCAGGAGAACTGCACCACCACCGAGTACGCATCGGCGCCGTCCGACAACCCGATGATGCTGATGTACCCGAGCGAGGTCCTCGCGGTCTCCGGCCCGTGCGGCACCAAGCCCGGCAAGGACACGACCCTCAGCCACAAGCGGATCTTCTACGACGGCGACGGCTCCGTGACCAGCCCCGGCACCTACGGGAAGCTGGGCCAGAGCTGGGCCGCCGACGGCAAGACGCACTCGGTCGGCCGGATGACGGCCGTGCAGGTCGCAACCAAGTACGACGGTGCGGGCAATCCCGTCTTCCAGGTGAACGGCGGCTTGGTGTACGACGACTACGGTCGCGTCACCAAGCAGAACGACGTGGCCTCCCAGAGCACCACCACCACCTTCTCCCCCGCCTCGGGCACGCTCCCGACGCAGGTCACCACGACCTATCCCCAGCCGTACAACTGGACCGCCACGACGGACGTGTCCCCGACACGCGGTCTCAACAAGCGGACGGTCGACGTCAACGGCCGGGTCACCAGCAGCACCTACGACACCCTGGGACGGCGTACCGCTGTCTGGACGCCGGGCCGCGACCGGGCGACGCAGACCCCCGACCGCAGGTTCACCTACTCCGTCAGCGGTGCCGGCGACAGCCCGAACCCCTCGGCCGTCACCACCGAGACGCTCCGCGAGGACGGGAGCTACGGCAAGTCCGTCACGATCTACGACGGACTGCTGCGGGTCCGCCAGCAGCAGTCGACCACGGCGGACAACTCCGCGGGCCGTCTGATCTCCTCCACCTCGTACGACAGCCACGGCTGGACGGTCTCCAGCATCGCGACGTACGCGGACGCGACCGCGGATCCGGGCACCACGCTGTGGGTGGAGACCGAGAACACGGTCCCGAACCAGACCCGCCAGGTCTACGACGGCCAGGGCCGGGTCATCGCCAACCAGCAGTGGTCGAAGGGCGTCAAGCTCTGGGAGGCCACCACGTCCTACCCGGGCGTCGACAAGACGGTCAACACGCCGCCGAAGGGCGGTCAGGCGGAGGCCCGGTACACCAACGCCATCGGCCAGACGACGGCCACCCAGACCCTCGACACCACGGCGGACCGCAAGCTGACGGCCGGCACCGTCATCCAGTCGGGCACGACGTTCTCCTCCAAGAGCGTCCGGCTCGACATGCAGGCGGACGGCAACCTCGTCCTGACGGGCATCGCCAACGGCAAGGTCCTGTGGTCCTCGGGCACCGCGGGCAACCCGGGCGCGAGCGCCACGGTCCGCGCCGACGGCAACCTGGTCGTCACCAGCACCACCGGGACGGCCCTGTGGACGTCCGGCACGGGCACCGCCGGAGCCACCGGCGGATACGCCATCGTCAAGGCCGACGGCAACTTCCGCATGTACAACGCCGCCGGTACCGCCATCTGGTCGTCCGGAACCGCCGGTAAGGCGGCTGCCGCCGACACCAGGACCTCGTACACCTACACGCCCGCCGGCGACGTCAAGTCCATCAGCGACACCGCCGGCAACAAGTGGACCTACACCTACGACCTGCTCGGCCAGAAGACCTCCCAGACGGACCCGGACACAGGCCTCTCGACCTTCGGTTACGACGTCTTCGGCCGGCAGACCCTGAGCACCGACGCCCTGGGCAAGAGCATCGCGACCACCTACGACTCGCTGGGCCGCAAGACCGGTGAGTACGAAGGCACCAGCACCACCGACCAGTCCAAGAAGCTGGCCGAGTGGACGTACGACACCCTCCTCAAGGGGCGGCAGACGTCCTCGACCCGGTTCGTGGGGGGTGCGGGCGGCAAGGCCTATACGAAGAAGGTCAACGGCTACAACACGGCCTACCAGCCCACCGGCTCCACCGTGGTCATCCCCGCGGCGGAGGGCGAGCTCGCCGGTACCTACACGGCGAAGGCCGAGTACACCCCCACCGTGGGCCTGCTGCAGTCCACCTCCTTCGGAGAGGACGGCGGGCTGCCGGCCGAGACGATCGGCTACGGCTACAACCTCCAGGGCCTCGAGACGGAGTTCGGCTCCCGCACGACCCCGTACCTGAACAAGAGCATTTACACGCCGCTCGGCCAGGTCGTCCAGTCCACGTACGGCGTCTACGAGAAGCAGTTCCGCACCGCCCAGACGTACGACCTGGCGACCAGCAGGCTCGCCACCAACACGGTGAGCCTGCAGACCAGCGGCAGCAGCCCGATCGACGCCACCACCTACGCCTACGACGAGGCCGGCAACCTCACCGGTACGTCCACGGTGCAGTCCAGCAGCGGCGCGGTCACCGGCACCGACACCCAGTGCTTCCTCTACGACGGGCAGAACCGCCTGTCCGAGGCATGGACGGACACCAAGGGCCTGGCAGCCGCCAAGCCCGGACAGATATCCAAGTGCAACACCGCGCTTCCGAAGGCCGCCACGATCGGCGGGCCCAACCCGTACTGGCAGAGCTACACGTACAACCTGCTCGGTGACCGAACCCAGCAGGTGAAGCACGACACGGCGGGCAACCCGCTCAAGAACGTCACCCAGAACATCACCTACCCCGGCAACGGCACCACGCCGGCCGCCCAGCCCAACACGGCGACGACGATCACCACGACGGGGCCGGACGGCACGACCACCCTCACCCCGCACTACGACGCCGTGGGCAACACCACCAGCCGGGACACCAAGGTCGGCGCGGCCGCGGCCACGACCCAGACGTTCACTTACAACGTCAAGGGCCGTACCGACACCGTCGTCACCCCCAAGCCCGCCGGCGGAACGCTCACCTCCAACTACCTGTACGACGCCGACGGCGACATGCTGATCCAGCGAGGGGCGGACGGCGACACGCTCTACCTCTTCGGAGGCGCCGAACAGCTCACTCTGAACAAGTCGTCGCGCACGGTCTCAGGCCTGCGCAATTACAAGGGTCCGGACGGCACGAAGATCACCCGCTCCTCCACCGGCGCGGTCGTCTACCAGGCAACGAACCCGCAGAACACGTCCCAGCTCCAGGTCGACGCGGCCACGCTCAAGGTGACGCGCAGGGCCTTCGACCCGTACGGAGCCCAGCGAGGCCCGGCCCCGCCGGCCTGGGCCGACAACCGCGGATACCTGGGCCAGCCCACGGACACGGCCACGGGCCTCAGTCTTCTCGGCGCCCGCAACTACGACCCCGTCATAGGCCGCTTCCTGACCTGCGACCCGGTCTTCGAGGCCGGCGACCCGAACCAGATGGGCGGCTACGCCTACGCGGGCAACGACCCCGTCAACGCGAGCGACCCCTCCGGCCTGTGGACCTGGGAGGGTGTCGGCGACTTCTTGACCGGAGCCCTCGACGGTGCCTTCGGCGGCGTGAACGAGCCCTGGATCAACCCGGCCGGATGGCTCCTCGACAACTGCGTCGACATCTGGAACGGCGACAACGAGACCTTCAACGACTGGACGGGCTGGGAAGGCAGCGACTACGAGGTCCCCAACCTCTGGGGTGACAACCCGGGCGCCGAACTCTTCGGTACCGACCCGACCTCGGAGCGGTACGAGCAGGGTTACTGGACGGGCTTCATCGGCTCACTGGCCGTAGACGGTGTCGGAGCCGTCAAGGCCATCAAGGCATACCGTGCCGCTGTCAGGGCCGCGGAGGCGGCCGAAGCCGCTGCCGCGGGGAAGAAACTCCTCACCGACGACGTCCCCACCCCGTCGGCGAAGGAAGCCCCGCACGAAAAAGCCCCGGACACCACGGCTCCGAGCGAGCCGGGCGCAGGTACCGCGAAGGAACCGAGCCCGGCGGAGCCCGCAAGCGACGGCACGTGCAGCTTCTCGCCCGAGACGCCGGTGCTGCTGGGCAACGGCGAGACCAAGGCGATCGCCGACATCGCTCCGGGCGACGAGGTGGAAGCCGCGGACCCGGAGACGGGAGAGGTCTCGGGCGGGCGCACCGTCGCGGCCACTTGGGTTCACGACGACAGCGACCTCATCGACCTCGTCGTGGAGGTGGCCCCCGGCGACCAGCAGACGCTGCACACCACGGCGGAGCACCCCTTCTGGGACGAGACCACTCGAACCTGGGTGCCGGCTGCGGAGTTGACCCCCGGCCACGCCTTGACCACCCCGGACGCCCGCGAGATCCGGGTGCTCAACGTCCGGCCGACCCCTGGCACGGCCACCCGGTACAACCTGACCGTCGATGAGCTCCACACGTACTATGTACTTGCTGGCGCCACTCCAGTCCTGGTGCATAACACCTGTGGCGACGTTGCGCTGGGGGCGGGTGAGGGAACTGCGGACGCCCTGAAAGCCTTCACATCGACGAAGCCGGAGACGGAATTTGTCTTCGATTCGGGCGCGGGGAGATTTTTGGCAGGTGACCGTGAGCGCATTCCCGGAGGTCTCAGCCCACATGAGCAGCTTGCCGAAAAGGCAGGCATGGATAAAGGGACAGTGCTGGGCGGCACACTCTTCCGGGACAATGGGCGCCTGGTGTTCACGGAAAATAGCGGTCACTATGGCCACAGATGGACAGATTCCACACGGCAGCAGTTCCAGACATTCATGAGTGATCAAGGCATTGACTTCGACTACAGGCCATGGGGTTGAGATGAGTGATTGGACTCCGGTGGTGTACCGAGGGGACGGGGCATGGATTGGGACCATGCCTGACGGCCGTATTGGGGTCGGGGTGGAATCGGAAGGGCGAGCTGCGCTTGTAAGCTCTGGGTTCGTTCCCATGTGGCCCTACCTGGAGCGCGATCTCACTGAATCCTTGGCTGAATTTTCCCTCTCGTGGGGGCAGCTTAGCCAGGGTGGCGTATCGGCTCCCGAGAGGCTAATTGAATTGACGGTCGAGTCGGCATGGAAGTCTGGCCGTTCGTACTGGATGCAACTGGCTGCTCCGTGGGTGATTGAGATGTCTCGCCGAGAAGATTTCGATCAAGACGTCGTTCGAGGGATTCTCCGTGAGATGGAAACCTCCGAGGTGCTGTCCGTGGAGCTTCGGGATCAAGCACGGTGCGCTATTGAATAGCGCTTACCTGTGAACACCTCATCGGATTTCACCCCTCGTGAGAATTCTGTAACGTGGACCTGCTGACCATCCACACTTCAGCTGGAATTGGATGTCCGTTTCAGACTGGTGGTGGTCGGTTCCCTTCTGGTAATTGATCGAGACCCATGTGAAGAGCTCCGCCGAGAGATCTCGGCGGGGCTCTTCACATGGCCTGACGGCAGTAGTTGACGGCAACGTCAGCGGACGGGGGCCGTGCAGAGCGGTGGTTCGTTGCCGTCGTCGGGCTTGCTGGTGGTCTCGGTGGGGTTGCGGAGGGCGTGGCCGAGGAGGTCGATGGCGTCGCGTTGGAGGCGGAGTCGGACGTGGGCGTACACCGTGGCCGTGACGCCAATGTGAGCGTGGCCCAACAGCTCCTTGATCACGACGAGTTCGACGCCCTGCTCCAGGAGGAGGGTCGCGGTCGAGTGGCGGAGGTCGTGGAAGCGGATGCGGCGGAGCCCGGCCCGGTAGAGAAGGGTGTTGAAGTGCCGGGTGAGGGTGGCCCCTTCGATCGGGGAGCCGTCGGGCCGGGTGAAGACGTAGCCGCTCGCCTTCCAGCCGGTCCCCGCTGCTTCGCGTTCCTCAGCTTGCTGGTCGCGGTGCTGTTCAAGGGAGCGCATGCACTCGGTGGGCAGTGCGATCCGCCGCTCCGAGCTCTGGGTCTTCGTCGGCAGGGCGGTCAGGCCGCCGCTGTTGGTGCGCTGGAGGGTGCGTCGGATGCTGGCGGTTCCGCCGGCCAGGTCGAGGTCTTCCCAGCACAGGCCGAGGAGTTCGCCTTTGCGTAGCCCTGTGCGCAGGGCGAGTTCGAACAGCGCGTGCAACCGGTGCCCGCTTGTGGCGGCCAGGAACTCGCGTGCCTCGTTGGCGGTGAGGGGTTCGAAGCGGCGGGGTCGGGGTGTGCCGGTGCGGACGTTGCGGGCGACGTTGCGCGGGATCTCTTCCTCGCGTACGGCGTGCTCCAGGGCGGACTTGAGGACGGAGTGCACGTAGGCCAGGGTCAGCGGCGAGAGGCGCTTGGAGCAGCACTTTCCGACAGCGCAGCAGCGGGGCTCATCGCGGGCCGCGTCCAGGCCGCGGGTGCAGCACTGGCAGGTGGTGCGGAGCTGGTTGAGCCAGGTGCGGACGTCCTTGGCCGTGAGCTTGGCGAGCTTCTTCCGTCCCAGGCCGGGGATGAGGTAGAGCCGGGCGACGGCGATGTAGCGGGTGTGCGTGTTCTCACGGAGCTGGTAGACGGCGACAGCGTCGAGCCAGTACGTCAAGAACGCGGCCAGGCTGCCCTGAGCGGAGGGGACGGGGACGCCGCGGTTGCTGGCGGCGATCTTCTCGGTGAGCTTGGCCAGGGCCTCCTTCCTGGTGGGGCCATAGACACGGATGCGCTTGCGGGTATTGCCGGGGGCGAGGACGTATCCGGCGGCCTCCCAGCGGCTGTCCTTACGCTGGTAGACGGTTCCGTCGCCGTTTGCGCGGACGCGGCGGGAGGCAGGGGTGTCGCGGGGCGTGGTCATCAGGCGGCTTCCTGTTCGAGGCGGGCGTGGATGAAGTCGGTGAGCGCGTGGGATGGGATGCGGCGGGCGCGGCCGAGGGTGATCGAGACGAGCTGGCCGGAGCGCAGCAGGTCGTAGACGGCGGAGCGGCCGAGTTGGAGGCGGGCCATGACCTGGGGCACCGTCAGCAGATCCAGTACCGGGGCCGCCTCCGTGCGGAGGACGGTGGGCGGGGGCGAGACCATCAGCAGCCGCCTTCCGCGATGAACTGCCGTTCCAGTTCCTTGCGGTGCCACACGTGGGCGGCGAGGAGGGCTGCACCGGGGCTGTAACCCGAGCCGAGGTAGTCCCAGCGACCGACGACAAGAGTGGTCGCCGGGTCGGACTCGGGCAGGCCGGCGTGGACGCGGGCCTGTGCGGTGCGCCAGGCGCGACGGGCAGCGCGCAGCGCGCCCAGAGTGGTGGAGTAGCTGCGGGACTTGGTGGAGAAGTGGCCCCTGAAGCCGAGCATGTGCGCCCACTTCCAGAGCTTCAGGTGGGCGAACTCCGGCAGCCTGCCCAGCTCCCAGCAGGTGCGGATCATCTGCCGGACGTGGTGGGCGACGGCGAGCCGGGTCAGCGGGCGGGCCTGTCCGGTGCCGCCGCAGGCGGTGCACGGGAGTGGGGTTCCGTGAGGCAGGAGGGTGGCGCCGCGTCCCTGGCAGGGGCGGCAGAACAGGGCGCGGTCGAGGGCGCCGGAGGCGTCGGCGGATTTGGTGGCGTACTTGGCAACGTAGGCGGCCACCGCCTGGTCGGTGAATTCGGCGTCGGTGCCGAAGGCCGTGATCTCGGATACGTCGAGCTGTTCGCCCCAGCCGAGTTCGCGTCTTTGGACCGCATCCGAGGAGACCGTGACACGGACCCGGGCTGCGGCGGCGCGTACGGCCTCAGTGAGGACGGCGACGGTGGCGTACGACGGCGGGGGCGTGGTGTTGCCGTCCGGGCCGTCGAGCCGGATGACGGCGTGGAAGTGGACCAGGCCGCGCTGCTGGTACTCGGCGACCTTCGCGAAGGACACCCGCAGGACCGCGTGGGCGGCCTTCTGGGTCAGGCCGAGCCCGGTGGCGATCTCGCGGCGCAGGTAGGTGGTGAAGCGGGCCCACAGGGCGGAGGCGTGGGCGTTGAACAGGACCGCGCCCTCGTAGTCGTACGTCGAGGGGTTCAGTGGCGTCCCGAGCAGAGCGTCGTCAGGTTCGTGGAGCTTGCGGCAGCGGCAGGGCCGGATGTCGCCGCCGGGGGTGGTGGGGCGGTTGTGGACGGGGCCGAAGGATGGCGGAGTGAGGGTGACGAAGACGCGGGGGTGGGTGCGGACGGTGTCGGGCACGGTCTTGCCGCCGGAGAGGCCGGCGCGGATGAGGTGGTAGGTGTCGGCGGCGTAGAGGCGGGAGCAGGCCGGGCAACGGGAGGAGCGGCGGTTGCCGCACGCGGTGAGCAGGCTGCCCGTGGGCTCGTCGGAGGAGGCGTAGGTACGCAGCACCTCGCCGGTTGTGGTGTCGACGGTGGTAGTGCGGCCGGTCAGGCGGACGGGTTCGGTACAGCCGCCGAGGTGTTCGATCTGCTGCTGTGCGCGGTCGAAGTCGGGGTGGTTGACGAGGTGGAGCAGGTCCCGTACGGCGGGGCTTGCCACGTGGCGCAGGTCCAGGGTGACCATTCGGGGCGTGTCCCTTCTGTTCGGGTGGGGTGGCCCCGAGCAGCAACTAGCCGGATCTGTGGGCGTGTTGGTGCTCGGGGCATGACGAACCAGACCCGTTGGCGGGCGTGGGTTCAGCGAGGGGTATGCGGCCGGTGAGGGCCGGGGCTCAGAGCTGAGCGAGTGCGGCGGTGGCCACCGGCAGTGCGACGCCCATGCGCGTGCCCAGGTGGGCGGCGCTGATCGGTGTTCCGTGCTCGGCGCGGTGGGTGTCCGCGATGCGTTGAGCCGCGTCCAAGAGGGCGACGGGAAGGGCCGGGCCGGTGGCGGGCCGAGTCGTCTTGGTGACGGCGACGGGCGGAGTGGCGGCCGGGTTCGGAGCGGGCTTCAGTTCCTCGGTCGGGGTGGCGACGACGGCCGGTACGGGCGTCGGGGGCTCGGGCGCGGGTGCTTCGTCGGGCACCGGTTCAGAGATGGGAGCTACGGCCTCCAGGTGCGGCGTGGTGTGGGTCAGGGTGTGGAACTGGGCGAGGAAGGCGGGGCCGACGTGGCCCCAGCCGAGCAGCAGGAGCGGGGCGACGGTGTCCAGGCAGGCCCGTCCATAGCGTCCGGCCAGCAGCGGTTCGGCGGTGTTCAGCGCGAGAGTGAGCAGCCCGCACAGGTGCAGCAGCCGAGTACCGGCCCGCAACTCCACCTTGGACACCCCGCGCAGGGCCAGGAACCGCAGCGCGACCAAGAGCCCGACGACGGACAGATCCACCATGGGCGCGATCAGCGGCGCGATCGGGTGGGGTACGCCGAGGCGCAGGGCGAGCGCCCAGACGTTGCCGAAGGAGAAGACGAAGGCCAGGGCCGCGATGACCGCCATGACCACGGTCACGGTGCGCCGGGTGAACCGTTCCTCCGCTATGATCTCAACCTCCCTTCCGGCGTGGGTGTTTCGGGATCACTTGGTGAGCGAGGGCGCGGGCGTTGCCGGCCGGTCGAGTGCAGGAGGGCGTCCAGGCACAGGTCCGGGTCGGCGGTCAGGTGCGAGGTGTCCTCGGCGACGCGGGCCGCGTCGGCGTCGGAGACGTAGGGGGTGCGAATGCGGGTGTAGCCGGGTCGGCCCTGCATCGCCATCACCGCGACGCCGACGTAGGCGGGGTCCTGCAAGGTCACCGGGCTGGCATCGGGCCAGTTGCGGATGTCCTCGCCCAGTGCGGCCACCGCGGCTTCCACGGTCTTCTGCGCGAAGGACAGCCCGATGGGGCACACGTCGCGGATGAAGGTCGGGATGGCGTCGCCGGTGGTCTTCTGGCTGATAAGGATCACCAGGATGCCGACGCTGCGGCCCTTCTTGACCAGGTCCTCCACCAGTCGCGCGTTCTCCGCTGTCAGCGCGGCAAGACGTTTCGTCGTCGGGTCGCTGCCCTTGTACTCGCGGAAGTACGTATGCGCCTCGTCGATGATCAGAACCGTGAGCGGCCACTCCGGAGATGGGCCGACATGCCACATGTTCTTCACACCCAGCACGTCCCGGATGGTCGCCGAGCGCCGCTTACGCAGCTCCACAAGCCGCTTGAACAGCGCGTTCGCCTCATCCAGGTCATCCCCGCAGAACGCGAACATCCGCTTGACCAGGTCGGCGTAGTCACCCTCCGAAGCCCGCGACACCTTCCCGTCCGCCGTCGCGAACTGCACGGCCGCCGACGGCGCGAAGTCGCAGACGAACTTGTTGACCCCCGAGGTCTTGCCCGCACCCGGGACGCCGGCCACCGTCACCCCGGGCACATTGGCCAAGGACACGCACACCTGCGCGGCGTACTCGTCCACCCCCAGCTCCCAGCGCGTCAGGTCCACAGGGGGCCGGCCGGTGGGCCGGTGGCGGGTGGTCGTGGTCAGGGGATCGGAGCGCACACCCCGGATCACCACCTTGCCGGGGCCGTCCGGCAGCACGGATACCCGCGTGCACCGCCAGGCGTCCGCCAGGAACCGCGCCGACTTCTGGTACTCCTCCAGCCCGACCTGCGGCAGCGTCCGCGCCCGCACGATCACCCCGAACTGGTCGGGCTTCACCTTGATCTTCGGCGTCAGTACCCGGGGCGCGGGGGTGGCACCGTCCTTCTGGGCGGTGATCTGCGCGAGCAGGCTCGGGGTCTTGTCGGTGACCGTCAGCCTCGCCATCCGCGCGAGCCGTACCCAGCCCCAGCGCACCCGCACGGCCTGCCGCATGCTGACCCGCGTGCCCCGGTCGGCCCGCACGTAGCGCGCCACCGTCCACAGCAGCCACGCACCAACCAGCACGGTCGCGATCGGCAGCGCGTACGGCGCGTAGTCCGTCACGGCTTCCATGTCAGACCCCCTCTTCGCGTATCAGGACGAGCATGTCGCCGAGGTCCAGGCGGCCAGCCCGTTCCGGGCTCAGGCCGAGGAGGTCGAGCACCACCGTTGAGACGGTGAACGTGGCCTTGCCCTCAGTTCCTGGCAGGGGCCGGAGCGGGTGCAACTCCCGCTCCGGCGCGGTGGTTTCGAAGCGGATCACTGGGCCGCCTCCACCGTCACCAGCTCCAGGCGGGCGGCCCGGTAGGCGACACCCTCGGAGAGCTGCCCGTTGAAGATCCGCGCCCACGGCGTCGCGAACAGCTCCACCGGCCGCACTATCGCCCCGGGCTTGAGCCCGGCGGCCAGGCCCGTCTCCGGGACGGTGATCTTCAGGACCTCGGCCCGGCCGTCCTCCATGAGCATCACCATCACCGTATGCAGCGACGCACCGGTCTCGCGGTCGGTGGCGATCTCCCCGGTCTGCTGGTCCTTGATCTTCAGCACTGGCTCGGTGCCCGCGATGCACACCGCCGACGGCAGCAGAGCAACACGGATCCGGGTCATGGCCATGCCATCACATCCTCGTTCGATGGAGCCGCTTGATCGGCTCGACATAGAGCATAGGGAGATGATCGCTCAACTTGCAAGATCGATTAGGTTGTGAATTCGATCAGGTTGGTAGGCGGTCAGGCGGGGAACCCGGGGATGTGCCTGTAGCGCTACAGGCTGCTGGCGATACCGTGAGGGCATGACCCTGCCCTTGGACGAGGACTCCCGGCCGCCGTACCTCCAGGCCGCCGAGGCCCTACGGGACGCGATCTCGAACGGCGAGTTCCGCCCCGGCGAGCGCCTGCCCTCGGCCAACGTGCTCGGTGACCGGTTCGGGGTTTCCAGCTCCACCGTCCAAAACGCCCTGCGTGTGCTCAAGCAGGAAGGGCTGGTCCACTCCCAGCTCGGCCGGGGCAGCTACGTCAGCCCCTCTGTCGGCAGGAGTGCCGAAGGGGCCGACGGTGATCACGAGGACGCTGACACCGAAGGGCCGGACTGGCCGGTCGACGTCATCCGCAACGACGACGCCCGACCGCCCTACGCCCAGGTCGCCGACATCCTCCGCCGGGAGATCCTGGAAGGCACCTACCCTCCGGGCTCCCAGCTCCCTCCCGCCCGGGAGATCCAAGAGCGATTCAAAGTCGCCAACTCCACGGCGCAGAACGCCTATCGAAGCCTCAAGCAGGCCGGGCTCGTGTACGCGGTCAAGGGACGCGGCGTCTTCGTCCGCCAGGAGCCAGAGCTGGGCAAACACCACGGGCCCATTACGAACTACCGGCTGCAAGATGATCTCGCCTACGAGGCCCGCGCCGCCGCCACCGAGTTCGCGCACCTCGGCGACGACGAGCTACTGGCGCGAGAGGTGGAGCTGGACCAGCGTTGGGCCACGGTCCGCGAGGAACACCAGCGGGTATACCGCGAGCGCCGGAAGGTCCAGCGAGAAAAGCGCCGGCGCGGCCTCTCCCTCCCTCCCCTCCACGAAGACGATGCCGAACCGGACGCATCACCGACCGAGGAGCCGAAGACCGCACCTGCCGAACCGAAGGAACGTCGGCAGTAGCACGCTGCGCCAGCGACTCGGCGAACTTGACCAGCGACCAGTGGTGAGCTGTTCAGAGTTTCTTTACTTGATCAAGGGCGTCCCGCTGACGCGGGCCGCCGCGCGCCGGCGGTCAGTGACCGCCGCCCGCTCCTGTCTGCCGCCCCGCTGGCGACGGCCGCCGACCACTCGGCGCGCAGAGCCCGGGAGCGTAAGCCGGACCACCAATCGGAAGCCCCGGTCCGACCGCTCAGCAGCAGGCTGGCCGGGCACCTGAGAGGCCGCCCGGCGGGCTCGCGCCGTCCCGGACGGCCATGCTTGCCGCCTGGCTGGGGGCCGTGACGATGGAGATAACGGGGCTAATGCCGGTGCGGGGTTGAGCGAGACACACGTGGCGGGTGGTCGGTTGGCGCGCCCACCGTCGTGGCTGACTTTCTGTGGCTGAGGCCAGAACCCCCATGGGCACGGCACGCACGTGAGGGCCCGTCCCTGCCGGCGCTGACGAGTGCGGGGGAGCCTCGATCGGCTACGCCCGGCAGGGACGGGAGTCGGGTGGTCAGCGCGGTGCGGCGCCTGGGCGAGCGAGGCGAGGCGGATCACGTCTGGCGCCAGGTCCGCCAGGGGCGGGTGATGATCTCCCGGTAGGTGTGGTGGGACGGGTTCTGACCGCAGTGCCGCAGCACCCACTCCTGCGGTTCGGCGAAGTCCTCGCTCGTCGGTGAGGTCTCTCCGTCCACGGCGCACTGCATCGCGTACAGGACTGGCTCCGCGTCTGGTTCGCGGTCGGGCTGGAGCGTCCAGGTCTCGTAGCGCAGGACCGAGCGAGGGGTCACCGTCCCCACCTCCGGTTGGCCACGGCCACCTTCGCGCTCAGCTCCTCCGTCGGAGTCGGCATACGTACGTCCTCGGGCGGCACGTCCCACTCCCGGCCACCGCGCGGCGGCCGAAGCTGCACGTACGGTCCCACATGCCCCATCACCACGCCCACCTTGCCGCTCCGCCGGTCGACCACCAGGGCGCCGGCATCGGGCGAGACGGTGTGCCCGTCGGCATCAGGGGTGGGGACCGTCATCGTGACCACCCCGGCGAGGCGGCGCGCGACCGGGCGTCCAGTCGCAGGGCGGGAACACATGGGGTGGCGCTCATTCGCACGTTGACGCTCCTCGGCGGCGTTGATGCGGGCCCCTGGGCCTATTGGTGCCGCAGGGTCGGCACCGATCCTCACGCCGGTCACCGGGACGAAGGAACCTCCACCAAACCCCACTCCGGGACGTCTCGCACCGTGTAGAACGTCCCTGGTGCCGTCCTGAGACGAAGGGGGAGACTCGTGCCGAACGAGAGACTACGAGCCGTCATGGCAGCCGGAGGCTGGACGTACACCGCCCTCGCTCAGCAGGTTGAGGTCGACCCCAAGTCGGTCGAGCGCTGGGTGAACCTCGGGCGTATCCCACGCCGTGCCACCGCCCTACAGGCGGCCAAGGCCCTGGGAGAAGACGTGCACGCACTCTGGCCGGCGCTCCGCCAGGCCCGCCCCGCCCGCGCCATCAGCCCTGAACTGGTGGCGCTCTACGAGCAGCGGGCCGACCTCCCCATTTCGACGTTCACCGACCTGATGGCCCAGGCCCGGGAACGGATCGACATCCTCGTCTACGCGGCCGTCTTCCTCCATGAGGCGTACCCGCGGCTGAACGAACTCCTCACCGAACGCGCCGCCGAAGGCTGCACCGTCCGCATCGCGATCGGGGACCCCGACAGCGACAACGTCCAAGCCCGCGGCCAGGAGGAGCGGTTCGGGCACGGCATCGAATCCCGCTGCCGCCTCGCACTCATGCACTACAGGCCGCTCGCCGGCACCCCCGGCATCGAGGTCCGCTCCCACGAAACCACGCTCTACAACTCCCTCTACCGCGCCGACGACCAGCAACTCGTCAACGCCCACGTCTGGGGCGTCAACGCGTACGCCGCCCCCGTATGGCATCTTCGCCGACACGAGACAGGCGGCATGTTCGACACCTACGCCGAGAGCTTCGACGCGGTGTGGACGACGGCAACCCCCGTACGAGAGGAAGGCTGACCGTGGCCCGCACCGAGTACTACGACGACCCGAACGCGCCCAAGCCGAACAGCATGGTCGTCGCCGCGTCCGCCGTCGTCACCGACGACCACGGGCGCATCCTCCTCCAGCGCCGCCGCGACAACGACCTGTGGGCCCTGCCCGGCGGAGGAATGGACCTCACCGATTCCCTGCCAGGCACGGCCGTCCGTGAAGTCAAGGAAGAGACCGGCCTCGACGTAGAGATCACCGGCCTGGTCGGCACCTACACCGACCCGAAACACATCATCGCCTACACCGACGGCGAGGTCCGCCGCCAGTTCAACGTCTGCTTCACCGCCCGCATCACCGGCGGCCAACTGGCAATCTCCGACGAGTCCACCGAACTCCGGTTTGTATCGCCGGAAGAGATCGAGGAGTTGTCGATGCACCACACCCAACGACTCAGGCTCCAGCACTTCCTGGAACAGCGCGAGAAGCCGTACCTGGGCTGAACCGTCTGACGGCAGTAGCGACGGCAACAACCTCGCACAACCACGGACGCCCGCGCACGTCACCGGACCAGCAAACTGCACTTGACCTGCGAAAAAGCAGGTCGAAGGCTTCGCGTAGCACACGTACTATGTTGTGGCGGGCGCCACCCCGATCCTCGTCCACAACGCGTGTGGTCCTGAAATTCAGGACCTCGGCGAGATGACGAGTGGTGGTGAAACGAATATTTGGACCATGAGTTCTCGGGACAAGGGCCTTGCGTTCGAGGAGCAGATGGGGTTCTCGAACCTTCCGACAAATCATCAGGCTTTTGATCAGTTTGAGCCTGACACGGGTAACGCGATCAGCCTTAAGGCTATGGATACAGGCCTCCCCAGTTTTCAGCTCAAGGGAACGCTTTATCAGCGACTCAAGGGGGCGGTTGACGATGCGGCCAATTACAACGGCGTAGGTCCTTATGCGTTCACCGACCCGGCGAACATCGGGAGTCGCTCGGTCTATGTCATTGTAAGGTCCGGGACTTTGAGCGATATGCACCTAGGCCAGATGTCCAGGGCTGTGGAATATGCGCAGGGGAGAGGGGTTAATCTCCTCTTCGGGCAGACGAGCGGATAGTTCGATGAGAGGGGCCGGGCGTGGGGTACGACTTCCATATCACGCGAGCTGATCTGTGGACCGAGAGTGAAAATCAACCAATCGCTCGCGAGGAGTGGGAGGCTCTTGCCGGAGAGAATTCGAAGCTGGAGCGCCAGGGTTTTGTTCGATGGGCGGACATCGGAATGCAGCCTGTTTATGGAATTTCTGCTTCTTCGGCATCCTTCTCGTGGAGGCATGGGCGTGTAGTGGTATCCGGACGCGTCGATGATGATGACTGGGACTTGGCGGAGTCAATTGCGTCCGCCCTGGGGGCCCGACTGGTTGGTGATGACGAGTAGCCCGCCTTGTCCCGCAGTACTGGTGGCCCCGCCGGACCTATTTCCGGTGGGGCCCGCTGTGGTGTCCCGTGGCAGTGGTTGAGGGCCGTGTCGGCGGACGGCGCTGTTGACAAGGGGCGGGCTCTCGCCGGCCCGGCCCGGCCAGAGCTGCTCGATGTCCCTGTGCCTCATGTCGGGGCGGAGCGTTAGGCTCCGCTCCCGTGAGCGAGATACGTGAGACGGCCTTCAGTGCCACCGGCAGCCTGACCAGGGACGAGTACGACGAGGCCGCCAGGGCGGCGGGGTTCTTCCGGCGCGGCCGGGTGGTGGCCGTCCTCGGTACGGTCCTGCTCGCTTCGGCGGGCGTGACGCTGTCCTCAGGCGGTCTCACCGTGCACCCCGTCCCCCTAGGGTCCCCCAATGACTGATTTGACCGAACTCGCCGATCGGCTGCATGTGGCAGGCCTGATCTTTCGTGGGATGGCAGACCTCGACTGCCCGCTCATTCCGCCGAGGCTGGCTACGGGGGCTGCGGGGTACCCGCCGCCGTCGGGCCGGTGGCCTGTTTACTCTGTTGAAATTGACGCGCAAGACTGGGTGGCCAGGGCGAACAAGGGCTGGTTCGAACTGTCTCGCGATGGTGGCCTATTTTCGGCCGACCGTGAATTTTTTGTGGCGGTGAAGCGACAAGAAGAGGAATGGTGGTGGGCGCGCGTCGGTTTGGCTGAAACATGGGACGTCATGGGTGCCGGTGCGGCTGGTCCGCTCGGCAGTGGGTACGGCGTTCCGGGATTCACCATGCTGTCGTTGGCGGGTGACGTGATCGTTTGCGGCATGGAGTGGCAGACGACGATCGGCGCTGTCTTGGTCAGTCATTTCGAAGAGCATCGGAAGCTTCGTGAATATTCCGAATGGACGGCGGGCTGGCAGGGGACTCCTGAACAGGAGAGAGTGGCTATTCGGAATTGGCTGAGGGTTCTCAAGTGATGAGAAGCGTTTCGGGTGTTGGGCGGTAATTCGGCGCGAGCGTCCCAAGGCGTGTTCTGATTTCCTTTGACAGGCTGGGTGCGGTCCTTCAGGGGACCGTACCCGGTTCTGGTTTATAGGAGAGGAACATGGAGTGGAGTCCGTGGCAGCCATCGGGTCCGCATCGGGACGACCGGATCTGAGTGAGATCGGGCGGCGTCAGCTGCAGTACCTGGACGCCGTGCGCCGGGGCGACACCGGTGAAGCGGAGCGGCTCGCCGAAGAGGGCCTCGGCACCGAACCGTGGCGGGTGGCGTGGGGGAGCGGGACGGATCTCGATCCGCGGCTGCGGCTGAAGCTGCACACCGGGCCCATGACCGCCGTGGCCTGGGACGAGCTCGGGCAGGGTCCGCTGATCGCTGTGGGCACCCGCGACCGGTTGACGGTGTGGGAGGTGGAATCCGGTCGGTCTCACCTGCTCCCGTGCGCCGAGCCCGTCTGGTGCCTCGTCTTCGCAACGACGGCCCGCGGGCCCTTGCTCGTCTCCGGGCACGAGGGCGGACAGCTGCGCATCTGGGACGCCGCCGACTGGTCGCTCCGGGGGATGGTGAGCGCGGGCGAGGACCGTCTTGTCGAGCTGTACGCCGCGGAGTCCGTGAACGGCCCGTACGTGGTGAGCCTCGACGAGCAGGGGCACGTCCGGCGTTGGTCCCTGCCCGGTGGCCAGGGCTTGGGTCCGCTGGAGGCACCGGTGACCTACACCATGGCCGGGGGGCGGCTGGCCGACGGTCGGCAGGTCCTGCTGACGGGGGGCATCGGTCTGTCGTTGTGGGACCTGGACAGCGGAGCACCACTGCCGCTCCGGACACCGCCGGAGCTGCGACGGGTTAAGGGCGTCGCCTTCGCCACCGTAGGTGGCCGGGACTGCGTGACGGCGGTCGACGAGTACAAATCGGTCGTCACGTTCGACGTCGGGACCGGTGTCGCGACGGGTGCTCCGATCACCGCTCACATCAACCGCCGGAAGGACGGTCTGATGAACATGTGGAGCGGCTCGAGGACCGTGGTGAAGCCGGCTGTGCTCCCGGGAACGCTCGCGGTACCCACCCGGTGGCGGGTGCACCTGTGGGACCTGGCCACGGGACAGGAGGCCGGGCCGCCGCTGCCGGGGCCGGCCGCGTGCGCCATGCTGCAGACCGTACGGTGGCAGGACCGGGACATGGTCCTCACGGCCTCGGACTACGAGGGCGTGGTGGCCCTGTGGGACGTCGCCGTCCCCGTGGCACCTACCGGCGGCCATCAGCAGCGGCTGAGCCGGGTCGTCGTCGCCGAACCGTCCGGTGTTCTCGTCAGCGTGGATGAAGGCGGGACGATCCTCGCCCGGGACGGTTCGAGCGGACAGCAGGCTGCCGGGCCGTTGGCGACCGGTGTCGAGGGTACGCGAGCTCTCGTGGCCTGGAGCGACGGCACCGACGTCGTCGCGGCAACAGGAGCCGGTTCGATGTTCCATCCCGACGGCGCTCTGCGGCACTGGAACCTCGGGTCCGGCGAGCCCGTCGGACCACCGGTACCCGCACATCGGAACTCTCTGCACTGGATGTCCCGTGTGCACCTGGGGGAGGGCGAGGCCCTGGTCACGTGCGGGCCCTGGGGTGAGGTGAAACTGTGGCGGCGCTCCGCCGAGGTTCCGTTCGCGGAAGTCCCGACCGGGGTCCGGTCCACGGTCACAGGCTTCGCGACGGGGGTCGCCGACGGACGGACGTACGCGGCGATCTCCTCCGTCAGCCAGGCGATGACACTGATCTGGCTGGACGATCCGTCCGCGCCGCCCGGCACCCTGCCGGAGGCCGGGCGTGACGCCGTCCTCGATGCTTCGGGGTCGCACATCGCGGCATCGCATCTCGACGACGGCAGCCGCGGCGGAGCGCGTACGGTCCAGGCGTGGAACGTCGCCGGCCACCGGGTGGGGCCGGGCGTGCGCGGTACGGCGGAAGTGACAGCGGTGGCGGTGCGGGAGTGGCCCGCCGCGTACATCGGGCGTGCTGACGGGACGGTCACGCTCGCCGACCTGACGACCGGTCGCGAGCTCTGCGCCCCGCTGCTGCTGCCGACCAGGCCGACCGGCCTGGCCGTGGCCGCGAACGGGGACCTGATCGTCGGGTTCGGCAGTGACGTGGCACGGGTGCGTCCGCCGGGCGGCGGGCCCGGAGGCGCCCTGCCGGCGTGGTCGCCTTCCGTCCTATGATCGTCACTCCGCGTACGAGGGGGCTGGTATGGGGGCAGGCGGGGCGGCATCGCAGCGGGCGCAGGACGCGCGGCGGCAGGAGCGGTTACTCCGGGAGCAGTGGCAGGCCGCCCGCCGGCAGGCCCTGCGGTGGGGCGCTGTCGGTGAGGGCGAACAGCGGGTCCTCGCCCAGCTGTTGGTACTGACTGCGCGCGGGTGGCGGCTACTGTCGCCGACCGGGTGGACTTCCGCAGCCTGCACTCCTGGGCGCAGGAGTTCCTGCAGGAGCGGGGCGTACCGGTACGGCTGCACGGGGACAAGGCCGAGACCGCCTTCAGCCTCGCCTGGAAGAACGTCGGCCGCGGCGGCCGTCTGGCCGGGCTCGACTACAACCGGCTGAAGGCGGCCGCCGACAACGCCAAGGGCGACCCGCTCCTGTGGAAGGCCATGGGCCCGCTGACGGCGGGCATCGAGTCCCTCAAGGGCCTCGGCAGCAAGCTCCGGAAGGGCGAGGCGGGTGACGCCGACGGCAGCTCCTTCCAGAACGTCATCGACGGCGTCGAGGAAGCGGGCAAGAGCGCGGGCTCCGAGGTGACGGACAAGGTCCCGAGAGTGTCGCAGCTCGGCGGATAGCGACGCCGGCCGGGGCCCGCCGAAACGGCCCCGGCCGGCGGCAAGGGACTACGGGGCCTGCGGCGTGATGAGGGTGGACGCGGTGTCCTGGTTGTTCTGCTTACGCGGGTCGGCGTCGTCGCCGAACACAGTGGCGGTGTTGTACACGGTGGTGGGCTCCGAAACGTCGGCCGCGGTGCCGGTCACCTCGATCTCCACACTGTCACCCTTCGCCAGCGGGCCACCCGTGCAGGAGAGGAGGCCGTCAGTGATCTCGCACCCTTCGGTCTGGGTGGTGGGCGACAGGAGCTCCGCGGGGAGGTAGTCGGTCAGCGACCAGCCGGAGGAGCCGCCCGTACCCTTCCCCTTGTCCTTCCCCCTCTCCTCTTTTCTCACGTTCCTCACGGTGATGTGGTAGGTGATCTCGCCGCCCGACGTGACTTCCCTGGTGCCTTGCTTGTCCACCGCGAGGTCGGCCTTGGAGTCGAGGAAGCAGGAGGTGGCGTCGAGGTTCACCAGCTCCTGCTCAGGGGCCACGTCCTGCGTCGACAGGATGGTGAACTCGGGGTCGACGGCAGTCGCGTTCTTCACGTGCACCCGGAAGAGCTCTCCGGGGGAATTGCGGAAGAATCCGAGATCGCCGTTGCCGTACACGAAGACGCCGCCGAAGTCCGAACCCCCGGGAAGGACACCGGGGAAGAAGTCCACGTCCCCATTGGAGATGCGGATACGCGCGATGGCGCCGTCGTCGGTCGAGCCCCACAGGAATCCGTCGCGGAACGCGATGTCGAAGATGTCGAGTTCCGGGTCGGACAGCTCAGGGACGTCGATGGAACCCGTGACCGAGCGGGACTTGACGTCGACCTGGTAGATCGTCGGCGTATCGTCGGCCAGGATGTAGTAGTTGCCCTGGTCGTCGAACGTTCCCGAGATGTAGAGGGCGGGCGGCAGACCGTCAATGGCACCGAGGTTGGTGAAGTCGCCATTGCGGTCGAAGCGGACCAGGTCGTTGTTCGCGTTGCCGAACGTGGTCCCGTAGAGGAAGCGGTCGCGCGGGTTCACGCCGATGGCGTTGTAGAGGAACGGCGTCGGGTTGCCCAGCGCTGTGAACTGGACCGTTCCGGGCCCTCTGTCGGCGGTGTAGAGCTGGTCTTCCGGGTTGCCGAACGAGGCGTACACCCTCCCGTCGCACTCAACGCCGTTCTTCCCGTGGGACGGGTTCTGCGCGATAGCCGCCGCGGGGGCCGGGGCGGCACCGGCCGGTGACGCCGGCAGGCTGGAAGCGAGTCCTGCGACGATACCCACCGCGCCCAGTGCGGAAAGCGCGCGCAGCCGCCGCTTTCCCTGCTTCAGCCCGTTTGTTCCTCGAATCACGAACATGCACCTTTCACTGCTCAAGGCGGACAGGCCCATGGCTGGGCCCCTCAGTGTGTGCCGGATGTGACGGACAAGCATCAGCACAAGGGATGTCGGGTCGGACATTGCGGCTCGGGCTTTGGGGGTGGAGTTCGCTCCAATGCACCAGGGCAATGCCCGGGTGCTTTTCGGATCATCGGAACGTTCGCCTGGTCGTGCCGTTGAATGGCATACCGACCTGTTTGACAGCCTGTTTCAGAACTACAACCTGTCGTGCCAGGCCGGCTCTCTGCGCGAGGTCCAGGAGCTCCGGGCGTGTCCCGAGCCAGCTCACCAATGACCCGACTCGGAGGCCGTCGCCGGCTGCGATGCAGAGATGTTGCACGGCGCGGTGGGAATCGACGCGAACACGCCATCGGCGGCGAGATTGAGAGCCACTCCTGCCGGGCAACTTCCGGCCGATGCTGGAAGCTCCTGCGACCGCCGATGCGTCGGAACCGACACCGCGACAGCCCTGGAGTCCGGGCTTTGCGCCTGGCGGACGTAAATTTGATAAGAACCCGCTCCACCTACTGTGGGTGTGACCTGCTCAGGAACGACCCGGACGGATGGTGTCCGAAGGTCTTCTTCCAGGTCGCGGTCGCGTCCTGCTTCTCGGAGTGGGCCAGCACCAGCACCCCGTCCAGGCCGCCACGGCGCCAGCGCCGGGCCGCGACCCTCGATACGGACACGTGGGTACGACACGATGCGCTTCTTCACCTGGGAAGTGCTTCTTTCCACGGCACGATATGGACCCTCGACAAGTCCTATCGATGCAGGTCAGGAGCACTTCTCGCGTTTTCGATCACGCTTCGGACAGCCCACCTCGTGAAAGCCCGAGGCTAGGGGCCCGGCTAGTCGGTGATGACGAGTAGCCCGGCCTTATCCCGCAGTACCGGCGGCCCCGCCGGATCTATTTCCGGTGGGGCCCGCTGTGGTGTCCGGTGGCAGTGGTTGACGGCCGTGTCGGCGGACGGTGTTGTTGGCAAGGGGCGGACTCTCGCCGACCCGACCCGACCCGACCCGGCCCGGCCAGAGCTGCTCGATGTCCCTGTGCCTCATGTCGGGGCGGAGCGTTAGGCTCCGCTCCCGTGAGCGAGATACGTGAGACGGCCTTCAGTGCCACCGGCAGCGTGACCAGGGACGAGTACGACGAGGCCGCCAGGGCGGCGGGGTTCTTCCGGCGCGGCCGGGTGGTGGCCGTCCTCGGTACGGTCCTGCTCGCTTCGGCGGGCGTGACGCTGTCCTCAGGCGGTCTCACCGTGCACCCCGTCCCCCTCGGGATCGCGGTGGCGTACGGCCTCGTCGTGCTGCTGGTCCTGCCGCGCTGGGCGGTGGGCCGGGGCTTCCGCACCGGCAGGGCCGCCGAGGAGAAGCGGGTCGTCGTGGACGGTACGGGCATCGAGGTGTTCCGCGGCGGGGAGTCGCAGCGGATGGTGTGGGACGAGGTGCGCTACTACCACGAGACGCCCCGGCTGCACGTGTTCGTGGGCCGCTCGCGCCGCCGGACGTGTCTCGTGGCGCTGCCCAAGCGGCTGTTCACCGCACCGGGCGAGAGCGAGCTCCTCGCCGCCTTCGGGCACGAGCAGGCCGGCGACGGCTCGTAGCGCCCCGGCCAGGCTCGGCCCTGCCCGCCCCGGTCAGAGCTTTTCGATGTCCTTGTGCACCACGTCGGAGCCGGGATGGTCGGCGTACAGGCGCACCTTGAGCGGGTGGCTGACCGGAGCCTTGATGATCAGGCCGGGGTACTCACCCAGGCCGGTGCCGTTGCAGGAGGGCTCAGTGGTCAGGTTGGACCAGCCGTTCACGTTGTGCGGGTCGTTCCACGACACCCACGCACAGTCGCGCTCGCCGCTGGTGATGTGCACCGAGATGATCCGTACCGAGTTCACCTCGCCGTCGACGCGCTCGTAGAACACCGTCCCGACGTTGTGGTGGAGGCCCTTGCCGGCCTCCAGGTCGGCCTGGAGGACCGGGCCGGCCGGGGTGTCGGCAGCGGCCGGGGCCGCGCCTCCTGCGAGGGTCGCGACCACGAGGGCGGCGGTGGCGGACAAGGCGGATACGCGCATGGTTCTGCCTCCAGGAAGCTGGGCTGAGAGGGTCTCATCCTGGTCCAGCAGGTGGATGCGCGCTGCGGCGGATTCCGTCAATCGGTGGCCGGGACCGCACGGTTGAGCCCACGTCGGGCCCGCCCGTGCCCCGCCGGGCGCTGCCCGGACCCGCGCCTCAAACGCCGGCGGGGCTGGAACTGGCCGGCTTCAGTTCGCAGCGGCCGTCCGTGCACTCCCGTTGCAGGCGGCCCCGGGAGAGCGTCTGGGCCAGTCCGATCGCCCAGCACATCGGGCAGCCGCGCAGGGCCACCAGGCCGATCGGGGCGAGGGCCAGGGTGACCGGTCCGTAGACCGGGAGGAGGGCGAAGGCGCCGATCAGGGCGCCGATGCCGACCGCGCCGCGGAGCAGGTGCCGGGGCAGGGAGGAGCTCGCGAAGTCGGGGCCGTCAGTGAGGGACATCGTCGCCTCCAGGGGTCGGGTACAGGGTGTGCCGAAGGGCCGCGCGGGCCCGGTGCAGCCGTGATTTCATCGCGGCGGGGCTGAGCCCGAGCGCGTCCGCCGCCATCCGCCCGCTGTAGCCCTGGATGTCCCGCATGATCAGCACCCGCCGCTGGTCGGCGGGGAGGGCGGCGATCGCCCGCGCCACCCGGGCGGCCTCCAGGTGTTCCAGTACCTCGTCCTCGGCCGACATCACGGCGGAGTCGGGCAGCGGGGCGCGCTCGCGCGGCACCAGCCGGGCCCGGCGCATGCATTCGTTGCGGACGATGCGGAACATCCACGAGGCCAGGGCGCCGGAAGCGCGCAGCATGCCGATCTTCCGGTAGAGGATGATCAGCGCCTCCTGGGCCGCGTCCTCGGCGTCCTCGGGGGAGGCGCACAGCGAGTACGCGAACCTCCGCACGTTCGGGTGCGATCCGGAGACCAGCGCGGTGACGGCATCGAGGTCCCCGCCCTGCGCGGCGAGGATCAGCGGCTCGGCGGGCCAGGTCGACTCAGCCACGGGAGCGGCTCCGCCGGCGCGCCACGAGGACGGTGCACGTGCAGAGCAGGAGCAGTACGACGGCGCCTACGGCGACAGCAGTGATCACGACAACCTCCAGGTCAGGTGCCGAACCTCTGCGTCGGCACATGCATAAGAGGCGTGGGAGCCGCAAAAGGATTCACCCGGGTTTCACGAAGTTTCACCGGGCTTCAGCGGTGGTCACCCCAGGGCCGGGTCCACCACCGTCTCGCCCGTCGAGGCCCGCCGGACGCTGTCCGCCAGGTCCCCGACCGGGCCGTCCCGCAGCACCAGCCCCACCGCGCCCGCGGCGAGGGCGGCCTCCGCGAGGCCGGGGTGCGCCGACCCCGTCAGGACGAGCACCCGGCACTCCGGATCGTCGGCCAGCAGGGCGGTCACGGCCGCGAGCTCCTCCACCAGGGCCACCGCGGGCCGTGCCATGGGGTCCCGGACGATCTCGATGTCCGGCTGGAGGCCGAGCTGGAGCGCCAGGGCCGGATTCGGCGGCTCCAGCAGCACGCGCAGGGCGCGGGCCTCACGGTGATCAACAGGGATTTCGTCCACGCGGGCAGCGTATTGCCCCGCCTTTCGGCGGGCGCGCAACACGCCCCGCACGCAGTGGATCTGACGCGAAGTCAAGAGTCTTCCCATGTGTGGGGGCGTGCGTTATACATTCCCTCACCGGCCGGGCCTAGAACGCGTTCTAGAACCGGCCCCCGCATACGACCTCGGTGCGGCCGACGGTGCGGACGGCCGCACCGAGGTCTTCCACGGCCCCGGTTCTCCAACGACAGGGAGCAGCACCCCCATGCCGATCGATGCCGCCAAGGCCCTCGCCGCCGACCCCCGCCTGGGGGACATCGGCTGGGACCACAAGGACATCCAGCTCTACCACCTCGGCCTCGGCGCGGGCCGGCCGGCCACCGACCCGGACGAGCTGCGCTACACCCTCGAATCCAAGCTCCACGTGCTGCCCAGCTTCGCGACCGTCGCCGGCGCCGGCATGGCCATGCTGGGCGGCCTCGCCGCACCCGGGATCGACGTCAACCTCGCCGCCGTCCTGCACGGCGGCCACTCCATCGAGCTGCACCGGCCCATCCCCGTCAAGGGGCAGGCCACCTCCCGCTCGAAGGTCGCCGCCGTCTACGACAAGGGCAAGGCGGCCGTGATCGTGCTGCGCTCGGAGGTCGCGGACGCCGACGGGCCGCTGTGGACGAGCGACGCGCAGATCTTCGTACGCGGGGAGGGCGGCTTCGGCGGTGAGCGCGGGCCCTCGGCCAAGGAGGAGCTCCCCGGGCGCGCGCCCGACCGCATCGAGGAGCGGCACATCCGTGAGGACCAGGCGCTCCTCTACCGCCTCTCCGGCGACTGGAACCCGCTGCACGCCGACCCCGAGTTCGCCAAGACGGCCGGCTTCGACCAGCCGATCCTGCACGGCCTGTGCTCGTACGGCATGACCCTCAAGGCCGTCGTCGACACGGCCCTGGGCGGGGACGTCTCCCGGGTCCGGGCCTACCGCACGCGCTTCGCCGGGATCGTCTTCCCGGGCGAGACGCTGCGCATCCGGATGTGGCAGGAGCCCGGCCGGGTCCTGGTGTCGGTGACCGCCGCCGAACGGGACGACGCACCGGTCCTCGCCGACACCGTCGTCGAACACGCGTAACCCCGAGGACGAGAACGAGACCGTACGAGACCCAAGGAGCCGCACCGTGCGCGCAGCACTGCAGAGCGAGATCGGCCAGGACAAGCTCGAGGTCGTCGACGACATGGAGGCCGTCGGCCTCGGCCCCGGCAAGGTGAAGATCCGGATCAAGGCCACCGGCCTGTGCCACTCCGACCTCTCCGCGATGAGCGGCGTCCTGCCGCAGCCCGCCCCCTTCGTCCCGGGCCACGAGGGCTCCGGGGTGATCTCCGACGTCGGTGACGGGGTCACCACCCTCAAGCAGGGCGACCGGGTCCTCGTCTGCTGGCTGCCGCCGTGCGGCCACTGTCCGTCCTGCAAGCGCGGCCAGGGCCACCTGTGCCTGGAGAGCCTGGTCAACGCGGGCACCCCCAACTTCCGCCGCGCGGGCGGCGACATCTTCGGCTTCGCCGCGACCGGCACCTTCGCCGAGGAGCTCGTGGTCGACGCCGCGTGCGCCGTCCCGATCCCCGACGACGTGCCCTTCGACATCGCCGCGCTCATCGGCTGCGGTGTCACCACCGGCCTCGGCGCCGCCATCAACACCGCCAAGGTGGAAGCCGGGGCCTCGGTGGCCGTCATCGGCTGCGGGGGCGTCGGCATCTCCGTCATCCAGGGCGCCAAGGTCCAGGGCGCCGCCCAGATCATCGCCGTCGACCCGGTCCAGTCGCGGCGCGAGGCGGCCCTGCGGTTCGGGGCCACCGAGGCCGTGGGGCCGGAGGCCTTCGACGACGCCAAGAACCGGATCACCGGCGGCGAGGGCTTCGACTACGTCTTCGAGGTCGTCGGGAAGTCCGCCACCGCGCAGACCGCCTACAAGATGACCCGGCGCGGCGGCAGCGTGGTGATCGTCGGCGCGGGCGCGCTCGACGACAACTTCCAGATCGACATGTTCTCGCTCTTCTTCGACGAGAAGAAGATCCTGCCGTCGATGTACGGCGGCGGGGACGTGCTCCGCTCCTACGAGCGCACCATCGCGCTGTGGCGGGCCGGCCGGGTGGACCTGGCGAGCCTGATCACGCACCGGGTGCAGCTTGCCGAGATCAACGACGCGCTCGACCAGATGCGTACGGGCGTCGCCCTGCGCACCTGCATCGAACTCTGACCCGCTCGCTCTGAGAGGAACGCTACGGATGTCACTCCCACTTGAGGGGCTCTCCGCCATCGTCACGGGTGCGGGCCGCGGGCTCGGCCGGGCCGAGGCGATCGAGCTCGCGCGGCTCGGCGCGAGCGTGGTCGTCAACGACTTCGGCCAGCCGGGCCGGGACGGCTCCGGGGAGGCCTCGGCCGCCCCGGCGCAGGAGGTCGCCGCGGAGATCCGCGCCGCGGGCGGCCGGGCGGTGGCGCACCTGGGCGACGTGGCCGACTTCGAGCAGGCGCGGGAACTGGTCGGGCTGGCGGTGTCCAGCTTCGGGAAGCTGGACATCCTGGTCAACAACGCGGGCATCCTGCGGGACCGGATGGTCTTCTCGATGTCGGAGGAGGAGTGGGACTCGGTGATCCGGGTCCACCTCAAGGGCCACTTCAACACCACCCACTTCGCGTCCGTGCACTGGCGCGAGCGCTCCAAGGTGGCGGGCGGCCCGGTCTACGGCCGGATCGTGAACACCTCCTCCGAGGCCTTCCTCGGTGGCTCGGCCGGCCAGCCGAACTATGCGGCGGCCAAGGGCGGCATCGTGGGCCTGACCACCTCGACCGCGCTCGCGCTCGCGAAGTACGGGGTGACGGCCAACGCCATCTGCCCGCGCGCCCGCACCCGGATGACCGAGGACGTCTTCGCCGGCTTCCAGGTCCCGGAGGAGGGCAAGCTGGACGCCCTCGCGCCCGAGCACGTCGCACCGCTCGTCGGGTACCTGGCCTCGCCCGCCTCCGCCAGGGCCAACGGCCAGCTGTTCGTCGTGCACGGCGGCATCGTGGCCGTCATGGAGCGCCCGAAGGTGGCCGCCAAGTTCGACACGGCCAAGGAGTCCTTCTCCTACGAGGAGCTCGACGAGCTCCTGACCCCGCACTACGAGGCCCGGCCGGCGAACGAGACCTTCGCCGCGACCGAGGTACTGGGCCTCAAGCACGCCTAGGAGGCGACCGCCCCCGCCCTCCGCCCCTATCGCCCGGCCAGCGGTGCCTGCTGGAGCGGGACCGGGCGGGGGGCGGTCGGCGTGGGCGGATCCAGGACCACCGGCGGGGGAGGGGAGGCCGGCAGGTTCAGGCCGAGGATCCCGCAGGGCACCTCGGGCGTCGCGTACGGGAGATGCAGGCGGCCCTGCGGGCTCCACAGGCCGGTCCCGCCGAGCCAGCCCGCCGGGGCGCCGATCCGCAAGACGCGCCGGTCGGCGGGGCGCCACAGGCCGATGCCGCCCTCGGGCAGCCGCAGCGCCACCCCGCAGGTCTCCGGCATCAGGGCCTGGCCGGGCTGGACCGCGAACGGGTGGGCGTCCCCCAGACGGGCCAGGCACTCCGGGAAGCGGAGGGGCAGGGAGCTGCCCAGCACCCCCCAGCCGAGGCGCGGTTCGCCCGGCGCGTCGGAGCGGATCAGCAGCAGCCCGCTGTCCGGGTCGGCCAGCAGCAGCCGGTCGTCGCTGTTCTCGGTGATCTGCAGCAGTGGGGACACCTCGGTGCGCCCCAGGTCCACGGCGACGGCCTTGGTGGTGCCGTCCAGCTCGCGGTCCAGGGCCAGCAGCCGCCCCGCCCGGTCCAGCCAGACGCCGCCCGAGCACCGCCCCGGGATCCGGGCGACGGGCCGCAGCCCCGACGGGCCTCCGGCCACCTGCCAGACCGTGCTCACGGTGTCCTCCGCGGCCAGGGCGAAGGCACCGGATCCGTCCGGACACGGCGGGAGCAGGCGGACCCGTACGCCCTCCCGCACGTCCACCCCGCCCAGCTGGAGCTCCCCGGTGCTCGGCCCGGCCTCGGCTCCCGTCGGGTAGAGCAGCGCGAAGGCGTGCCGCTCCGCCACCCGCCGGTGGATCAGCACCCGTCCGTCGGCCAGCGGCAGCACCTCGCTGTCCGCCTCCTCCGGCTGCGCAAGCGGCAGCGGTACCGCGTAGGGCTCGGGCCCGGCGAGGGTCCAGCGCTCCGCGTAGAGAGCGTCGCCCGCGCCGGCCAGCCGGGCGGCGTACGACCCGTCCGCGGCGATGCCGAACGCGGCCGTGGTCGTCATTTCGATGGCACAGACAGTCATCCGTGGTCACCTCCGGGGGGAAGCTAATTTCCGGGCTTCCCGGCGAACAACACCACCAGCACCGCTTCACACATACGGGTGTCCGCACGGCGATTCGCGCGTGCCGGACGAGACGGTTGTGCTGCGCGGCCCGTCCCCGCGGCTCCGCGGGCCCGCGCCGGGGGCAGCCGCAGGCCGGAATCTTCAGGTTTGTCCGCCCCGAAGGGGAAGCGCCCCGTCCGGCAGGGCTGGCCTGACCGGGACGGTCGCCCCGGACGGTAGCCTTGGCCCGTGCCCCGTCTCTCTGAAGTCATCGCCGCGCTGGACGCTCTCTGGCCCCCCTCGCGGGCCGAGCAGTGGGATGCCGTCGGAACCGTCTGCGGCGACCCGGACGCCGAGGTCACCCGGGTCCTGTTCGCCGTGGACCCCGTCCAGGAGATCGCCGACGAGGCGGTCAAGCTGGGCGCCGACCTGATCGTCACCCACCACCCCCTCTACCTGCGGGGCACCACCACCGTCGAGGCCGGCACCTTCAAGGGCCGCGTCGTGCACACGCTGATCAAGAACGACATCGCGCTGCACGTCGCCCACACCAACGCCGACACCGCCGACCCGGGCGTCTCCGACGCCCTCGCCGGCGCCCTCGGCCTGCGGATCACCGGGCCGCTGGTGCCCGACCCGAGCGACCCGGAAGGCCGCCGGGGCCTCGGCCGGATCTGCGAACTGGACCACCCCGAGACCCTGCGCGAGTTCGCCGCCCGCGCCGCCGCCTGGCTGCCGCCGACCGCCCAGGGCATCCGCGTGGCAGGCGACCCGGACGCGCCGGTCCACCGCGTCGCCGTCAGCGGCGGCTCCGGCGACAGCCTCTTCGAGCAGGTCCGCGCCGCCGGTGTGGACGTCTTCCTGACCGCCGACCTGCGCCACCACCCGGTGTCCGAGGCCCGCGGGACGAGCCGCACGCCCGCCCTCGTCGACGCCGCCCACTGGGCCACCGAGTGGCCCTGGTGCGAGCAGGCCGCAGCCCAGCTCGACGCGATCTCCGAGCGCCACGGCTGGGGCCTGCGTACCCACGTCTCGCGCACGGTCACCGACCCGTGGACGGCCCACGCGCCGTCCGTCACACCCCCTTCTATCTCTGGAGCCCCCAACTGAACGCCGAGCCCGCCGACCAGATCCGACTTCTCGACGTCCAGGCGCTGGACGTCCGGCTGTCTCAGCTCGCCCACAAGCGCAAGTCGCTGCCCGAGCACGCCGAGCTCGACTCGCTCACCAAGGACCTGGCGCAGCAGCGTGACCTGCTCGTCGCCGCCCAGACCCAGGCGAGCGACACCGCGCGCGAGCAGACCAAGGCGGAGCAGGACGTGGACCAGGTGCGCCAGCGCGCCGTCCGCGACCAGCAGCGGCTCGACTCGGGCGTGGGCATCTCGGCCCGGGACCTGGCGAACCTGCAGAGCGAGGTCGTCTCCCTCGCCAAGCGCCAGGGCGACCTGGAGGACGTGGTCCTGGAGGTCATGGAGCGTCTGGAGGGTGCGCAGGAGCGCGTCACCGCGCTGACCGAGCGCGTCTCGGCCCTGGAGGCCAAGGCCGCGGACGCCACCGCGCGCCGCGACGCGGCGACCTCCGAGATCGACGCCGAGGTCGCGAAGGTCACCAAGGACCGCGAGGTCATCGTCGCGTCCATGCCCGCCGACCTGATGGCGCTGTACGAGAAGATCCGCGTCAAGCAGGGCGGGGTCGGCGCCGCGCGCCTCTACCAGCGCCGCTGCGAGGGCTGCCGGCTGGAGCTCGACATGGCCGAGGTCAACGAGATCAAGGCCGCGGCCCGCGACCAGGTCGTCCGTCACGAGAACTGCGGCCGCATCCTGGTCCGTACGGCCGACTCGGGCATCTGATGCAGAGGCTTGCCCGGTTCGTCGTGGAGGCGGACGGCGGGTCCCGGGGCAACCCGGGGCCGGCCGGCTACGGCGCGGTGGTGCTCGACCCGGCAACGGGCGAGACGCTGGCGGAGCGTGCCGAGTACATCGGCATCGCGACGAACAACGTGGCCGAGTACAAGGGCCTGATCGCCGGACTCGCGGCGGCCCGTGAACTCGCCTCCGACGCGCAGGTCCTGGTCCGGATGGACTCGAAGCTGGTCGTGGAGCAGATGTCGGGCCGCTGGAAGATCAAGCACCCGGACATGAAGCCGCTCGCGGCCGAGGCCGCGCGGATCCTGCCGCGCGCCCAGGTGACGTACGAGTGGATCCCGCGCGAGCAGAACAAGCACGCGGACCGGCTCGCGAACGAGGCCATGGACGCGGGCAAGCGCGGCAAGCAGTGGGAGCCGTCGGCGTCCACGGCCGCCCTCGACCACGGCGCGGCGCGCGCCCTGGCCACCCCGCCGGCGCCGGCGGGCCCGCCGGGGGACGCGGCGAAGGGGGCCGCGGCCGTCCGCGCGGCCCTTGTCTCCGCCTCCGGAGCCGCGACCACGTCGGCCCAGGAGCTCGCCGACACGCTGTTCGCCGACGCCGAGGCCCTGGCGGACGCGATCGAGCCCTGCCTCGACGCCGATGCCCCGGCGGTCGCCTCGGGCAGTCACGGCTGGGGCCCGGACATGGGGGCGCCGGCCACCCTCGTGCTGCTGCGGCACGGCGAGACCGCCCTCACCCCGCAGAAGCGCTTCTCGGGCAGCGGCGGCAGCGACCCCGAGCTGTCCCCGGCCGGCCGCCGGCAGGCCGCCGCCGTGGCCGAGGCGCTCGCCGCCCGCGGCACCATCCAGACGGTCATCAGCTCCCCGCTGCTCCGCTGCCGTGAGACCGCCCAGGCGGTCGCGGACCGCCTCGGCCTCACCGTGACGGTCGAAGAGGGCCTGCGCGAGGTGGACTTCGGCGCATGGGAGGGTTTGACCTTCGCCGAGGTGCAGCAGCGCTTCCCGGACGACCTCCAGGCCTGGCTGGACTCCCCGAAGGCGGCCCCCACGGGCGGCGGCGAGAGCTTCATGTCCGCCACGCGCCGGATCTCGGCCACCCGCGACCGCCTGCTGTCCGCCCACGCGGGCCGCACGGTCCTGCTGGTCACCCACGTGACCCCGGTCAAGATCCTGGTCCGCCTGGCCCTGGGCGCCCCGCCGGAAGCTCTGTTCCGCATGGAGCTCTCGGCGGCCTCCCTCTCGGCCGTGGCCTACTACGCGGACGGCAACGCCTCGGTCCGCCTCCTGAACGACACCTCCCACCTGCGGTAGACCCTCGCCCGGGAACGGCCCTCGCCCGGGAACGGCCCCCCCCGGCGGCGGCCCGCCGGCGGGGGCGGGATCGTCCCCGCGTCCGCACCTGTGTCCCTGTCAGGGCGCGGGCTCGAAGGGACCGAGGGCCTTCATGGCCCGGTCGAGGGCGCGGCCCATGTTCTCCGCCTCGGCCCGGGCGGACTGGACTGCGCCGCGCGCCTGCCGTGCGTACGGGCGGGGCGGCTGCCCGTCCGGTGGGGTCCAGTCCCCGGCGTCACGCCGGCCGATGTGGACCTCCAGCCGGCCCAGCGCCTCTTCGAGATGGCGGGCGAGTTCGCGCAGGTTCCCGGTCACGGCAGCGATTTCGGCGGGGTTCGCGTAGGCATTGCGGGGGTCGGTGGTCGCTTCGGCGAGTTCGCGTAGGTGCGCGGCGGCCGCGGCCGCGCGGGCAGGGTGATCGGTCATGTGGCTGAGCGTCCCGCATCTGCGGGACCGCCGGAAGGCGTGCGCACCGAATACCGGGATCCGGTGGCGGAGCCGCCGCCGGTCGGGGCCGGGGCGGGAGCGCCACTGCCCCGAACGGGAGTGGAAGCGGCAGACGAGCCGGCCTGTACGCCGGGTTCTGTCGCCCGGTGACCTCGCGGTCGCCGGGGAGACGGCCATCCATCTAGGACCGGTGTTGCCACCAGCCTCGTGCGGTCTACCCGCGAACTCGGGCGGGCAGCCCTCGAGCGTTCGCGCAGACCCGTCCGGGGACGGATCCTCTTGACCTTGCTCCGGGTGGGGTTTACCTAGCCGCCTGAGTCACCTCAGGCGCTGGTGGTCTCTTACACCACCGTTTCACCCTTACCGAGGGCCGAAGCCCTTGGCGGTCTGTTTTCTGTGGCACTGTCCCGCGGGTCACCCCGGGTGGGCGTTACCCACCACCCTGCCCTGTGGAGCCCGGACGTTCCTCGGCGGGATCCGAGGATCCCGACGCGGCCGCCCGGCCGACTCGTCTGCCGTGGCGACCATGTTACCCGGGGCGACGGCCTCGCCCGACCTCGCTTGACCTTGACGCAGCGGCAGGGTTTCTACTGGGGGGCATGCGGATCGGAGAGATCGCCGCGGTCGTCGGGCTCACCACCCGGGCGATCCGGCACTACCACCATGTCGGGCTGCTCCCGGAACCGGAGCGGCGCCCCAACGGCTACCGGGCCTACAGCCTCCGGGACGCCGTCCTGCTGGCCCGCGTACGCCGGCTCACCGAGCTCGGGCTCAGCCTCGACGAGGTGCGGGACGTCCTCGCGGACGACGCGGGGCGCGAACTCGCCGACGTCCTCACGGAACTCGACGCCGACCTCGCCCGCCAGGAGGCCGAGATCCAGGAGCGGCGGCGCCGGCTCGCCGTGCTGCTCGCCGCCGGGCCGGGCGAGGCCGAGCCGCTCTCGCCCGGGCTCGCCGCGCTGCTGGCGAAGGCGCCGCGGACCGACTCGCCGGCCGCCGCCAAGGACCGCGAACACCTGACCCTCCTCGACGCGACGGGCGCGGGCGGCCAGGAGATCTACGCCGCGCTCGGGCCGCTGGCCGCCGATCCCGCCGTGCTCGCGCTGTACGTGCGCCTCGACGAGCTCGCCGACGCGCCCGTGGACGACCCGCGGATCCCGCCCCTGGCGGCGGAGCTGGTGGCGGCCGTCCCCGACGAGGTGTTCGCCGCGATCCCCACCGACGGGGTGGTGGTGACCGGGTTCAGGGAGGCGCTGCTCGCCGAGTACGCGCCCGCGCAGGCCGAAGTCGTCCGCCTCGTCATGGAGGCGTTCATCGAGAGGGGGCGGGGATGACCCGCATACGGGTGGCGCGGATCGCCGTCACCGCCGTCGTCCCGGCGGAGCTGGCGCTCGTGGTGTGCCTGGCGGCCGGGGTGAGCCTGCCCGGATGGGCGCTCGCCGCCACCGAGACGCTCCTCGCCGGCGTGCTGCTGCTGGAGGCCTGGGCGCTGCACGGGCCCTACGCCGCCGAGCGCGCCCGCGGCGCGGGCCGGCGGGCCGCCGGACGGGCGGCGGTCCGGGCCGTCGTACCGGTGCGGGTGCGGCGGCTGCTCCTGCACGAGCTGCGCGCCACCGCCTCCCTCGGCCGGTGGGCCGTGCGCGGGAAGCACGGGGTGCGCCCGGGGGACCTCGCCGCCGCGTACACGGGACCGCAGACGGCCATGATGTACGGGATGCTCTTCGTGTCGGTGATCGAGACCGTCGGCCTGGCCCTGCTCATCCCGTGGCCGGCGGTGCACCGGGTGGTGCTGGTGCTGGACGTGTACGGAATCCTGCTCGTCCTCGCCCTGCACGCCGCCTGCGTCACCCGGCCGCACGTGGTCCGCCCCGACGGTTCCCTGCGGATCCGCTACGGGGCCCTGTTCGACCTGGCCGTACCGGCGGACGCGGTGGCCTCGGTACGCGTGGACCGGCGCTATCCCGAGGGCCGGCTGGTCACCCTGTCCGAGGACGGGGTGCTCGACCTCGCCGTCGGCAGCCAGACCACCGTCACCCTGGAACTCAACCGTCCGCTCCCCTTCACCCGGCCGCTCGGCGCCACGGGCGAGGCCCGGACCGTCCGCTTCCACGCCGACGACCCGCGCGCCCTGGTCACCGCGCTGCGCCGGCAGCCCGCCACTTCCTAGACGGGCGCGAAGAGGATCTTCGACGTGCCCGGGTCGGCCTCCGCCAGCCTGACCCGGATCCGTTCGCCCAGGGGCAGGTCGAGCGTGGTGGAGCGGACACGGCCGACCACCGCCGGGTCCTCCAGGTGGACCGTGCCCACCAGCGGCTCCCGGTCCTTGACGTCGATGACCGTGGCCTCGAAGGTCTCCCCGACCCGGTCCTTCAGCACGGCGGCCTCGACCAGGTCCACGGACTCCCGCTCCACCGTGTTCGCCAGCCGGCTGCCCTCCGCCATCTCGTCCGGGAGCGCGGGAAGGGCCGCCACCACCCACGGCGGCGGTTCGGTCCCGGCCACCGCCGCCACGCACAGCTCTCCGGCGTACCGGTCGACGAGGCGGCGCAGCGGCGCGGTGCAGTGCGTGTACGGGGCCGCCACCGCGGAATGGATCGCCGGGTCGGGGCTCTCGCCGCCGGTGAAGACCGTGTAACCCGCGCCGCGCAGCAGCGCCGTGCACTCCTGGAGGAAGGCGGCGTGGGCGGGGCGGTGCGGGTCGAGGGAGCGCACGAGCTCGGCGTACGGCACGTGGTGCGGCCAGTCGATCCGCAGGGCCTTCGCCGTCCGCCGGAGCCTGCCGACCGCTCCGTCGGGTGCGCTGGGCAGCGTACGCAGGATGCCCGTGCCGGTGGCCAGCATCAGATCGGCCGCGGCCATGCCGGTCATCAGGGAGATCTGCGCGTTCCAGCCGTCGACGGGCAGCGGGGCTCGGTACGCCAGGGAGTACGTGCCGTCGCGCTCGACGACCTCCTGCTCGGGCACGTTGAGGGAGATGCCGCCGCGCGCCTGTTCCAGGGCCTCGCGGAGCCGGCCGACGTCCTTCAGGAGGGCGAGCGGCTCCTCCGCCGTTCCGGTGTCGATGGCCTTCTGGGCGCCGTCGTAGTCGAGTCGGGCGCGGCTGCGGATCAGCGCGCGGCGGACGTCGACGGTCTCGACCCGGCCGTCGGGGTCGAGGTCGAAGCACCACACCAGGGCCGGTCGGACCTGGTCGGGCAGCAGGCTGGCCGCGCCCTCCGAGAGGACGGCCGGGTGCAGCGGGACCTTTCCGTCGGGGAAGTAGAGCGTGGTCACGCGGCGGTGGGCCTCGGCGTCGAGCGCGCCGCCGGGGGTGACGAAGGCGGCGACGTCGGCGATGGCGTAGTGGACCCGGTAACCGCCGCCGGAGCGCTTCGCCAGGTGCATGGCCTGGTCGAGGTCGACGGAGGCCGGCGGGTCGATCGTGAAGAAGGGGATGTCCGTACTGTCCAGGTCCGGGAGGCGGGGGTGCGCCGCCGCCTGCTCGGCCTCGGCGAGGACCGCCGCCGGGAAGGCGCCGGGCACCTCCAGCTTCGTCCGCAGTTCACGCAGCGCGGCCCGCAGAGCAGCCCCGTCTGCGCCGGTCATGTGCATCTGACGGCGTGGCATGCGTCGAGCCTAGGTGTGCCCGGCCCGGACGGCGCGGCGAGCGAGGGGCGTGGACGTCTACCCTGGCTCGGGGGCCGCACCCCCTGCGACGTCGTACCGAAGGAGAACCACCGTGCTCGTGCTGCTGCCGCCGTCCGAAGGAAAGGCCGTCGGCGGCTCCGGCGCGCCCCTGAAGCCGGAGGCGCTGTCGCTGCCCGGTCTGGCCCCGGCCCGTGCGGTGGTGCTGGAGGAGCTGGTCGAGCTGTGCGCGGCGGACGAGATGAAGGCGCGTGAGGTGCTGGGCCTGAGCGAGGGCCTGCGCGGTGAGGTCGCCAAGAACGCGGAGCTGCGTACGGCGGGGGCCCGTCCGGCGGGCGAGATCTACACGGGCGTGCTCTACGACGCGCTGGGCCTGGCCGACCTGCCCGCGGCGGCGCGGGCGTCGGCCGAGGACGCGCTGCTCGTCTTCTCGGGGCTGTGGGGTGCGGTGCGGGTCACGGACGCGATCCCCTCGTACCGCTGCTCGATGGGGGTGAAGCTGCCCGGGCTGGGCGCGCTGGGCGCGTACTGGCGGGGGCCGATGGCGGAGGTCATGCCGGAGGCGGCCGGGGACGGGCTGGTGCTGGACCTGCGGTCGGCGGCGTACGGGGCCGCGTGGAAGCCGAAGGGCGAGGTGGCGGGTCGGACCGCGACCGTCCGGGTGCTGCACTCGCAGGTGGTGGACGGGGTCGAGAAGCGGTCGGTGGTGAGCCACTTCAACAAGGCGACGAAGGGGCGGCTGGTACGGGACCTGCTGCTGGCCGGGGCCGCGCCGGCTTCGCCCGCCGAACTGGTCACGGCCCTGCGGGACCTGGGGTACACGGTCGAGGCCGAGGCCCCCACGAAGCCGGCGAAGGCCTGGTCCCTCGATGTGGTGGTCACGCAGATCCACCACTGAGCCGGGCGCGGCGCCGTCGCCGGGGGCGCTGCCCCCGGACCCCCGCGCCTCCATTCCAGCCCCGCTAGGGGGCACCTCCCAGCGGTAGCTGGGGGAGTTTGAGGCGCGGGGTTCGGGGCGGAGCCCCGAGGCCGGGCGGAGTCCGGGCTACTGGCCCAGGGGCCAGGCGACCGCGGCCGGGGTCAGGTTCGCGGTACCCGCGTAGGTGGCGCAGGCGTCCGTCAGGGTTTCCAGGAGGGTGAGCGGGTCCGGGAGGGCGTGTTCCATGCCGCGGATCCAGGTCACCGCCTGGTCACCGGGCAGGGCGGCCGGCGGGACCAGGACGTAGCTGCCGCGGCAGTGCCAGCGCAGGCCCGGGTGTTCGTCCATGGTCTCGGGGTGGCAGTCCAGCGCACAGGGCCACCACTCGTCCTCGTCCTCGGGGGTGCCGCGGGTGGCGGTGAAGAAGAGCATCCGGGCCTGGTCACCGGTGCCGCCCGACTCGGCGACGGGGCCCACCTTGATGCCGGCGAGCAGGAGCCGGTCGAGGGCGTCGGTGCCGGCTTCCAGCGGGACGTCGAGCACGTCGTGGACCATGCCGGTCGCGGTGATGAAGTTGGCCTCGGGCTGGTTGCGGGCCCAGCGTTCGATCTGCGCGCGATCGGTGGTCGACTGGGTCTGCCAGGCGAAGGAGATGGGATGTCGGGCCGGGGTCGGACAGCCGATCCGGTCGCACGAACATCGGTAACCGGCGGGATGGGCGGCGGGGGCGAGCGGCAGGCCCGCGGCGGCGACGGCCAGGAGGAGCGCCTCGCGCTCCGCTCCGGGGTCCTCGGCGGTGGGTTTCTGCCGCCGGCGCAGCCACTGGGAAATCCTGCTCTGCTCGCCGCGTTTGACGCGGCCGGACTCAGACCCCATCTATCCCCTCACCTCACCGTATCCCCGGCGGACCAACCCATGGTCCCACCATCCTGAGCCCCGGGTGACCGCTCTTGACGACCGGGGGGTTGGAGATGCGCGGCCTAAAACCCCCACATACCCATAGAATCAGGCCAAATCTTCTCGGTCGATCTTCGATTCCCTGCCCGCTATCGGGCGGTGACGTTGGCCACCCCGCCTCAGGGGGTGTCTTGCCGATCAGGCCGGACACCCCCCAGTACCCGGTCCACGAGCGCGTCGGTGTAAGCGTGCGTCAGGGGCGCGGTGCGCAGCAGCCAGCGGTAGGTCAGCGGTCCCACCAGCATCTCCACGGTCAGCCGCAGGTCCGTGTCCGGCGCGAGCTCTCCGGCCTCCCGGGCCGTGTGCAGCCGGGCCTCGTACAGGGCGAGCTGGGGCTCCAGCAGCTTCTCGGTGAAGCGGGCACCGAGCTCGGGGTCGGTGGCCCCGGCCGCCGTCAGGGCGCGCGCGGGGGCCTCGTACTTCTCGTCGTTGAACTCGTCGACCGTCGCCCGCAGTACGTGCTTCAGGTCGGCGGCGAGGTCCCCGGTGTCGGGGAAGCCGGTCCACCCGGCCTCCGTCTCCGCGTCCCCGGCGAGGGCGAGGGAGGCGTCGAGGAGGACGGCGGCCTTCGACGGCCACCAGCGGTAGATGGTCTGCTTGCCGACGCCCGCGCGGGCGGCGATGGCCTCGATGGTCAGCTTGTTGTAGCCGGTCTCCCCGACGAGGGCGAGCGCGGCGTCGAGGATGGCGCGCCGGGAGCGGTCGCTGCGGCGGGTGGCGTCAGGGATCTTGGGCATGGCCCGAAACTATCAAAGCGAGACGTTTCGTCTTTCCACAGGTTTGCGTAAACCACCCAATCAGTTCACTGTGCTGTCCAGGTGGAGGAGAGACGATTCTCTCCAGCACTCGTCCCGAGTCGTGAAAGTCGTGAGGAGCCTTCTTTGCGCAGAGACGCCACACCCCGGCGCTACCTGATGTGCCCACCCGCACACTTCAAGGTCACGTACTCCATCAATCCGTGGATGGATCCCACGAAACCGGTGGACCTGCCCCTCGCACTGGCCCAGTGGGAAGACCTGAGGGACCGCTACCGCTCCCTCGGGCACATCGTCGAGACCCTCGAACCCGACCCCGCGCTGCCCGACATGGTCTTCGCGGCGAACGGGGCCCTCGTCGTCGACGGCCGGGTCCTCGGGGCCCGGTTCGCCTACCCGGAACGGGCCGCCGAGGCCGAGATCCACCTCGACTGGTTCCGTACCCACGGCTTCCCGGACATCCACGAGCCGTCCCACGTCAACGAGGGCGAGGGGGACTTCGCGGTCACGGCCAACTACATCCTGGCCGGCCGGGGCTTCCGCTCCAGTCCGCTCTCGCACGACGAGGCCCAGGAGTTCTTCGGCCGCCCGGTCATCGGCCTGGACCTGGTGGACCCGCGCTACTACCACCTGGACACGGCGCTCAGCGTCCTCGACGGCGACGAGATCATGTACTACCCGGACGCCTTCTCGCCCGGCAGCCAGGCCGTGCTCAGGCGGCTCTTCCCGGACGCGCTGATCGCCGACGGCCGGGACGCGGCCGCCCTCGGTCTGAACGCGGTCTCCGACGGCCTGCACGTCCTGCTCCCGCAGGCGGCGACCGGACTGCTGGACCCGCTGCGGGACCGGGGGTTCGAGCCGGTCCCGATGGATCTGGGCGAGCTGCTCAAAGGCGGCGGCAGCGTGAAGTGCTGCACCCAGGAGCTGCGACCGTAGCGCCCGTCAGGGGGCCGGGGGCCAGGCTTGGCCCCAGTCGGCGTCCCGGGCGGCCTTGTAGAGGTCGCCGTGGCGCTTGGTCACATTGACCCGGGTCAGGCCATCTGACTCGGGGCCGCACAGCTCCAGCAGGACGAGCCCCTTCCGGATCTGCGGCTTCCGCGTGATCCGGGAGGCGGCCGGCTCCGTCGGGAAGCGGGTCGCGGCGACGTAGCTGAACTTCTCGTCCTCGTACGGGAGCGAGCCGCCCTTGACCTGCCGGTGCAGGGAGGACCGGCTGACCCGTGCCGAGAAGTGGCACCAGTCCTTGCCGACCTCGATCGGGCAGGTCCCGTCGTGCGGGCACGGGGCGGCGATCCGCAGCCCGGCCTCGATCAGCTGGTCACGGGCCTCGCGGATGCGCAGGTATCCCTCCGGCGTGCCCGGCTCGATCAGCACCACGGCCTGGCCGGCCCGCGCCGCCTCGGCGACGACGGCCTTGCGCGCCGGCACGGTCAGTTCGCCGAGGACGTAGGAGACCGTCACCAGGTCCGCCTCGGGGAGGTTCAGCCCCGAGCCGATGACGGCCCGCCGCCAGGCGGCCCCGCGCAACACCTCGGAGGTCGAGGCGGCCGCCAGTTCCCGGCCGAGGGCCAGGGCCGGCTCCGCCCAGTCCAGCACCGTGGTCTCCCGCGGGCCGTCCCAGGTGGCGTCCACCGCCCAGGTCGCGGCGCCCGTGCCGCCGCCCACGTCCACGTGCGAACCCGGCGCCCACTCGGGCGCGGCCTCGGCCAGCCCGTCGAGGGCGCCCCGGACGGCCTCGAAGGTGGCGGGCATCCGGTACGCCGCGTACGCCGCCACGTCGGAGCGGTCACGCAGTACGGGCACGTCGGTCGGGGTCTGCCCCCGGTAGCTGGCGATGAGCCGCTCGACGGCGGCCGCGGCCTGCTTCGGCGGGAGCCCGTCGAGCAGCCCGCCGAGCGTGCGGCGGAGGGTGTCGGCGGAGGTGGGGGCGGAGGCGTTCACCTGCGAAGTTTATGCCGCCGATCCGGGGCGGGGCCGCCGGCGGTAGGGGCTCCGCCCCGGACCCCGCGCCTCAGACGCAGGCCGGGCTGAAAGAGCGCCTCAAACGCCGGCGGGGCTGGATGCGGCGGGTGTGGTCTGCCACGGGCGGCACAGGCCGAGGAAGGTGCTCACGGCGAGGAGGGCGCACACCAGCTGGACCAGCGCCATCGGTACCGCCGTGTCCTCGCCCGCGATCCCCACCAGCGGCGAGGCGATCGCGCCGATCAGGAACGAGGAGGTGCCGAGGAGCGCCGAGGCCGATCCGGCCGCGTGCGGGGTCCGCATCAGGGCCTGCGCGTTGGTGTTCGGCAGCACCACGCCCATCGCCGACATCAGGACGAACAGGGCGGCGGCGATCGGGGTCAGCCCGACCTCCCCGAACACCCCGGTCGACATCAGCAGCAGGGCCACCGCGGCGGTCAGGACGACCGCGAGCCCGACGGCCAGCACCTTGTCCAGGCGGACCCGGCCCACCAGCAGCTTGCCGTTGATCTGGCCGACCAGGATCAGGCCGACGGAGTTGAGCCCGAACAGCAGGGAGAAGGCCTGGGGCGAGGCACCGTAGATCTCCTGCACCACGAAGGGCGAGGCGGATATGTAGGAGAAGAGCACGGCGAAGGAGAAGCCGCCGGTCAGGGTGTAGCCGGCGAAGACGCGGTCGCCGAGCAGCCCCCGCATGGTCCGCAGGGCGGAGCCGACACCGCCGGTGTGCCGCCGCTCGGGCGGCAGGGTCTCGCCGAGGCCGCGCCAGACCATCAGGGTGAGCACCGTGCCGACGACGGTCAGGACGAGGAAGACCCCGCGCCAGTCGGCGAAGCGCAGCACCTGGCCGCCGATGAGCGGGGCGATGATCGGGGCGGCCCCGGATATGAGCATCAGGGTGGAGAAGAACCGCGCCATCTCGTCCCCGTCGTACAGGTCGCGTACGACGGCCCGGGCGATGACGATCGCGGCGGCGCCGGCCAGGCCCTGGAGCAGCCGGAAGGAGATCAGCAGCTCGGTGGTCGGGGCGAGCGCGCAGATCGCGGTGGCCAGGACGTAGACGACCATGCCGATGAGCAGGGGCCGGCGGCGGCCCCACTTGTCGCTCATCGGGCCGATGACGAGCTGGCCCAGGGCCATGCCGGCGAGGCAGGCCGTGAGGGTGAGCTGGACGGTCGCGGCAGGGCTGTTCAGGGCGGCGGTGACCTGCGGCAGGGCCGGCAGGTACATGTCCATGGACAGCGGGGGGAGGGCGGTGAGCCCGCCGAGTACGAAGGTGACCAGAAGGCCCGTACGGCGGGCGGCCGTCAGGGGCGCTGTGGCGGTGGGGGCGGAGGGCGAATCGGGCGACGAGTCGTGCGAGGGGGCCGTCGCGGGGCCTCTCTCCGACATGCGGAACTCCAGTCTTCTCATCTGATCTACGCACCCCTGACCGACCCATGCTCTCAGCAATCGGAACGTCCGGGGAACGGAGCGCCGTGTGACGTACCCTGCGGCCCCATGGACGAAAGTACGAAGAAGATCGCCCTGGTGACCGGCGCCGGCTCCGGGATCGGCCGCTCCGTGGCGCTGACCCTGGCCGCCGCGGGCTGGGCCGTGGCCGTGGCCGGCCGCCGCACCGAACCGCTGGAGGAGACCGCCCAGGCCGCCGGGGAGGACGCCGACGTGCTGTGCGTACGGGCGGACGTCAGCGACCCGGACGACGTGACTGCTCTGTTCGAGTCGGTCCGGGCCCGCTACGGGCGCCTCGACGTGCTCTTCAACAACGCGGGCACCTTCGGACCGGGTGGGGTCCCGCTGGAGGACCTCACCTACGAGGCCTGGCGCTCGGTCGTCGACGTCAACCTCACCGGCTCCTTCCTGTGCGCGCAGGCCGCCTTCCGGCAGATGAAGCGGCAGGACCCGCAGGGCGGCCGCATCATCAACAACGGCTCCATCTCGGCCCACGTGCCCCGCCCGAACTCCGTCGCCTACACCGCGACCAAGCACGCGATGACCGGCCTGACCAAGTCCCTGTCCCTGGACGGGCGGCCGTACCGGATCGCCTGCGGCCAGATCGACATCGGCAACGCGGCGACCGAGATGACCGAGCGGATGCAGACCGGCATCCTCCAGGCCAACGGGCAGCTGGCCGTCGAGCCCGTGATGGACGCCGCCGACGTGGCCCGCACGGTCCTGCACATGGCGGAGCTCCCGCTGGAGGCGAACGTGCAGTTCGCGACGGTGATGGCGACCTCGATGCCGTACATCGGCCGCGGCTGAGCCACACCGGATCCCCCGCCGAAACGAATTGCCAGCCCGCCGGGAGGCGGACGATCATGGCCGCATGACCGACACCGAGGTATTGCGCTACACCGCCTTCTCCCACGACCCGGACGGCGGCAACCCCGCCGGGGTCGTGCTCGACGCCGCGGGGCTGGACGAGCGCGCCATGCTGGACATCGCCGCCGGGCTGGGCTACAGCGAGACGGCCTTCCTGACCGCTCCGCCCGAGGGGTTCGGCGGTGAGGAGGGCCGGTCCTTCACCGTGCGCTACTTCAGCCCCAAGGCGGAGGTCCCCTTCTGCGGGCACGCGACCGTCGCCACGGCCGTCGCGCTGGGGGAGCGGATCGGGCCGGGCGAGCTCCTCCTCGCCACCCGGGCGGGGACCGTACCGGTGTCCGTCACCTTGGAGGACGGGAAGCTGAGGGCCACGCTCACCAGCGTCGAGCCGCACACCGAGGAGATCGGCGCGGCGGACCTCGCCGAAGCACTGGCCGCGCTGGACTGGCCCGAGGCCGACCTGGACCCGGCGTTCCCGCCCGCGATCGCCTACGCCGGAGCCCGGCATCTCGTGCTCGGCGCCCGCACCCGGGCCCGGCTCGCCGACCTGGACTACGACTTCGCCCGGCTGGAGGCCCTGATGCGGCGCCTGGACCTCACCACGGTCCAGCTGGTGCACCGGTCCGGCCCGGCGGAGTTCCACGTACGCGACCCCTTCCCGGTGGGCGGCGTGGTCGAGGACCCCGCCACGGGAGCCGCCGCGGCCGCCTTCGGCGCGTACGCCCGCGAGCGTGGCCTGGTCCCGGCGGACGCGGTGCTCACCCTCCACCAGGGAACGGACATGGGCCGCCCCGGGGTGCTCACGGTGGAACTGCGCGCGGGTGACCCCCGGGTCAGGGTGGGCGGCGAGGGCGTCCGCATCCCGTGAGCACCGTGCAGCCCCGCCGGCGTTTGAGGCGCGGGGAGCCGGGGGCAGCGCCCCCGGCAACGGTGCTGCGGCCGAGTCAGGAGGTCCGCCCGTGAGGGTGATCGGATGCGCCGAGGCGGACCTGCCCGCAGGGCTGGCGCGGCAGGTCGCGGAGCTGGAGGACGCGGCCTGGCCGGGGGCCGAGCCGGGGCACGACCCGGCCCTGGCCCCGCGGGTCCTGCTCCTGCTGGCCGCGGACGACACCGTGGCCGCCTCGCTGGCACTGCTGTTCAAGGAGATCCGGCTCGCGGGGCGGACCTACCGGGCGGCCGGGCTGAGCGCGGTCGTGACCCGGCCCACGCTGCGTGGCCGGGGATGCGGGGCCCGGCTGGTCGCGGCGGCCCGCGCCGAGCTGGCGGCGGACCCGGCCGTGGACCTGGCGCTGTTCAGCTGCGACCGGCCCCTGGCGGCCTTCTACGAGAAGGCGGGCTTCGCAGTGCTGCCCGGCACGGTCCTGGTGGGCGGGACCCCCGAGGATCCCCTGGCCACCGACGACCCCGGCTTCGACAAGGTGGTGCTCGCCGCCTTCTTCACGGACGACCCGGGCCGGGACCGCGCCGCCTTCACGGGCGTCCGCGTCCCGCTCCACCCCGGAAACACCGACAGGCTGTGGTGACGGGCCAAAAGGCCCCTCACCACAGCCTGCCGGCGGCGGCCCGGGCCGCACGCCCTCAGTTGGCGCGCGCGGAGTCCGAGTGCGCGGGCCGCACCTTCGGCGCGGCCGCCGGGCGGCCGCGGTCCACGAGGAACAGCGTCAGCACGGGGACCAGGTACAGCAGCCACACCGTGAGCTGGAAGACGGTCGGGTCGGGCTGGAAGTTGAAGACGCCCTTGAGCAGGGTCCCGTACCAGCTGTCCGGCGGGATCGTCCCGCTGATGTCGAAGGCCTTGTCGCCCAGGCCGCCCAGGAAGCGGGCCTCCTGGAGGTCGTGCACCCCGTAGGCGAGCACACCCGCGGCCACGATCACCAGCATGGCGCCGGTCCACCGGAAGAACTTCGCCAGATTGATCTTCAGTGTGCCCCGGTAGAAGAGGTACCCCAGCAGGATCGCCGTGGCGATGCCCAGCAGCACACCGATCAGCGGCGCCGAGGAACCCTCGCCGCTGGCCCGTACCGACGCCCACACGAACAGGGCCGTCTCCAGGCCCTCCCGGCCGACGGCCAGGAAGGCGGTGGCGACCAGCGCCGCGGTGCCCATGGCCAGCGCCGTGTCGAGCTTGCCGTGCAGATCGGCCTTCAGATGCCGCGCGGTGCGCTTCATCCAGAAGACCATCCACGTCACCAGACCCACGGAGATGATCGACAGGGTGCCGCCGAGCAGCTCCTGCGCCTCGAAGGTCAGCTCCTGGGTGCCGAATTCGAGCATCGCGCCGAAGGCGAGGGAGATCGCGCAGGCGATCGCGATGCCCAGCCACACGGGGCGCAGGGCGTCCCGGCGCTCGGTCTTCACCAGGTACGCGACGAGGATGCAGACGACCAGGCTGGCCTCCAGCCCCTCGCGCAGGCCGATCAGATAATTGCCGAACACGGCGGTGGTTCCTCTCCGGCGGGGACTACGCGAACAGCGTCCGGCCCCACCAGTCGTCCTTGTCACGGACGCCCGGCGGGACGGCGAAGACGGCCGAACCCACGTGCTGGATGTATTCGTTGAGGACGTCGGACTTGGCCAGATTGCGCTGGATCGGGATGAAGCCCTTGCGTATGTCGCGCTGGTAGGCGAGGAAGAACAGGCCCGCGTCCAGGCGGCCCAGTCCGTCCGTGCCGTCGGTGAAGGAGTAGCCGCGGCGCAGGATCGTCGCACCGTTGTTGGTGTCCGGGTGCGCGAGGCGCACGTGCGCCTCCGGCTTCATCGCCTTCAGGAACGGCTCGTCGCGCTCCTTGGACTTGCCGACCGGGGCACCCTCGCCCTTGTCACGGCCGAAGATGTCCTCCTGCTCCTGGAGCGGGGTGCGGTCCCAGGTCTCGATGTTCATCCGGATCCGGCGCGCCACCAGGTACGAGCCGCCGGTCAGCCAGTCGCTGCCGTCGCCCGCGCCGACCCACACGTGCTTGTCCAGGGCGGCCTTGTCGGTGCCGGAGATGTTCCGGGTGCCGTCCTTGAAGCCCATCATGTTGCGCGGGGTCTGCTCGTCGGGGGTGGTCGACGAGGTCTTGCCGAAGCCGAGCTGCGACCAGCGCATGGCGGTGCGGCCGAAGCCGATGCGGGCCAGCTGGCGGATCGCGTGCACGGCGACCTGCGGGTCGTCGGCGCAGGCCTGGACGCAGAGGTCGCCGCCGGAGCGGGCCGGGTCCAGGTTGTCACCCGGGAACAGCTCCAGGTCCACCAGCGCGTCGGGGCGCTTGCCCTCCAGCCCGAACCGGCCCTTGGCGAACAGGCCCGGACCGAAGCCGATGGTCAGGGTGAGCCGGGAGGCCTTCAGGCCCAGCGCCTCGCCCGTGTCGTCCGGCGGGGCCTCCGGGAGGCCGCCGAAGCCGCCCTCACCGACCGGCAGACCGGCCGTCATCAGCCGGGCCGCCACCGTCCACTCCTTGAGGAGCTTGACCAGTTCCTCGCGGTCCTTCGTCTTCACGTCGAAGGCCGCGAAGTGCAGGCGGTCCTGCACGGCGCTCGCGATACCGGCCTGGTGCTCGCCGTGGAACGGCACGGCGCCCCCGGTCGCGGCGGCCGAGACCATGTCCGAGCCGCCGCCGAAGGCCGTCACCGCACCGCCGGCCGCGGCGGCGCCGAGCGCGAACCCGGCCCCGCCCCAGCCCAGCACCGCACGTCGTGAGGGTGCGGTCGAGGACTTGTCGACGGCCTGCTGTTCCGGCTGCGGCTGCGGCTGTGCTGCCGACTCCGACTCGCTCATCGTGGTTTCCCGCCCTTCCGTCTCTGCCGGTTACTTGGTGACCGCGGCGGCGAGCTTGGAGAGCGGCTCGGCGAGCGCGTTCACGCCGTCCGAGAGCTCCTTGCGCTCCGGCTCGCCGACCTTGTCGTACGAGGTGAACTCGTAGGTGGCCTTGTCGGCGCGGTACTTGTCCAGAAGGGTGTTCAGGGCCGCGAACTGGGTGTCGAGCTGCTTGACCAGCTCCGGGTCGTTCTTCGTGGCGATCGGCTTGAGCAGCTCGTACGCCTTCTGCGCACCCTCGACGTTGGCCTTGAAGTCGACCAGGTCGGTGCGCGAGTAGCGCTCCTCCTCACCGGTGACCTTGCCGGTGGCGACCTCGTCGAGGAGCTCCTTGGCGCCGTTGGCGATCGAGGTCGGGGTGATCTCCGCCTGGCCGACCTTCTTCTGCCAGTCGGTGAGGTCCGCGATCAGGGTGTCGGCGAGCTGCTTCTCGCGGTCGCCGATCTTGTTGTCGGCCCACAGGGCCTTCTCCAGGCGGTGCCAGCCGGTCCAGTCCTTCTCCAGGTCCTGGCCGGCCTCCAGGCCGTCCTCGCGGACGTCGACCTTCGGGTCGATGTCGCCGAAGGACTCGGCGACCGGCTCGGTGCGCTCCCAGCCGATGCGCGAGCCGGCGTAGAGCTTCTTCGCGCCCTCGATGTCACCGGCCTTCACCGCGTCCGCGAAGGCCTGCGCCTTGGGGAGGGTCTCCTCGGCCTGCTGGACCACGTAGGCGCGGTACGCGGCGACGGCGGCGTCCGCCTCGGGGCTGCGCTTCTCCTCGGCGCCGCCCTTGCCGGTGACCTTGACCTTCTGCTTGATGCCGTCGCCCTTCATGCCGGGCTTGCAGACGATCTCGTAGTCGCCCGCCTTGATCTCGGCGGTGATGGAGGCCTTGGTGCCGGGGCCGATGTTCTCGCGCTCGGTCACGATGCGGGCGTCCGGGAAGAGGACGTAGACCTCGGTGACCTTGGAGCCCTTGTTCTCGACGTCGATCTGCATCTTGCCGGACGGGAACTCCGTCTTCGACACCTCGCAGGCGCTGTCGGACGCCGCCACCTTGATCGCGTCGTTGCCGCCCGCGTCACTCTTCTGGGAGCAGCCGGTGACGGCGGTCAGGGCGGCCGCCACGGAGGCCGCGGCGATGACAGTGAGGCGGGCGGGGCGCATATAGAGGCTCCTGGCGTCGGACGAAGGGGCCGTCCCGAGGGGAAAGGCCGATGAGGCGGACCTAACTTAACCGAGGCTTACCTCACCCATACCCCCTCGTACCGTGATTCAGCTCATACGTCTGGGTCCTGGACACGGCCCTGTCACGGGGCCTTCACGACAACCCCATGGCTCGGTCAAGCGAAGGTCAAGCCCGTACGGGAACCACCAGCGGAGCCCCGGTACGCGGGTGCGGGAGCACCTCCACCGGCTGCCGGTAGACCCGGCTCAGCAGCTCGCCCTCGAAGACCTCGGCGGGCGGGCCGTCCGCGGCGATCCGCCCGTGGTGCAGGACGGCGGCCCGGTCCGCGTAGGCGGCGGCCAGCCCCAGGTCGTGCAGGACGACGACGACCGCGTCCCCCGCCGCGGCCCGCTCCCGGCAGATGCGCAGCACGAGCTCCTGGTGGCGCAGGTCGAGGGCGGCGGTCGGTTCGTCGAGGAGCAGCAGCGGGGCCCGCTGGGCCAGTACGCGGGCCAGCGCGACCCGGGCCCGCTCGCCGCCGGAGAGGGCGGAGAAGGGGCGGGCGGCGAAGTCCGTGACCTCGGTGGCGGCCATGGCGGCGGCCACCGCCTCCTCGTCGGCCTCGGCGAAGGGGGTGCCGGCCCAGGGCGCGCGGCCCATCCGTACGACGTCCTCCACCGGGAAGGGGAAGGAGAGTGCGGCCGACTGGGGAAGTACGGAGCGGCGCAGCGCGAGATCCGGGGCGCTCCAGTCGCCCACCGGACGGCCGTCGATCCGGATCACGCCGGAGGAGGCCGGCAGGTCGGCGGCGAGTGCGCCCAGCAGCGTGGACTTGCCGGCGCCGTTCGGGCCGACCAGGGCCAGCACCTCGCCGGCCCGGGCGGTCAGGTCGATCCCGGTGAGGACCTCGCGCTGCCCGAGCCGCAGGTGCAGGTCCACGGCCTCGGCGACCGCTTCGCCCCGGGCGGGGCGGGCGGGGACGGTCCTGCGCGAGCGGGTGAGCAGCCGGGTCAGGGCGGTGGTGAGCGGCGCGGTCCGCCTGTCGGTCGGCTTGCCCGTCGGCTCTCCCGTCGGCTCGTCGGTCGGCTCGTCGGTCGGCTTGCTCGTCGGCTTGCCGTTCGGCCTGTCGGTCACGCCCAGCCTCCTTGCTTGCGGCGGGTGCGGCGCAGCAGCCAGAAGAAGAACGGGCTGCCGAGCAGGGCGGTCAGTACACCGAGCGGCAGCTCGGCGGGCTGGGCGAGGGTACGGGCGGCCAGATCGCCCGCGACGAGGACGACGGCGCCGGCGAGGGCGCTGCCGGGGACCAGGAAGCGGTGGCCGGGGCCGTTGGCCATGCGCAGCAGGTGCGGGACGAGCAGGCCGATGAAGGTGATGACGCCGGCCACGGCGACGGCGGCGGCGGTGAGCAGCGCGACGACCAGGATGAGGGAGAGGCGCAGCCGTTCGACGTCGATGCCGAGGTGGCGGGCCGGGCGTTCGCCGAGCGCGAGGAGGTCGAGTCGGCGGGAGTAGAAGGGGGCGGTCAGCAGGCCGGCGACGGCGCAGGGCAGGACGGCCAGGACCTTGGGCCAGGTGGCCTGGGCGAGGGAGCCGAGCTGCCAGAAGGTGATCTGGTTGACCTGGCCGCTGTCCGCGAAGAAGACGAACAGGCCGATGAGGGCGCCCGCGAACGCGTTGACGGCGATGCCGGTGAGGGTGAGGGTGACGACCTCCGTCTTCCCGCCGTTGCGGGAGAGGAGGTAGACCGAGCTGACGGTGATCAGGCCGGCGGCGAACGCGCAGACGGTGATGGTCCAGTTGCCGAAGAAGCTGAGGCCGAGGCCGATGGCGGCGACCGCGCCGACGGCGGCGCCGGCCGAGATGCCGATGACGCCGGGCTCGGCGAGGGGATTGCCGAAGACGCCCTGCATGAGCGCGCCCGCGCAGCCGAGGCCGGCGCCGACGAGCAGGGCGAGCACGACGCGGGGGAGACGGACGTTCCACAGCACGCTCTCGCCGACCCGGTCGAGGGGGGCTCCGCCGAGGCCGAGGTGGTACTGGACGGAGGCGAGGACGTCGGCGAGGGGGATGTCGTAGGCGCCGACTCCTGCGGAGAGCAGGGCGAGTAGGGCGAGGGCGGTGACGAGGGCGAGGGTGAGGAGGGCCGGTCGGCGGTTGCCGCTGCGGGGCTTCGGCGCGGAGGGCGGGGCGGTTTCGGCGGGGCCGGGATCGGCGGGGGCGGTTCCGCCCGGGCCGGGCGCGCGCCGGGGCGTCTCCTCGGGCGCCGAATGTGACGAGGGGTCGGAAGGCGCGGCGGCAGTGCATTCGGCGCCCTGCGGGGAGCGCCCCGGCACACACCCGTCCCCGCCGGAACCGCGCGGCGGGTGCGCTGGCACGCTCCTGGTCGCCTCGGAGCTACGTGCGGGTTGCGCTGACGCACTCCTGGCGCCGTCGTTGCCGCGTGCGGCTCGCACTCCCGTTCCGTCGGTGGCGGGCAGGTCTTCGGCTTCCCGGTCGTAGAGGGTCACCTCAAGCGCCCTTGCCGTAGAGCTGGGTGACCAGGGAGGAGAGGACTTGGTCGGTGCGGGGGCCGTAGTTGAGGAGGACGCCGTCGTCGACCGTGACCACCCGGCGGTCCATGCCGGCCGGCGTCTGGGCGACGCCCGGGATCTTCACCAGGCCGTCGATGCCGCCGACCGATTCGAGGCCCTTGGACATGACGAGGATCGCGTCGGGCGCGGCGGCCGCCAGGGCCTCGCTGGTGATCGGGGTGAAGTCCTTGCCGAGTCCGGAGTCCTTGCCGGTGTCGACCGCGCCCGCCGCTTCCAGCAGGGAAGCGGCGCCGGAGTCCGAACCGCCCAGCAGGTAGACGGAGGCCGTGCCGCGCAGGTAGAGGAAGGCCACCCGGGGCTTCTCGCCGGAGGCGGCCGGGATGTCCTTGCGGACGGTGGCGATCCGCTCGGCGGTGCGCTGGTTCAGCTGCGTGCCGGCCTCCTTGATGCCGAGGGCGGCGGCCACGGCGCCGATGCGCTTCGGTACGTCGTCCAGTCCCTTGGCCGGGGCGATGACGAGGACCGGGACGCCGGCGTCGCGGATCTGCTGAATCGCTTCTCCGGGGCCGCTGGTGGTCTCCGCGATGACGAGGGTCGGCCGGAGGGACAGGACGCTCTCCGCGGAGACGTCGTGTCCACGTGTCACCACCGGCAGCTGGGCGGCCTGTTCGAAGGTGGCCGTGATGTCCCGGGCGACGACCTGCTTGCCGAGGCCGAGCGTGTGGACGATCTCGTTGAGGCTGCCGCTGAGCGGGACGACCCGGTCCGCGGACGTGATCGTGACCTGGGCGCCGTCGGCCGAGGGCGCGGTGACCGGCAGGGCGGGCTGTGGCGCCGGGAGCGGCTCCAGCCGGTCCGGGACCGCGGCTGCGGTGGGGGCGGATGAGCCCGGGGGGGTGGCCGTACCTCCGCAGGCCGTCAGCGCGAGCGCCAGTGCTGCCACGGCAACTGCGAGACGGGGAAGGCGGGTTGACGCGGCGGGCGTAGGCACGAAGGCACCGTCCTGGTCGTCCGACTGAGGTTCTGGAGACCGGGGGGTGTTCATCCGGCCGTGGCTAGCTTAGGTTAGCCTAACCTTGCTCGCTAGACCTGAGGGGGGCATTCATGCCCACGAGGCCCGTCCGTACGTTCGCCGTCGTCCTGTTGGCGGCCCTGCTGGGCGCTCTGCTCCCGGCGACCGCCGCCCGGGCGGGCACCGTGCAGGGGGGTCGACTCGACTGGGGCATCAAATCGTCCTTCCAGAGTTATGTCACGGGTCCGGTGGCAAAAGGCGGTTTCAAGCTGAAGAGCGGCGCGGCCACCGTGGGCGGCAGCCTCTTCCGCTTCCACTCCGCGGCCGGCTCCTACGACCCCGACTCCGGCACCTTCGAGGCCTCCTACTCGGGCGGGGTGACCTTCCAGGGCCACCAGAAGCCCGACGGCGTCTACGAATTGGACATGACGATCAGCCGCCCCACCGTCAAGATCTCCGGCGGCAAGGCCACCCTGTACGTCGATGTCTCCAGCAAGGCCAAGGACAGCGGCGCGGTCACCAGCCAGTCGCAGGTCGCCTTCGCCTCGCTCGGCGTCGGCGGCATCAACATGAAGGGCGGCGCGAGCCCGCTGTCCCTCACGAACCTCCCGGTCACCCTCACCGCGGAAGGCGCCAAGGCCTTCGCCGGCTACTACGGCGCCGGTACCCAGCTCGACCCCCTCTCGCTCTCCGCCGACGTCAGGGCCGCCCCGGCCGCCGAGCCCGCGCCGTCGGCCACGGCCGCGCAGCCGAGCGCCGCCGCGGAGACCCCGCAGGCGCCGGGCGCCTTCGCCGACGCCGCCGTCGACTGGGGGGTGCGCCGCACCTTCCGCGAGTACGTCACCGGCTCGGTCGGCCAGGGCACGTGGACCCTCGCCGAGGGCGCCCAGGACGGCGGCGCGCTGTTTCGCTTCCCGCAGGGCAAGGGCTCGTTCGACGGCGCGAAGGGCACTCTTGACGCGGCCTTCGCCGGTACGGTCCGGTTCACCGGCGCCCACCTGGACCTCACGCTCGGCAAGATGAGCGTGAAGGTGGAGAACGGCAAGGGCGTCCTGTCCGCGAACGTCACCGCCGGCGGAGCCACGAGGAACGCCGTCCCGCTCGTGGAGTTCGACGCCAAGGGTCTGAAGACCGAAGGCAAGCTGGCCACCCTGACCGAAGCCCCGGCCACCCTCACCGAGGGCGGCTCCCAAGCCTTCAACTCCATGTACAAGGCCGGCACCGAGATGGACCCCGTCTCGCTCGCCGTCGCCCTGGACTCCACCGCTCAGCTGACCGCCCTGCCCGACCTGGGCTCGACGGCCTCGCCCGCCCCCGCGTCCGCGTCGCCGTCCACCGAGCCCGCCCCCGCCGCGAAGGCCGCCGAGTCCTCGGACGCCGGGCTCTTCGCCGCCCTCGCCGTGGCCGTCCTGGTCCTGGCCGGCGGTGGCACGTTCCTGGTCGTGCGCAAGCGTCGTACGGCAGCCGCCTCGGCTGCCCCGACCGACGCGCCCCAGTAGGCACCCCCTCCTCGCCCCTTCCCCCGGTTCCTTCAGGAGTACCCAGCCATGTCGTCCATCCGACGCCCGATCTCCCTCGCGGCCGCGGTCCTGACCGCCGCGGCGCTCGGCGCCACCGCCTTCGCCCTGCCCGCCACCGCCGCGGGCGGCCCGCCCACCGAACCGATGAAGATCACCGGTGGCACCCTCGACTGGGGCGTGCTCGCGAGCTACCGCGCCTACGTGACCGGCATGGCCAAGGGCACCATCACCGTCGCGGACGGCGCCAAGCAGAACGAGGACGGCACCCTGCGCTTCGTCGAGCCGGCCGGTGCGTACGAGCCGGCCAACGGGCACGTGGTGAAGGCGGCCTTCAGGGGCAGCGTCACCTTCTCCTCGCCCGCCCCGCCGGCCGGCCACGGCTTCGAGGTCAAGCTTTCGGACATCCGGATCGACACCGGCACGAAGAAGCTCACCGCGGACGTCACCAAGGGCGGCGCCACCACCCAGGACGTGCCGATGGCCACCGTGGCCTTCACGGGCCAGGCGATGAACGGTCTGGCGACCACGCTCACCCAGGAGGCCGCGGACGCGCTCGGTTCGCCGGGCTACAAGGACAAGCCGGGCGACCCGCTCACCGCGAAGCTGGAGTTCGAGAAGAAGCCCGACCCCGAGCCCACCCCGGAGAACACCACCAAGAACCCGACCCCTCCGGCCGACGACACGCAGAAGGTGCTCAGCGGCAAGCTGACGTGGGGCGTGAAGGAGTCCTTCCGCACGTACGTGCTGAGCGCGGGCTCGATCACCCCGGCGGGCGGCGCCGCCAAGAACGGCGACACCTTCGACTTCGCCTTCGGCAAGGGCGACCTCGACGTCAAGAAGCAGAAGCTGAACGCCTCCTTCGAGGGCAACCTCCGCTTCCGGTACGCGGCCCACGGCATCGACATGACCTTCGGCAGCCCCCGCGTGGAGGCCGCCGGCAAGACCGGCACCCTCTACGTGGACGTCAAGAACGCCGCCGGCACCAAGACGGGCCTTCGCTTCGCCACGCTCGACCTGTCGAAGACCGACTACAAGACCAAGAACGGCGTCCTGGCGCTGAACGCCGTCCCGGCGGTCTTCACCGCCGAGGGTGCGGCCGCCTTCGCCAACGACACCACCGGCTCCATGTACAAGGCGGGCGACGCGATCGACCCGCTCACCTTCGCCGTGGCGGTGGACAAGGACGCCACCTTGCCGAGTACCGGCGGTACGACGGGCGGCTCGACGGGCGGCTCGAACGGAGGCACCACCGGCGGAACCGGCGGCACCACCGGCGGCACCACCGGCGGTACGGGCGGCACCGTCGGCGGCGGCTCCTCCTCCGTCGGCGGCAACCTCGCCAACACCGGCGCCGAGATCCCGGCCGGGGCCCTGCTCACCACCTCCGGCGTGGTGATCGCGGCCGGCGCGGGCGCGGTGTACTTCGCGCGCAGGCGCCGTACGGCCCAGCTCTGAGCCGTGCTTCAATTCCCGCGTGAACGATCTCGACGTGTTGAAGGTCTTCTGTGCGGGTGACGGCCGCTTCGGCAACCTGCTCGGTGTCGTACGCGACGGCCGGACCTGCCCCGACGACGCGTCGCGGCAGGCCCTGGCCGCCGAACTCGGCTACAGCGAGACGGTGTTCGTCGACGACCCCGAGCGCGGGGTCGTCGACATCCGCACTCCCGGCACGCGCATGTCCTTCGCGGGACACCCGCTGGTCGGGGCCGCGTGGTTGCTGGACATCGAGGAGCTCCAGCCGCCCGCCGGTTCCGTATGGGCCCGTGACGACGGGGAGTTCACCTGGATCACGGCCCGCCCCGAGTGGGTCGAGGGCAAGCGGACCGAGCAGTACGGATCCGTCGCCGAGGTCGAGGCGCTGCCCGCCCCGCCGCCCGGCGAGGGCTGGCTGTACGCCTGGGCCTGGGAGGACGAGGCCGCGGGCCGCGTGCGGGCCCGGGGCTTCCCGCGCCGCCCCGACGGGATCATCGCCGAGGACGAGGCCACCGGCTCGGCGGCGATCCTGCTGACGGCCCAGCTGAACCGCGCCCTGAACATCACCCAGGGCGCCGGATCCCAGATCCTCACCGCCCCCGGCCCGGACGGCACCGTGGAGATCGGCGGCCGCGTCCGTTTCGCCCCGACCCCGGTCAGGATCTGACACACCCCTTCCTAGTGCTGTGACCGGGAAGGTTCACCGGGTCACGACGCCCGGCACGGCGCCTCGCCGCGTTGTCGGACCGCGCAAGTACGTCCAGTACGAGCCGCGGTCCTCCGCCTTGCGATCCACCGCACCGGACGACGCGACCCGGCAAACCTTCCCGGCCACAGCACTAGGTATTCCGCACGGGGGAAGTGAGTACGCGGGCCCTGACGCGGCCGGCCGGCGCCGCGGTGTGATGGCGCCATGACGCAGACTTCGGTGACCGGCCGCCCCGACGAGCGGCAGCGGTGGCTGCCGGTGGCGGCGCTCCTCACCGCACTGGCCCCGGCGGCCGTGTGGTGCGGCCGGGCGAGCTCCTACCTGCCGGGCTTCCCGCCCGGGTTCGTCCTCTTCTACGCCCTCCCGCTGGCGATGGTGGCCTTCACCTGGATCCCGCCCCGGACGGACGCGCAGCGCAGGCGGCGCCTCGCGCTGGGGAGCACCGGCTGCCTCCTGGCCTTCCTCTACCCCCACCTGCTCCTCATCGGGTGGCTCACGCTGTGGGCTTTCTCGGGCAGCTGACGGGGGCGAGGGCCGGGATTTTTTACCGACAAGACGTCGGGAACTCATTGACTTAGGCAAGCCTAAGTAGGAAGATCGGGCATGACGGTGCTGCCGTCACGCCTGTTTCCTCTTCCAGGAGGTCCGCCTTGGACGCCTTCTCCACGGTCATCCGCGTCGCCTCGCACGAGCAGCACACCGAGGCCGAGACGTCGACCTTCATGAGCGATCTGCTGGGTGGACGGCTCGGCGTGGACGCGTACACGCGCTACACCGAACAGCTGTGGTTCGTGTACCGGGCCCTGGAGGACGCGGCCGAATCCCTCAAGGACGACCCGGTGGCAGGCCCGTTCATCCAGCCCGAGCTCATGCGCGTCGCCGAGATCGAGCGCGACCTCGCCCACCTGGTGGGCCCGCACTGGCGCGAGAGCGTGGTGGCCCTGCCCGCGACGCGTGCGTACGCCGACCGGGTGGCCCACTGCGCGGCGCAGTGGCCGGGCGGATACGTCGCCCACCACTACACCCGCTACCTGGGCGACCTCTCCGGCGGCCAGATCATCCGCGACAAGGCCGAGCGCACCTGGGGCTTCGAGCGCAAGGGTGACGGCGTCCGGTTCTACGTCTTCGCGGACATCTCCAACCCGGCGGCCTTCAAGCGGACCTACCGCGAGCTGCTGGACGCCATAGCGGCGGACGACCTGGAGAAGCAGCGCATCATCGACGAGTGCAAGCGCGCCTTCGACTTCAACGGCGCGGTCTTCCGGGAGCTGGGCGAGCAGTTCCCGCTCAGCGCGTAGCCCTCGGGGAGTCCGCGGACAGTCCTCGGACAGTCTGCAGTCTGCAGTCTGCAGTCTGCAGTCTGCAGGAACAGGCCGGGCCCGGTGCACAGGTGCACCGGGCCCGGTCGCGATCGCGGAAGGACCGCTGGAACGGCTAGGGGAGGGTCAGGATCTCCGCGCCGGAGTCCGTGACGACCAGCGTGTGCTCGAACTGCGCGGTCCGCTTGCGGTCCTTCGTGACGACCGTCCAGCCGTCCTCCCACATGTCGTACTCGTGGGTGCCCAGCGTCAGCATCGGCTCGATGGTGAAGGTCATGCCGGGCTCGATGACGGTGGTGGCGTGCGGGCTGTCGTAGTGCGGCACGATCAGGCCCGAGTGGAAGGACGTGTTGATGCCGTGGCCGGTGAAGTCCCGGACGACGCCGTAGCCGAAGCGCTTCGCGTACGACTCGATGACCCGGCCGATGATGTTGATCTGGCGGCCCGGCTTGACGGCCTTGATGGCCCGGTTCAGCGCCTCCCGGGTGCGTTCCACCAGCAGCCGCGACTCCTCGTCCACCTCCCCGCACAGGTAGGTCGCGTTGTTGTCGCCGTGCACGCCGCCGATGTAGGCGGTCACGTCGAGGTTCACGATGTCGCCGTCGCGCAGGACGGTGGAATCGGGGATGCCGTGGCAGATGACCTCGTTCACGGAGGAACACAGCGACTTCGGGAAGCCCCGGTAACCGAGCGTCGAGGGGTAGGCCCCGTGGTCGCACATGTACGCGTGGGCGACCCGGTCGAGCTCGTCGGTGGTCACCCCCGGCGCGATCAGCTTCGCGGCCTCCTCCATCGCCTGGGCGGCGATCCGGCCGGCGATGCGCATGGCCTCGATGGTCTCGGCCGACTGCACCTCCGGTCCGGTGTACGGAGCGGGCGCGGGCTTGCCCACGTACTCGGGCCGGCGGATGTTTCCGGGAACGGAACGGACGGGAGAGAGCTCGCCTGGTACGAGCAGCGACTGGCCAGACATGCGAGCGAGTGTATCCAGCGGGGATGGGGCAGCATGGCGGGATAGAGAGGTATGAGAGGAGCCCGACGACGATGGCCCTGTTCAAGAAGCGCCAGGTGGGCAAACCCGGCGAGTGGTACTACTGCCTGGTCCACCAGAAGGTCGAGGAAGGCCCCGACTGCCCGGCCAAGGACCGGTTCGGGCCGTACGGCACCCCGGAGGAGGCGAACCACGCCATGGAGACGGCGCAGGAACGCAACCTCGAATGGCAGAACGACCCCAAGTGGAACGACAAGACCCGCGAGGACGAAGAGGGCACCACCGGCACGGGCGCGTAGCCCCTACCAGCGGCTGGGCGGCGGCGCGGTCAGGTGGTCGGCCAGCCGCGCCAGCCGGTCCCTGAACCGGCGCGGTCCGCGCCGCACCGGCACGGTGTTCTCCCCGGCCGCCGCGCTGACCAGGTGCTGCACGGTGTCCAGATCCATCCCGTCCTGCGGCACCGGTGCCGGTACCGACAGCGCGTCGTGGGCGAGCGCGCCCAGATCCGGGTCCCCGCCGTCCAGGGACAGTACGGTCGCCCCCGCGCGCCGCGCGTCGTGGACGCGCTCCAGCAGCCCCGCACCCGGTGCCCCGGGTGCCACCACCAGCAGCGTGTGCCCGTGCCGGGCCGCCGCCAGCCGGCCCAGCCCCACCGACAGGTGCGGCGGCTCCCCGGGCCGCACGTGGTGGCGTACGAGGGTGGGCGCCAGCTCCGGCAGACCCGACCAGGCGGCCTCGTCCACCAGGTGCGCCGCCAGATGCCAGGGCTCGTAGCCCTCGGTCCCCACCAGCAGCAGGTGACCGCCGCCCGGCACGACGGACCGGCGCAGCGATCCCGCGAAGCGGCGCGCGGCGCCCGGCCACTGCGTACCGGCGAGCACCTCACGCAGCAGCGCGACCCTCACGGCGTCCATACCGGCATCCTGCACCATGCGGGCGACACGGGGAGCGGTTCCTTCCCCTTCGCCACCCTTCGGCTGTGGGCTACCCGGCAGTACCCTCGCCCCCATGACTTCCTCAGACAACACGCAGAAGCCGCCGGTCAAGGACCCGTGGGAGCTGCCGGACGTGTCCGGCCTCGTCGTCGGTGTCCTCGGCGGCACCGGTGACCAGGGCCGGGGCCTGGCCTACCGGCTCGCCCGGGCCGGCCAGAAGGTGATCATCGGCTCCCGCGCCGCCGACCGCGCGCAGACCGCGGCCGGTGAACTGGGCCTCGGCGTGGAGGGCGCGGACAACGCCGAGTGCGCGCGTCGCAGTGACATCGTCATCATCGCGGTGCCGTGGGAGGGCCACGCCAAGACCCTCGAAGCGCTGCGCGAGGACCTCGCGGGCAAGCTCGTGGTGGACTGCGTCAACCCGCTCGGCTTCGACAAGCAGGGCGCCTACGCCCTCCAGGTCGAGGAGGGCAGCGCCGCCCAGCAGGCCGCCGCCCTGCTCCCGGACTCCCGCGTCACGGCCGCCTTCCACCACCTCTCGGCCGTCCTGCTCCAGGACGAGTCGATCGACGAGATCGACACCGACGTGATGGTCCTCGGCGAGGTCCGCGCCGACACGGACATCGTCCAGGCGCTGGCCGCCCGCATCCCCGGCATGCGCGGCGTCTTCGCCGGCCGCCTGCGCAACGCCCACCAGGTCGAGTCCCTGGTGGCCAACCTGATCTCCACCAACCGCCGCTACAAGGCCCACGCGGGCCTGCGCGTCACGGACCTCTGACCCGCCCCGACGCCACCCCCGGCGGGCCGGGCCCGCAGGCCCGGCCCGCCGGACCTGACCGCCGGGAAACGGACCGGATGCGATCACGGCGCCCTTACGGCAGCACTGCGGGGCATGGGGGACACTGGAGGAGCTCGGCCCCGTTCAGTGTTTTCGAGGAGCTCTTCCCATGCCCCGCCTTGCCGTCTTCGCCCTTGTCGTCTGCGCCTGTGCGGTGGCCGCGGCCGTCGTCGCCTTCGTCGAGGGCAGCTTCCTCGGGATCGTCTGGGTGCTGCTGGCCGGCCTCACGTCCAACATGGCCTGGTACTACCTGCGCAAGGCGAAGGCCGAGAAGGCCTCCGCCGCGCGCAACGCCGTCTAGTGCTGTGACCCGGCGAACCTTCCCGGCCACAGCACCAGGAACTGCCCTGGCCGGTCAGACGGCCGGGCCGAAGCCGGTGACCGCGGGATGCGGGGCGGTCGTGCCCGTACCCGGGAAGACGGTGACGTGGCCGGTGGCGTCCGCGGACCACAGGTCCGGCAGGCCGTCACCCGTGAGGTCGCCGTCGGAGCCGACGCGCGGGTGCGCGGCCGGGGTCAGGGTGGACAGGACCGGCCCGGCGGCCGGGTCCGTGAAGGCGGAGAAATCCGGTGCGTCCGCGGTGCCCTTGACGGAGAAGGCGCGGATCGCGCCGTCCGACCGGGAGCGTGCCCACAGGGTCGGGAAGTCCGTACCCTGCGCCCGGCCCGGGGTGAGCAGGTCGTAGCCGGCCCAGCGGGTGTCGTCGCCGGAGAGGAGCGTGGCCGTCCGCAGCCGGATGCCGCCCCGCTTCGCGAGCCACAGCCGCCCGTTCTCGACGAACAGCAGGGAGGTGCGGGGCAGGAGGCCGTCGGCCGTGCTGTCGCCGGTGGGCGATCCGTACGCGGCGATCTGCGTGACCTTCGACCAGTCCGGACCGAACCCGTGCTGAGCGCAGTCGATCACCGAACCCGCCGGGTCCAGGCACTGGGTGGGCTTGTCCACGAGCGTCGGGCCCTGGTCCGTGAAGTGGCCCGCCCCGTCGTTGGCGAACCGGTAGACGTAGGTCCCGCCGGGGGCATGGGCCATCAGGTCGTCGACGCTCTGCTCACCGAAGGACCCCCGGTGGGTGTACTGGACGCCGGCCCAGCTCTCGCCGCCGCCCGGGGCAGCCAGGCGGCGGGCGTTCGCGGGGTCCAGCGGGTTCGCGCCCCGCTTGCGGAGGTTGCCCGCCGCATCCGGGACGAGGACGTCCGGCTTTCCGTCGGCGTCGATGTCGCCGAAGGCGGCGGGCTTGGTGGCGGCCTGCGCGTAGTAGTACGCCTGCGCCTGGCCGAGGTTGCCCGCGTTGTCCATCGTCTGGACGTACACCGCCTGGCTGCCCCAGGTGGCGGGCTTGACCTTGATGTCGGCCGAGCCGTCCGCCAGCCGGACGACGCGCGAGTCGGTCGCCTCGTCCGCGCAGCTCCAGCCGACGCCGAAGACCGGGGTCGTCTGCCAGCGCGCGCAGGCGATTCCCGAGCCGCCGTCGGTGCCCTTCAGGGTGAAGGTGGCCTCCTCGCCGACCTTCTTGGGGGTCTCGTCCGTGGTGACCTCGGCGGTCGGCGGGGTGTGGTCCACGCGGAAGTAGCACCAGGCCGTGTACGGGCTGGTCAGCTTCCCGTCGGTGGCCCGGGCCCGCCATGCGTACTGGCCGCCGTCCTTCAGCAGGTCGCGGGAGAGGATCGTGGCGGCCTCGGGGTAGGTGGACCACGAGGTCGGGAAGTCGGTGCGCTTGCCCCCGTACGACGTGTCCCACAGCTGGAACGTCGTCTGCAGCTGGGCGTGCGACGCCGAGGTGGCGGTGACCTTGGTCGTGACGTCGCCCAGGCCGATCCAGCCGGCTCCGGATCCTGAGTACGGGTCGGTGTAGCAGCCGGAGTACTGCTCCTCGCCGGCGAAACCGGGGGTCGGGCCGGTGCGGGGCGCCGTGACCTTGGGCGCCGCCGGGTCGGCGGCGGCCGAGGCCGGCGCCGCGGCGGCCAGGCCGAGCGCCAGCGACAGGGCCGCCGCGGGCAGGGCGCGCAAGGGTGTTCTGAGTGGCATGTGTGCGAAATCCCCCTGGTATCACTGCTGTTGACCGGTCGGATCAGTCGCAGTATTTCCGAAAGGAATAGCAGATCGCACTGACATTTGATCGGGTGAGCGCCCCCGAGGGCCGGGCCGGGCTCTCCGCCCGGCGCCGGGCCGTCAGTCCTGCGGGACGGCACAGACGCCGTCGGTGTCCCGCCAGAAGTTGTAGAGGTCGCGGCCGCAGTACGTTTCCAGGTCCGAGACGCCGAGCGCGGACATCAGGCCGTCCACCGCGCCGAAGAAGAACGCGTTGACCCCCGGGATCCACAGCAGCGCGAACACGGCCAGCAGCCCGAACTGCGCCAGCGGCTCCATCTCGCGGCGCACCCGGTACGACAGCCAGGGCTCGATGACCCCGTAGCCGTCCAGGCCCGGTACCGGCAGGAAGTTCAAGATCGCCGCCGAGACCTGCAGCATGGCGAGGAAGGCGAGCGCGTAGCGGAACGCCAGGGGCACCCCGTCGAGGGCGTCCAGCCAGAACGGGGCCGTGCACACCACGGCGAAGGCCACGTTGGTCAGCGGGCCCGCCGCCGAGATGAGGCTGTGCTTCCAGCGCCCCTGGATCCGGTTCCGCTCGATGAACACCGCGCCGCCGGGCAGGCCGATGCCGCCCAGGATCACGAAGATCACCGGCAGCACGATGCTGAGCAGCGCGTGCGTGTACTTGAGCGGATTCAGCGTCAGGTACCCCTTGGCGCCCACCGTGAGGTCACCGCCGTGCAGGGCGGTGCGGGCGTGCGCGTACTCGTGCAGGCACAGGGAGACGATCCACGCAGACGTCACGAAGAGGAACACGGCGAGTCCGGGGCTCGCCGCGTACCCCGTCCACACCGCCCAGCCCGTGACGGCCATGATCGCGAAGATGCCGAGGAATACCGAACTGATGCGCCGCTCGCCGCGGCCGCCCTGATGACCCATGCCGGGAAACCTATCCCGCGGCCCCGGCGGAAAAGGGTGCGGGTCCGGTGCCGGGTGCGGGGACAATGGGCCGGTGCGTTACGCGATCCTCGGAACCGCCCAGGCCATCCACGACGACGGGACCCCCGTCGCCGTCGGCGGAGCGCGCCTTCGGGCGCTCCTGACAGCGCTCGCGCTGCGGCCGGGACGGGTGGTGCCCTCCCGGCTGCTCGTCGCCGAGGTGTGGGACGGCGATCCGCCGGCCGACGCGGTGGCGGCCCTGCAGGCGCTGGTCGCCCGGCTGCGGCGGGCGCTCGGGCACCCGGCCGTGCGCTCCGCGGAGGGCGGCTACCAGCTGGCCGCCGAGCGCGAGGACGTCGACCTGTACCGCTTCGAGCGGCTGGTCCGGGCGGCAGGCCAGGCGCCGGACCCGGCCGGGGCGGCGGCCCTGTACGAGGAGGCCCTGGCCCTGTGGCGCGGACCGGCCCTCGCCGACCTGCCGGACCCGGCCGCGGAGGCCGCGCGCTGGGAGGCCGTACGGATGGAGGCGCGCCGGGGGCGGCTCGCGACGGCCCTGGCCATGGGCGAGGCGGAGCGGTGCCTGCCGGAGCTGACCGCGATGTGCGCGCAGCAGCCGCTGGACGAGCCGCTGCACACCCTGCGCATCCGGGCCCTGCGCGACGCGGGCCGCCCGGCGCAGGCGCTGGCCGCGTACGAAAGCCTCCGCCGGGAGCTGTCCGACCGGCTGGGCACCGACCCGGGCCCGGAACTGCGCGCCCTGCACGCCGAACTGCTGACCTCGGACGCGCATCCGCCGACCGCTGCTGCCGCCGGCGCGCCCGGCGCCGCCGTGCACCCGGCGGCGGCCCCCGCGTCCGCGGGAAACCTGCGGGCGCGCCTGACCACCTTCGTCGGCCGTGAGGACGACATCCGCGTCATCGGGGACGACCTCGCGCGGGCCCGCCTCGTCACGCTCCTCGGGCCCGGCGGCGCCGGCAAGACGCGGCTGTCCCAGGAGGCCGCCGAGGCCCAGGACGAGAGCGCCTGGCCCGACGGGGTCTGGCTGGTCGAACTCGCTCCCGTCGACGACCCGGAGGACGTCGCCGAAGCCACCCTCGCCGCGCTCGGCGCCCGGGAGACCAAGCTGCGCGGCGCCGCCGCCGAGGAACTGCGGGCCTTCACCGAACGCGTCGGGGACGACCCCCTCGACCGGCTCGCCGAGCATTGCGCACGGCGCCGGCTCCTGCTGCTGCTCGACAACTGCGAGCACGTCATCGGCGCGGCCGCCGCCCTCGCGGAACGCCTCCTCACGCACTGCCCCGACGTCCGGATCCTGGCCACCAGCCGCGAACCCCTCGGCGTCCCGGGGGAGTCCCTGCGCCCGGTGGAGCCGCTGCCCGACCCCATAGCGCTGCGGCTGCTCGCCGACCGGGGGGCCGCCGCCCGCGCCGGGTTCACCATCGAGGAGGACCCGGCCGCGGCCGCCGAGATCTGCCGCCGCCTCGACGGTCTGCCGCTCGCCATCGAGCTGGCCGCCGCCCGGCTGCGGCTGCTCACCCCGCGCCAGATCGCCGACCGCCTCGACGACCGCTTCCGGCTCCTGACCAGCGGCGCCCGTACCGTCCTGCCCCGCCAGCAGACCCTGCGCGCGGTCGTCGACTGGTCCTGGGAGCTGCTCGACGAGGCCGAACGCACGGCCCTGCGCCGGCTGTCCGTCTTCGCGGGCGGCTGCGACCTCGCCGCCGCCGAGGCCGTCTGCGCCGACCCGTCCGACCCCGCCTCCTACGACGCCGCCGACGTGCTGGGCTCCCTCGTCGACAAGTCCCTCGTCGTGGCCGCCCCCGGACCCGACGGCCTCGGCATGCGCTACCGCCTGCTGGAGACCGTCGGCGAGTACGCCGCCGAACGCCTCGCCGAGACCGCCGGCGACCGCGAGGCCACCGAGCACCGCCACCTCGTCCACTACCGCGAGCTCGCCCGCACCACCGAGCCGCTGCTGCGCGGCCACGGCCAGCGGGCGGCCGCCGACCGGCTCGCCACCGAGTACGAGAACCTGCGTACCGCCCTGCGCCGGGCCGTCGCCGTGCGCGACGCCGACGAAGCCCTGTGCCTGGTCCACTCGCTCGGCTGGTACTGGCACATGCACGACCTGCGCTCCGAGTCCCGGCACTGGGCCGAAGCCACCGCCGCCCTCGGCCCCAACCCCTTCGATCCGCCCTTCGTCGCCGCCGAGCCCGTCTACGAACGGCTCGTCGACACGCCGCCGCCCTACTCCGGCGAAACACTCACCGAGGGCTGGCGCGCCCTCAACCTGGTCCTGCTGGCCTCCCGCGACCAGACCAACGAGACCTGGAACACCCCCTCGGTCCGCGCCCTGATCGACGGGGTCCTCGCCACCTACCGGCCCGGACTGCCCCAGACCTGCCGGCCCCCCGCCTCCCTGTGGATCTACGCCGTCATGATCGCCGGCGACCCCGGACTGCTCCAGCGGGTCGTCGACGCGACCGTCGGGACCGCCCGCGAGCTCGGCTACCGCTGGGAGCTGGCCTCCGGACTCCAGCTGCGCGCCAACATCCTCGCGAACCGGGCCGACTGGGCCGGGGACGCCTCGCGCGACGCCGACGAGAGCCTGGCCCTCTTCCGCGAACTCGGCGACGCCTGGGGCTGCGCCGAGGCGCTGTCCGCCCGCGCCGAGGCCCGGGAGAAGCGCGGCGAGTACGTACTGGCCGCCCGCGACTACCAGGAGGCGATCGCCTACGCCGAACGCCTGGGCGCCATGGCCCAGGTGACGGTGCTGCGCGTACGGATGGCCGGGACGCTGACCGAGGCCGGCCGGATCGAGGAGGCCGAGCGGATCCTCACGGAGATCACCGCGAAGGTGCAGCGGTACGGCAACGAGGCCATGCCCGCCGCCCGGATGTTCCTCGCGGGCATCCTCGGCCGCACCGGACGGATCGCCGAGGCGCGCGACCAGCTGCAGCTCCTGCGGGACGAGTTCGCGTTCGGCGCGTTCGCCATCTTCGACGGCTTCCTGCTCGGCACGATGGCCTGGCTCGACAACCGCCAGGGGCGCTACGAGGAGGCCCTCGACCGGCTGCGCCAGGGCATGGACACCGTCCTGGACCCGATGGCGCGGATGGTGGCCCCGCAGATGCCCGCGGTCTACCTGCTGATGGCGGCCCTCTCGCTGGTCTCGCTCGGCGGTTCGAGCCGGGAGTACGACGCCGCCAGGCTGCTGGGCGCCTACCCGGCGCTGCTGCCGCCCGCGCACTTCCCGGTCACGACGGAGCGCGAGGACCACGCCCGCGCGCAGGAGCTGGCCCGGGCGGCGCTGGGCGACGCCGTCTACGAGAAGGCGTACGCCGAAGGCGGTGGCCTCTCCCTGGAGGAGGCCACCGCCCTCATCTGATCCGGCCCCCGGCCGGTGCCCGTCCGGGACGCGATCCGAACGGATCGGTCCGCGGATCAGGTCTTCTGGCGGAACTTCCGTACCGCGAGCGGCATGGTGATCGCGGTGATGGCCAGTGACCAGACCAGCGTCATCCACACGGAGTCGCCGACCGGAACGCCGTTGATCAGGGAGCGGGCCGCGTCCGCCAGGTTCGACAGCGGGTTGTAGTCCGTGAAGGACTGCAGCCAGCCCGGCATCGTGGTGGGCGGGGCGAAGATCGAACTGCCGAACTGCAGTGGCATCAGGACCATCATCGCCATGCCCTGGACGGCCTGCGGGGTCTTCATGGTGAGGCCGAGCAGGACGAAGATCCACATCAGCGAGGCGCCGAAGACGGCCGACAGCCCGATGGCGAGGAACAGGCCCAGCACCGAACCCTTGATCGACAGGCCGAGCAGGAAGCCCACGGCGAGCAGGATGGTGATGGCGACCATCATCCGGCCGAGCTCGACGACGATCTTGGCGATGAGCACCGACGACCGGGCGATGGGCATGGACCGGAACCGGTCCATGACGCCCTTCTTGAAGTCGTCGTTGACCCCGGTGCCGACACCCATGGCGATGTTCATGCCCATCATGGCCATGAGGCCGGGGACCACGTAGTTGACGTACTCCGCCTGGTTCCCCTTGCCGGAGATCGCGCCGCCGAAGACGAACACGAACAGCAGCGTGAAGATGATCGGCATGAACACGACGTCGAACATCGACTCGGGATCCTGCTTGATCTGCAGGGCGTTGCGGCGCACCAGGGCGCCGATGTGCCGCAGATTGCCCCGCAGGCCGATCCGGCCCTCGCCGTGCGCGGTGGCCACCGGGGCCGGACCGGACGCGGTGGGAGCGGGCTTCGTCGTGGTTACGGTGCTCATGCCGCGACCTCCTCGGTCTTCTCGGTGGGAACGCAGTCCTCGACGGAGGCCGGCTTCTGGCCGGTGATGGCCAGGAACACCTCGTCGAGGCTGGGCAGGTAGGTGCCGAGGTCGGCGATCGCGTACCCGCGGGCGGCCAGCAGACCGACGACGGCCGTCAGCTGCTCGTCGCTGAGGATCGGGACCAGCAGCACGCCCTCGTCCGGTACGGCCTGGCTGCCGGCCACGCCGTCCAGACCGGCCTCGGCCAGCGCGCGGGCCATGCCCGGCAGGTCCGAAGCGGCCACCGGGCGGATCTTCAGGGTGCGGCCGCCGACGCGCGCCTTCAGCTCGTCGACCTTGCCGTTGGCGATGACCTTGCCGCGGTCGATGACCGTCAGCTCGCTCGCGAGCTGCTCGGCCTCCTCCATGTACTGGGTGGTGAGCAGCACGGTGGCGCCCTCGGCGACCAGGCGCTGGACCTCGTCCCACACCTCGTTGCGGGTGCGGGGGTCGAGACCGGTGGTCGGCTCGTCCAGGTAGAGCACGGCCGGGCTGCCGATCAGGGAGGCGGCGAGGTCGAGCCGGCGGCGCATACCGCCGGAGTAGTTCATGACGGCCTTCCTGGCCGCCTCGGTCAGGGAGAACCGCTCCAGCATCTCGTCCGCGCGGCGGCGGGAGTCCTTGCGGGAGAGGTCGAGCAGCCGCCCGATCATGTAGAGGTTCTCCCAGCCGGAGAGCTTCTCGTCGACCGAGGCGTACTGGCCGGTGAGGCCGATCGTGCGGCGCAGCTGCCGCGGCTGGCGGACCACGTCGAAGCCGGCGACGGTCGCCGTCCCGGAGTCCGGGACGATCAGGGTGGAGAGGCAGCGGACGAGCGTGGTCTTGCCGGCGCCGTTGGGGCCCAGGACCCCGAGGACCGTGCCCTCCGGTACGTCCAGGTCGACACCGTCGAGGGCCTTGGTCTCGCCGTAGTGCTTGACCAGCCCCCGTACCTCCACGGCGTTGGGCTTGTTGTCGTTTCGCGTCATGCCCTCATGGGACCAGCCGCCACTGACAGAGCACCGACAGCCGACCGACAGACGTACGACAGACATACGACAGCCCCCCGACACGAGGTCGGCGGGCTGTCGGGCCGTTGCTCACCGCATCAGTGGAAGGCGTGCTCCGCCTGGGGGAACGTTCCGCCGACCACGTCCTCGGCGAAGGCCTTCGCCGCGCCCGTCATGGTCTCGCGGAGCTTCGCGTACTGCTTGACGAACTTCGGCATCTTCCCGCCGGTCAGGCCCATCATGTCGGTCCACACCAGGACCTGCGCGTCGCAGTCGGCGCCCGCGCCGATGCCGACCGTCGGGATGTGCAGGGAGCGGGTGACCTCGGCGGCCAGCTCGGCCGGGACGAGCTCCAGCACCACCGCGAACGCGCCCGCGTCCTGCGCCGCCTTCGCGTCGCGCAGCAGCTGGTGCGCGGCCTCGTCGCCGCGGCCCTGGACCCGGTAGCCCATGGCGTTGACGGACTGCGGGGTCAGACCAAGGTGGGACATGACGGGGATGCCGGACTGCACGATCAGCTCGGTCTGGGCCAGCGAGCGCTCGCCGCCCTCCAGCTTCACCGCGCCGACCCCGGCCTCCTTGACCAGACGGGTGGCACTGCGCAGGGCCTGCACCGCGCCTTCCTGGTACGAGCCGAACGGCATGTCGCCGATGACCAGCGCACGGCTCGTGCCGCGTACGACGGCCGCCGAGAGCATGGTCATCTGGTCCATCGTCACCGGGACGGTGGACTCGTAGCCGAGGTGGCAATTGCCCATGGAGTCACCGACGAGGATGACCGGGATACCGGCCTCGTCGAAGACGGACGCGGTCATCGCGTCGTAGGCGGTGAGCATGGGCCACTTCTCGCCGCGTTCCTTGGCGAGGGTCAGGTCGCGGACGGTGATGCGCCGGGTGCCCGTGCCTCCGTACAGGGTGGGGGAGGCCGACGGAGATGCTGCTGCGTGTTCGCGGGCAGGCGAAACGGCATGCGTCATTGCAACTGCTCCTTGTGTCATCTCGAGGCGCCCTTACGACGTCCCCGGACTCACCCCCCATGGTGGCATCCGCGCGGGCAAAGGCGGAAGTGGTCCGTAGTGCGAGCCTGGCCACGGGATCCAATGTGCGCGTTTCGTGACAAGCGGAACCCCCTGCGCACGGCCGTTCGTCCTCCCGGACGTACGACCGCCGCCGGCGGTCGTGACGTACGGCACGGAAGGCTGCGGTTCATCGCCTAGGGTCAAGGGGCGGGGACGGAGCGCGAGCACGGCAGTGAGGGCAGTGGGATGGCACAGGCGTACATGACGGAGTCGGGGAACGGCGGCTCGGAGCCCGAGCCCTCCGGAACCCGCCTCCGGCGCCGGCTGACCGCACTGCGCAAGGACCCCGGAATCTGGCGGCGGGGCTGGGTCCTCGCCGCGATCGCCGCACTGCTCTCGCTCATCATGATCTTCCACGCGGATCTGCCCAACCACGTGGGCAACCTCGGCAGCCTCACCGAGACCTTCCTGCCCTGGCTGGGGCTGGCCGTCCCGCTCCTGCTGGCCGGGGCGCTCTACCGCAAGTCGGCCACCGCACTCCTCGCGATACTGCTGACGGCCGCGGTCTGGGCGAACCTCTTCGGCGGCCTGGTCAGCGACAAGTCCGGCGCCGGCGGCAACCTGGTGGTCGCCACCCACAACGTCGACGCCGACAACCCCGACCCGCGCGGCACCGCCGAGTCGGTGGCCCGCTCCGGGGCCGACGTCCTGGCCCTGACCGAGCTCAAGGGCAGCGCCGTCCCCGTCTACGAGAAGGCCCTCGCGGCCACGTACAAGCACCACTCCGTCGAGGGCACCGTCGGCCTGTGGAGCAAGTACCCGCTCAGCGCGAGCGCGCCCGTCGACATCCGGATGGGCTGGACCCGGGCCATGCGCGCCACCGTCACCACCCCCCAGGGGCAGGTCGCCGCCTTCGTCGCCCACCTGCCCTCCGTCCGGGTCAAGCTGAACGCCGGCTTCACCGCCAACCAGCGCGACGACAGTGCCGACGCGCTGGGCGCCGCGCTCGCCTCCGAGCCGCTGAAGAAGGTCATCCTGCTCGGCGACCTCAACGGAACCATGAACGACCGCGCCCTCTCCGAGGTCACCTCGCAGATGCGCTCCACCCAGGGCGCGGCGGGCGACGGCTTCGGCTTCAGCTGGCCGGCGCAGTTCCCGATGGCGCGGATCGACCAGATCATGGTCCGCGGAATCCGGCCGGAGGCCTCCTGGACCCTGCCCCGCACCAGCAGCGACCACCTTCCCGTCGCGGCCCGGGTCACCGTGAAGCCCTGACGGATGCGGGTACGCGAGGGCCCCGGCCACTCTCCTCGGAGAGCGGCCGGGGCCCTCGCACGGCCGCGGCTACGCCCGCTCGCGCCAGCCGTTCGTGATGGGCAGCCGGCGGTCCTTGCCGAAGCCCTTCGCGGAGATCTTCGTGCCCGGCGGGTACTGGCGGCGCTTGTACTCCGCCGTGTCCACCATCCGCAGGGTCCTGGCCACCAGCTCCGGGTCGAAGCCGGCCGCCACGATCGCGTCCATGCCCTGGTCGCGGTCCACGTACATGGCCAGGACCGCGTCGAGCACCGGGTAGTCCGGCAGCGAGTCCGTGTCCACCTGGCCCGGGCGCAGCTCGGCGCTCGGCGGCTTCACGATCGAGTTCTCCGGGATCGGCGGGACCTCACCGCGCTCGGCGGCGGCACGGTTGCGGTATTCCGCGAGCCGGAACACGTCCGACTTGTAGACGTCCTTGATCGGGCCGTACGCGCCCACCGAATCGCCGTACAGGGTGGAGTAGCCGACGGCCAGCTCCGACTTGTTGCCCGGGGCCAGCACGATGTGGCCCTCCTGGTTGGACAGCGCCATCAGCAGGGTGCCGCGCAGCCGGGACTGGAGGTTCTCCTCGGCCAGGCCGGTCAGGCCCAGCGAGGCCATGTAGGCGTCGAACATCGGCTCGATGGAGACGGTCCGGAAATTCAGCCCGGTGCGCTCGGCCAGGTCGGCCGCGTCGTTGCGGGAGTGGTCCGAGGAGTACTTCGAGGGCATCGAGACGCCGTAGACGTTCTGCGCGCCGATCGCGTCGCAGGCGATGGCGGCGACGAGCGCGGAGTCGATGCCGCCGGAGAGCCCGATCAGGACCGAGCGGAACCCGTTCTTCTTGACGTAGGCGCGCAGTCCCACGACCAGCGCGTCGTAGACCTCCTCGTCGTCGTCGAGCCGGTCGGCGTAACCGCCGGTGACCACCGGCTCGTACGGCTCCACGGGCTCCTCGGAGAGGATCACGCGCTCGATGCGCAGCCCGTCGTCCACCACGCCCTCGGGCGCGTCGGCGCGGGCGGCCGGCAGGTCGAGGTCGACCAGGACGCAGCCCTCGGAGAACTGCGGGGCGCGGGCGATGACCTGCCCGCCGGCGTCCACGACGATCGAGTCGCCGTCGAAGACCAGCTCGTCCTGGCCGCCGATCATCGCCAGGTAGGCCAGGGTGCAGCCGGCCTCCTGGGCCCGCTTCTGGACCAGTTCGAGGCGCAGGTCGTCCTTGTTGCGCTCGTACGGGGACGCGTTCACGGAGATCAGCAGCCCGGCCCCGGCGGAGCGGGTGGCCGGGACCCGGCCGCCTTCCTGCCAGAGGTCCTCGCAGATGGCCAGGGCCACGTCGACCCCGCCCACCCGGATCACCGGCTGCGTGTCGCCCGGCACGAAGTACCGGAACTCGTCGAACACGCCGTAGTTGGGGAGGTGGTGCTTGGCGAAGCGCAGGACGACCTGCCCGCGGTGCAGCACGGCGGCCGCGTTCTCGGGAGAGCCGGCCGGGCGGCCCAGGCGGGGCGTGGCCCGCTCGGTGCGGTCGAGGTAGCCGACGACGACCGGCAGCTCGCCGAGGCCCTCGGCCGCGAGCCGCTCCGCGAGCTCGCGCAGCGCGGTACGGGAGGCCTCCACGAAGGACCCGCGCAGGGCGAGGTCCTCGACGGGGTACCCGGTCAGCATCATCTCCGGGAACGCCACCAGGTGGGCGCCCTGCTCGGCGGAGTGCCGGGTCCAGTGGACGACCGAGTCGGCGTTGGCGGCGATGTCGCCGACGTGCGAGTCGATCTGATTCAGAGCGAGTCGAAGTTGAGGCACGGGGCCCAGTGTAATCGTCTTTCTGACGCGATGTCCGGGGCCCCGCCTGTTTCCTGCGTTGTGACGTTCCGTCAGCCGATCGGGCCCGCGTACTTCACCCTGTCGAGCCCGGTCCCGGCGGAGATGTCCGCGGTGATGCTCCCGGTGCCCTCGGGGACCTCGAAGGCCACGATCCCGCTGGCGGATTCGCCCGGCAGGATCGAGCCGCTGATCATCTTCGGCACTCTGCCGCTGTCGAAGACCATCTCGGCGGTCATGCCCTGGTCGTCGCGGACGTTGGGCACGGCGTAGATCACTTCGTGCGGCGTGGCCGACCCGTTGGTGATGGTGACGGTGAGCGCGACCGCGTTCTTGACCCTCTCGCCGGCGTACTTGTCCTTCGGCTCGTACTTCGCCGGAACCGAGAGGCTCACCTTGATGCCGTTCGGGTAGGTGAAGGTCTCGCCGAACCGCAGCGCACTGGTCAGGCCGGGGACCCGGGTGGGCGAAGGGGACTTGGAGGACCAGGGCTCGATGCCGGGGTGGTGCCCGTCCGCCTCCCAGTCCTCCTCGATCTGCCGGTCGAGGCGGCTGTCGGCCCGGTCGACGACCAGGGCGGTGAGGAAGAAGCCGCCGACCGAGGAGAGCAGGCCGAGCACGGCGAGAACGGTGCCGACGACGGCCATCGACTTGTTCGGGGCGCCCTTGTTGGCGCGGGCGATACCGCCGATGCCGAGGCCCACGCCGACGGCGGCGATCAGGGTGCCGGCCCAGAAGAGGAACGGGATGACGCCCAGGAAGATGCCGAAGCCACCGGTGATGACGGCGGCGACCGCCAGGCCGTTGCCGGTCGGGGTGGCCTGCGGGTACGCGGGGTACCGGGCTCCGGGGAACCCGGGGGTGGGCTCACCCCACGTGTGGCCGGGGGCGCCGGGAGTGGCCCCGGGGGCCCCGGGTGCGCCGAAGCCTGCGGCCGCAGGGGCGGGAGCGTGCGGCGTCGGCGGGGCGAAGGCCGACGGGATGGGAACCGGCTCCGGGGCGGCCGCGGCCGCTGCCCCGGCAGGGGCCTCGGGGGCCGGGGCCGGCGCCGGCGCCGGAGACGCGGAGGCCGCCGGGGTCTCGGGGGTCTGCGGTGCCTCGGAGGTCGCCGGGGTGGCCGGGGTCTTCTCCAGCGAGAGCGGCTGCGCGGGCGCCGGTATGGAGTCCGTCTCGGGTGTCGGGGTGTCCGCCGGCTCGGCCGGCGGTCCGCCGACGGGAGTGCTGGGCGGGTTCGGCGGGGTGGTCATACCGGCGGGGTCGTCCTTCTGTCGCTGCAGTCGTGATCACCGCAAGGGTGTCATGCCCGCGCCCGCAGCCCACCCGAATTCCGCCCGGCCCGGAGGCCGGGCGGGCAGGCCCTGACCTACAGCTGGTAGCCGAGCACCGTCATCATCCCGGACTCCGAGTGGTAGACGTTGTGGCAGTGCGTCATCCACAGCCCGGGGTTGTCCGCGTCGAAGTCCACCGTCAGCCTGCGCCCCGGCAGGAGGATCGCGGTGTCCTTGCGCGGCCCGCCCTCCTGCCCGCCCAGCGCGAAGGTGTGCCCGTGCAGGTGTACCGGGTGCCACATCGGGGTCGCGTTGCGGAACTCCAGCCGGACCCGCTCGCCCGCCTTCACCGGGTGCCGCTGGTCGGGCGTGTACGGCTTGCCGTCGAAGGCCCAGTTGTAGTTGGTCATGGAGCCGGTGAGCCGGAGCTGCACCGTACGGTCCGGGTCGCGCGGGGCCGGCGCGACCGGTTCGGTGGCCCTCAGCGCGTCCGCCATCAGCGGCGGCGCGTCCAGTTCGGACGGCCGGGTCGCGGCCGTGGGCGCCGTTCCCGACCCGGTGCGCAGCACCGCGAGCGCCGAGCCCTCCTTGCCCTCGGCCAGCGCGGTGAGGGGGAACACCCCGTCCTTGGCGGTGACCAGGACGTCGTACCGCTCGCCCATGCCCAGCAGCAGTGACCCCGTCGTCGTCTGCTCCACCGGGTAGCCGTCGGTGTGGGTGACCGTCAGTTCGTGGTCGCCGAGGGCGATCCGGAAGGCGGTGTCCCCGCCGGCGTTGATGATGCGCAGCCGGATCCGGTCGCCGGGCTTGGCGGTGAGCACCGAAGGGTCGTCGGCCACCCGCCCGTTGATCAGGTAGTACGCGTAGACGACGTCGCCCGCGTCCCCGCCCAGGTAGTCGCTGTGGCCGCCCATGGCGACGTAGGAGCGCTTCTTGGTGCTGCTGGGCGAGGGGGAGGGGGAGCCGCTCCGGCCGTGGGCCGCGTGGGCTGCGCCGTTGCCGTTCATGCCCTTGCGGAGCTCGGCGAGGACGGCGTCCGGGGTGGCTCCGTCCACCCCGTCGATCCAGTCGTCCAGGACCACCACCCACTCCTTGTCGTAGGAGAGGGGCTCCTTGGGGTCCTCGATGACGAGCGCGCCGTACAGGCCGCGGTCCTGCTGGACCCCGGTGTGCGGGTGGAACCAGTACGTGCCCGGGTTCGGGACGGCGAACTTGTACGGGAAGGACCCGCCCGGGGCGATGTCCCGCTGGGTCAGCCCCGGGACCCCGTCCATGTCGTTGCGCAGCGAGAGGCCGTGCCAGTGCAGGGAGGTGGCCTCGGGGAGGTGGTTGGCCAGGGTGAGGGCGAGGGTGCCGCCCGCGGTGGCCCGGACCTCCTGGCCCGGCAGCCTGTCCCCGTACGCCCAGGAGCGGACGGTGATGCCGGCGCCGAGGTCGAGCGGGGTGGCGGTGGCGGTCAGCTTGAGCTCGGTGAGCGGGCCGGTGGCCTTGCGGGCGGCCTCGGCGGCCTGCACCTCGGGGCCGGCCGGGTCCACGTACCCCTCGGGCACGTCGGCGGCGGAGCCGCCGTGGTTCATCGAGCCCTGTCCGTGGCCGGTGCCGGCGGCCCCGGCGGATCCCGCGGAGCCGGAGGATCTGGCGCAGGAGGCGAGCAGCCCGGAGCCGAGGACGGCCGCGGATGCGCCGAGCACGGTGCGGCGGGTGGGAAGAGAGCGCATGGAAGCACCTCATGGGTGTGGTGTTACGGATGCATGGGCACGGTTCGGCGCCGCCCCGTGCATGCGCGGGCATGCGGGGGCGGCGGCGTCGGCCTACACCCGCAGGACCGCCAGCCGGGTGAGGAGCTCGCGGGGCGAGGGCGGGTCCGGACCACCGCCGGACCGGACCGGTATGCGGGCCGCGCCCCCGAGCGGCGCGGCGCGACGGGATCCGGTCCGGCCGGTGCCGATGAGCAGGACGACCAGCCCCGCGAGCACGGCGAGGCAGACCGACGTGGGGTCCATCTCGGTCGCCGGCATCGCGTACCCCCACACGGGGACCGTGGGGGAGGGCGCGTCGGCGACCGGGGCCGAGGTGTGGCCCGTGCCACCGTGCCCAGCCTCGGCGGGGTGTCCCGCCGAGGCAACGGAGTGGGCTGGGGACACGTCCTGCAGGGCGTGGGACTCAGTCGGATGGCCCAGGGTGTGCATGGTGACGATGCCCAGCAACAGCGCGGCGAGCAGCAGCAACCGGGACCCCGGGGCGGCTCGCTGAGCACTGCGCGTCATGACGGGAACCCTACCGGGGGTGGGTATCCGATCGCAGGACCGACCCCGCGTCTGCTTAGGATTAGTCACACTATGTCCCCACATGGACTCTCGCCGCGGACCGCCTGGCCGGTCGCCACCCTGATCGGTCTGGCCGCGGCCGCCTACACGGCGTGGGTGCTCGAAGTGGTCCTCTCCACGGGCCTCAATCCGATCGAGACGTACGTCAGCGAACTCGCCGCCCAGGACCAGCCGCTCGGCGGCCTCTTCCGGGCCACCGACTTCACCGCCGGGCTGCTCGCCTTCTGCGGAGGCCTCCTGGCGCTCGTCCGGCTGCTGAAGTACGCGGAGTCCCGCCGCGCCTGGGCGGTCATCGGCTGGTCCGGGGTCGCCCTCTTCGGCGCGGCCACCGCCGCCGACGCCTGGCTGCCGCTGAGCTGTCAGCCCACCGTGGACCCCGAATGCGCCGCCCGGGAGACCGCCGGACTGGTCCCCGCGACCCACCAGGCCCACGCCGTCAGCAGCAGCCTCGCCATGACCGGGGCCCTCGTCGGCCTGGTGGCCCTCACGGTCGCCGCCCGCCGCTACGGCTGGTTCGCCCCGCTCGCCCGCTACGGCCCCGCCCTCGTCGCCCTCGAACTGCTCGCCACCGTCTGGACCCTCTCCGCGATCGCCCTGTTCACGGCCGGGCGCGGGACCTGGGCCCTCGGCGCCGGCCAGCGGCTCCAGGTCCTCCTCGTCGCGCTCTGGCTCGGCCTGCTCGCCCACTCCGTCCACAAGGAAGGCCGTACGTGAGCGTCACCGGCCGGTTCGTCACCGCCGGCCGTGTCGACGGGGTGCCGCTGCACGTCGTCGTCGAAGGCCGCGGACCCGTGTGCGTCCTCAGCGCCGGGCTCGCCATGGCCTGGTTCGACTGGGACCCGGTCGTCGCACCCCTCGTCGCCGCGGGCCGCACCGTCGTCCGCTTCGACCGCCCCGGACACGGCCTCAGCGGCCCCGCCACCGAGCCGCCCACCACCGCCGGGGAGGCCCACCGCATCGCCGGGCTGCTCGACGCACTGGGGCTCGGCGCCCCGGCCGCCGGTCCCGTCACCGTCGTCGGGCACTCCATCGCCGCCTTCCACGCCGAGGCCTTCGCCCGCCTGTACCCGCGGCGCACCGCCGCGCTCGTCCTGGTCGACGGCAGCGTCGAGGAGGCCCCGCACACGATCCTGCCCGCCGCACTGCGCACCGGGGCCGCCCGCGCCCTCGGCCGGGCCGTGAGCGCCGCCGGACTGCCGGCCGCGCTGGGACCGCTGGCCCGGCGGGCCACCGTACGGGCCTCCCGCACCGGCGGCCCCGACCCGGCCGCACCGGACCTCGTACGCCGCTGTTACCGCACCGGCCGGGTCTGGCGCGGCGCCCTGCTGGAGAATTCCCGCTACCTGGACATGGCCGCCGAGCTGCAGGCCTTGCGCAGGACGCACCCGCTGGCCGCCCCCACCACCGTCCTCGCCGGCCACGACGGCTCGGCCGGGCGCCCGGCCCTGCGCTGGCTGGCCCGGCAGGCGGACCTCGCGGACCTGCTCGGCGCCCGCTTCGAGGTCGCCGAACCCGCCGGCCACCTGGTCATGCTGGACCGCCCGGGCCAGGTGGCACGGGCGGTCCTGGCGACGGCCGGGCAGGGTCAGGCCCGCGCGTAGACCTTCTCCACGAAGTGGGCCATCTGGTCGTCGGAGAGGTGCTGGGCGAGGTCGGCCTCGCTGATCATGCCCACCAGCTTCTTGTTCCGGATCACGGGCAGCCGGCGGATCTGGTGGCTCTGCATCTCCTCCAGCACGTCGCCGACGTCCGCGCCCGCGTCGATCCAGCGCGGGGTGCCCTGGGCCAAGTCACCGCAGGTGACCTTCGCCGGGTCGTGGCCCTTGGCCACACAGTTCACGACGATGTCGCGGTCGGTGATGATGCCGCACAGCCGCTCCTCGGCATCGCTGATGGGCAGGGCGCCCACATTGAGCCGGGCCATCAGCTGGGCGGCCCGGTCGAGGGTCTCGGTGGCGGGAATCCACTGGGCCCCGGGGTGCATGATGTCTGCGGCGGTGGTCATCGTCGAACCTCCTGAGCACGCCGTTCGACACCGGGCGCGGACGCGTCCGGCGGCGGCGTCCCCACCAGCCCGGTACGGGTCCTGCGCGGGCCGGTACGGGTCCTGTGCGGCGGAGCCACGCCCGTACGGGTGAGAGGGCGCCTCTCACCACGGTACGGGCGTGTCCCCTCACCCGCGCGGCGCGGCTCCGCGCTGCCGCAGCATGTCCGCCATCAAGGTGAGCTCCGAGCGCTGCGCGTCGACCATGCCCTGTGCCAGCGCCCGCTCGACCGGGGTCTCGCACAGCTGCGCACAGCCCTCGGCCATCGCGACGCCGCCCTTGTGGTGGTCGGTCATCAGCTGGAGGAAGAGCACCTCCGCGTCCCGCCCCGAGGCGGCGCCCAGCTGGTCCAGCTCCTCCTTGGTGGCCATGCCCGGCATCAGCGCACCGGGCTTGGCGGCGTCCGCGCCCGCGCCGGCGCCGTGCCCCGCGTGCCCGCCGTGGCCGCCCGAGGTCCCCATCCAGGACATGGGCGGCTCGCCGGCCACCACCTTCGGCAGCCCCCACAGGTCCAGCCAGCCGAGCAGCATGCCCCGCTGGTTGGCCTGGGTGTTGGCGATGTCGTAGGCGAGGGTGCGTACCGCCTCGTCCTGGGTGCGGTCGCGGACGACGAAGGACATCTCCACCGCCTGCTGGTGGTGCACCGCCATGTCCCGGGCGAAGCCGGCGTCCGGCGACCGGAGCCCCGGAGTGCGGGGCGCCGCCGCAGGGTCCGACGGACCGGAGCCGGCGGAACCGCCGCCGTTCGCGGCGGCCACCGTGGCGGCCGCCGCGAACAGCAGGGCCAGCAGGACGGCGGTGCCCGCGACCCAGTACGTACGGGGGACGGGGCGGAGGGGGCGTTCCGGGCGGACCAGGCTTTCCGGGTGTTCCGGGCGGACCGGGCGGCTCACTTGCCGGCCAGCCCGCTCGTGCAGGCCGCGCCCGGCTCCGGGGTCTGATCGCCCTGCACGTACTTCGTGAAGAACGTCGACACCCGCGGGTCGTCCGCGCTGTCCACGGTCAGCTGCTTGCCCCACGCGCTGAGCATGATCGAGCCGGTCTGCTCCTTGACCGGGCTCATCAGCGTGTACGGGGTCTTGCCGACGGTCGCGGCCAGCTTGTCCACGTCGGCCTTGGGTGCCTTCTCGTTGTACGTCACCCAGACCGCGCCGTGCTCCAGCGAGTGCACGGCGTTCACCTCCGGCACCGGGTTCTTGTAGACGTCACCGTTGCAGTTCATCCAGCGCGGGTGGTGGTCACCACCGACCGGCGGGTTCATCTCGTACTTCACCGGGGTCTCGACGTGGTTGCGGCCCAGCTTCTTCACGTCCCAGAGCTGCTCGCCCTCGACCGGCTGCTTGCGGATCTCCTCGGCCTCCTTGCGGAGCTTCGCCGCGGCTGCCTCCTTGCGCTGCTCGGCCTGCTTCTGGTCGATCAGCACCCAGGCGCCGAAGCCGACGAGGCCGACGACGACGGCCGACGCCGCCGTGATCGCGATCGCCTTGTTGCGCCGCTCCCGGATCTGCTCGGCGCGGCGCATCTCGGCTATGCGGGCCTGACGGGAGTTCGGGTCGGTGTGCTGGTTGGTCCTGCCGGATTTGCTGGCCATGTGCCCTGGTTTCCTTCTGCTGAGGGGGGTGGAATGAACGCGGAACCGAACCGGACCGCTCAGGTCCGCAGCACCTGGAGGGCATACAGGCCGGGGGCGCGCGGCGGAGCCCCGTACAGCCGGATCCGCGACGCCCCGGAGGCGATCGCGGCGGGCGCCGGCCCGCCCATGGGGCCCGTCACGGCGGGCGGCGGCACGGGCAGTACCCCCGGGGTGACGCGCGTGAGCGGCGAGCAGCCGGGCAGGTCGTACGGAGACACGCAGACGGCGTGCGCCGACCCCTCCGCCCCCGCCTGCAGTACCCGCACACCCGGCGACGGGACGTGCGACTCGCCCGAGCGCGCACACAGCAGCAGCATGCCGGCCAGCACCCCGAAGACGATCAGCAGGGCGGCACGCCGAAGCCCGGGACGTCCGTGACGCCCCGGCTGCGTGTGCTGCCGGCCCCCCATGGGCGCAGATGGTAATGCTCATGACGGCTCCCAGGTCAGTGCGGGGGTGCCGCGAGCTTTCCCGGGTGCGTAATGTGGCGGAAACCACGACTGGCGATACTGGGCCCGCCCGACTGTGCCCCGACTGTCGAGGCGGTGGTGCACAGGCCGTCTGAACTGCGAGGATGAAGGCATGGACAAGCAGCAGGAATTCGTCCTCCGGACGCTTGAGGAGCGCGACATCCGCTTCGTGCGCCTGTGGTTCACCGACGTACTGGGCTTCCTGAAGTCCGTCGCGGTCGCGCCGGCGGAGCTGGAGCAGGCCTTCGACGAGGGCATCGGTTTCGACGGCTCCGCGATCGAGGGCTTCGCGCGGGTCTACGAGTCCGACATGATCGCCAAGCCGGACCCGAGCACGTTCCAGATACTGCCGTGGCGCGCGGAGGCCCCCGGGACCGCCCGGATGTTCTGCGACATCCTGATGCCGGACGGCTCGCCGTCCTTCGCGGACCCGCGCTACGTCCTCAAGCGCATCCTGGCCAAGACCTCCGACCTGGGCTTCACCTTCTACACCCACCCGGAGATCGAGTTCTTCCTGCTGAAGGACAAGCCGCTGGACGGCACCCGCCCGGTCCCGGCCGACAACTCCGGCTACTTCGACCACACCCCGCAGAACGTGGGCATGGACTTCCGCCGCCAGGCGATCACCATGCTCGAATCGATGGGCATCTCGGTGGAGTTCAGCCACCACGAGGGCGCCCCCGGCCAGCAGGAGATCGACCTCCGCTACGCCGACGCGCTCTCCACGGCCGACAACATCATGACGTTCCGCCTGGTCATGAAGCAGGTGGCGCTCGAACAGGGCGTCCAGGCCACCTTCATGCCGAAGCCGTTCTCGGAATACCCCGGCTCGGGCATGCACACCCACCTCTCCCTCTTCGAGGGCGACCGCAACGCCTTCTACGAGTCGGGCGCCGAGTACCAGCTCTCCAAGGTCGGCCGCTCCTTCATCGCGGGCCTGCTGAAGCACGCGGCGGAGACGGCAGCGGTCACCAACCAGTGGGTCAACTCCTACAAGCGCATCTGGGGCGGCTCCTCCCGCAGCGCCGGCGCGGGCGGCGAGGCCCCCTCGTACATCTGCTGGGGCCACAACAACCGCTCGGCCCTGATCCGCGTCCCGATGTACAAGCCGGGCAAGACGGGCTCCTCGCGCGTCGAGGTCCGCTCGATCGACTCGGGCGCCAACCCGTACCTCACCTACGCCGTCCTCCTCGCGGCCGGCCTCAAGGGCATCGAGGAGGGCTACGAACTCCCGGCGGGCGCCGACGACGACGTCTGGGCCCTCTCCGACGCCGAACGCCGCGCGATGGGCATCGAACCCCTCCCGCAGAACCTCGGCGAGGCCATCGCCTTGATGGAACGCAGCGAACTGGTCGCCGAAACCCTCGGTGAGCACGTCTTCGACTTCTTCCTGCGCAACAAGAAGCAGGAGTGGGAGGAATACCGCTCGGAGGTCACGGCCTTCGAACTCCGCAAGAACCTCCCGGTGCTGTAAGGGCAGGTCAGAGCCCCATCGGGGCATGCACGACACTCCGGGCCGGTGGTTACTGACCACCGGCCCGGAGTCGTCTCGTCCGCTCGGGGCGGAACCCCCTAGCATGTGGCCGCCGGCCGGGTGGCGGGTCATACGGGTGTGGGGGACGAGCGTGAGCAGGAGCAGAGGCGGCGTGTGGGTGGCCGTTGTGGGGATCGCGGCGCTTGCGGGGGTGCTCGGCGTCGGTGGGGCCGTGCTGGCTTCGGGCGAGGAGGACGGGCTCGACGGCTGGGTTCGGGAGCCTGCCGGGGCGGAGGTTCCGGGCCGCGCCGGAGGAGATCCGTCGCGTGGCACGGTCGCGGCGGAGCTCGCCGCCGCCGCGACGGCCGCCGGGCTCACCCCGGGCGCCGCGCACCCCGCGGAGGTGGGAGAGCTCGCCGACTGCATCGCGGACTGGACGGGCGACGGCCCCGCCGACGACGGCCGGCTGGCGGCTCTCGAAACCGCTCTGGAGGAACGCGGCTGGCAGGTCACGGCCCGCCAGGGCGGGCCCGCTCCGGCAGTGGCCCTGAAGAGCGGCTCCTGGCGTCTGCGATTCACCAACGGCGGCCTCATCGACACCCTCTCGCTGGTGGCCACCCGCTCCGGCCGCACCTGTGAAGAAGCCTTCCGCCGCGCCGAAGCGACCCGCGGCCCCCGCGGCTAGGTCCGGGCGCCCAGCCGGCTTCAGTGGACCGCGCGGTGCCAGGTGGGGCGGTTGGGGGTGGTGGGGGTCGTCGTCGTGTGGAGTTCGGCGTCCAGGCCCAGCACCGCTGTCGTGGTCGTGCCCGAGGGTTCGAGGACGGCCGACGGGGCGCCCGCGAAGAGCATGAGGGATTCCGCCCATGCCGGGGGGCCGCCGAGGCCCGTGGTGCTGACGGTGCCGCTGTCCGCGCGGCCCACCATGAGGCGGCCCGCGGCGCCGACCGCGCCGTAGCCCGCGCGGCCGCCCGCCTCCGTGACGCTGGAGACGTGGGGCCGGACCGAGGGTCCCGCCGTCACCAGGGCGGTGCGGACGACCCCCGAGTCCGGGCGGCGGAAGTAGAGGCGGACGCCCGCGCCGTCCGGGCAGGCCGACAGGGGGACCGTGGTGGCGGGCAGGCCCGTCGGTGCGGGGCCGAGCAGCGGGGTGTCCGGGGTGCGCTGGGTCCAGGCCAGGACGGACGTCGTGGTGGTCGCGTACACGTGGCGCCGCCCGGCCGCGTCGATCGCCGTCACCGGGTCGCTCTGCAGGTCCTCGCCGCCGAGCCGCTCCCACGGGGAGAAACCGCCGTCCGGCTGCTGGGTGCTCGCGCGCAGGGTGCGGCGCGAGTCGCGGAGGTAGACGGTGAGGAGGCCCCGCGCGTCCACGGACACCGCGGGCGCGCTGATCGCCGAGGTGCCCTCGTCGTCGGTGCGCTCCGGCGTGCCGAGCGACTGCCACGGGCCGAACGGGCCGTCGGGCACGGACTGGACGGCGTACACGACCTCGCGCCGGTACTCTGCGGGCGCGGAGCCGAGGGTGGTGCGGGTGGCGAGGACGGCGACGCGGCCGCCGGGGAGGCGGGCGGCGGTGGCGCCCGGGTCGATGCCCGTGCCCGGGAGGAAGAGCGGGCCGGCCCAGTCGCCGCCGGGGGTGCGGGTCCAGTACGCGGTCTGGCCGTCCAGCGTGGCGAAGGCCCACAGCCGGCCGGGCGTTCCCTCCGTCAGCCAGGAGGTGTTGTCGGCGCGCGTGTAGCGCAGCGACTGGGCCCAGTTGCGCCCGGTCGGATTGCCCGCGACCTTGCGGTCGCCGCAGCCGGACGGGCTGCCGCAGTAGTTCTGGTGGTCCTGCCAGGCGTAGGTCCTCAGGAAGCCGGTCTTGGTCTCGGCTGTCTGCGGGTCCAGCGCGTGCGGGAGGGTGCTGTTGTGGTAGCCGAGGTAGCTCTGGACCGTGAAGTGCGGGCGCCTGCTGACCTGGGCGGCGTAGGCGGCGGTGGCGGCCTGCACGAAGCGGGCGCCGTACATGTGGTCCTGGTGGTCGGTGTACCGGCCGGTCCCGTCCTCGCCGTAGCGGTTCGGCGTCGGGTCCTGCATCCGTATCGTCGTCGGCCGGTAGAGGTCCAGGACCCCGGCTATCGCCTGGACGAGCTGGTCCTTCGTGTACGTGAACGGCTGCCTGACCGGGGTGCCGGAGGTGAGCTGGGTGTCCAGCGCGGCTATCCGGCCGTTCCACAGGCCGCGCAGGCTCTCGGGGGTGTCCCCGCCGGTGCTGCGGGCCTCCCGCAGCATCAGCCACACCAGGTTGACCTGCGGCTTCGCTATGAGGACGTCGAGCTCGGCCCGACCGCCCCCGGCGGTGGGTATGACCGTACGCTTCCACGCGCTGGTGCGGTCCCCGGTGGCCATCTGCGCGTACGCGGAGCGGATGCCGTTCTGCCGGGCCTCCGCGTAGTGGGCGCGGTCGGCGGGCTGTTGGGGGTCGGTGGCGGCGCCGCCGTGGGCCTCGTTGCGGCCGTCGGACTCGCCGGAGGTGAGGTAGGCGGTGGTGACCTGGGTGCCGGACAGCAGGGACCGGCTGAGGTCCGGGTTCATGAAGAACAGGTCGTCGTCGGGGTGGGCGACGATCTGGACGACCGAACCGGCGGTGACGCTCGCGGGCCGGGCCGTGGCCGGGTTCTTCTCCTGGGTGGCTTCGGCGGTGGTCTGCTGGCCGGTGCCCACGGACAGTACACCGGTGGCGCCGGCTGTCAGCACGGTGAGCAGGGCCGCGAAGCGGCGACGGGTCACGGGCATCGGGTCACGCCTCGGGTCGTGTTCTGGTCGGGAGAAAGCGTCGAACAGTCAGAGAGAGGGCGAATCGGCCGACTTGGTTCACCGAATGCGCAGATGACCGGCGCTTTTCCGGAACAAAATGCGGACGTTGTTCGTCCGCCTACGGCGACGCAGGCGCGTTGCGTGGGCCCACCGGCTGCCACGGCGCCAGGTGCGCGTTCGGCGCATCGGCCGAGGAGGTCACGTACAGCCGCGCGTCGAGCCCCACCACGGCCAGGCTGACCAGGCTCTTGCCGGTCATCGTGGAGGAGGGCGCGCCGACGAACATCAGCGGGGACCGTTCCCACGGCTGCCCCGGCCCGGCCTCCGAGCCCAGTTGGCCGCCCGCCGTACGGCCCGCCAGCAGGTGCCCGCTCGCCGTCACCGAGCCGAAGCCCTGGAGGCCGCCGAGGTCGGTCATCTGGCTGACCTTCAGCCCGCCCTCACCGGTGATCAGGGCGGTACGGACATTGCCGGAGCCGGGCTTGCGGAACCACAGCCGTACCCCGCCTTCGCGGCCGTCCGCGGTCAGCGGGAGCGTGGTGTCCGGCAGCCCGGTGGCCGTGACCTGGCCCAGCGGGGCGCCGGGCTTCGGCTGCACCCAGCCCACGACCGACTTGGAGGTGGCGCAGAACACCATGCGCCGCCCGGCGCCGTCGGTCGCGGTGGCCGGGGAGCCGTGCAGGTCGGTGCCGCCGTACTTCTCCCAGGGCCCCCAGCTGCCGTCCGCCCGCTGCACCCGGCCGCGCAGGCTGTACGCACCGTCGCGGACGTACGCCGCCAGCTGTCCGGTGCCGTCGACCGATACGGCCGGCGCGCTGACGTCGGAGGTCCAGGTCTCGTCCGCGGTCTCGGGCGTGCCGAGCGACTGCCACTCCGTGAACTCCTCGGCCCCCGGCCGCTTCTGGACGACGTAGACGACCTCGCGCTTGTAGTCGGTGGGCTTCGCGCCGAAGGAGGTGCGGGTGCCGAAGGCGGCTATCCGGCCGTCCGCCAGGGTCACGGTGCTCACGCCCGGGTCCATGCCGGTGCCGGGGAGCAGGTCCGGGCCCTTCCAGCGGCCGACGGGACCGGGCCGGTGCCAGAGCGCCACCTGGCCGTCGAGCACCTTGAAGGCCCACAGGCCGTGTTCCGCGTCGGAGGTCAGCCAGCTGGTGCTGGTGCCGCGGGTGTAGTTGATGGAGTCCGACCACCGGTTGCCGCCCGGCTGGTCGGAGACCTTGAGGTCGCCGCAGCCGGCGGGGCTGTTGCAGTGGTTCTGCCGGTCGAGCCAGGCGTAGGTGCCCAGGATATCCAGCTTCTCCCTGGCCTCGTCCGGGTCCAGGGCGCTGGGGAGCGAGCCGTTTATGTAGCCGGAGTAGTTCTGCACCGCGAAGTGCGGGCGGTCCGTGACGTCCTTGGCGTAGGCGGCGGTGGCCAGCTGCACGAACCGGGCTCCGTAGAAGTGGTCCTGGTGGTCGGTGTAGCGCTTGGTGTCGGGATGCCGGCCGGGGGTCGGGTCCTGGGAGCGGACGGTGGTCGGCCGGTACTGCTCCAGGATGCCCACGAGGGTCTGGACGACCTGGTCCTTGGAGTACGAGAACCTCTCCTTGACCGGGGTGCCGGACGCGAGCATGGAGTCCAGGCGGGGAACCTTGCCGTCCCACAGGCCGTGCAGGCTGTCCGGGACGTTGTCGTAGACGGAGCCGGCCTCGCGGAGCTGCAACCAGACGAGGTTGACCTGGGGCTTGGCGACGAGGACGTCGACCTCGGCGTGGCCGCCGCCCTTGGTCGGGACGACGGTGCGGGTCCAGGGGCTGTCGCGGTCGCCGGTGGCCATCTTGGCGTAGGCGGCGCGGATGCCGTTCTGGCGGGCCTCGGCGTAGGCGGGCTTGTCGGGCTTGGTGGTGGCCGCCTTGGCGGCGCCGGCGTTGATGCCGTCGGCCTCGCCGGAGGTCAGGTAGACCGAGGTGACGGGGTGGCCGGCGGATATGGAATACCGCAGGTCCGGGTTCATGAAGTACAGGTCGTCGTCGGGGTGCGCGATGACCTGGAGCACCCGGCCGGGGTCGGGCGGCTCGGGGGCGGGGGTGGGGGTGCCGGCCCCCTTGTCGGGGACGGTGGGGGAGCCGAGGCGGTCGAGGAGTTCGTTGCCCCGGAGCAGGAGAAGGCTCCCGGCGGCGGTGACCACGCAGAAGGCGACGACCTTGATGAGGCCGGCCCGGCGGCGACGGCGACGGGGGCGGGCCCCGTCCCCGTCCCCGTCCTTGCCGCGGGCGAGGCGGCGCGCCCGGCGGCGGCTGTCGGTGGCCGCGGCTTCGGGGGCTTCGGTGGACGCGGGGGCCCCGGCCCCGGCCGGCGGTTCGGCCGCGTCGGTCAAGTCCGCCTGCGGCGAGGCCTGCTGGACCTGCTGGACCTGCTGGACCTGCTGGGGAGGGTGTGCGTACGCGTGCGGTTGCTGTTGCGGGTGTCCCTGGTGCGGCTGTTGTGCCGGACGCTGCTGGTGCTCCTGGCGCCCCTCGTACCCCAGGTGTCCGTACCCCTCGTACCCCTGCTCGGACGGCCAGGCCTGTTGCCCCCGCGCGGATCCGGTCGGCGCACCCTGCGGGTCCCAGGCTCCGGGGCCCTGCCAGGAGTCGGACATGAGGCTCCTTCCGGCAGGACGGCGGGGTGTACCCCGAAGACGCGATGAATAATCCGATGATCCGAGAATCCTTGGCATCGTAAGTGCCTCAGGTCGAACATTTGATCCGGACACGCCCAAACCTACGCCGCGGGCCGGGCGGGACTCCGCCGACCGGTCCCAGGGCCTAGGTGTTCTGTCCGGGGGTGTCTTGCCGATCAGGGCGGGCTCGCGGCGCCCGGATCGGCTAGACACCCCCTAGGCTCAGGAGCAGAGCCCGCCAGGGCAGCGCAGGCAGTGGCAGCGACAACCGCGGGAGGCGGCGGGATGACGGTCCCGGGACGCAGGAGCAGCACCTTCATCCGGCTGCTCCGCAGCGGCTTCACCGACCCCTCCGCCGCCGCCCGGCTGCTCGACGCCGACGCGCTCGCGGCCGTACGCGCCGATCCCGTGCTGCTCGACGCCCTCGGCGCGACCGCCGACCCCGACCTCGCCCTCCGCGGCCTCGTCCGGCTCGCCGAGGCCCAGCCGGACGGCGAGCTGCCCGGGCTCCTCGACACCCTCGTCAGCGCCAAGCCGCTGCGCGACCGGCTGCTCGGCGTGCTCGGCGCCTCCGAGGCCCTCGGCGACCACCTCGCCCGCCACCCCCGCGACTGGCTCGGCCTCATCACCTACGAGGCCGCCGACCTGCACCCCGGACTACCCGAGTTCGAGCTCGGCCTCGCCGACGCGCACGACCCCGTCGGCCTGCGCGTCGCCTACCGCCGCTGCCTGCTCTCCATCGCCGCCCGCGACGTCTGCGGCACCATCGACGTCGCCCAGACCGCCGCCGAGCTCGCCGACCTGGCCACCGCCACCCTCCGCGCGGCCCTGCGGATCGCCTCCGCCGCCGCCCCCGAGGACGCCGCCCTGTGCCGCCTCGCCGTCATCGCGATGGGCAAGTGCGGCGGCAACGAGCTGAACTACGTGTCCGACGTCGACGTCATCTTCGTCGGCGACTCGGTGCCCGGCGCCGACGAGGGCAAGGCCCTCCAGGCCGCCACCCGCCTCGCCTCCCACCTCATGCGGATCTGCTCGGAGACCACCGTCGAGGGCACGATCTGGCCCGTCGACGCCAACCTCCGCCCCGAAGGCCGCAACGGCCCCCTCGTCCGCACCCTCGCCTCCCACCTGGCCTACTACCAGCGCTGGGCCAAGACCTGGGAGTTCCAGGCCCTCCTCAAGGCCCGCGCCGTGGCCGGCGACGAGGCCCTGGGCGCCGAGTACATCGCCGCCATAAGCCCGCTGGTCTGGCAGGCCGCCGAACGCGAGAACTTCGTCGCCGACGTCCAGAAGATGCGCCGCCGCGTCGTCGACAACATCCCCGCCGCCCAGGTCGACCGCGAGCTGAAACTCGGCCCCGGCGGCCTGCGCGACGTCGAGTTCGCCGTCCAGCTGCTCCAGCTCGTCCACGGCCGCAGCGACGCCACCCTGCACTCCGGCACCACCCTCGACGCCCTGCACGCCCTCGCCGCCGGCGGCTACGTCGGCCGCGCCGACGCCGCCCAACTGCACGACGCGTACCGCTTCCTGCGCGCCATGGAGCACCGCATCCAGCTCTACCGGCTGCGCCGCACCCACCTCGTCCCCGAGGACGAGAACGACCTGCGGCGCCTCGGCCGCTCCATGGGCCTGCGCACCGAACCCGTCGCCGAGCTCAACAAGGCCTGGCGCCGGCACGCCTCCGTCGTCCGCCGCCTGCACGAGAAGCTCTTCTACCGGCCGCTGCTCGACGCCGTCGCCCAGCTCACCCCCGGCGAGACCCGGCTCTCCCCGCGCGCCGCCGGCCAGCGCCTCGAAGCCCTCGGCTACGCCGACCCGGCCTCGGCCCTGCGCCACCTCGAAGCCCTCGCCTCCGGCGTCACCCGCAAGGCCGCCATCCAGCGCACCCTGCTGCCGGTGATGCTCGGCTGGTTCGCCGAGTCCGCCGATCCGGACGCCGGCCTGCTGAACTTCCGCAAGGTCTCCGACGCCCTCGGCAAGACCCCTTGGTACCTGCGCCTGCTGCGCGACGAGGGCGCCGCCGCCGAGAACCTCGCCCGCGTCCTGTCCGCCGGGCGCCTCGCCCCCGACCTGCTGATGCGCGCCCCCGAGGCCGTGGCCCTGCTCGGCGACCCCGAAGGCCTGCAGCCCCGTACGCACGAGGCCCTGGAGCAGGAGGTCCTCGCCGCCGTCGGCCGCGCCGAGAACCCCGAGGCCGCCGTCGCCGTCGCCCGCGGTGTGCGCCGCCGCGAGCTGTTCCGCACCACCGCGGCCGACATCATCGGCTCGTACGGTACGGAGGACAACCCGGCCGAGGAGGACCACGGAGCCCTCGTCGACCGGGTCGGCGCGGCCGTCTCCGACCTCACCGCCGCCACCGTCGCCGGAGCCCTGCGCGCCGCCGTCCACAGCCACTACGGCGATACGCTGCCCACCCGCTTCGCCGTCATCGGCGTCGGCCGCTTCGGCGGACACGAACTCGGCTACGGCTCCGACGCCGACGTCCTGTTCGTCCACGAACCCCGCGAGGGCGTCGACGAACAGGAGGCCGCCAAGGCCGCCCAGACCGTCATCGCCGAAATGCGCAGGCTGCTCCAGCTGCCCACCACCGACCCGCCGCTGCTCATCGACGCCGACCTGCGCCCCGAGGGCCGCTCCGGCCCGCTGGTGCGCACGCTGGCCTCCTACGCCGCCTACTACCGGCGCTGGTCCCTGACCTGGGAGAGCCAGGCCCTGCTGCGCGCCGAACCGGTCGCGGGCGACGCCGACATCGGCGCCCGCTTCATCGAGCTGATCGATCCGCTGCGGTACCCGATGGAGGGGCTCGGCGAGGACGCCGTACGCGAGATCCGCCGGCTCAAGGCCCGCATGGAGTCGGAGCGGATGCCGCGCGGGGCCGACCCGACGCTGCACACCAAGCTCGGCCGCGGCGGTCTCAGCGACGTCGAGTGGACGGTCCAGCTGATCCAGATGCGGCACGCCTGGGCCGAACCGGGCCTGCGTACCACCCGTACCCGTGAGGCCCTGGCGGCCGCCCACGCGGCCGGGCTGATCCCGACCGAGGAGGCGCAGATCCTGGACGAGGCCTGGGTGCTGGCGACCCGGGTCCGCAACGCCGTGATGCTGGTGCGCGGGCGCGCCGGGGACACCTTCCCCACCGAGGCCCGGGAACTCGCGGCGGTGGGCCGCTACCTCGGATACGCGGAGGGCACGGTCGGGGAGCTGCTGGACGACTACCGCCGCATCACCCGCCGGGCCCGGGCGGTCGTGGACGAGCTCTTCTACGGCGCGTAGCCGGGGCCGTCGGACCCGCCAACTCTGGCCTATGGTTTCGCGATTTGCATATGATCACCCTCAACTACGGGGAGGCGTGACCATGTCAGATGATCTCGGCCAGGTGGACGTGCGGTTGAACAGCGGGCCGCCGGTGGGTCCGTACGTTCCGGGGGTCACCCCGGTCACTCCGGTCACTCCGGTCACCCCGGTGTCGCCCGGTCCGTACGCTCCGGGCGTCACCGCGCCGCCGTCGGTGGTCCCCTACGCTCCGGGGGTCACCCCACCGTCGTCGGGGCTGTTCACTCCGGGCGGCGCCAAGGACTTCGCCTCGACGCCCGCGCAGAAGAGGGCGGCGGCGGACACGATCGAGAACGAGCTGGAGGACGCCACCAAGAAGGCGACCGAGCACGCGGACGACGCCACCGGCAACGCCCAGAAGGGCTTCGAGGGCTGGGAGACGGCCGCCGGCCTGAAGAAGGTGGCGGACACGTGGGACCAGCAGGTGAAGACCCTGATGGGCCGTCTCGCCGGGGAGAAGATGGCGCTGCGCGGCGCGTCGGGCTACATCGTCGGCAACGACATCAGCACGGGCAGCCAGTTCGCGTCGCAGTCGCAACTGCACGGCATGTAGGGGGCTGCGGTGCTGACCTATTACGAAATCATGACCACGGACCTGGGCCTGCTGACGACGGCCGCCGCCAAGTGGGACGCGATGGCGGGCGAGCTGAAGAAGGTCGAGACCCGCTACGGGGACACCGTCCAGAAGATCACCATGGGGGACAACTGGGTCGGCGTCAGTGCCACGGCGGCGCGGACGAAGTTCACGGCGACCCGCTACGAGTACTCCGCCGCGCAGAACCAGGCCAAGGCGGTGGCGAGCCTGTTGCGGGGCGCCCACGAACAGCTCGTCGACCTCAAGAAGAAGCTGGAGAGCGCCCGCGACGACGCGATCGCCGCCGGCATGACCGTCTCGGAGCAGGGGCGCGTCGCCTTCGACTACTCGAAGCTGACGCCCTCCGAGCGCAGCGCCTACCACCACGACCCCGACGGCCAGGAGGCCGTCCGCACCGCGGTCGGCAAGTGGCAGAAGCACATCGACGACCGGGTCAAGGCCGCCTCCGACGCCGACACGCACGTCAAGGACGCCCTCGTGGCGGCCGTGAACGACAGCAACAGGGACGCCCTGGGGCAGGGCAGCGGCGCGGACGAGACCCTCACCGGCTTCAACAACTACGCCGAGGGCGACCTGGCGAAGGCCAAGAAGCTCGACGAGACCAAGATCAGGACGAAGACCGACGGCTTCGATGCCGGCGTGAGCACCACCGGCCCGGGCCAGTACGGCAAGGAGGCCTCGGTCAAGGCCTACGTCGACTTCTTCCACGAGACCGCGAAGGGAGAAGGGAGCCTCGGGGCGTTGAAGCTGACCGGGGTCGCCGACATCTACCAGGGAGCCCGGGCCACCGCGAACGTCGGCATCACCGACAAGGGCCTGGTCGGCAAGGCCGAGGCGTCCGCGGGAATCCGGGCACTGGCCGAGGGCCGGGCCGGAGGCGAGTACCACAGCGCCTACGGGCGGGCCGAGGGATTCGCCGGTGGTGAGGCCGGGGTCAGCGCGAAGGCGACCAAGGAGGAATTCACCGTCGGCGCGAAGGCGTTCGCCGGGGCCAAGGGCAGCCTCACCGGAGGCGTGGAGTCCGGCGGCATCGGCGTCGGCCTGACCGCCGAAGGATGGGCGGGCCCCGGTGCCGAGGCCTGGTGGGGCGTCAAGAAGGACGAGGAGACGGGCGCGTGGAAGCTCGGCGGCAAGGCCGGTGCTTCGCCCCTCCTCGGAGGCTCCATAGGCCTGGAGATCACCGTCGATCCTGAGAAGGTGGCCAAGACCGCCGGTGACGTGGCCGACGCGGTGGGCGATACGGCGCACGCGGTCGGCGACGCCGCAGGCGACTTCAAGGACTGGTTGCTCGACTGATGTCCGATTCCATGGAAGGAGGGCCCCGGATGCCCACGACACTGCCGGTGCCGATCGATTTCCGGCTGCCCGAGGGCTGGCTCCCGGCCCGTCCGGAGGGGTTCGACCCCGGAGTGGCCTTCGCCGCGGTGCATCCGCACCCGGACGCCGGGTTCACCGCCAACATCACCGTCGACGGCGGCTTCCCGAAGGACGGGGTGACCCTGGCCGAGATCGCCGACGCGTCGGTGGAGCACCTGCGCACGTTCGCCGAGTCGGTGGAGGTGGTCCACCGCCGCGAGGTAGGTTCCGAGGACGCGCCCGCCCTGGCCCAGCGGCTGAGCTTCTCGGCCGTGGCCGACGGCGTCCGCCACGAGCTCGTCCAGTCCCAGGTGTACCTGTCCCTCGTGGACACCGGGGACCCGCGCAAGCGGGCGATGATCCGGCTGGCGCTCACCGCCACCGCGGCCCAGCACGACGAAGTCCTGGAGCAATTTCAGGAGTTCGTACGCTCGGTGCGCCCGGACGACGGGGCGGGGAACTGACGGTGGGTTTCTGGGACAACCGGACGGGCACCAGGTACCCGGCCCGCGGCGTCACTCCGGGGGCCGCCGAGGAGCTCCGGGACGCTCTGCTCGCGCTGGGGGGCCCGGACGGGCTGTTCGCCGTCCGTGAGGGCACCCCGCGGGAACGTGCCGAGCTGGTGGTGGAGTGCCGCATCAGCGAGATGCGCCTGACCCTCAAGACCAGCATGCGACTGGTCCCCGCGAAGCACGAGGTGCGCGTACTCGAAGAGCGGTGGGAGCCCTCGTTGGAGCACTCCGGCGAGCAGTACGGCCGGGGGCCGGGGAAGGCGGTCTACCGGCAGTGGGAGTTCCAGCGGGGTGCCGACGGCCGCCGCCGCAAGGTGGAGACGTTCCGCTTCGACACGGGGCTGATGAAGAACCCCCTGCAGAACACGGTCCTCAGGGCGGGCTGGACCTGGCGCGGAGTGCTGTTCCGGCTCTGACCGCAACGGGCGCAGCGGACCGCGGACCCTTGGTGGGTCCGCGGTCCGCCGCCCCGCCGGGCGGGCGCGGGGTCAGCGCGCCGTGCCGAAGTCCTGCGTCCAGTAGGAGCCGGGCTGCGCCAGGCCGATGCCGATCTCCTTGAAGGAGCAGTTCAGGATGTTCTCCCGGTGGCCCTGGCTGTTCATCCAGCCCTCCATGACCTTCTCGGGAGTGCTGTAGCCGTAGGCGACGTTCTCGCCGTACGTGCTCCAGGTGTACCCGGCGCGGGTGATCCGCGCGCCCGGGTCCGAGCCGTCGGAGCCGGTGTGGGACATGTTGCTGTGGGAGGCCATGTCGGCGCTGTGGTCCTGCGCGGCCTTCGTGAGCTTCGCGTTGAGGGAGACGGCCTGGCATCCGGCCGCGGCGCGCTCCTGGTTCACGAGCGCGAGGACCTGGGCGATCTCGCCGGAGGCCGGCGGGGCGGCCGGCTTCGAGGGCGCGGGCGCCTGCGGCTTCCTGGTGGCGACCGGCGGCTTCGCAGGCTTCGGCTGCTGCGCGGGCGGCGTGGTCTCCACGACGGGCGCTGCGGCGGTCTCGGCGGGGCCGCCCGGGGAGGCCTCGGCGGGGCTGCTGCTCGGCGACGTGGCCGGGAGCGGGGCGTCCACGGGCGCCAGGGTGCTCGGAGTGGCCGAGGGCGTGGGCTGCCACTGCCACGGGCGCTGCTGCTGGTGGCTCGCGGTCCGCGCCCAGCCGTTGGCGCTGCCGTTTCCGTTGTCCTGACCGTCGAAGCAGGCCATGGCGGCGGTGGGAACACCCACGAGGGCGAGCGCACCGACGCCGATGACTATTTTCTTGTAGGACGACTTCTTCCGATGCTTCTGCATGCCTGACCTCATTCAGTGATCGCGAAGCTTCCGGCACCGGAATCGCAGGGCGCCGAAGAGGCCGCCATTCTTAAAAGCCTCTGAATGGCCTGGCAAGTTTCCGCTGATCACGAGCCTGGGGCGGTCGGCACGTGGCTTGAAACGGGACCGTGATCGTGCATCATCACGATTTGGTCACTCCCGCAACCGTCTGATGAGTACTCAGAAACGGCTGTGACCTGGCCGGTCGGCGGCGGGTCCACCGGTACCGCACATTCCGTTTCCGGCGGAGAGGGGAATGTCAATTCCAAAAGGGACAAATATCGAAATGTCGGCGGGTTAACGCTCCGTCAAGAAAGCCCGCCGCCGATGTGCGGGCCGTGACGCATATCACTGTTTCCCGGCCGGGTGGCCCGGCGGGGCCCATGCGGCGCGAAGCGCCCGTTCCCCGCCGTACGGCAGGAAAACGGGCGCTTCCGGTATCTCTCGGTCCCTACCGCGGTTCCAGGGCCGCCGCCCGGCAGGCGCCGTTCGCGGAGCCACCCGGGACTCCGGCCGCGGTCAGGCCGCTCACGCAGCCCTGAAGATCGCCGCTCACGCCCTGCCGGCAGGACGCCGTGACGGCGTCGGTGACCTCGGCACCCGTCTGCGCGGCCATGTTCGTACAGGCGGGGATGTCCGCGTGGGCGGCGGGGGCGACGAGGGCCGCGCCGCCGAGTACGAGCAGCGGGACGGCACAGGCAGCGGCGCACACACGACGGATCCGGCTGTTCTTGGTTCGCATCAGAGCTTTCCCCTCGTCGGAGGTCGTGGGGAGCCGCCATGGCACCCGCCTCTCGGGGCCGGGGTGCTGCGCGGCCTGTACGGGCACGTGCACCGCCGCAGGCTGCTGCGGGGGCGCGCGCCTCCCTCCACCGTACGACCGGCGGCACGTCCCCACGACCGGGCGCCTCGGCGTGCGGCACGGGCGGACCTGTGCCCGAGGTGAGCCGGTTCCTGGACCCCGAGTACGCCTACGACGCCGTGCGCGTCCTCGGCCGGATCGGTCCCGCTGCGGCCGGGACGGCGGCGCGTGGACCGGGTGGCCGCCGCGCACGCGTACTGGCGGATCACCGGAGACCCGGAGCCCACCGTGCCGGTGCTGCCGGCGGAGGTGGATCCGGCCTGGGCGGGGCATCCGGCCGTGCCGGTGCAGGCGGCCGTCCGCCGTCCCGGGGAGATCCACGCCGCGGCCTGGGAGGCGGCCTGCGCCCCCTTCTTCGATCCGGAGTTCGCCGCACACGGCGTACGGAGCAGGCGAGCGCGGTGGCACGCGAGCGCGCGTGCTGACATCCCGCCGAACTGCGCCGAACCGCGCCGAACTCCGCCGATCTCCGCCGGACATCGGCGAACTCCGGCAGAATCCGACTGCCGTTCGCCTTACGTACCCGCTGCCGTCACACCGGGCTCCCTCTCCGGTACTCCAGGGGCGCTGTTCTTGGGAGCGCTCAACCACCCTCGACAAAGCAGAGGTCTCTCGCCATGGCAGAACTCAACCGCCGCCGTTTCCTGCAGCTCACCGGCGGCGCCGCCGCCCTGAGCCTGCTCAACGAGAGCATCGCGCGCGCCGCCGCCATCCCCGCGCAGGGGACGACCGGAACCATCGCCGATGTCGAGCACATCGTGGTCCTGATGCAGGAGAACCGTTCCTTCGACCACTACTACGGTGCGCTGCGCGGCGTCCGGGGCTTCGGCGACCCGCGCCCGGTGACCCTGCCCAGCGGCAAGTCCGTCTGGCACCAGGCCGATAACGCGGGCAAGGAGACGCTGCCCTTCCGCCCGCCGTCCGACGACCTCGGCATGGAGTTCCTCCAGGGCCTCAACCACGACTGGGCGGGCGGCCAGAGCGCCTTCAACAAGGGCAAGTACGACAACTGGGTGCCCGCCAAAACGCCCGCCACCATGGCGTACCTCACGCGCGACGACATCCCGTTCCACTACGCCCTCGCCGACACCTTCACCCTCTGCGACGCCTACCACTGCTCCTTCATCGGCTCGACCGACCCCAACCGCTACTACCTCTGGTCGGGCCACACCGGCAACGACGGCACCGGCGGCGGCCCGGTCCTCAACAACGCCGAGGCCGGCTACGGCTGGACCACCTACCCCGAGCGCCTGGAGCAGGCCGGCATCTCCTGGAAGGTCTACCAGGACATCGGCAACGGCCTCGACGCCGCCGGATCCTGGGGCTGGATCGACGACGCCTACCGCGGCAACTACGGCGACAACTCCCTCCTCTACTTCAACAACTACCGCGGCGCCCAGCCCGGCAACCCGCTCTACGACAAGGCCCGCACCGGCACCGACGCCAGGACCGGCGAGGGCTACTTCGACCGGCTGCGCGCCGACGTCGCCGCCGGCACCCTGCCTCAGATCTCCTGGATCGCCGCCCCCGAGGCCTTCAGTGAGCACTCCAACTGGCCCTCCAACTACGGTGCGTGGTACATCGCACAGGTGCTGGACGCGCTGACCTCCAACCCCGACGTGTGGGCCCGTACCGCGCTGTTCATCACCTACGACGAGAACGACGGCTTCTTCGACCACGTCGTCCCGCCGTACGCCCCGGCCGATGCCAACCAGGGCCTGTCCACCACGCCGACCGCCCTCGACGTCTTCCCCGGCAAGACCGGCTACGTCGCCGGACCGTACGGGCTGGGACCGCGCGTCCCGATGCTCGTCGTCTCGCCGTGGAGCACCGGCGGCTACTCCTGCTCCGAGACCTTCGACCACACCTCCGTGATCCGCTTCATGGAGAAGCGCTTCGGCGTGCACGAGCCCAACATCTCGCCCTGGCGCCGCGCCGTCTGCGGCGACCTGACCTCGGCCTTCGACTTCGCCCGCCGGGACACGGCCACGGTGTCGCTGCCCGACACCGGTTCCTGGGAGCCGCAGGACCGCGAGCGCCACCCCGACTTCCGGGCCACCCCGCCGGCCGTCGGCAGCATGCCGCGCCAGGAGAAGGGCATGTGCCGCACCCGTCCGCTGAAGTACGCCCCGTACGTGGACGGCGCCGCCCTCACCGGCGAGGGCAAGTTCAAGCTGACCTTCAGCGGCGGCCCGGACCTGGGCGCGCAGTTCTACATCACCGCGGGCAACCGGACCGACGCCCCCTGGACGTACACCACCGAGGCCGGCAAGTCGATCTCGGACACCTGGAACACCCGCTACTCCGCCGGCGTCACCGACCTGACCGTCCACGGCCCCAACGGCTTCCTGCGCGGCTTCCGCAACCCGGGCACCACCCCCGGCCCCGAGGTCACCGCCCGCCACAACGCCACCACGGGCAACCTCGACCTCACCCTCACCAACGCCGGGGCCTCGACCGCGACGCTCACCGTCACCAACGCCTACGGCGGCGGCCCCAAGCGCCTCACGGTCGCCAAGGGCGCCACCGTCACGTACAGCGTCTCCCTGAAGAACACCCGACGCTGGTACGACGTGACCGTCACCGCGTCCGAGATCGCGGACTTCGGCCGCCGCTTCGCCGGCAAGGTCGAGACCGGCGCGGCCGGCCTCTCGGACCCGGCGATCCTGACGAACCAGTCCTCCTGACCCGATGGCCCCGCTGACCCCCTGACCGGACGAGTGCGCCCGCCCCCCCCGGACTTCTCCGGGGGAGCGGGCGCTGCTTGGATGTCGGGATGAGCGACGACCTTCCCGACGGATACGAGATCTCCACCGACCCCGCCCGACTGGACGTCGGGCTCGTCCACCGGTGGCTGTCCGAAGACGCGTACTGGGCGATCGGGCGCAGCCGGCAGAAGCAGGAGGACGCCATCGCGGGCTCCCTGAACTTCGGCCTCTACGACCAGGCCTCCGGGGCCCAGCTCGCGTACGCCCGCGTCGTCACCGACCGGGCCACCTTCGCCTGGCTCTGCGACGTCTACGTCGATCCGGGCGCCCGCGGCAAGGGCCTCGGCGGAGCCCTCGTCGACGCGGTGTGCGCGCACCTGGAGCCGTACGGGCTGCGCCGGGTGCTGCTCGCCACCGCCGACGCGCACGCCGTCTACGCCCGGGCCGGCTTCGAGCCCCTCACCACGCCCGGGAAGTGGATGGCCCTCGGGCAGCAGTAACCGGCATGACGGACAGCGAGACGCCCTAGCGGCGGGCGAGGACGCGGTTCAGCAGGTCCGACGCCGGGTGCGGACCCGTGTGCACGGGGTGGCGGGGCAGGTGGTGGGCGAAGGAGCCGTACCAGGACCGCGAGACCGTGTAGCCGAAGGCCAGGCAGAGCATGCCGCCCACGGCGTCGAGCCAGAAGTGGTTGGCCGTGGCCACGATGACGACGAGGGTCGCCGTCGGGTACAGCAGGCCCAGGATCCGGGCCCAGGGGGCCGAGGCGACCGCGAAGATCGTCAGGCCGCACCAGAGCGACCACCCTATGTGCATGGACGGCATCGCGGCGTACTGGTTCGACATCTGCTTGAGGTTGCCGGAGGCCATGGAGCCCCAGGTGTGGTGGACCAGCACGGTGTCGACGAAGCTCTGCCCGTTCATCAGCCGGGGCGGCGCGAGCGGGTAGCAGTAGTAGCCGACCAGGGCGACGCCCGTGGTGGCGAAGAGGACCAGACGCGTGGCGGCGTACCGCCCCGGATGGAAACGGTAGATCCAGACCAGCACGCCGATCGTCACGACGAAGTGGAGCGTGGCGTAGTAGTAGTTCATCCCCACGATCAGCCACGTCACGGAGTTCACCGCATGGTTGACCGACTGCTCGACGGCGATGCCGAGGGTCCGCTCGACGCTCCAGATCCAGTCGGCGTTGGCGAGGGCCGCCGCCTTCTGCTCGGGCACCGCGTTGCGGATCAGCGAGTACGTCCAGTAGCTGATCGCGATGAGCAGGACCTCGAACCAGATCCGGGGCCGGCGCGGGGCACGCAACCGGGAGAGCAGGGTGCGCTCGGACCCCGGGCGGGTCTCGGTCTCGACCACGGTGGGTGATGAGACGTCCGTCCGGGTTTCCAGTGTCTTCACGCTCGATTCACCCATGGGCAGAGTCTGCCAGATGCCTTCCCGCCTCCGATCATCCCTCGGTACGGTCTTCGGCGCAGCCGCTCAGACCTGGGTACTACGCCGCCGCGTCAGCCACCCACCTTCCCCGCGACGATCTGCTGCCCGCGGGTGGCGTCGACCACGATCGGGACGCCGTCGGGGAGCTGACCTTCGAGGTCGTCGAGCAGGTCGTCGATCGGCGGGAGGCCGCCGGGGCTGCGCACGTGGACGTAGAAGGTCCTGGACTGCGCGTCGACACCGGTGACCGCCGCGCCGGGGCTGGCCGAGAGCCAGCGCTCGGCGGCGGTCCAGGTCCGCGAGGTCCACGCGTTCAGCAGGACCGTGGTCACCGTGTTGGCGCCCAGCGGGAGCAGGACCGCCGCGAACAGCAGCCCGAGCATCACGTAGGCGCGGCGAGTGGCCCGGCCCCGGCCGGGGTGTCCGGCGGCCCGGGTGTACCCGAGGACGGCGAAGACCACCATGCCCGCGAAGACCATGGCGAGGAGGTTGGACACGAAGAGGACCAGCGCTCCCAGCGCGAGCCACCACGACGTCTGGCCGGCGCACACGCCCGTCACCACGAGCGGCGGCACCAGGGAGATCGCGATCGCGACCCCCGGCAGGACTGCGGCGACGTCCTTGCGGGACAGCGCCACGGCGCCGGCGAAGCCCGTGGCGAGAGCGGCGATCAGGTCCAGGAGCCCGGGGGAGGTCCGGCTGGAGATCTGACTGTCCGACAGCAAGTCGTAGGAGGGAGGCACCACGAGGGAGGCCACCGCGCCGATCACGAGCACCAGCAGACCGCCGAGCGCCACGAAGGCGAGGGCGGTGGAGCGGCGTCGCTGCACGGCCCCGAGGGCGATCCCCATGATCGGCGTGGAGAGGGGAGCGATGATCATCGCGCCGATGACGGTGGCGGTGGAGTCCGTCAGGATCCCGCACGCGGCGATCACCGAGGACAGCGTGAGCATGGTCCAGAAGGCCGACTGCTTCGCCCGGCTGTCGCCCGACGACAGATCGAGATCCTCCTGGAGGTCCTCCAGGGAACGTCGCTTGTGGTCGGGCAGGATCCTGTCACGAAGCCGGCCGGGCATGGGCATCTGCCCAGTATCGGGACCGGGACCGCCCCACCGCCGCAGGGACACGTGCCCCGGCGGCCTGGGCCTAGTCCCGGCGGCGCTGGCCCGGGCCCGAGGCCGTGGAGCCGCGCACCACCAGTTCGGGCAGGAAGACGAACTCGCTGTGCGGGGCCGGCGTGCCGCCGATCTCCTCCAGCAGGGTCCGGACCGCCGCCTGCCCCATCGCCTGCACGGGCTGGCGGATGGTTGTCAGCGGCGGGTCGGTGAACGCTATGAGCGGGGAGTCGTCGAAGCCGACCACTGACACGTCCTGCGGCACCTTCAGCCCCTGCTGCCGCGCCGCCCGGATCGCGCCGAGCGCCATCATGTCGCTCGCGCACACCACCGCCGTGCAGCCGCGCGAGATCAGCGCTGCCGCGGCGGCCTGGCCGCCCTCCAGCGAGTAGAGGGAGTGCTGGATCAGCTCCTCGATCTCCGCCTCGCCGAGTCCGAGCCGCTCCTTCATCCCGAGCCGGAAGCCCTCGATCTTGCGGAGGACCGGCACGAAGCGCTTCGGTCCGACCGCGAGCCCGATGCGGGTGTGCCCGAGCGCGGCGAGGTGGGTGACGGCGAGCTGCATCGCGGCCCGGTCGTCGGGGGAGACGAAGGGGGCCTGCACCTTCTCGGAGAAGCCGTTGATCAGGACGTACGGAACGCCCTGCCCGCGGAGTTGGTCGTAGCGGCCCATGTCGGCCGTGGTGTCGGCGTGCAGGCCGGAGACGAAGATGATCCCGGAGACCCCGCGGTCGACCAGCATCTCGGTCAGCTCGTCCTCGGTGGACCCGCCGGGCGTCTGCGTGGCCAGCACCGGCGTGTACCCCTGCCGGGTCAGGGCCTGGCCGATGACCTGGGCGAGCGCCGGGAAGATCGGGTTGTCCAGTTCGGGAGTTATCAGACCGACGAGCCCCGCACTGCGCTGGCGCAGCTTCACGGGCCGCTCGTAGCCGAGTACGTCGAGGGCGGCCAGCACGGATTCGCGGGTGCCTGCGGCCACACCGGGCTTGCCGTTGAGCACGCGGCTGACTGTGGCTTCGCTGACCCCCGCCTGGGCTGCGATGTCGGCTAGCCGTGCGGTCACGGGATTGGACTGTACCGGTCGGACGTTCACCATGACCACCACGTGCACGAATCCGGGGGAAGCCGGACGGTGCGGCCGTCCGTCTCCACCGGCGCGCTGGAGAGCACGGGACGTCCGGGCGCGGGAAGTTCCACCGGGCCGGGGCGGCTGTTGAGGGTGCAGGCGAAGCCGGGGCGGGTGAAGAGGAGCACGCCCTCGGGGGCGGACTGCCAGCGCATTCCGCAGGCGAACGGGCCGTACGGGGCTTCGGCCAGGCCGTCCGCCCCCGTCCCCGTCCCCGCCTCCGGCGCGCCCAGCCCCGGCATCGCCCGGCGCAGTTCCAGGGCGGCGCGGTAGAGCTCCAGCGTGGAGTGCGGGTCGCCGGTCTGCGCGGCGACGCTGAGGCCTCCCCAGCCGGCGGGCTGCGGGAGCCAGCTGCCGGCCGGCCCGAAGCCGTACGGGGGCTCCGCGCCGGACCAGGGCAGCGGCACCCGGCACCCGTCGCGCAGCCCGTCCTGTCCCTCAGGCTCCGCCGCGGTCGCGGAATCGGGGGCAGGGGACCCCGCCCCGTCGGCCTCCCCCTCCGGCGCCGCCGGGCCGTCCGTGTCCCACAGCTGACGGCGCCCGCGGCGGAAGGCCGGGTCCTGGCGGACCTGGTCCGGGAGGTCAGCCACCTCCGGGAGGCCGAGCTCCTCGCCCTGGTAGAGGTACGCCGACCCGGGCAGGGCCAGCATCAGCAGGGCGGCGGCCCGTGCCCGGGCCAGGCCGCGGGCCCCGCCGCCGTAGCGCGTCACATGGCGTACGACGTCGTGGTTGGACAGGACCCAGGTGGTCGGGGCGCCGACGGCCGTGGTGGCGGCCAGGGACTCGTCGATGACGGTGCGCATCGCGGCGGGGTCCCACGGGCAGTTCAGGAAGCGGAAGTTGAAGGCCTGGTGCAGTTCGTCGGGGCGCACGTACAGGGCGAGCCGCTCCGAGGTGGGCGCCCAGGCCTCGGCGACCCCGATGCGCCCGCCCGCGTAGGAGTCGAGGAGGCGGCGCCAGGAGCGGTGGATCTCGTGGACCCCGTCCTGGTCGAAGAAGGGGAGCGGCTCGGTGCCGATGAGGGTGGCCTGGGCGCCGCGGCCGATGTCCGGCAGGCCCGGGGCCTTGACCATGCCGTGGGCGACGTCGATGCGGAAGCCGTCGATGCCGAGGTCGAGCCAGAAGCGCAGCACGGAGGCGAATTCCTCGGCGACCTCGGGGTGGTCCCAGTCGAGGTCCGGCTGTTCAGGGGCGAAGAGGTGCAGGTACCAGTCGCCGTCCGGGACCCGGGTCCAGGCCGGGCCGCCGAAGATCGACTCCCAGTCGTTCGGGGGCTCGGCGCCGTGCCGCCCCCGTCCGGGGCGGAAGTGGTAGCGCTCGCGGGCCCCCGGATCCCCGGCGAGGGCGGCGCGGAACCACGGGTGCTGCTCGGAGGTGTGGTTCGGCACCACGTCCACGATGACCCGCAGCCCCAGCGCGTGCGCGGCCCGGACCAGCTCGTCGGCGTCGGAGAGGTCCCCGAAGAGGGGGTCGACGGCCCGGTAGTCGGCGACGTCGTAGCCGCCGTCCGCCTGCGGGGAGACGTAGAAGGGGGTGAGCCACACGGCGTCGACCCCGAGGCGGGCGAGGTGGGGGAGGCGGGAGCGGACCCCGCGGAGGTCGCCGATGCCGTCTCCGTCGCTGTCGGCGAAGGAGCGCACGTACACCTGATAGATGACGGCATCGCGCCACCAGGCACCGCTCGCGGTCGCGTTGCTGGAAGAGCTTGCAAGCTGGACGGCCGTCGAGTCGTGGGTCATATCGGGGTCAACGCGGGTACATGCCCCCTGGTTGCGGGCCCGGTCGGTCGAAGGTGACTCGAACTAACAGCAAGCTGCGGCAACCGTACGGACACACGGATGTAACGATCGCCTCCGCTTGCAGAAAGTTTGCGCAAGGTCTTTCGGTCCTCTTTCAGTCTTGTTACGTTCCTGGCAACTCGGGACCGCGAGGGCGCGGCCGGGATCATCGAAGGAGTTCATATGCGGCGTGGCATAGCGGCCACCGCGCTGGTCGCGACCCTGGCGCTCGCGGCAACGGCTTGCGGTGGGGACGACAAGGACGCGGCCGACGGCACCAAGGCGGGCGGCGAGCTTTCCGGCACGGTCACGTGGTGGGACACCTCGAACGACGCCGAGAAGGCCAGCTTCCAGAAGATCGCCGAGGGGTTCACGGCGAAGCACCCGAAGGTGACCGTCAAGTACGTCAACGTCCCGTACGGCGACGCGCAGAACAAGGTCAAGAACGCCTTCAGCAGCGGCTCCGACGCGCCTGACGTCATCCGCGCCGACGTCGGCTGGGTCGCGGACTTCGCCTCCCTGGGCTACCTCGACGAGGTCCCGGCCGAGACCGCGAAGAAGGTCGACGCCGAGTTCCTCCCGCAGGCCGCGGCCAGTGGCAAGTTCGAGGGCAAGACCTACGCCGTCCCGCAGGTCATCGACAGCCTCGGCCTCTTCTACAACAAGAAGATGCTCGCCGACGCCGGCGTCCAGCCCCCCAAGACGCTGGCAGAGCTGAAGACCGCCGCCGAGGCCATCAAGGCCAAGACCGGCAAGGCCGCCCTCTACCTGCGCGGCGACGACTCCTACTGGTTCCTCCCGCTGATCTACGGCGAGGGCGGCGACCTCGTCGACGCGAAGAACAAGACGGTCACCGTCGACAACGAGGCGGGCGTCAAGGCCTTCAAGACCGCCCGCGACCTGGTCAGCTCCGGCGCGGCGATCACCAACGCCACCGACGGCTACGCCAACATGCAGACGGCCTTCAAGACCGGCGAGGCCGCCATGATGATCAACGGCCCGTGGGCCGTCGCCGACACCTACGCCGGCGACCAGTTCAAGGACAAGGCCAACCTCGGCATCGCCGCCGTCCCGGCCGGCTCCGCCAAGGCCGGTGCCCCGCAGGGCGGCCACGACCTCGGCGTCTACGCCGGGTCCAAGAACACCGCCGCCGCGCACGCCTTCGTCGAGTACATGACCTCGCAGGAGGTCCAGGTGCAGTCGACCAAGGAGCTCAGCCTGCTCCCGACCCGGACCGCCGCCTACGAGCTGCCGGACGTCAAGGGCAACGAGATGGTCCAGTTCTTCAAGCCGGCCGTGGACAAGGCCGTCGAGCGCGCCTGGATCCCGGAGAACGGCTCCCTCTTCGAGCCGCTGAAGGTCGAATACACCAAGGCGATCACCGGGGCGTCGAGCCCGGAGGACGCGGCCAAGGCGGCCGGCATCGAGTTCCGCAAGATCCTCAAGGGCTGGAAGTAACGAAACCATGGCTGCTCACACCAGCCAGTCGGTGGCGAAGGCCGCGGGCGACGACGTCGAGAACGACGTCGCCGCCCGCGGCCGGAGCCGCAGGACTGACAGCGACAGCGGTAACCGCGGCGGTGCCCGCGGTGGAAAAGGCGCGTCCGGCCTCCGGCGCGCCGTCGGCACGCACTGGTACGCCTGGGCCATGGTCGCCCCGGTGGTGCTCGTCCTCGGCGTGATCATCGGCTGGCCGCTGGTCCGGGGCGTCTACCTGTCGCTGACCGACGCCACCGAGCGCAACGTCTCGCGCACCATCGGCGCCCGGCACATCGAGGCCACGTACGAGTTCGTCGGACTCGACAACTACGTGGCCGTGCTCAGCGACCCGGTGTTCCTGCAGCGGCTGGTGTGGACGGTGATGTGGACCGTCGCGTGCGTGTCCATCACCTTCACGCTCGGTCTGATCCTGGCCAACATGCTCAACCGGGACTTCCGGGGCCGCGCCGCCTACCGGATGGCGCTCATCCTGCCCTGGGCCGTCCCCGGCTTCGTCTCCGTCTTCGCCTGGCGGTTCCTCTTCAACCGCGACAACGGCATCCTCAACAAGATCCTCGACGGTGGCGGCATCGCCGCGATCCCGTGGCTCGACGACCCGACCTGGGCCAAGTTCTCGGTCGTCGCCGTCAACGTCTGGCTCGGCGTCCCCTTCATGATGGTCGCCCTGCTCGGCGGCCTGCAGTCGATCCCCGGCGAGCTCTACGAGGCCGCCGAGATGGACGGCGCCAGCGCCTGGCAGCGCTTCCGGCACATCACCCTGCCCGGACTGCGCGCGGTGAGCATGACGGTGATCCTGCTCTCCACCATCTGGACCTTCAACATGTTCCCGGTGATCTTCCTGCTCACCCGCGGCGGACCCGGCGACTCCACCGAGATCCTGGTGACCCAGGCCTTCCGCGAGGCGTTCGTGTCGAGCCCGCGCGACTTCGCCGGCTCGGCCACGTGGGGCGTCCTGATCCTCGCCCTGCTCATGATCTTCGCGCTGGTCTACCGGCGCTCGCTGCGCAAGCAGGGAGAGGTGTGGTGACCATGTCCACCGCGACCACCGCTCGTACGGCCACCACCAGCGAGGCGACCGCCGGCAAGGGGACCGCCGGCCAGGCGACCGCCCGTGCCCGGGGCAGCCGTTCCCCGCTCGCCTCCGTCGGCCTGCACGCCACCCTCGTCGTGGCGTCCGTGATCGCCGTCTTCCCGGTGCTGTGGATCGTGCTGACCTCGCTCAAGCCGGCCAAGCACGCGGTCACCACCGACTTCGTCAAGGAACCGACCCTCAGCAACTACACGAACCTGCTGGAGCAGAGCCACTTCCTCAGCTGGTTCGCCAACTCCGTCCTGGTCGCCGGCGTCACCACCGTCCTCGGTGTCTTCATCGCCGCCACCACCGGATACGCGGTCAGCCGCTTCAAGTTCCCCGGCATGAAGCCGCTCATGTGGACCCTGCTCATCACGCAGATGTTCCCGATGGCGATCCTCATCGTCCCGCTCTACAACCTCATGGGCGACCTCGGCCTGCTCAACCAGCCGCTCGGCCTGATCATCACCTACCTCACCATCGCCGTGCCGTTCTGCGCCTGGATGATGAAGGGCTTCTTCGACACCATCCCGGTGGAGATCGACGAATCCGGCCGCGTCGACGGACTCAACCCCTTCGGCACCTTCTGGCGCCTCATCCTGCCGCTCGCCAAGCCCGGCCTCGCCGTCACCGGCTTCTACGCCTTCATCACCGCCTGGGGCGAGGTCGCGTACGCCTCCGCCTTCATGGTCGGCGAGGAGAACCTCACCCTGGCCGGCGGACTGCAGACCTTCGTCACGCAGTACACCTCCAACTGGGGAGCCATGAGCGCCGCCTCGGTGCTCATCGCCATCCCCGCGGCGATCTTCTTCGTCTTCGCCCAGCGTCACCTCGTCGCCGGGATGACGGCAGGCGCCACCAAGGGCTGACCACCCGAGCCTGCCCCCTCTCACCCCCGGCCCGATCTCTCCAAGGACACCATGACCCAGCACCTCGCCGACGCGCTCCCCACCTCCACCGGCACGCAGCCCGGCTGGTGGAGAGAAGCGGTGATCTACCAGGTCTATCCGCGCAGCTTCGCCGACTCCAACGGGGACGGCATGGGGGACCTCGAAGGCATCCGCAGCCGCCTGCCCTACCTGAAGGAGCTGGGCGTCGACGCCGTCTGGCTCAGCCCCTTCTACGCCTCCCCGCAGGCCGACGCCGGCTACGACGTCGCCGACTACCGGGCCATCGACCCCATGTTCGGCACCCTGCACGACGCCGACGCCGTGATCCGCGAAGCCCACGAACTGGGCCTGCGCATCATCGTGGACCTCGTCCCGAACCACTGCTCCGACCAGCACGAATGGTTCAAGCAGGCCCTGCGCGAAGGCCCCGGCACCCCGCTGCGCGAGCGCTTCCACTTCCGCCCCGGACAGGGCGCCGACGGCTCGGAGCCCCCGAACGACTGGGAGTCGATCTTCGGCGGCCCCGCCTGGACCCGCGTCGCGGACGGCGAGTGGTACCTGCACCTCTTCGCCCCCGAGCAGCCCGACTTCAACTGGGAACACCCCGCCGTACAGGACGAGTTCCGTTCGATCCTGCGCTTCTGGCTCGACCTCGGCGCCGACGGCTTCCGCGTCGACGTCGCCCACGGCCTGGTCAAGGCACCCGGCCTGCCCGACCTCGGCGCCAAGGACCAGCTCAAGCTGCTCGGCAACGACGTCATGCCCTTCTTCGACCAGGACGGCGTCCACGAGATATACCGCTCCTGGCGCCGGATCCTCGACGAGTACGAGGGCGACCGCGTCCTGGTCGCCGAGGCATGGACCCCGACCGTCGAGCGCACGGCCCTCTACGTCCGCCCCGACGAGATGCAGCAGGCGTTCAACTTCCAGTACCTGACCAGTGACTGGGAGGCGACGGCGCTCCGTGAGGTCATCGACGGCTCGCTGGCCGCCATGCGCACCGTCGGCGCCCCCACCACCTGGGTGCTGTCCAACCACGACGTCACCCGGCACGCCACCCGCTTCGCCAACCCCGCCGGCCTCGGCACCCAGCTGCGCGAGCCCGGCGACCGCGAGCTGGGTCTGCGGCGGGCCCGCGCGGCGATCCTGCTGATGCTGGCACTGCCCGGTTCGGCGTACGTCTACCAGGGCGAGGAGCTCGGCCTGCCCGACGTCACCGACCTGCCGGACGAGGTCCGCCAGGACCCGTCGTTCTCCCGCGCAGCGGGCCAGGACGGCTTCCGCGACGGCTGCCGGGTCCCCATTCCCTGGTCGGGGACCGAGGCCCCGTACGGCTTCGGCACCGGCGGCAGCTGGCTCCCGCAGCCGGACTCCTGGGCGGATCTGAGCGTGGAGGCGCAGACCGGCGACCCGTCCTCCACCCTGGAGCTGTACCGGGCCGCCCTGCGGCTGCGCCGCGAGCACCCGGACCTGGGCGAGGGCGAGTCGGTGGACTGGCAGGAGGCTCCCGAGGGCGTCCTGGTCTTCCGCCGGGGGGACTTCCTGTGCACCGCGAACACCACCGGCACGGCGGTACGGTTCCCCGTCGAAGGCGAGGCCCTGCTGTCCAGCGGCGCGACGGTCGAGGACGGCGTCCTGCCGGCCGACACCACGGTGTGGTGGCAGGTGACGTCGGGGTGACCTCCCCCCTCCGGCTGACGGACATCGCAGCGCAGGCCGCGGTCAGCGAGGCGACCGTCAGCCGCGTGCTCAACGGCAAACCGGGCGTGGCGGCCGGCACCCGGCACAAGGTGCTGGCCGCGCTCGACCTGTTGGGCTACGAGCGCCCCGTCCGGCTCAAACGGCGCAGCAACGGGCTGGTCGGGCTGCTCATCCCCGAGCTCACCAACCCGATCTTTCCGGCGTTCGCGCAGGTCATAGAGCAGGCGCTGGCCGGGCACGGGTACACGCCCGTGCTGTGCACGCAGACCCCGGGCGGGGCCACCGAGGACGAACTGGTGGAACAGCTGGAGGAGCGCGGGGTCACCGGGATCGTCTTCCTGTCGGGCCTGCACGCCGACGCCCACGCCGACCCCGCGCGCTACCAGAGACTGGCGGCGCGCGGGCTGCCGTTCGTCCTGATCAACGGCTTCAACGAGCAGGTGAACGCCCCGTTCATCTCCCCGGACGACCGGGCGGCGGCGGACATGGCCGTACGGCACCTGCAGGACCTGGGGCACCGCAGGATCGGGCTCGCGATCGGGCCGACGCGCTACGTGCCGTCGGCCCGCAAGGAGCAGGGATTCCTCGCGGCGCTGCCGACGGCGGAGGCGGACGGGCTGATCCAGCGCACGCTCTTCACGGTGGAGGGCGGACACGCGGCGGGCATGGCCCTGTTGGACCGCGGCTGCACGGGCATCGTGTGCGGCAGCGACCCGATGGCGCTCGGCGTCATCCGGGCGGCGCGCGAGCGCGGGCTGCGGGTGCCGCAGGACGTGTCGGTGGTCGGCTTCGACGACTCACCGCTGATCGCCTTCACGGACCCGCCGCTGACGACGGTCCGCCAGCCGGTACGCGCGATGGCGACGGCGGCGGTGGGCGCCCTCCTGGAGGCGGTGTCGGGCACCCCGGTCCAGCGCACGGAGTACGTCTTCCAGCCGGAACTGGTGGTGCGCGGCTCGACGGCCGAGGTGCCGTAGCCCTCTGGGCGGGGCGGGGGCTTCGGGGGCTTCGGGGGCGGGAGTTGGTGGGGCGGGGTGGGGTGAGGGGCGGCGGGGGCTTCGGTAGGCGGGAGCTGCCCGGGCGGTATCAGAGTGGCGTATGGGGGTTTCCCGTCAGTCCCATCGTCCCTCCGTGTCGGGCCGGTCCCTCAAGGGCGCTCCTTCGTCGCGTCGCTTCGCGATGTCGCTGCGCTCCACCCTTGACCGACCGACCCGCCCCGGAGAAACGAAAGACTGCCGGGAAGCCCCCAAAGGAACGGGCCGGCCGACACTTTCAGGGACGGGGCGGCCAGAGATGCCCCGGGAGATCTCGGCCGACACGACCGAGAGGCGGGGCCCATGACAGCCACCTGCCGTGTCGGGGGAAGCGCGTCCAATCGCTACGCGCTCCTCATCTCCCAGCGTCTCCACACCGTCCTGGGCTGGACATAGGCCGCCCACGACCTCAGCTGTTTCCCACCCACGGCGTCCGGCGACCGTCTATGGCTGTTCATAAGCCGCCCAAGGGATCGGTGCGGCGCTCGACATGCGTCCGGCGGTCGGCCATCGGCCGCCCTCGACCCTTGGACGCTCTCACGGGAGGCGTCCGACGGCTGACCGGGGTGGAAAGGCATGGGACTGCGGCTATTTCGTCGTGGATGCGGGTCAGCGCTGGTGGGCGGCCCACGAGGTCGACAGATTGCCCCAATTGCCCCTGTTTGAGCACGAGCCTGTGGAGTGATGCTTGCGCTGACCCGGCTCCACGACGGGATAGCCGAGCTTTCAGCCTTCCGCCCCTCCCGGCGGCTCTCATCAGCGAGTGACGGGCGCCCGTCGCGGTCATGGAGAAGCCCGTAGCGGTCCGAGGCGGCCTACGGCCGGCCACAGGCGGTCGTCGGTCGCATATCGAGCGTGGGACCAGGGTCGTGGGCGGCCTATGTCCAGCCAGGGGCGGTCGTCGGACGCTGAGAGATGAGGGGCGCGTAGCGATTGGACGCGCTTCCACCGACACGGGCCCTGGTCTGTGATGGGCCCCGTCTCTCGGCCGTGCTCACCGGGACGCCCCGCGCATCACTGATCGCCCCGTCCTGATCCTTGAGTGCCCGGCCCATTCCCTTGGGGGTTTCCCGGCAGTCTTTCGTTTCTCCGGGGCGGGTCGGTCGGTCAAGGGTGGCCGAAGGCCATCGCGTAGCGACGCGACGAAGGAGCGCCCTTGAGGGACCGGCCCGACACGGAGGGACGATGGGACTGACGGGAAACCCCCATACGCATCCCTGATGCCGATCGACGGGCTCCCGACTACCGAAGCCCCCGCCCCCCCTACCCCCGCGTGAGGGTCCACCTCGCGCCGTCCGGGCCCCTGAGGTCGAGGATCGGGGCGGCCACTGTGCCGCCCGCTACGTAGAGCATGACGCTGTTGGTGCCGGGGAGGCACGCGGTGGTCGCCGTGTCCCGGTGCAGCCGGGCCTTGACCGAGGTCGTCAACGGCGGGTTGTCCAGAGTCCAGGAACCCTCCTCCGAGCACCCTTCCCGCTGCAGGGTGTACTGCCCGTCTCCAAGCCGGCTGTCGGTGAGGGTGAGGGTGAGGTCGTTCCGGTCGGCGGTCCAGGTCCCGGAGAGGTGCACGTCCTCCATCCCTCCGCCCATGGACATCGAGGCGACCAGTGCGACGGCGGCAAGGGCTGTCGCGGCCTTCCCGATGTCACCGCCGGGTGCGGGACCTGTCTCGGCGTCACCTTCCGGCGCGTGCCGGGACGCACTCCGGAGACTCGCAACGGCGCCTGCGGGAATCGCGAGCAGTGCTAGGGCGCACCCGGTGAACCAGGCCCCCATCCCCGACTCCATCAGCATCACCAAGACCGCCAGCGGCGCAATCACCGAAGCGGCCGCCCACCAGGCCGGACCGGATCGCTGGTGCGTCAGTGCGAGCACGAGGGCGATGAACGACCCGAACCCGGCGATGAGCAGTACGCACATCGCGAGCAGGCCGTCGGAGTGGTCGGGTCGCAAAGTGGTGGGGTCGGCGAGGGCGAATCCCACCGTCAGTCCCACCGCCTCGATGCCGAACGCCAACCACAGCGCGACGCCCTGTCGGCCCTGTCGGCCCTGTCGGTCCCGTCTGTCCTGTGTTGCCACGCCCATCCGTCCCCCCTGGTTTGAACGAGTTCAATTGCTGAGGGTGCAGGCTACCCCACCGGCGGGCTCGTGCGGACGGCCGTGGCAGGGGCGCGCGAAGCGCCCTCCGTGAACGCCGGTCGGCCGCCCTGCGGGTCGGGCGTCTCGCCCGGCCGCCCCCAAGTCCCGCCAGGACACACGGAAGAAACAATTCTGCAATTTCTTGCGCAAGCTATTGCAGGGCTGTTGGCGGGCCCATACGGTCGCGTGCAATCCCCACCTCTCCGCCAGGAGGCCCCACATGCCCCGCACTGCAAGGAACGGCAGAACCCTGCAGACAGCCCGCGCCGTCGCCGCGGGTGCACTTGCCGCCGCCACCCTCACGGGCCTCGGGCCGCAGGCCGTCGCCGCGCCGCCCGGTGAGAAGGACGTCACCGCCGTCCTGTTCGAGTGGCGCTTCGACTCCGTCGCCAAGGCCTGCACCGATTCCCTCGGGCCCGCCGGGTACGGGTACGTGCAGGTGTCGCCGCCGCAGGAGCACGTGCAGGGCGGGCAGTGGTGGACCTCGTACCAGCCCGTCAGTTACAAGATCGCCGGGCGGCTCGGGGACCGGGCCGCCTTCAAGGCCATGGTCGACACCTGTCACGCCGCGGGCGTCAAGGTCGTCGCCGACTCCGTCATCAATCACATGGCCGGACCGGCCGACGCCGGCGCCACCTTCACCGGGACGGGCGGATCTTCGTACACGAAGTACGGCTATCCGGGGCTCTACTCGGGTGCCGACATGGACGACTGCCGGGCCTCGATCTCCAACTATCAGGACCGGGGCAACGTCCAGAACTGCGAGCTCGTGCAGCTCGCCGACCTGGACACCGGTGAGGACCACGTGCGCGGGCGCATCGCCGGGTACCTGAACGACCTGCTGTCGCTGGGCGTGGACGGCCTCCGGATCGACGCCGCCAAGCACATGCCCGCGGCCGACCTCGCCAACATCAAGTCCCGCCTCACCAACCCCGGCGTGTACTGGAAGCAGGAGGCGATATACGGGGCCGGGGAGGCCGTCTCGCCGAGCGAGTACCTGGGGAACGGGGACGTGCAGGAGTTCCGGTACGCCCGGGACCTCAAGCGCGTCTTCCAGAACGAGAACCTCGCCTACCTGAAGAACTTCGGCGAGGCCTGGGGGTACATGCCCGGCGGGCAGGCCGGCGTCTTCGTCGACAACCACGACACCGAGCGCGGCGGCGACACCCTCAACTACAAGGACGGGTCCACCTACACGCTGGCCAGTGTCTTCGCGCTGGCCTGGCCGTACGGCTCGCCCGACGTGCACTCCGGCTACGAGTGGACCGACAAGGACGCCGGTCCGCCCAACGGGGGTGCGGTGAGCGCCTGTTACGCCGACGGCTGGAAGTGCCAGCACGCCTGGCGGGAGATCTCCTCCATGGTCGGCTTCCGCAACGCCGCCCGCGGTCAGTCCGTCGGCAACTGGTGGGACAACGGCGGTGACCAGATCGCCTTCGGGCGCGGCGCCAAGGCGTACGTGGTGATCAACCACGAGGGTTCCGCCCTGACCCGGACCTTCCAGACCTCGCTGCCGGGCGGCGACTACTGCGACGTGCAGAGCGGGCGGACGGTCGCCGTCGGCTCGGGCGGGCAGTTCACCGCCACCGTCGCCGCCGGGACGGCCCTCGCCCTGCACGCCGGGGCCCGTACCTGCTCCGGTACCCCGGCGGGCTCCGCCGGGGTCTCCTTCGGCGTCAACGCCACCACCGTTCCCGGGCAGAACATCTACGTCACCGGTGACCGCGCCGAGCTCGGCAGCTGGAACACCGGCGGCGCGCTGAAGCTCGACCCGGCCGCGTACCCGGTCTGGAAGCTCGACGTGGCGCTCCCGGCCGGGACCACGTTCTCGTACAAGTACCTCCGCAAGGACGCCGCCGGGAACGTCACCTGGGAGAGCGGAGCCAACCGCACCGCCACCGTCCCCGCGAGCGGCAAGGTCACGCCGGCCGACACCTGGCGCAGCTGAGCCGCCGCTCCACAGACCAGGGCCGCCCGGCACCTTCCTCCCTGCCAGGCCGGGCGGTCCTCATCCATGCGACACGTACACAAGGAGACCCGCCTTGATACGCCCTGCCGCAGGAGTGCTCGCCGCCGCCCTGGCCGTGACGTTCCTGCCCGCCCTCCCCGCCGCGGCCGCGACGAGCGGGCCGCCGCCCGCGCCGCCCTCGGACGCGAAACTGGCCGCCGAGCCGGCCCGCCACGACCTGACCCGGGAGCAGTTCTACTTCGTGCTCCCGGACCGGTTCGCGAACGGCGACCCGGGCAACGACCGGGGCGGTCTGACCGGTTCGCGCCTGGAGACCGGCCTGGACCCGACCGACAAGGGCTTCTACCAGGGCGGTGACCTCAAGGGGCTCACCGACCGGCTCGACTACATCAAGGGGCTCGGCACCACGGCCATCTGGCTGGCGCCGATCTTCAAGAACCAGCCGGTGCAGGGCAAGGGGGCCGATGTCTCGGCCGGCTACCACGGCTACTGGATCACCGACTTCACGCAGGTAGACCCGCACTTCGGGACCAACGCCGACCTGGAGCGGCTGATCGACAAGGCGCACGGGAAGGGGATGAAGGTCTTCTTCGACGTCATCACCAACCACACCGCCGATGTCGTGGACTACCGGGAGGCGTCGTACTCGTACCTGTCGAAGGGGGCGTTCCCCTATCTGACCAAGGACGGGGTGCCGTTCGAGGACAAGGACTACGCGGACGGGAAGGCGAAGTTCCCGAAGGTGGACGGCACGTCCTTCCCGAGGACGCCCTTCGTGCCGGACGCGAAGAAGAACCTCAAGGTGCCGGGCTGGCTCAACGACCCGACGATGTACCACAACCGCGGGGACTCCACCTTCGCGGGCGAGTCCTCCGACCAGGGCGACTTCGTCGGTCTCGACGACCTGTGGACCGAGCGTCCCGAGGTCGTCAGCGGGATGGAGAAGATCTACGAGAAGTGGGTGCGGGACTTCCGGATCGACGGCTTCCGGATCGACACGGTCAAGCACGTCAACACCGAGTTCTGGACGCAGTGGGCGACCGCCCTCGACACCTATGCCGCCAAGCGCGGCCGTGACGACTTCTTCATGTTCGGCGAGGTCTACTCCGCCGACACCGCCGTCACCTCCCCGTACGTGACCCGCGGGAAGCTGGACGCCACCCTCGACTTCCCGCTCCAGGACGCGATCCGCGCGTACGCCTCCCAGGGCGCGGCGGCCGGCCGGCTGGCCTCCGTCCTCGGCGACGACTACCGGTACACCTCCGGCCGGGCCAACGCCTACGAGCAGGTGACCTTCCTCGGCAACCACGACATGGGCCGGTTCGCCACCTTCCTGAAGCAGGACCGGCCGGGCGCCGGGGAGCAGGAGCTGCTGGACCGCTACCGGCTGGCCAACGAGCTGATGTTCTTCTCCCGGGGCAACCCGGTGATCTACTCCGGTGACGAGCAGGGCTTCACGGGCGCCGGCGGCGACAAGGACGCCCGGCAGCCGCTGTTCGCCACGCAGGTCGCCGACTACCTGGACGACGACCAGCTCGCAACGGCGCGCACACACGCGAGCGATGCTTACGATCCGGGACACCCGCTCTACCAGCAGATCAGTGCTCTCTCGAAGCTGACGAAGGCGCACCCGGCCCTCCGCGACGGCGTCCAGAGTGAACGTTTCGCCGACGGCTCCGTCTACGCCTTCGCCCGCACCGACACCAAGACCCGCACCGAGTACCTGGTCGCCGCCAACAACGGCGCCGCGTCCCGCACCGTCGAGATCGACGCCCCGGCCGGCGCCCAGTACCGCACCCTGTACGGCGGCACCGCGCTGATCCGCGCCTCGGCGGCCGGCAAGCTCACCGTCCCCGTCCCCGCCCTCGGTTCCGTGGTCCTCCAGGCCGTCGCGCCCGCCGCCAAGCCCACCGTCAAGCCCGCCCTGACCCTGAAGGCCCCGGCCCCCGGCGCCACCGGCACCGTCGAGCTGTCCGCCGACGTCAGCGGCGGCGGACAGAACCGCGTCGTCTTCGCCGCCCAGACCGGCAACGAGAAGTGGCAGGTCCTCGGTACCGCCGACCACGCCCCCTACAAGGTCACCCAGCCCCTCGACGCCAAGACCCCGGCCGGCACCGCCCTGCGCTACAAGGCCGTCGTCGTCGACTCCGCCGGCCGCACCGCGAGCGCCCTCGCCGCCTCCGCCGCCGGCCAGGCCCCGCCCACCGAGATCCCCACCGCCACCCAGCGGGACCACGCGGTCGTCCACTACAACCGCCCCGACGGCGACTACACCGACTGGCGCCTGTACGCCTGGGGCGACCTCGCCGACGGCGAAGCCACCCCCTGGCCCGCCGGCCACGACTTCACCGGCCGCGACGCCTACGGCGCCTTCGCGTACGTCAGGCTGGGGCCCGGCGCCTCTTCCGTCGGCTACCTCGTCATCGACAAGGACGGCAACAAGGACGTCGCCGCCGACCGCACCGTCGACGTGACGAAGACCGGTGAGATCTGGCTGGAGCAGGGCAAGGAGGCGGCCCGCACCGACCGCCCCGCCTACCCGCCGCAGGACCAGAACAAGGCCGTCCTGCACTACCAGCGCCCCGACCGCGCCTACGACGGCTGGGGCCTGCACGTCTGGACCGGAGCCGCCAACCCCACCGACTGGTCCAAGCCCGTGCTCCCCACCCGTACCGACTCCTACGGCGCGGTCTACGAGGTCCCGCTCGCGCCCGGCGCCACCAGCCTCAGCTACATCCTCCACAAGGGCGACGAGAAGGACCTCCCCACCGACCGGTCCCTGGACCTGAAGGCCACCGGCCACGAGGTGTGGATGCTGGGCGGCCAGGAGCAGTACCTGCTCCCGCAGCCCGCCGGTTCCGCCGCCGCCCTGGACCTCACCAAGTCCCAGGCCGTCTGGATCGACCGCGACACCCTCGCCTGGAACGCCCCCGCCGCAGCCGCCTCCGTGCAGCTCCTCGCCTCGCGCGACGGCGCCGTCAAGGCCGAGAACGGCACCCTGACCGGCCGCGCCCAGTGGCTGAGGCTCGACAAGGCCGAGCTCACCGCCGTCCAGAAGCAGAAGTTCCCGCACCTGGCCGCATACGGCGCCTACACCGTCGACCCGCGCGACCGCGACCGGGTCCGCGAGGCCCTGCGCGGCCAGCTCGTCGCGAGCGCCCGCGCCGCGAACGGCGCGGTCCTGGCCGCCACCGGCGTACAGCTCGCCGGAGTCCTCGACGACCTGTACGCCACCACCGCCTCGCTCGGCCCCGTCTTCAAGGACGGCCGACCCACCCTCTCCGTCTGGGCCCCCACCGCCCAGCAGGTCTCCCTCGAACTCGACGGCCGCACGGTCGCCATGCGCCGCGACGACGCCACCGGCGTCTGGTCGGTGCGCGGCGAACGCTCCTGGACCGGCAAGCCCTACCGCTACGACGTGACCGTCTGGGCCCCGAGCACCCGACAGGTGGTCCGCAACCTCGTCACCGACCCCTACTCCACCGCCCTCACCGCGGATTCCGTCCACAGCCTGGTCGTGGACCTGGCCGACCCGAAGCTCGCCCCGCCCGGCTGGAAGACCCTGCGCAAGCCCGCCCCCGTCCCCTTCACCTCCGCGCAGATCCAGGAGCTGCACATCCGCGACTTCTCCGTCGCGGACCGCACCACCACCCACCCCGGCCAGTACCTGGCCTTCACCGACACCGGCTCGGCGGGCATGCGGCACCTGCGCGACCTGGCCGCCGCCGGGACCTCCTACGTCCACCTCCTGCCGGCCTTCGACATCGGCACCGTCCCGGAGAAGGCCGCCGACCGCACCGAGCCCGCCTGCGACCTCAAGGTGTACGCGCCGGACTCGCAGGAACAGCAGGCCTGCGTGGCCGCCGCGGCCGCGAAGGACGCGTACAACTGGGGCTACGACCCGCTGCACTACACCGTCCCCGAGGGCAGCTACGCGAGCGACCCGAACGGCACCGCCCGCACCGTCGAGTTCCGCAGGATGGTCCAGTCCCTGAACGGGGCCGGGCTGCGCACGGTGATGGACGTCGTCTACAACCACACCGTTGCCGCGGGCCAGTCGGACAAGTCGGTCCTCGACCGCATCGTCCCCGGCTACTACCAGCGCCTGCTGGCGGACGGCTCCGTCGCCACCTCCACCTGCTGCGCCAACACCGCCCCCGAGAACGCCATGATGGGGCGCCTGGTCGTCGACTCGATCGTCACCTGGGCGAAGGAGTACAAGGTCGACGGCTTCCGCTTCGACCTGATGGGCCACCACCCGAAGGCCAACATCCTGGCCGTCCGCACGGCCCTCGACGCCCTGACCGTCGCCAAGGACGGGGTCGACGGCAAGAAGATCGTCCTCTACGGGGAGGGCTGGAACTTCGGCGAGGTCGCCGACGACGCCCGCTTCGTGCAGGCCACGCAGAAGAACATGGCCGGGACCGGCATCGCCACCTTCTCCGACCGGGCCCGTGACGCCGTCCGCGGCGGCGGCCCCTTCGACGAGGACCCGCGCGTCCAGGGCTTCGCGTCCGGGCTGTTCACCGCCCCGAACGCCTCGCCCGCGAACGGCACCGCCGAGCAGCAGAGGGCCCGCCTCCTGCACGCCCAGGACCTGATCAAGGTCGGGCTCTCCGGCAACCTCGCCTCGTACGCCTTCACCGACGCCACCGGCCGCCGGATCAAGGGCTCCGAGCTGGACTACAACGGCGCCCCGGCCGGCTACGCGGCCGCCCCCGGCGACGCCCTCGCCTACGCCGACGCCCACGACAACGAATCCCTCGCCGACGCCCTGACCTACAAGCTCCCGCCGGCCACGAGCAACGCGGACAAGGCCCGCATGCAGGTCCTGGCCATGGCCACGGCCACCCTCTCGCAGGGCCCGGCCCTCTCCCAGGCGGGCACCGACCTGCTCCGCTCCAAGTCCCTTGACCGCAACTCCTACGACAGCGGCGACTGGTTCAACGCCATCCACTGGGACTGCCGGGACGGCAACGGCTTCGGCCGCGGTCTGCCCCCGGCCGCCGACAACGCCTCGAAGTGGCCCTACGCGAAGCCGCTGCTGACGGGACCGGCGCCCGCCTGCACCGACATGGGCGCCACCTCGGCGGCCTACCGCGACCTGCTGAAGATCCGCACCACCGAGCCGGACTTCGCCCTCACCACCACCGAGGCGGTCCAGTCCCGGCTGGCCTTCCCGCTCTCGGGCAAGGACGAGACCCCGGGCGTGATCACCATGACCCTGGGCGACCTGGTGGTCGTCTTCAACGCGGTCCCCACCGCCCAGGCCCAGCGCGTCCCCGCCCTCGCCGGCACCGCCTACCGGCTGCACCCGGTCCAGGCCGCGGGCTCCGACGCCACCGTCAAGCAGTCCGCGTACGACGCGAAGACAGGAGAGTTCACCGTCCCCGCCCGCACCGTCTCGGTCTTCACACGGCGCTGAGCCGGTCCAGCCGCTTCTCCAGCAGGATCACCCCGTAGGTCCTGCCGTCCTTCCCCTCCTTGTTGGGGAGCTCCCCGACCACCCGGTAGCCCGCACCCCGGTAGTACGCGAGCAGCCGGGGGTTGGTGGAGACGCAGTCCAGCCGCGCCCGTTCCCGGCCGGTCCGGGCGGTCCGGCGCTCGGCGTGTTCGAGCAGCCGCCGCCCGGCCCCCGCGGGGGCCACCTCGCGCGCCACCATCAGCCGGTGCACGTAGCCGGCCACGGGCGGCTGGACCCCCCAGGCGTCCTCGTCGGACCACCACAACTCGTAGGCCCCGCACACCCGCCCGTCGGCATCGCCGGCGAGCCAGACCTCTCCCTCGCGCATCCTCGACCGGAAGTGCGCGGCGTCCTTGTCGCCGGGCTTCCACTGATCGATCCCGTGCTTGCGCATCCACCGGGCAGCCTGGTCGTACAGCTGCACCAGCGTGCCGGCGTCCTTCTCCTCGGCAGGCCGGAACAGGATCTCGTCGTCAATGATCACGCGGGCATTATCGATGATCATGGGCGGCCGCCACACCCCGGATCCGGTGCGGATCCAGCGCGCCTTCCACACCTGGCCCGGTACCTGCCCCGGTACCTGGCCCGGCCCTCAGCCCGGGACGGTCTCCGACGCCCCGCCCGGCACCAGCGCACCGAGCCGCCCGACCAGCTCCCCGAAGGGCCCGTCGGCGGGCTCGCCGGCCAGGATCGCCACGAGGATCCCCGCCATCTCCGCGTCGTACGCGGCGCTCACGGCGGCCAGCGCGGCGAAGTCGTGCACCAGCTGCAGTTCCAGTTCGCCCCGCGGGATCCGGCGCCCGTCCAGCCAGATCAGAGCGGTGGACTCGGCGAGCGACACCCAGGACCGCACCACGAGCTCCAGGCGCGCGGGCGTGCGCTCCAGCCCGACGCCCAGGTGCGTGAGGATCTGCTCGTACGCCGCCTGCCGGACCTCGTCGATCATCGCGTTCGTCCGGCTGCTGCCGACGGCCGGACCGCCGCGCATCAGCGCCGAGAAACCCGGCCCGTGGTCGTCGACGAAATCGAAGAACCGCCCCATCACCCGCAGCAGGCGCGCCCCGAGCGGACCCTCCCGGGGCTCCACGAACCGCAGCGCCAGCTCGTCGGCCGCCCGCCGCAGCGCGGCCTCGTACAGGCTCAGCTTGCCCGGAAAGTAGTGGTAGACGAGCGGCCGGGATATCCCCGCGGCCGCCGCGATCTCGTCGATCGACACATCGTCGGGCGAGCGGTGGCTGAACAGCTCCAGGGCAACCCCGATCAGCTGCTGCCGCCGCTCCTCGACACCCATCCTGCGTCGCACTCCGGTTGTCATGCGGACACCCTACTGGGGAGCGTTCACAGGTCCAGGACCAGTCGGTCCCCCTTCGCGCGGGAGACGCACAGCAGCATCGAGTCCGCGCGCTCCTGGTCCGTGAGGAGCTCGTCACGGTGGTCCACCCCGCCCGCCAGGACCCGGTGTTGGCAGGTCCCGCAGAAACCCTGCTCGCAGGAGTACGGGGTGTCCGGCAGATCCCGGCGCACCGCGGCCAGCGTGCTCTCGTCCGCCGCCACCTCGACGACCCGTCCCGAGCGGCGCAGTTCGACCGTGAAGGCCCGCCCCGGACCGGGGCCCTGCGACGGGGCGAACCGCTCCAGACGCACCGCCGACGGATCCGCGGCCGCCGCCGTGACGGCCCGCATCAGCGGCTCCGGACCGCAGCAGTAGACCAGGGTGCCCGGCCCCGCCGCGGACACCGGGGCCAGGTCGGGCAGGCCCGTCTCGTCCTCGGGGAAGACCGACACCCGGTCACCGTAGGGCGCGAGGTCGTCCAGGAAGGGCATCGAGTCGAGGGTGCGGCCCCCGTAGAGGAGGGTCCAGTCGGCGCCCGCCGCCGTGGCGGCCCGCAGCATCGGCAGGATCGGGGTGATGCCGATGCCGCCCGCGACGAAGACGTACGAGGCCGCCGGGACCAGCTCGAAGCGGTTGCGCGGCGCGCGCAGTTCCAGCTCGGCGCCCTCGACCAGCTGCGCGTGCGCCTCGCGGGAGCCGCCCCGGCCGTCCTCGATCAGCCGGATCGCGATCGTGTACCGGCCGGCGTCCGCCGGGTCGCCGCACAGCGAGTACTGGCGGACCAGGCCCGAGGGCAGGGTGACGTCCACGTGCGCGCCCGGCGTCCACGCCGGCAGGTCCGGCGACTCCACGGTCAGCCGCAGCACGCCCTGCGCGGGCTCCGTACGGGAGACGATCAGCGCCCGCAGCGCGCGGCGCGGGGAGTGGCCCGACACCGGCGTCTCCAGGGCCGGCAGCGGCCAGAGCGGGGAGCCGCCGATGCGGCGCCTCAGGGCGCGCCGGGTCATCCAGGCCGCGCCCAGGGCGGCCGTGACCGCGAGGGTGCGCCTCATGCCCGCACCCCGCCGTTCGCGCCGGGGGAGGCGGCGAGATAGGCCACCGCCTGGGCCGTCGAGCCCTCCTGTGAGGGGTGGTAGGCGCGCGAGAGGTACTTCGGGATGGACTTCAGCATCGCTCCGGCCGACGGGAGCACCCCCTGCTGCCCGGCCACGAAGAACTTCCCGAAGGAGGCCTTGCCGTCCACCAGGTGCGGGTCGTTCTCCATGAAGAAGCGCACCCCGCGCTGCCACAGGAACACCAGGGCCGAGAAGGCGGTCGCCCAGGTCCGCGCCCGGCGGCGGTAGTTGCCGTCGACGTGCATGAAGAGGTCGAAGGCCACCGAGCGGTGCTCGACCTCCTCCGCCCCGTGCCAGCGCAGCAGGTCCAGCATGGTGGGGTCGGCGCCGCGCCGGTCCAGCGCGTCGGCGTTCAGCACCCAGTCGCCCAGGAACGCTGTGTAGTGCTCGATCGCCGCGATCATCGCGACCCGTTCCATCAGCCACCAGTGACGGGCCCGGCCCGGAGGCAGGGTCCGGTCGCCGAGGAGCTTCTCGAACAGCCAGTCCACCTGCGCGGTGTAGGGGGTCGGGTCCAGCCCGAGCCGCTTCAGGTGGGGGAGCACGTCGTCGTGGGCGGTGGCGTGCATGGCCTCCTGGCCGATGAAGCCGACGACGTCCGCCCGCAGTTGCTCGTCCTCGATGTACGGGAGCACCTGCTTGTAGACGTGTACGAACCAGCGCTCCCCGGCGGGGAGCAGCAGGTGCAGCACATTGATCATGTGCCCGGCGAAGGGGTCGCCCGGCAGCCAGTGGAGCGGGGTGTCCTCCCAGCCGAAGGACACGTTCCGGGGCCTCAGGTCCACGTGTTCCGACGCCACGGGGGCGGGCGCGAGCGGCGTATTAGACATGGCGTCAATGTACTGATGGGTAGGTGGGAGGAGAAGCCCCCTGCGCGGACTTCTCCGGCATGCCACTGCCCGGGCGCGTCCACGCCCGGGCAGTGTGTACCGGTGTGCGTACGGTTCGCGCGGACTATCGCCCGACGTGACCGGTCGAGAGCGCCCACTCGCGGTTCAGGGTGCCCAGCGGGATACGGCGCTCGAAGACGGGCGTGCCGAACAGCGACAGCTGGAGCTGGAGGTTTCCGCTCAGGTCGAAGCCGCCGTACAGCGCCCAGGCGCCGTCCAGGGAGGTCTTGCCGTCGCTGGACGCGGCCGCCTTGATGTCTCCCTCGCCGCGCAGGTACGGGGCGAAGTCCGCGGTGACGCCGACGGCGCCGTACAGGCCGACCGAGGCCTCGGCGCCGATCGCGCCCTTGACCCGTCCGGCGGCGGTGACGCTCGCCTTGACCGGCGTGCTCTTGACGTTCGAGGCGCTCACCGGGGTCCAGCCCTTGCCCGTGGCGTAGCTGCCGCCGACCTTGAAGTCGCCCTTGACGTCCTGCTGGACGTCCAGGGTCACGCGGCCGTCGGCCTCCACCTGGATGTAGCAGGTCAGGTCGAGGTTGACGACGACCGGCACCGGGCCGACCTGGATGACGGGCGAGCTGTGCAGCTTGGCGAACGGGATCCGCTTGGGCGCTCCGGTGCTCGCGGCGGCGCGGCCCTGGAGCTTCCACTGCGAGGACCAGTCACCGCTCATGCCGAGGAAGGCGCCGCGCGGACCGGGTGCGCCGCCGGTGCTGCCGTCGTACGCGAACTCGACCTGCGGGGCGAGCTGGACGAAACCGGAGACCGAGGCGCCGGCCGAGGCGGGGGCGTCGGGGGCGGTGTCGACGGAGGCGTTGACGTCGAGCCGCAGGTTGCCGAGCGGCAGCTTCGCGCCCTCGGGACCGAAGGTCAGGCCCGGGCCCTTGGCCCAGGAGAAGGTGACGCCCTTCGTCAGGGGCTCGACGGTGACCGCCGCCGGGTCGACGGGGACCTTGCCGTCGGCCTTGTCGTCACCCAGGACGGCGGCCAGCGTGGTGGGAGCGGTCTTGACCTCGGTGCCCTTGTCGGTCTTGCCGACGACCTCGGTGACCTTGGCGAGCAGGCCCGCGGGGGCGCCGGGGGCCGGTGCGCTGGCGATGACGTCGCCCACCGTCACGGGCTTGTCGGCCTCGGGGGACTTGCCCGCCTCGGGGGACTTGCCGCTCTCAGGGGCCTTTCCCGTGCCGGACGACTTGCCGGGCGAGGGCGAACGCCCGCCTTCCGGTGCGGACTTGGCGATGACGGCCCGGCCGCTGGCCTGGTCGTAGGAGGCGACCTTCAGCGTGGACTTCTCGGTCCTGCCCTTCCCGTCGGCCCGGGCCACGGCCGCCGGCGTGGGCGTCCCCTGTGGGGCCGCGGCCACGTCGAGCTGCTGCGACGTGCCGTCGGACGAGGGAGCGACGGAGGCGGGGGCAGCCGGTCCGGCGGCGCTGGTGTGAGGGGTCGAGCCGCAGCCGGTGGCGGTGAGGGCGAGGGCGGTCAGGCCGGGTATGAGGAGGCGTCGGGTGAGCGTGCGCACGTGGGGTGACCTTCAGGTGGGGGAGGGGTGTTGGGGTTACCGCGTGGTAACCGGAATCCGATCATGCCATGTACCCATGGCGACCGTCATGTCCGGATCCCGCCAACTACCCCACAGTTCCTGACGGTTGAAGCTTCACCCACTCCCCTACCGCAGCACGCCCGCCTTCGTCCCGTCCGTCAGCTTGCCCGACAGATCCACCTGCGCACCCGCCGGCGCCTTCACCGCCAGCCGGTTGCCGTTCGCCGACCCGCTCACCCCGCCGCCCGACACCGACAACGAGGCGAACTGCGCACTGCCCGCCGCCAGCACGTACCACTGGCCCGCCCGCGACTTCCACAGCACGCCCGCCAGCACCCGCGGCTCCCGCAGCCCGCAGGCCGCCGACCCCTCCGAGCGGGCCGCCTGCGCCGCCATCGGGGCACCCGGGGCCAGGAACTGCGCCTGCACCCGGTCGGCCGCCCCCTGCCAGGTCTCGGCCCGCGTGCAGAGCCAGGCCGCCGTCCCGTCGCCCTCCGGCAGCGGCTGCTTCGCGTACGTCCACGCGTTGACCGTACGGACCCCGTGCGAGCGGACCGCCGGCAGCAGACAGGCGATCCGCGACCAGTCCCCGAGCTCCGCCGCCTCCGTCACATCACGCTCGGCACCCGGCGCCCCCGACGTCAGCCGGGCCGGGGTCAGTTCACCGAGGTCGGTGATCAGCCGGGTGGCGCCGTCGCCCGTCAGTGCCAGCCCGTTCCAGCTCGTACAGCTGCCCGCCGGGGCCGGGCCCGCCACCGGCGGGGTCACCCCGTCCGGGGACGGCTTCAGCGCCACCACGGGTGCGGCGGGCTTGAGCAGGTCCCGCAGGGCCGTACCGGTGACCCACGGCGCCACGAGATAGCGGACGTTGCCGTCGACCCGGCTGAGCACCAGCGCGGTGGCGGTCTCCGCCGAGGCGCCGTCGGTCCGGGCGAAGTCGAGGGCGGCGCCCGCGGTCCCGGTCCGCGGTTCGGCGTAGCGGACCACGCGCAGACCGTCGTACATCAGGACCACGACGGCCTGGTCCACGGCGCCCGCGAACAGCAGCTGCGCCGGCCCCATCGGCGGCCCGGCCGGCGTGCCCGGAGTGGCCGAGGTGACCACCGAGGGGCCGGGCCGGGCCCACACGGCCAGCGCCCGGCGCAGCAGCTCCGTATCGCCGGCCCGGTCGCCGCGGGCCGGCCAGGTGGAGAAGTCCGTACGCGACGACGTACGCCAGAGGGCGGGTGCAGCCCGGACCAGCTTCGCCGGATCCAGGGCCTGCTCGGCCACGGCGTTGCGCGCGTACAGCGGTGCGGCGGCCCCGTCCGAGCCCCAGCCCCCGCCGGGCAGCGCGAGCAGCGCCCCGCACACGGCGAGGGCGGCCCCGGCGGCCAGAGCGGCCCGCCCGAGACGGCGCCGCCGCAGCAGGTCGGTGGGCCGGGCCTGGAGCACACACGGGTCGAACTCGGGGGAGGCGAACAGGGCGTCGTTCGCCGGATCCCCGGACTCCCGGGCCGCGGCGGCCGGATCCGGGACCCCGGCCTCGTCGAGCACCCGGAGCACCTCCGGCTCGGACAGCCGTTCCAGCGCCCGCAGCACGCAGGCGGCCCGGCCCGGGCCGTCGAGGGTGGCCAGCCACTGGTCGAGGGCGAGCTCCTCGGCCCCGCCCGAGCGGGGGAACAGCCGCAGCCCCCACACCTGGGGGAGCACCGGCGGCAGCTGCGCGCGCCGCGGCAGCGCCCGGAAGGCCAGCGGGATCCCCGCCTCCAGGGCGGCGCGCAGCACCCGCAGCCGGACGTACGCGTACCCGGAGTCCTCCGCCCCGCCCCGCTGGCCCGGCACCCCGCCCCGTACGGCGGCCGCGGCCGCCGCCGAGTCCCGCCGCCCGCGCGGCAGCGCCCGCTGGACCAGCGAGTGGGCGGTGAGCACCCGCCGGTTGCGGCCGAGGGCGGGCGGCAGCACCAGGTAGGCGAGCCGCACCAGCCGGGGGTAGTGCTCGACGATGGCGGCCTCGGCCTGCTCGACGTCCGGCGGCACGGGAGACACGGGAGGCATGGGGCGGGTGGCGGTATCCGGCGCAGTCACGTTCAGCAGAACGAGCGAATCGTCGGATGGTCACCGGTCCCGGCCCCAGGCCCGGGGCCGGAGGGCAGGCGCGGGGGCAGGGCGCGGGGTCAGGCCACCAGACGGGCGCGCAGCGCCTCGACCGTCCCGTCGGCGACACCGAGCCCCTCACGCACGTACTTCTCCATGGAGCCGTACCGCGTCTCGACCTCGTCCAGCGCCGCCCGCAGGTAGGAGGGGAAGACACCGATCAGCGCGAGCGCGATGTCCGGGTCGCCGCCGGCCGCCGTGAAGCCCTCGATCATCGGGGCGAAGGCCTGCTTGACCGCCGGATTGACGGCCAGGTATTCGGCCATCAGCGTCTCGTCATCCGCGCCCAGCAGCGCCAGGATGACCGTCGCGCCCCAGCCGGTCCGGTCCTTGCCGGCCGTGCAGTGGAACAGCAGCGGGCCCGAGCCGGCGTCGGCGGCCTCGGTGAGCAGCATCCGGTACGCGGCCTGCGCGGAGCCGGAGTTCACGAAGGACCGGTAGGTGTCGGCGAACAGCGCCTGGACCCGCCCGCCGCCCAGGTGCTCCTCGGCCACGGCCGGGTCGGACAGCAGGTCCTTCAGCTGCGCGGCGGGCACCTGGGCGGAGCCCATCTTGTCGGCGAGGACGTCGCCGACCAGGACCCGGGCCCCGACGGGTATCCGGTCGGGGTGGTCGGCGCGCTCGGCGGCGGTGCGGAAGTCGATGACGGTACGCAGGCCCAGCCCCGCCACCACCGGGTCGGCGCCGAGGTCGAGCCGGTCGAGCTGGCCGGAGCGCAGGACCAGGCCGGGGCGGACGGTGCGGCCGCCGGGGAGGGGGGTGCCGCCGAGGTCGCGGAGGTTGGCGACGGTGGTGGACGGGGTGGCGGTCATCGTGGCAGCTCCTGCTGGGTGTGGTTCATGCAATTTTCTGATGTTTCGCCCCGGAAAGGCAATCGAAGGCCAGCGAGACCCCGATGCCCACCCCGAGCGCGGCCAGGTGCCCCGCGTCCGTGAAGGTCCGCCCGCGCCGGACCACCGGCGCCGCCGCGAGCACCAGCAGCCCCACCCGCGCGGCCGTACGGACCGCCCCGCGCGGCAGGGCCGAGGTGAGCGAGCCGAGCACGGCGTTGAACCCGTAGCTCGTCCCCACGTCCACCGCGCGCCGGGTCCGCGGATCGGCGGTCCTGCGCAGGGTGCCGTAGACGAGGAGGGTCGCCGCGGCGTGCCCGAACAGGAACACCGCGGCCGTCCACCAGGCTCCGTACGCGTACTCGGCGTACCCGAGGACCGCGACCAGCAGGAGCGCGTACGGCAGGGGCATGGGCTCCTCGACGACGAGAGCGCTGCTCAGCAGCGTCTCCCAGTGTCCGGCGGCGAGGTTGTCGACATTCGTCGAGCAGTCCCGGAGCAGCCGATCCCGCTCGGCCGCCCCGGTGCGCTCCAGGGCGTAGGCCCCGAACTGCACCCCGCCGGCGTACACCGCTCCCCACGGAATTGGATTCATCTGCTCATGATCGGATAAGCCTCTGGCGGGAACCGAGGCACCCCGTGCGAACATGTCCCGGCCATGTTCGAATCATTCGCGCCGATGCGCGCCACGCGAGCCGCAATCTTCGCGGCGATGTGCGTCGCCCTGGGCGCGATAGGACATTCGTCCATGTCCGGAACGGATGTCCCCTTCTTCGGCCTTCTGGGTGCTTTCGGGGTGACTTGCGGGTTCGCATGGCTCGCCGCCGGGCGGCGGCGGGGCCCCGTGGGCATCACCGCCGCGGTGCTCTCCGTGCAGGGCGTGCTCCACCTGGTCTTCTCGGGGAGCGCGGCCGCCGCGAAGCCGTTCGCCGCTCCCGCTCCGATGCACGGACACCACCCCATGCCGGCCGCGGACGCGGGCGCGATGGCCGCCGAAGCCCCGGGCACGGCAGACATGGCCGACATGGCACACATGGCGGGCACCGCAGGGATGGCAGACGCCACGGGCATGGGCGACATGGCCGGCATGGCCGGTCACGGCGGCGCCGCGATGATCGCCGCCCACGTGCTCGCCGGGCTGCTCTGCGCCGCCTGGCTCGCGCGCGGCGAGGCCGCCGTCTTCCGGCTGGCCCGCGTCCTGACCACCGCCGCGCTGCACGCGGCCCGGCCCCTGGCCCGCGCGCTCGCCCTCGTCCGGGCACGGGTGGCCGCCCTGCCGGCCCCGCCCGTCTTCCCCGCCCCGTACGAACGGCCGCGCCGCCTGCGCGGAGCCGTCCACGCCCACGCCGTGGTGCGCCGCGGGCCGCCCGGGCCCGCTCCGCTCCCGCGTTCCACGGCCCCCGGCCGGCCTGCCCACGCCTGACCTGGCGAAGCGGCGAGACCTGGGGCCTGCTCCCCATGTCTTCGCCAACACCTAGGATCCCCATGTCTCTTGACGAGGCTCAAGACGTCCGCACCCCGGACGCCGAACCGGTCGGCACCACGGCCAAGAAGAGCGGCGGCAGCTGGGCCGCCGTACGGCCGCTGCTCCTGCGCATGCACTTCTACGCGGGGCTGCTGGTCGCCCCGCTGATCTTCCTCGCCGCCGCCACCGGGCTGCTCTACGCCGCCTCCTGGCAGGCCGAGAAGATCATCTACTCCGACGAGCTGACCGTCGCCCGCGTCGGCGAGAGCGCCCTGCCGCTCAGCGCCCAGATCGACGCGGCCAAGGGCGCCGCCCCCGAGGGCGAGGTCGTGTCCGTGTGGCCCGCCCCCGACACCGAGGCCACCACCCGGGTGATCATGGAGAGCCCGGGCCTCCCCGAGGGCGAGACCCTCACCGTCTTCGTCGACCCGTATACGGCCGAGGTGCGCGGGCAGCTCGCCACCGTCGGCGACGCGCTGCCGCTGCGGGCCTGGCTGAGCGAGTTCCACTCCAGCCTCCAGCTCGGCGAGTTCGGCCGGAACTACAGCGAGCTCGCCGCGAGCTGGATGTGGGTGGTCGCGCTCGGCGGACTCGCCCTGTGGCTCGGCCGACGCCGCAAGCACAGGTCGCAGCTGGTCCTCCCGGACCGCAACGCCACCGGCCGCCGCCGCACCCTGTCCTGGCACGGAGCCGTCGGCCTGTGGGCCGTCGCCGGACTCGTCGTCCTCTCCGCCACCGGCCTGACCTGGTCGAAGTACGCCGGCGAGAACATCGGGCAGCTCCAGGACAGCCTCGGCGGGGCCACCCCCGCCGTCTCCGCGCAGCTCAGCGCCGGGGCGGACGCCGGCTCCGACGAGCACGCCGGGCACACCATGCCCGACGGCACGCAGATGGCCCCGCCGCCCGCGCCCACCACCGACGTCGGCATCGACAAGGCCGTGGACGCCGCCCGGGCCGCGGGCGTCACCGAGGCGCTCCGCGTGACCCTGCCCGCCAAGGGCAAGGGCTACGTCATCAAGGAGCAGGACAAGCTGGTGCCGGTGCACCTGGACTCGGTCGCCGTCGACCCTGCGGACGCCCGCGTCATGGACGAACTGCGCTTCGCCGACTACCCGGTCCTCGCCCAGATGACCCGCTTCGGCATCGACCTGCACATGGGCACCACCTTCGGCCTCGCCAACCAGATCGCGCTGGCCGCGCTCGCCGTCGCCGTGATGTTCCTCGTCTTCTGGGGCTACCGCATGTGGTGGCTGCGCCGGCCGACGAAGGACCGCAAGCTGTCCGTCGGCCGTGCCCAGCCGCGCGGTGCCTGGCGCAAGCTCCCGGTGACCCTGCTGCTGCCGCTGGCCGCGGTGACTGCCGTGATCGGCTGGTTCGTCCCGCTCCTCGGGATCAGCCTGGTCGTCTTCCTCGCGGTCGACGTCCTGCTGGGCTTCGCCGCGGGCCGCCGGGCCAAGGCCGCGTAGCCGCAGCGCCTTACGGCCGCATCGCCGCACGGCCGTCACGAACGAGGTGGGCCCGTACTCCCCAGGGGAGTACGGGCCCACCGGCGTCAGGCCGACCGGCAGCTCAGGGGGCGTACTTGTAGCCCACCCGGCGCACCGTCTGGATCGCGGCGCGGTGGGAGGCGCCCAGCTTGCGGCGCAGACGGGCGATGTGGACGTCCACGGTCCGGCCGTCGCCGACGTGCCCGTAGCCCCAGACCGTGGTGACCAGCTGGTCCCGGCTGTGCACCCGGTGCGGGTGCTGCACCAGATGGGCCAGCAGCTCGAACTCCAGGTACGTCAGGTCGAGCACCCGGCCGTCGACCTCGGCGGTGCGCTGCGCCGGGTCGATCCGGACCAGGCCGTCACCCGGTCCGGCCGGAGCGGGGGCGGCGGGTGCCGGCTGCACGGCGGCGGCCACCGCCTGGGGGGCGAAGGCGATCGGAGGCTGCTGGTCGGCCGGTACGAGCACCAGGTAGCCGATCATCGGCGGCTGGCCCGGCAGCGCCGGCAGGGTGTGCTGGGGCGCGGGCAGCCAAGTGGCCCCCGGCGGCAGGAAGTCCACGACCCGGGCCACTTCGTCCCGGTCAACGGAACGGAGCCGGTGGCGCGGACTGGGCGGATAGGTCAGGGCAGAGGTCGCAGCGGTGGCGGCGGAGGAGAGGGAGCGGGTGTTCGCCATGAGTGGTCAGCTCTTTCACGCGGAGTGGTCGGCAGGAGACGTGCGTACGTCGTCGATGTCGATACCGCGCAGACCGAAGGCCTCGGGGAAGGTCAGGTGGGTGATCCCGGAGGCTTTAGAGGGCCGGCGCGTTCTTCGCGCGGCAACACTCCCGGTCGTAATCGTGATCCTGACGGGACGGCCAGAAAGGCTCGAGGTCGCTGCGACCTGACGAGGTGTGCGAATGGCTGGCCATGGCCCCATTCAAGCAGATGTCATGTCCCCGAGGCAGGTCTCGTCTCACCTCATGGATGGGAATCTCACATACCGAGCCCACCCCCCTGTCAATCCCGGACAAAAGGAAGCGCCCGCCACACCCTTGGGGTGGCGGGCGCTGTCAGTGGTCGTCAGACCAGGCCGTCCTTCTCCAGGCCGGCGCAGCAGGTGTCCGTGATGAGGCGGGTCACCACGTACGGGTCCACGTTCGCGTTCGGACGGCGGTCCTCGATGTAGCCCTTGCCGTCCTTCTCCACCTGCCACGGGATACGGACCGACGCGCCGCGGTCCGAGACGCCGTAGCTGAACTCGTTCCAGGGGGCGGTCTCGTGCAGACCCGTCAGACGCTCGTCGATGCCGGCGCCGTAGTTCTTCACGTGGTCGAGCGGCTTGCTGCCCTCGCCCAGCGCCTCGCACGCGGAGATGATCGCGCGGTAGTCCTCGCGCATCGCCTTCGTGGAGAAGTTGGTGTGCGCGCCCGCGCCGTTCCAGTCACCCTTGACCGGCTTCGGGTTCAGCGTCGCGGAGACGTTGAAGTCCTCGGCGGTGCGGTAGAGCAGCCAGCGCGCGATCCACAGCTGGTCCGAGACCTCCAGCGGACCCACGGGACCGACCTGGAACTCCCACTGGCCGGGCATGACCTCGGCGTTGATGCCGGAGATGCTAAGGCCCGCCGCGAGGCAGTGGTCCAGGTGCTTCTCGACGATCTCGCGGCCGAAGATCTCGTCCGAACCGACACCGCAGTAGTAGCCGCCCTGCGCGGCCGGGAAGCCGTTCACGGGGAAGCCGAGCGGACGGGTGCCGTCGAAGAAGGTGTACTCCTGCTCGATGCCGAAGATCGGCTCCTGCGCGGCGAACTTCTCGGCGACCGGACGCAGCAGCGCGCGGGTGTTCGACTCGTGCGGGGTCATGTCGATGTTCAGGACCTCGCACAGGACGAGGACGTTGTCGCCGCCGCGGATCGGGTCCGGGCAGGAGAAGACCGGGTTGAGCACGCGGTCGGACGCGTGGCCCTCGGCCTGGTTCGTGCTCGATCCGTCGAAGCCCCAGATCGGCAGCGCGTCGCCGTCCCCGAGGATCTTCGTCTTGGAGCGAAGCTTCGCCGTCGGCTCGGTGCCGTCGATCCAGATGTACTCAGCCTTGTAGCTCACGGGCCCCATCCTCAGACTCTGCGGGTGCTGCTGGTCGCTGCCTCATCGCTGCGGTGATGACCGCAGCGTGCCCGCCCGCGATTTCTCTTCCGTTGCCCGGGTGTGAACCCCGTGTTACCGAGGTTTGCACCGCAGGTCGGGTGGGTTGTGCGGGTTGATGGCGGCGCGCCCGTCCGGGTGGGGCAGACTGGCCACGTGAGCATTTCGTCTGATTTGAACGCCGCCGAAGGCCCCGTCGAGCGCGCCGCCGAACCTGCCGCCGATCAGGCCCCCGCAGGCCGCCGCCCCCGGGTCGGGCTGCTGGGCACCGGCCCCTGGGCGCACCGCACCCACGCCCCCGCCCTCGCCGCGCACGCCGGCTCCGACTTCGCCGGCGTGTGGGGCCGCCGGCCCGAGGCCGCGGCCGAGCTGGCGCACGAGTACGGCGTGAAGGTGTACGAAGACCCCGACGAGCTGTTCGCCGAGTGTGACGCCGTCGCCTTCGCCCTGCCGCCCGACGTCCAGGCCGCCATGGCCGTCCGCGCCGCCGCCGCCGGATGCCACCTGCTCCTCGACAAGCCCGTCGCCACCACCATGGAGGACGCCCGCGCCGTCGCCGAAGCGGTCACGCGCCACCAGGTCGCCTCCGTCGTCTTCCTCACCCTGCGCTTCGCCGAACCCACCGCGGGCTGGGTCGAGGAACAGGCCGCACGCACCGGCTGGTTCACGGCCGCGGCCCACTGGCTCGGCGCCGTCTTCCCGCCCGACGGAACGCCCAGCGCCTACGCCGACTCGCCCTGGCGCAGGGCCAAGGGCGGACTGTGGGACGTCGGCCCGCACGCCCTGTCCGTCCTGATCGCGGTCCTCGGCGAGGTCACCGAGATCAGCGCCACCCGCGGCCCCTCCGACGTGGTCCAACTGGCACTGCGGCACACCTCCGGTGCGGCCAGCACCGCCGTGCTCAGCCTGGGCGCGCCGCGCGCGGCCGCCGGGGTGGGCCTCGAACTGCGCGGCACCGAGGGCGTGCACGAACTGCCCGGCTGGAGCGACGTACCGGGCGCCTACGGGCGCGCCCTGGACGCACTGCTCACCGCTGCCCGGACGGGGGTGCCGGACCCGCGCGGCGCGGAGTTCGGGGCCCGGCTGACGGAGATCCTGGCCGAGGCGGAGGCGCAGCTCCCTACTTGATCAGGGCGTTCGCCACGATGATGGCCAGCCCGATGGTGGCGTCCGCCGTGCCGATCGCCAGGGCGGAGCCGAGCCGGTAGCCCACGCGGAGCGCGACGAGCGCACCCCAGCCGAACAGCAGGGCGGTGTTCACCCCCAGCCCGACGGCGGTCACCGCATAGGCGTCCCAGTCGAAGACCCCGGCGGCGACCAGCAGCAGGACGGTGGGCAGGGCGGCCACGATCAGTGGCCACTCGTTCCACAGCGCCAGGCCCAGCATCCGCCACCGGTGCCCGGCGGAGTCCTGCCGGTCGGAGGCCATGTGGTGCGAGTACCCGTGCGCGAGCCCGGCGGTCGCGGCCGTCACGAGCACCCAGCTGGCGTCGTAGTACGGGGTGAACTGCTCCCCCTTCTGGTGCAGCGCGGCCAACAGCGCACTGGCCAGAACGGTCCCGTACACCCCGCCGAACATCCAGTCGGCCCCCCGCCGCCCGGGTCGCGAGCCCGGCCCGCCGGGGAGGGCCGGCTGGGCCGCCTGGGCGGCCTGGTCGGGTGGCTGCTGCGCCTTGTTCACGTCCTCGTTCACAACGGGTCCTCGGGTCCTCGAGTCCTTGGGTTCTTTATCCGATACGTCGCCTTTGTCGCTCCGGCCACCCTAGGGGGTGGGAGGTGGGGGCGGGGTGAAGAGGTGGGGCGGGGGCTTCGGTGGGGCGGGAGCTGCTCGGGCGGGATCAGGGATGTGTATGGGGGTTTCCCGTCAGTCCCATCGTCCCTCCGTGTCGGGCCGGTCCCTCAAGGGCGCTCCTACGTCGCGTCGCTTCGCGATGTCGCTGCGCTCCACCCTTGACCGACCGGCCCGCCCCGGAGAAACGAAAGACTGCCGGGAAGCCCCCAAAGGAACGGGCCGGGACATCAAGACAGGGGCGGGGCGGTCAGAGATGCCCAGGGCGATCCCGGCGAGCACGACCGACAGACGGGGCCCATCACAGACCGGCGCCCGGGTCGGGGGAGGCGCGTCCAATCGCTACGCGCTCCCCATCTCTTGGCGTCTCCACACCGTCCTGGGCTGGACATAGGCCGCCCATTTCCCGTAGGTGCTTCAGGTGGGAGGCGTCTGACGGCCGGCTGGGGTGGATAGGCGTGAAAGTGCGGCTATTTCGTCGTGGATGCGGGTCAGTGCAGGGGGGTGACCGGAAGGGCTGACCGTTTGCCCCAATTGCCCCTGTCTGCACCTCGCCTTGTGGCGTCGGTCCCGCGTTGACCCGTATCCACGACGGAATAGCGAGCTTTTGGCCCCTGACGGCCGTCGGTCGCGGTCAGGGAGAAGCGCGTAGCGGTCTGGGGCGGCCTATGTCCAGCCCAAGACGGTCGTCGGACGCTGAGACGTCAGGAGCGCGTAGCGATTGGACGCGCCTCCCCCGACACGGCAGGGCGGCTGTGATGGGCCCCGTCTCTGGACCGTGCTCACCGGGACTCCTCGCGCATCTCTGATCGCCCCGTCCTGCTCCTGGATCGCCCGGCCCGTTCCTTTGGGGGTTTCCCGGCAGTCTTTCGTTTCTCCGGGGCGGGTCGGTCGGTCAAGGGTGGCCGAAGGCCATCGCGTAGCGACGCGACGACGAAGGAGGAGCGCCCTTGAGGGACCGGCCCGACACGGAGGGACGATGGGACTGACGGGAAACCCCCATACACATCCCTGATTCCGCCCGAGTGGATCCCGACTACCCCCGCCCCCGCCCCTCACCCCGCCCCTCACCCCGACCCGCTCACCGACCCCACCACCCCCGCCAGGATTCCGAGTGCCCGGGTGAACGCCGAGTCCGGGGGTGTCGCGTAGCCGACCACCAGGCCCTCGCGGGGTGGGGTCGGGTCGGCCGGGTGTTGGTAGGACGACAGGCCGTCCAGGGCCAGGCCCGCGGCGTGAGCCGCCGCGAGGGCGGGGGATTCCTGGCCCGGGGAGAGTTCCAGTACGGCGTGCAGGCCGGCCGAGATGCCCGTCACCCGGACCTCCGGGGCGCGTGCCGCCAGTACGGCGGCCAGCTGGTCGCGGCGGTTCCGGTAGCGCAGGCGCATCCGGCGCACGTGGCGGTCGTACGCCCCGCACTCGATGAAGTCGGCCAGTGCCAGCTGGTCCAGCGTGCTCGCCCACGACTCCCGCAGCCCCTTCGCGGCCAGCACCTGGTCGCGCAGCTGGTCGGGGAGGACCAGCCAGCCCAGGCGCAGCGCGGGGGAGAGGCTCTTGCTCAGCGAGCCGGCGTACACCACGTGTTCGGGGGCCAGGCCCTGCAGTGCGCCGACCGGTTTGCGGTCGTAGCGGAACTCCCCGTCGTAGTCGTCCTCCACGATCACGCCGTCGGTGCTGCGGGCCCATTCCACTGCGGCAGCCCGACGGGCGGGCAGCAGGCGGCCGCCCGTCGGGAACTGGTGCGCCGGGGTGAGCAATAACGTACGGGCCCGGGAGGGAAGTTCCTCCCCCGGCCTTCGGCCGGGAGGTGTCCCCAGCCGGGCGCCGTCCTCGTCGACGGGGACGGGGTGCGGGTGGACCCCGGCGGCCTGGAGTATGCCCTGGTGGAAGGGGAGCCCGTACGCCTCGACGGCCCAGTCGCGGGGCCGGACGGACGACAGGAGCCGCAGCCCGTTGGCGAAGCCGGAGCAGATCACGATGTTCTCGGGGCCGCAGCGCACGCCCCGCGCCCGGGACAGGTAGCCGGCCAGGCCCCGCCGCAGTTCGGGCCGGCCCTGCGGATCGCCCGGCCCGAAGGCCTCGGTGGGTGCCTCGGCCAGGGCCCGGCGGGCGCTGGCGGCCCAGGCGGCGCGCGGGAAGGACGCGGGGTCGGGCTTGCCCTGGAGCAGGTCGTGGCGGGGCCGGTCGGGCGCCGGCCCGGCCGGGGCGGCCGGTGCGTCGGGGGTCGCGACCCCCTCGGCGACCTGGGTGCCGGAACCCTGCCGGGCCGTGAACCAGCCCTCGGCGACCAGCTCCGCGTACGCGTCGGCGACGGCGTTGCGGGCCAGCCCGAGGTCGGCGGCCAGTGTCCGGTAGGGCGGCAGCCGGGTCCCGCCGGCGAGTCGGCCGCTGCGCACGGCGCTGCGCAGGGCCTGGGCGAGGGCGGTCCGCCGGGCGCCCTCGGCGGGGAGTTCCAGGTGCAGGTCGGCGCCGCCGGGTTCCTGGCCGGGGGTGGTCATGGGCGCGGCTCCGATGCGAAGACGGCGTGGGTGGCCGTCAGGAAGCGGCGTACGGTCTCCCGTTCGGCGGGGTCGAAGGAGTCGAGCACCTGGAGCACCCCGTCGATCAGCGGCCCGAAGAACTCCCGGCCCAGACGGATCGCCGCCGGCTCCACGCGCAGCAGGATCCGGCGCCGGTCGTGGTCGTCGCGGATCCGTGCCACGTGGCCGAGCCGTTCGAGCCGGTCGATCACGGCGGTGGTGCCGGCGGAGTTGAGGCCGAGCCGGGTGCCAAGCAGGCCCGCGGTGGCCGGTTCGTCCGCGCGGGCCGCGTCGAGCAGGCAGATCAGGGCGCGTACGTCGGTGGGGTGCATGCCGTTGCGGGCGGCGAAGTCGGCCTGGCGCAGGCCGAACTCGACGGTCACCGCGCGGAGGAGGTGCACCAGTCGGAGGTTGTCGGGTTCCCGGGTCGCGGGTTCCCGGCGGTCCGGGTTTCTGTCGTCTTCCATATCGCCCCCTGGCGGAATCTCTCGCTGAGCGAGATTATCGCCTGGCGAGATGTTGGATGCATATCGGATGAGGCATCGGATGAGGGATCGGAGCGGCGCATGTACCGGACGTCTTCCTTCCGCGCCGCCTACGACGCGGTGCTCGGCCGGTGGCCCGGCCCCGTCGAGGCCGCCGACCTGACCACCCCGTACGGGGTCACCCGCATCAACCGCTGCGGCCCGGCCGGTGCGCCGCCGCTGGTGCTGCTGCCCGGCGGCGGGTCCACTTCCACCGTGTGGGGCGCATGCGTCGCCGCCGGGGCGGCCCGCGCCCACCGGGTGCACGCCGTGGACCTGGTGGGGGATCCGGGGCTCAGCGTTCCGGCGCCCGACCGGGCGATCCGGACCGCCGCGGACCTGGTCGGCTGGCTCGACGCGGTCCTCGACGGGCTGGGCCCGCACGGGCCGGTGACCCTCGCCGGGCACTCGTACGGGGCCTGGATCGCCGCCCATTACGCCGCCCGGCGCCCGGCCCGCCTCCGCCGCCTGGTGCTGCTCGACCCGACCCAGGTCTTCGCGGGACTGCGTCCGGGCTACGTACTGCGCGCGCTGCCCATGCTGGTACGGCCCACCCCGGAGCGGATCCGCTCCTTCCTCGCCTGGGAGACCCGCGGGGCCGTGCTCGATCCGGCCTGGCTGCGGCTGCAGGAGGAGAGCGCCGGCTTCCCCGCCGTCCGGCCGGTCACCGGGCCGCGCCCGGACCTGGCCGGGCTCGCGCGGCCCTCGGGCGCGGGCCCGCAGGTCGACATCCTTTTCGCCGGGCTCGCCCGCTGCCACGACCCCGGCCGTGCGGCCCGGGCGGCGCGCGAGGCGCTGCCCGGCGCGCGTGTCGCCGTACTGCCCGGGGTCCCGCACCACGCGCTGCCGCTGACGGCCGCCGCGGAGATCGTCCGGCGGGTCTTCTAGCCCTTGCGGGACAGGGCCTCGCGGACGGCCTCCTCGGAGCGGCCGACCACGGCCGTGCCGTCCTCGGCGGTGATGATCGGGCGCTGGATGAGCTTCGGGTGAGCGGTCAGGTGGGCGATCCAGAGCCCGCGCGCCGCGTCGGTCTCCTCGCGCGGCAGGTCCCGTACGCCGGTCTCCTTGGCCAGCGGGTCCGAGGTGCGCGTGATGTCCCACGGCTCCAGTCCGAGCCGGCCGAGCACCTCGCGGATCTCGTCCTCGGAGGGCACGTCCTCCAGGTAGCGGCGGACCGTGTAATCGGCGCCCTCCGCGTCCAGCAGGGTCAGGGCGCTGCGGCACTTGGAACAGGCGGGATTGATCCAGATCTCCATGGCCGCAACCCTACCCAGGGTCGGTCTGGCCAGGGGCTTCTGTCAGTGGTCACCGGTAAAATCGAGGAAGAACGACAGGAAGCCAACTACCGTTTGGGAGGCTGTAGATGGCCACTGCCACCACCGTCCAGCACGTCAAGAAGAAGCCGCTGCCGGCGGGGCTGCCCCGCGAGTGGTACGAGAGCCACAACCGCCGCCTGAAGGCGATGCGGCTGGCGATATCCCTGCTCGACTCGGGGACGTACGACGCCCGCCGCGCCACCAACCGGAAGATCCGGACGATGGCCGTCCGGACGGGGATCCACCGGCCGTCGAATGTCACCTGCAAGATGGTGCGCGCGTTCATCATGGAGTCGTAGGCGCGTCAGGCCGCGGGGCTCAGCGCAGGCCGCAGGCGCCGGCTTTCGGCGGTCAGTTGCCGGTCGTGGTCGCTACGGCTGTCGCTCACTGCATGACAGGGGGTTCCGGCCGGCCGAGCGCGGCCGGCCGGGACCGCCCGACACGACACCCCCTATGCCGCCGGTTCCCCTCCGTCCAGGGACAGCAGCAGCAGGGCCACGTCGTCGTTCGGGCCGCCTTTGGTGAAGGCTGCGAGGTCCCGCCAGACCGCCCCGAGCAGGCCCGCCGGGTCCCGCGCCAGTACGGGTACCCGGGCGGCCAGCGGGTAGAAGTGCCCCGTCGCGTCGCGGGCCTCCGTCACGCCGTCGGTGTGCAGCAGCAGCTGGTCCCCGGGGCGCACCGCCAGCTCCGTCACCGGCGGCGGGGCCGGACCGGCGAGCCCCAGGCCCAGGGGCGGCCCCGGGTCGACGATCACCTCCTCCACCGCCGAGCCGCGGACCCGCAGGGCCGACGGGTGCCCGCACGACACGATCCGCACGACGTCCAGCCCGGGCGGGAACTCCAGCAGTACGGCCGTGGCGAACAGCTCCGGATGCTCGACCGACGCGGCCGCCGCGTCCGCCACCAGCCGCCGGTCCAGCCGGGCCACGACCGCCCCGAGCCCGGCGTCGTCGATCACCGCCTCGCGGAAGGCCCCGAGCAGCGCCCCCACCGTGGCGACCGCCGCCAGTCCGTGCCCCTGGACGTCCCCGACCAGCGCCCGTACCCCGTACGGCCCGGCCCGTACGTCGTACAGGTCGCCGCCGACCAGCGTGCCGCGCTGTGCCGCCCGGTACAGGCCCGAGCAGCGCACCGGACCCACCCGTTCCGGCACCGGCGGGAGGACCGCGAGCTGAGCCGCCTCCGCCACCGTCCGTACGCTGACCAGCTGTGCGTCCCGGCGCTGGCGGACCCATGCGATCACCACGCTGAGCACGCCGACGGCGGCCACCGTGGCCAGGTCCGTGCCCCGGGCGTTGGCGACACCGAGCGAGTGCACCCCCAGCAGCAGGAGGACGAGGCCGGCGAAGACCGCGGTCCCGGCCGCCCCGTACGCGAAGGCGGCCACCGGGGGCAGACCGGCCAGGAAGAACCCGAGCTCCGCGCCCGGGGTGACCGCCTGGGCCAGGACCAGCACGACCAGGGCCACGGCGGGCGCGATCCGGGCCCAGCGCGGCGGCGGCTCGCCGCGCAGCCATCCCGGCTCCTGACGTCGGCGTCTCACCCCTCCACCCTGGTACGGGGGCCGGGCCCGCGCACCCCGGACCGGCTCGCCGGGTGGCTTCGTACGCCCCGGGCCGCGACAGTGGGGGCGTGACGGCAAGCGAAGGCGCGGAGAAACGGCCCAGCCGGGCGCACATCGAGGCGCACGGTGAGGGCGACGGCTCGCAGAGCGCGGAGATCAGCACGCGGCTCAACTGGCTGCGCGCGGGTGTGCTCGGCGCCAACGACGGGATCATCTCCACCGCGGGTCTGGTGGTCGGTATGGCGGGGGCCACCACCTCGCGCGCGGCGATCCTGACGGCGGGCGTCGCCGGGCTGCTGGCGGGCTCGCTGTCGATGGCGGCGGGGGAGTACGTCTCCGTCAGCTCCCAGCGGGACTCCGAACGGGCCGCGCTCGACCTGGAACGCCGGGAACTGGCCGAGGAGCCGGAGGCGGAGCTCGACGAGCTCACCGACCTGCTCGCCGAGCGGGGGCTCAGCCGGGACGTGGCGCGGGAGGCCGCCGAGCAGCTGACGGAGCGGGACGCGCTGCGGGCCCACGCCCGGGTGGAGCTCGGGATCAACCCCGACGAGCTCGCCAACCCCTGGCACGCGGCCTTCGCCAGCCTCGTCGCCTTCACGGTGGGGGCGCTGCTGCCGCTGCTGGCGATCATCCTGCCGGGGCCGTCGCAGCGGGTGCCGGTGACGGTGGTGGCGGTGCTGGCGGCGCTGACGCTGTGCGGGGTGATCAGTGCGCGGCTGGGCGGGGCGCCGCTGCCGAGGGCGGTCGCCCGCAACGTCCTGGGCGGCGCCCTGGCCATGGCCGTGACGTACGCGGTCGGCACCTGGCTCGGCACCGCGACCGCCTGAACCGGGCTCCGCCCGGCCCCGGGGCTCCGCCACGGACCCCGCGCCCCAATCGCCGGCGGGGCTGGTTCTTCAGCCCCGCCGGCGCAGCGACCCGGCAGGATGGGGGTATGCGCATTGCTGTCACCGGGGCGACCGGGCTCATCGGAAGTGCACTCGTGCGATCCCTGCGGGAAGACGGGCACGAGGTGGTGCGGTTCGTGCGGCGGGAGCCCGTCGGGGCGGACGAGGCGCGGTGGGATCCGGCGCGCGGGTATGTGGACCCTGCCGGGCTGGCCGGCTGCGGCGCCGTCGTGCACCTGGCCGGGGCCGGGGTCGGGGACCACCGGTGGACGGCCGCGTACAAGAGGGAGATCCGCGACAGCCGGGTGCTCGGCACCGCCACGCTCGCGCACGCCCTCGCCGCCCTCGACGAGCCGCCGGCCGTCCTGGTCAGCGGTTCGGCCGTCGGCTACTACGGGGACACCGGTGACCGGACCGTCGACGAGAGCGCTCCGGCCGGGCAGGGGTTCCTGCCCTCGGTGTGCGTGGAGTGGGAGGCGGCCGCCGCCGCCGCCCAGGAGGCCGGGATCCGGACCGCGTTCGCCCGTACCGGACTGGTCGTCGCCCGCGAGGGCGGGGCCTGGGGGCGGATGTTCCCGATCTTCCGCGCCGGCATCGGCGGCCGGCTCGGCAACGGCCGCCAGTACTGGTCGTACATCTCCCTTCGGGACGAGATCGCGGCCCTGCGGCACATCATCGACACCCCGGGCCTGTCCGGCCCGGTCAACCTGACCGCCCCGGAGCCGCTGACCAACCGCCAGGTCACCGAGGCCATGGCCCGGGTGCTGCGCCGGCCGGCGCTGCTGCCCGTACCGGCCGTGGCCCTGCGCGTCGTGCTGGGGGAGTTCTCCGAGGATGTGCTGGGCAGTCAGCGGGCCCGGCCCGCGCGGCTGCTGGAGTCCGGCTTCGTCTTCCGCGACCCCGGCATCGAGCAGGCGATCCGCGCCGCGCTCTGAGATCCGCGTGCGACCACCGTGCGACCGTTCGTGACCCATATGCGACCGCTGTGCGACCGGAGTTGACCGCAATACCCCGCCGAACTCGGGTTCCCCTTTAACCGGTTGGGGGAAGGAGGATCCCCACACAGCCGCGCCGACCTCGGGGAGGGGCACGTGCTCAGCAGCGCACACCATGCCGCACACCATGCGGACGTCGTCATCGTAGGAGCCGGAGTCTCAGGACTCGCGGCAGCGCAGCACCTGATCGCGGCCGGAGTCACGGTCACCGTCCTGGAAGCCGCGGACGACCCCGGCGGGCGGATGGCCACCGAGTCCGCCGACGGGTTCCGGCTGGACCGGATCGGCCAGCTGCTCAACACCGCGTACACCGAGCTCGAACGCACGCCGGGCCTGCGGGCCCTGACCCTGCGCCCCTTCGCACCGGGCGTCCTCGTCCACACCGACGGGAAACAGCTGCGGGTCGGGGTCCTCACCCCGGCCCGGGCCCTGGCCAGCGGCTCCCTCGACCAGGCCCGGATCAGCGCCGCCCTCGGCCGGCTCGCCACCCTGCCCGAGGAGAAACTGCTCGCCCGTCCCGAACGCACCGCGCACGCCGCCCTGCGCTCCCGCGCGCTGCCCGCGCGCACCCTGAACGGAGCGCTCCGCCCCCTGCTCGCCACCCTGCTGCGCGACCCGGAGCTCACCACCTCCAGCCGGGTCGCCGACCTCGCCCTGCGCACCTTCGCCCGCGGCCGGCTCGCCGTGCCCGAGGGCGGCGCGGCGGCCCTGCCCGGCCTGCTCGCCGCCGCCCTGCCGCCCGGCACCGTACGGACCGGGGTCCGGGTCCGGTCGGTGGCGACCAACCTGGTCACCACCGAGGAGCACGGCGACTTCCGCTGCCGTTCCGTCCTCCTGGCCACCGGGGCCCGCGCCGCCGCCGAGCTCCTGCCCGGCCTGCGCGTGCCCGCCTTCCACGAGGTCACCGTCCTGCACCACGCCACCACCGCACCCCTGTCCCGGGACGGCTCGCTGCTCCTGGACGGGGACCCCAAGTGGCCCGTCTCCCACACGGCCGTGATGAGCGCGGTCGACCCGACCCGGGCCCCGGCCGGCCGGAGCCTGGTCACCACCACCGTGCTCGGCCCGCCGCCACCGGCGCGCACGGTCGCCTCACGGCTGGCCCGGCTCTACGACACCCCCACCCGCGAGTGGGAACTGCTGGCCGTCCACCACACCCCGGAGGCGGTCCCCGCGATGCCGCCGCCGCACGACATGCGGCGTCCCGTACGGGTACTGGCCGGGCTGTACGTGTGCGGTGACCACCGCGACACCAACACCGTCCAGGGGGCCCTGCACTCGGCCCGCCGCGCCGCCGGCGCCGTCCTGCGCGACTTCGGAATCCCGCTCCCGGTCGCCCCGGAGCCCGCACTTCCGGTGGCGGCCTGAGAACCACCACCCACACAGGGGCCCGGTCCCGTCACAGGACCGGGCCCCTGCCGCACGTCCCGGGGTGCTTCGGGACGCGGCGAGACGCTTCGGGGCGCCTCAGGACAGGGCGGCCACCCGGTCCCGGTAGGTCCGCACGGCCGAGGCGTCCCGGTACGGCTCCAGCCGCCGCTCGAAGTCCCGTACGTACTCCACCGCCCGCACCGACCGCATCTCCATCGCCTGCTGCGCCGCCTCCGCGCCCAGCGCGCACGCCTGGTCCAGCTCGCCCAGCCCCAGCCGGGCCGTGGCCAGCACCACCCGGCAGAACAGCCGGGAGCGCGCGTACGCCGGTCCCCGCAGCTGCAGGGACCGCTCCGCGTGCTGCGCCGAGGCCCGGTACTGCTGGAGGTCCCGGTGGCAGTGCCCGAACTCGTCCGCCAGCTGCGCCTCGTCGTAGAACCGGGCCCAGTGCGGAACGTCGTCCCCCGGCCGGGCCGAGCCCAGCGCGCGCTCGGCCCGCACCAGGGAGGCGGTCGACGCCCGGACCTCGCCGAGCACGGCGTGTCCGCGTGCCTCCGCCGAGTGGAGCAGCGCCTGCACCACGGGCGGCGGGCCGGAGCCGACGCCCTGCTGGGCCACCCGGGCGAGCTGCACGGCCTCGCGGCCGTGGCCTAGGTAGACCGCCTGCCGGCTCATGGTGACCAGGACGTACGAGCCGTAGGGACGGTCCGCGGCCGCCTGCGCGAGCCGCAGCGCCTGCACGAAGTACCGCTGGGCGAGCCCGTGCGCGGCGATGTCGTAGGAGGTCCAGCCCGCGAGCCGGGTCAGATCGGCGGCGGCCGCGAACAGCCGCCGCCCGGTGGTCTCCCCGTAGGTTCCGCGGAGCATCGGCTCGGCCTCGTGCTCCAGGTAGCGCACCAGGGCCTGGCGGGCGTGCCCGCCGCCGTAAGCCTGGTCCAGGGTCCGGAACAGCTCGCTCACCGATCTCAGCGCCGCGATGTCCCCGCTGGTGACGCGCTGCCCGGGGCCGCGGTCGATCTGCCGCTGCCGGGGGACCGAGGCCCGCCCCTGCAGCGGGACACGGGCCGCGGCGGGTTCCGCGCCCCGGCCGACCCGCTCGTCGGCCCGCCCGATCAGCCAGTCCCGGCTGGGCACGACCAGCCCGGCCGGGGTGAAGGCGATCTTCCGGAGCTCGGCGTGCGAACCGGAGTCCTTGCGCCACAGCCCGCTCGCGATGTCCACGGCCTCCTCCGGGGTGGCCGCGAACTCCAGCCCGGCGTACACGGGCGCGCAGGCGTCCAGGCCCAGGTCCTGGGCGGAGAGCCGGCGTCCGAGGCGGCGGGTGAAGACCTCGGCGATCAGCGCGGGGGTGGTGCCGCGGGGCTGCTGCCCGCGCAGCCACCGGGTCACGGAGGTCTTGTCGTACCGCAGGTCGAGACCGTGCTCCAGGCCGAGCTGGTCGACGCGGCGGGCGAGACCGGCATTGGAGAACCCGGCTTCCGCGATCAGCGCCGCGAGCTGCCGGTTGGGGACGCGCTGGGCAGGTCGTTCCGTCATCGGCTCCACGGTTTCCTGACGTGACGGACCGGAGTCCCGGCCCTGTGAACGGCGTGAATGTAGCGGCGAACTTCGCCGATGCCGCCCTCTCTGCCCCACATTCATCCGATCGTGTGCAGAATGCGTAGGGCCCTTTACGGACCGGACCCCTCCGCCCGCGTACGCTGCGGCCCATGACCCCTCGGCCCCACGGGGCGCACCTCCCCGAGGAGCGAACCGCATCCACAGTCCCGCTGTCCCCGCCCGAACTGACCGAGGCGGAGTGCCGGCGCTGCGGCACCTACATCGCGGGGCTCGACGGCCGGTACGCCTGCGGGGTGTGCGGCTGGGTCAACGACCACTCGGAGGGCCACCGGCGGCTGCCGCGCGCGGACGAGGACCCGGACCGGCCGCTCAAAGGGCGGCGCCGGCCGAAGCAGCTGCCGGGACCCCCGCCGGAGCCCACTTCCGCGCCCACCCCCGAGGCCGTGCCGGAGCCCGTGCCGGAGCCCGTGCCGGAGCCCGTGCCGGAGCCCGTGCCGGGGCCCGTGCCGGGGCCCGTGCCCGGGCCCGTGCCGGGGCCCTGAAGGGGCTCGCGCGGGTCGCCGTACTCTTGGCTCGGTGAGGTACGTGCACACAGCAGGTTCAATGAGGAGGCGCTGCGGTGGCTGAGCTTGGGTTTGTCCATCTGGGCTTCGGACCGGAATCCGTCGAGTACACCCGGGCGTGGGACGAACAGCGCAGGGTGCACGCGGCCCGCTTCGCGGACGAGATCGAGGACACCTGCCTGCTGCTGGAGCACCTGCCGGTCTACACGGCGGGCCGGCGCACCGACCCCAGTGAGCGCCCGCTCGACGGCACCCCCGTCGTCGACGTGGACCGCGGCGGCAAGATCACCTGGCACGGCCCGGGCCAGCTGGTCGGCTACCCGATCATGAAGCTGCCCCGCCCCGTGGACGTCGTCGCCCACGTCCGCCGCCTCGAAGAGGCCCTGATCCGCACCGCCGCCGAGTTCGGCCTGGAGACCACCCGGGTCGAGGGCCGCTCCGGCGTCTGGGTGCTGGGCGACCCCGTCGAGGAGCGTCCGAAGATCGGCGGGCTGTCGCTGGAGTTCGACCCCCGGCTGCACGACGAGGAGTTCGACCCGCGGCTGAACGGCCCCGAGTACGCCCCCTCCAACGCCGGCCAGCGCCGCGAGGACCGCAAGCTCGCCGCCATCGGCATCCGGGTCGCCAAGGGCGTCACGATGCACGGCTTCGCGATCAACGTGAACCCGGACAGCACCTGGTTCGACCGGATCATCCCCTGCGGGATCCGGGACGCCGGTGTGACCTCGCTCTCGTACGAACTGGGCCGGGAGATCACCATCACAGAGGTGCTTCCGGTGGCCGAACGGCACCTGAAGGACGTACTGGAGCACGCGGAGCCGAAGCCCCGCGAGATAGAGCCAGCCGTGGGCTCCTAGCCCCCTGGCCCAGCCCCGGGAATGAGACCGGCCGCTCGCAGGTTGGCCGACGTAAGAGCGTATGAAATTACGGGCGTACCCTGGTGGGCGCCCGAACAATCGAAGTCACAGGGAGCCGGTCGTGTCCGCAGTCGCACCCGACGGACGCAAGATGCTGCGCCTGGAGGTCCGTAACGCCCAGACCCCCATCGAGCGCAAGCCCGAGTGGATCAAGACCCGGGCGAAGATGGGTCCCGAGTACACCAAGATGCAGGCCCTGGTGAAGGGCGAAGGACTGCACACGGTGTGCCAGGAAGCCGGTTGTCCCAACATCTACGAATGCTGGGAGGACCGCGAGGCCACCTTCCTCATCGGTGGTGACCAGTGCACCCGGCGCTGTGACTTCTGCCAGATCGACACGGGCAAGCCCGAGGCGCTGGACCGTGACGAGCCGCGGCGCGTCGGCGAGTCCGTGGTCACGATGGACCTGAACTACGCCACCATCACGGGCGTCGCGCGCGACGACCTGGCCGACGGCGGCGCCTGGCTGTACGCGGAGACCGTGCGCCAGATCCACCAGCAGACGGCGGGCCGCGAGTCCGGCCACACCAAGGTCGAGCTGCTGGCCCCCGACTTCAACGCGGTCCCGGAGCTGCTGGAGGAGGTCTTCGCCTCCCGCCCCGAGGTCTTCGCGCACAACGTCGAGACGGTGCCGCGCATCTTCAAGCGGATCCGCCCCGGCTTCCGCTACGAGCGCTCGCTCGACGTGATCACCAAGGCCCGCGCCTACGGCCTGGTGACCAAGTCAAACCTGATCCTCGGCATGGGCGAGGAGCGCGAGGAGGTCTCGCAGGCCCTGAAGGACCTGCACGAGGCCGGCTGCGAGCTCATCACCATCACCCAGTACCTGCGGCCCTCGCCGCGGCACCACCCCGTCGAGCGCTGGGTGAAGCCGGCCGAGTTCGTGGAGCTGGCGAAGGAGGCCGAGGAGATCGGCTACTCCGGCGTGATGTCCGGCCCGCTGGTCCGCTCGTCCTACCGTGCGGGTCGCCTCTACCAGCAGGCGATGGAGAAGCGCAGCGGAGCCGTAGCGTAGGTTGCGGGTCCGCCCGAGGTACGAGGGCGGGCACGCGGCCGGAGCGGTGGCGAGGCGGAGCCCGACCGAGAGAACCAGAAGCGCGCGAGCGTCTGATCGTCCGTGATCCGAGCGTGTGAAGTCGCGCACAAAGCGTTACTAGTAGGTAACACCGCATCGACGCGGCCCCTAGGCTCTTCCCTGAGGAAGAGTCCGGCGGGCCGCGTCGGTGTGTGCAACGTGTCAATCACATTTGACCGACCGGTCACGCCCTGGTAACACCAGTCAGTGACGCTTGGTCCACGCACCGCACACACCGCTCGCGTCGCGCAGAGGCGAGCATCGTGAAAGGGATCGACATCATGCAGGCCGCGCCCGTACGCGCCATTGCCATCCCGACCCTCTCCGACGCCTTCCGGGGCATTGAGTCCCTGCTGATGAGCGGGGCCCGCCGCAACGCCTGGACGGCGGTCCTGGAGGACCGCAAGAGGGCCAAGGACCGGGTCGAAACCGAACATGTACTTGAGGCCGCGGCTACCCGAACCCCGCAGGCCACGTAAACTTCGCTTTATGGCGAGGAAGTCAAACGCAGAGACTGCTGCGAACCCCGGGCGACTGAAGCAGATCGCCCTGACGTACAAGATGACGCGCAAGGCGGACCCGAAGGTCGGTCTGATCGTCGCAGGCGTGGGCATCGTCACCTTCGGTGTCTTTCTCGCGATCGGCTTCCTGGTCGGGCATGAGCTCTACCTGGGCATCCTGGGATTCCTGGTGGCGTTCCTCGCGATGGCGATCGTCTTCGGACGGCGGGCCGAGCGGGCTGCCTTCGGGCAGATGGAAGGGCAGCCGGGAGCGGCCGCGGCCGTGCTGGACAACGTGGGACGGGGCTGGACGACCACCCCTGCCATCGCGATGACCCGGCAGCAGGACATCGTCCACCGCGCCGTCGGCAAGGCCGGCGTCGTGCTGATCGCCGAGGGCAACCCGAACCGGGTGAAGCCGCTGCTCGCGAACGAGAAGAAGAAGCTGGCCCGGATCATGCCGGACGTGCCGGTGCACGACTTCATCGTGGGTACGGGCGAGGGCGAAGTGCCGCTCAAGAAGGTGCGCACCACCCTGCTCAAGCTGCCGCGCGTGCTGGCCGGCCCGCAGATCACCGAGGTCAACGACAAGCTGCGCGCCATGGGTGATCTCATGAGCAACATGCCGCTGCCGAAGGGCCCCATGCCGAAGGGCATGAAGATGCCGCGCGGCGGAAAGATGCGCTGACCAGCTCACCTGATTTTCGTATACGACACAGGGGTGCCCCCCGAGCCCGCGAGCTCGGGGGGCACCCCTGTGTCGTACGCGTGGGGCCCGCAGTGCGGGGCCGGTTCTAGATGCGGACCTGGACGGCGCGGGCCAGCCGGTCGTGGAGGCCGCGGCCGTCGCGGTCCCAGATCAGCGCCGGGACGACCAGGGCCAGCAGCAGCGTGCGCAGGACCACCCGGACGATGCCGAGACGGCCGCCGGACTCCGAAATCACCCGGAGGCCGAGGATCCGCTTGCCGGGGGTGAAGCCCACGGTGCCGACCGTCAGGATGGTGAGGGCCACGAAGAGCGCGAGGGTCCAGTTGCCCGCCGCGGTCAGGTCGCCGCCTGTGATCAGCCCGTAGGCAATCAGCTGGCAGCCGATCCAGTCGATCGCGACGGCGCCGAGCCGGCGCCCGAAGCGGGCCACCGAGCCGGGCCCCTGCTGGGGCAGGCCGAGCCGCTGACCCGGATAGCCGAAGTCGACGCCCATCTCCTCGGCGGCCGCGCGGGGGCCGGAGAGCCAGGATCCGATTGCCTGTCTGTTGTCCACCCGAACACGGTACCCGTGGCGCCGCAGGGCCCTCCGGCCGGACCCTGGTTAACTTGTGCGAAACAAATGGGTCATGCTTGGGAAATCCCGTCTGCTTATGGTCGGGTCAGCGTGCGGCACCGCACTGACGCGCCACGAGCTATAAAGCCCGTCCCTCCCCCGGGGCCGGGAGTAGGAGGAGTTGGATGTTCAAGAACGCCGACGAAGTGAAGCAGTACATCGAGGAGAACGACGTCAAGTTCGTCGACGTCCGCTTCTGCGACCTGCCTGGTGTGATGCAGCACTTCACCATCCCGGCGCGAGCGTTCGACCCGGCGGAGGAGCTCGCCTTCGACGGATCCTCGATCCGCGGCTTCCAGGCGATCCACGAGTCCGACATGGCGCTGCGTGCCGACATCACCACCGCGCGTCTGGACCCGTTCCGCAAGGACAAGACGCTCAACATCAACTTCTTCATCCACGACCCGATCACGGGTGAGGCCTACAGCCGCGACCCGCGCAACATCGCGAAGAAGGCCGAGGCGTACCTCGCCTCGACCGGCATCGCCGACACCGCGTTCTTCGGCCCCGAGGCCGAGTTCTACGTGTTCGACAGCGTGCGCTTCGCGACCTCCGCGAACGAGGGCTTCTACCACATCGACTCCGAGGCCGGCGCCTGGAACACGGGCTCCGAGGAGAACAACCGTGGTTACAAGGTCCGCTACAAGGGTGGTTACTTCCCCGTAGCCCCGGTCGACCACTTCGCCGACCTGCGCGCCGAGATCTCCCTCGAACTGGACGCCCAGGGCCTCCAGGTCGAGCGCCAGCACCACGAGGTCGGCACCGGCGGCCAGGCCGAGATCAACTACAAGTTCAACACGCTGCTCGCCGCGGCCGACGACCTGATGCTCTTCAAGTACGTCGTGAAGAACGTCGCCTGGCGCAACGGCAAGACCGCGACCTTCATGCCGAAGCCGATCTTCGGTGACAACGGCTCGGGCATGCACGTGCACCAGTCGCTGTGGGCGAACGGCGACCCGCTGTTCTACGACGAGGCCGGCTACGCGGGCCTGTCGGACACCGCCCGCTACTACATCGGCGGCATCCTCAAGCACGCCCCGTCGCTGCTGGCGTTCACCAACCCGACGGTGAACTCCTACCACCGCCTGGTGCCGGGCTTCGAGGCGCCGGTCAACATGGTGTACTCGCAGCGCAACCGCTCCGCCGCCATGCGCATCCCGATCACGGGCTCGAACCCGAAGGCCAAGCGCGTCGAGTTCCGCGCGCCGGACCCGTCCTCGAACCCGTACCTCGCCTTCTCGGCGCTGCTCCTCGCGGGCCTCGACGGCATCAAGAACAAGATCGAGCCGATGGAGCCGATCGACAAGGACCTCTACGAGCTCTCGCCCGACGAGCACGCGAGCGTCCCGCAGGTCCCGACCAGCCTCGAGGACGTCCTCAAGGCCCTGGAGGCGGACCACGAGTACCTCCTGGCCGGCGGTGTCTTCACCCCCGACCTGATCGAGACCTGGATCGACTACAAGCGCACGCACGAGATCGCCCCGATCGCGCTGCGTCCGCACCCGCACGAGTTCGAGCTTTACTTCGACATCTAAAAACGCCTGATGGGAGGCCCCTCGCCACGCTCTGCGGAGTGTGGCGAGGGGCCTTTCCGCTTTGACAGGGCCGCACGGGCGAGTGAGGGTGGAAATGACCTAAAAGCCTCATAAGCGACACACGTGCGGAGGTGCATGACAATGCGCCGTAAGATCGTTGCGGCAGCCATGGCGGGCGCCGCGGGAATCGCGATAGGCCTGCTGCCCGTCGCCAGCGCCTCGGCTTCGGTCGTCACCGGTAACGGTGGCGGTGGCGGGAACGGTGGCTACAACTGCTACCGGTATCCCTCGAACCGCTCCGACGCCCGGTGGGACGCCTGCTGCAACCACGACTGGCGCAACCGCCCCAGCTGGTGCTGGGACCAGGGCGGCGTCGGCGGATACAACGACAGCTGGCGCGACAACCGCAACTGGCACGACTCGAACTGGTCGAACTGGAACTGGAACGACTCCGGCCGCGGTGGCAACGGTGACTGGGGCAACCACGACGACTGGGGCAACGGCCGCGGCGGCAACGGTGACTGGGGCAACGGCCGTGGCGGCGACGGCGGACGCGGTGGTGACGGCGGCGGCAACTGGGGTGACGGCGGCGGTCGCGGTGGCGACGGCGGCGGCAACTGGGGCGGCGGGGGCGGCGACGGCGGTCGCGGAGGCGACGGCGGTGGAGGCAGCTGGGGTGGCGGAGGAGGGGGCGGCGGTGGCGGCGGCTGGGGTGGCTGAACCCCACCTGGAGACGTAGAGCCGCCGGCCCGGCACCGGCCCTGCCCGACGACCCGATGCGATGCCCCTGTTCCTACCCCTGGCGGAGGAGCAGGGGCATCGCCCCTGTGAGGTCACGCAGGCAGCGGACCGCGAGTTCCGCCGGCGATCCGGAGCCCGAGACCGGGGCCTGCGTCGTCGACCACAGCTCCAGCGAGACACGGATCGCGTCCGTGGCCGCCGCCGCGAGCAGACGTACCTCCAGCGGGTCCGCCTCCGGGCCCGCCAGCCGGGAGATCACCGGGACCAGGTGCTCCTCGGAATCCTGGTTCACGCGGTACCAGACCGCGCGCAGGGCCTGGTCGTCCGCCGCCGCGCGCAGCAGGCCGCGGGTCACCTCCAGGCCCTCCTCGACCGCCTGCTCTCCGCTCAGGGACCGGGTGACCGCGCGTTCCAGCGCCTCGCCCAGCGGCGTGCCGGGGTCCTCCTCGGCGAGCAGGGCGCGCCAGGCGTCACCTCCGCCGGCCAGCAGCGGGGCCACCGCCTCCTGCTTGTTGCGGAAGTAGCGGTAGAAGGTGCGCAGTGCCACCCCCGCCCGGTGGGCGATGTCCTCGGCGGTGGTGCCGTCGGGGCCGTGTTCGGCGAACAGCTCGCAGGCCGCGCGGGCGATGTCGAGCTGGGTGGCGGCCTTGCGGCGCTCGGTCAGCGACTGGGCTCCGGGGCCGGCCTGGGGAGAGTACGGACGAGGGGATCTCACGGGTGAAGCGTACCCCTCGCCACCCTCGACGATTACATCCTTTGTCATGATGGCAAAACGTGCCATTGCTTGGGTACGCTCGCGCCATGAACCGTTACGAAGGACGTCGCGTCCTCATCACCGGCGGTGGCTCCGGCATCGGCCAGGCCACCGTCCACCGCATCCTCGCCGAGGGCGGCCGGGTCCACACCGTGGACGTCGACGAGGCCGGCCTGAAGGCCGCCGCCGACCGGGCCGCCGCCGACGGTCACGCGGCCCGGCTCACCACCGCGCTCCTCGACATATCCGACGAGAGCGCCGTCAAGGAGGGCGTGGCCGCCGCGGCCGCCGTCCTCGGCGGTATCGACGTACTCGTCAACGCCGCCGGCATCCTGCGCTCCGGGCACACCCACGAGACCACCCTCGACCTCTGGAACCAGGTCATCGGGGTCAACCTGACCGGCACCTTCCTGATGATCCGCGAGACCCTCCCGGCGCTGCTCGCGGGCGACCGGCCGGCCGTCGTGAACTTCAGCTCCACCTCGGCGTCCTTCGCCCACCCCTACATGTCCGCCTACGCGGCCAGCAAGGGCGGCATCCAGTCCATGACCCACGCGCTGGCCGCCGAGTACAGCAAGCAGGGCCTGCGCTTCGTCAGCGTCGCTCCCGGCTCCATCGAGAGCGGCATGACCACCGGCAACGGCCCCGGCCTGCCGCAGGACACCGACTGGTCCCTCTTCACCAAGCTGGCCCCGGCCCTCGGCCAGGGCTTCGCCGGCCCGCAGACCGTCGCCGGCGTCGTCGCCATGCTGGGGTCCGAGGACGGCGCCTTCATCACCGGTACGGAGATCCGCATCGACGGCGGCACGCACTACTGATCACGCGCGGAACCGGTCCCACAGCCGGGGGAAGCGCTCCGCGAGCACGGCTTCGTTCTCGAAGTCCAGCGGGGCGCCCTCCGGCTCGGCCGCCTGCATCGGGATGCCCAGGTCCGGCGCCACCGCCCCGGTCAGCTGCTCGTACGCCTCGTCGGCCGCGTACCCCAGCTCCTCGCCGTCCCCGTCGATCTCCTCGTCGAAGTCGCCCAGGAGCTCCGCCAGCTGGTCGGGATCGTGCACCCCGCCCTCGAACACCTCCCGGCCCTGGCCGATCAGCCAGCACCGGAAGTAGTCGAAGGCGTCGTCGCTCGCCCCGTCGAGCAGCACCCAGGCCGCGCCCCACAGGTCCCAGGTGTACGCCCGGTTGTACCGGGACTCGAAGTGGCGGGCGAAGTCCAGGACGGAGTCCGGGTCGAGCAGTGAGAGCCGCTCCACGAGCAGCTCGGCGTGTTCCTCGGGGTCGCCGTCGGCGGCCTCGCGGGTACGGTCGACGATCTCCCAGAACTCCGTCTCGTCCATCACCGCTCCAGCATCACGGGTTCACCCCCCGGCCGCCACCGCTCATACGGCCAAAGGCCGGTGTCCGACCCCCTTGGCGGGGCCGGACACCGGCCTTCGGCATGCTGTGCGCGGGCGCGGGACCTTACAGGCCGTAGCGCTCCCGGGCCTCCTTGACGGCGGACGCCGGCACCTCGCCGCGGCGGGCGAGCTGGGCCAGCGCGGCCACCACGATCGACTGGGCGTCGACACCGAAGTGGCGGCGGGCGCCCTCGCGGGTGTCGGACAGGCCGAAGCCGTCCGTACCGAGCGAGGTGTAGTCCTGCTCCACCCACTGGCTGATCTGGTCCGGGACCTGACGCATCCAGTCGGAGACGGCGAGCACCGGGCCGGCGGCACCCTCCAGCGCGCGGGTGACGTACGGAGTGCGCACCTCGCCGCGCAGCAGCGCCTCGTCGCACTCCAGCGCCTCGCGCCGCAGCTCGCCCCAGGAGGTGGCGGACCAGACGTCGGCGGCCACGTTCCACTCGGCGGCCAGCAGCTTCTGCGCCTCCAGGATCCAGTGGATCGCCGTACCCGAGGCCATCAGCTGGACCTTGGGGGCGTCGGCGGCCGGGGCCGCCTCCGCCAGGTCCGCCGCCGTGTTGAAGCGGTAGAGGCCCTTGAGGATGCCCTCCTCCACGCCCTCCGGCATGGCGGGCTGCACCTTCGGCTCGTTGTAGACCGTCAGGTAGTAGAAGACGTCTTCCGGCGTCTCACCGTACATCCGGCGCAGACCGTCCTTGACGATCACCGCGATCTCGTACGCGAAGGCCGGGTCGTAGTTGAGCGACGCCGGGTTCGTGGACGCGATCAGGTGCGAGTGGCCGTCCGCGTGCTGCAGGCCCTCACCGGTCAGCGTGGTGCGGCCGGCGGTGGCGCCGACGATGAAGCCCTTGCCGAGCTGGTCGGCGAGCTGCCACATCTGGTCGGCGGTGCGCTGCCAGCCGAACATCGAGTAGAAGATGTAGAACGGGATCATCGGCTCGCCGTGCGTCGCGTACGACGTGCAGGCGGCGATGAAGTCGGCCATGGCGCCGGCCTCGGTGATCCCCTCGTTGAGGATCTGGCCGTCCTTGGCTTCCTTGTAGTACATGAGCTGGTCGCGGTCGACCGGCTCGTACGTCTGGCCCAGCGGCGAGTAGATGCCGGCCGACGGGAAGAGGGACTCCATACCGAAGGTACGGGCCTCGTCGGGGACGATCGGCACCCAGCGCTTGCCGGTCTCCTTGTCCCGCATCAGGTCCTTGACGAGCCGGACGAAGGCCATGGTGGTGGCCATCTCCTGCTTGCCGGAGCCCTTGAGCAGCGGGGCGAAGGAACGCTCCGCCGGGGCGGGCAGCGCCACGTGCTTGACCTTGCGGGCCGGGGCCGGACCGCCGAGCGCCGCGCGGCGCTCGTTCAGGTACTGCACCTCGGGGCTGTTCGCGCCCGGGTGGCCGTACGGGACCTGGCCGTCGGCGAAGGCGCTGTCCGGGATCGGGAGGCCAAGGAGGTCACGCATGTCCTTGAACTCGTCGATCGTCAGCTTCTTCATCTGGTGGTTCGCGTTCTTCGACTCGAACCCGGCGCCCAGCGTGTAGCCCTTGACGGTCTGCGCGAGGATGACCGTCGGCGCGCCCTTGTGCTCCAGGGCGGCCTTGTACGCAGCGTAGACCTTGCGGGGCTCGTGGCCGCCGCGGGAGGAGTGGAAGCACTCGGCGATCTTCGCGTCGGAGAGCACCCCGGCCAGCTGCACGAGCTCGGCGTTGGCGCCGAAAAAGTGCTGGCGGATGTAGGCCACGTCGCGGGTCGCGTACGTCTGGAACTGAGCGTCCGGTACCTCGCGCAGGCGGCGTACGAGGGCGCCCGTGGTGTCGAGCTGGAACAGCTCGTCCCAGGCGGAGCCCCACAGCGACTTGATGACGTTCCAGCCGGCGCCGCGGAACTGGGCCTCCAGCTCCTGGACCACGCGGAAGTTGGCGCGGACCGGACCGTCGAGGCGCTGCAGGTTGCAGTTGATGACGAAGGTCAGGTTGTCGAGCTGCTCGCGAGAGGCGAGGGCCAGGGCGGCGGTCGACTCGGGCTCGTCCATCTCGCCGTCGCCCAGGAAGGCCCAGACGTGCGAGTTGGCGGTGTCCTTGATGCTCCGGTTCTGCAGGTAGCGGTTGAAGCGCGCCTGGTAGATCGCGGAGAGCGGGCCGAGGCCCATGGACACCGTCGGGAACTCCCACAGCCACGGCAGGCGCCGCGGGTGCGGGTAGGACGGCAGGCCGTTGCCGCCGGATTCCTGGCGGAAGTTGTCGAGCTGCTGCTCGGAGACGCGTCCGTCGAGGAACGCGCGGGCGTAGATGCCGGGGGAGGCGTGGCCCTGGATGTAGAGCTGGTCACCCGATCCGTCGGCCTCCTTCCCGCGGAAGAAGTGCTGGAAGCCGGTCTCGTAGAGCCACGCGGCGGAGGCGAAGGTGGCGATGTGGCCGCCGACGCCGTACTTGGAGCCGCGGGTCACCATGGCGGCCGCGTTCCAGCGGTTCCATGCGGTGATCTTGGCTTCCATCTCCTCGTCACCGGGGAACTCGGGCTCCGCGGCGGTGGGGATGGTGTTGACGTAGTCCGTCTCCAGCAGCTTGGGCAGGGCGAGGCCGGCGGCCTCGGCGTGCTGGAGCGTGCGGCGGAGCAGGTATTCGGCGCGGCGCGTACCGGCGGCCTGTGCGACAGCGTCGAGAGAGGCCGCCCATTCGGCGGTCTCCTCGGTGTCGCGGTCCGGGAGCTGGTCGAGCTCGCTCGGAAGCTTTCCTACGGGGTCGGACATTGCTGTGCGCCGCCTTCCGGACAAAGGAGAGGTGGTGAAAAAATCCCTGACGGGCAGGACAGGGTCGGTGGACCTGGTTGAGGTCCGCGACGACTGTAAATCGCTGATCGATGATCGATCAAATGAAAGTGACAAAGAAACGTCCATCCGGCGAAAGTCGGCACCGCGTGCCAGGGAAAAGGGCACGCGGTGCCGGTCAAACGCGGACAAAGGGGCGCTCCGCAGTCGATCAAGCGCGCGGGGCGCACCCCAGCACATGCCGCTTCACGAGCAGCCCGATGTCCGGATCCTGACTGCGGAACGCTTCGACGAGGGCCTCGTGCTCCTCGGCGTACGACTTCTGGACGGTCCCCAGCCAGCGGATGGACAGCGCCGTGAAGACCTCGATGCCCAGGCTCTCCCAGGTGTGCAGCAGCACACTGTTCCCGGCCGCCCGCACCATCTCCCGGTGGAACCCGACGGTGTGCCGTACCTGCGCGGTCCCGTCCTCGGTCCGGTCGGCCTCCCACAGCGCCGCCACGTGCGGCTCCAGCGCCGAGCAGTCGCTCGCCAGCTTCGGCGCGGCCAGCTCGGCCGCGATCTGCTCCAGACCCGCCCGGACCGGGTAGATCTCCTCCAGGTCGGCCGCGGACAGGTTCCGTACGCGCACGCCCTTGTTCGGCGCCGACTCGATCAGCCGCAGCGTCTCCAGCTCGCGCAGGGCCTCCCGTACGGGCGTCTGGCTGACCTCCAGCTCCACGGCGATCCGGCGCTCGACGATCCGCTCGCCGGGCTTCCAGCGCCCGCTGACGATCCCCTCCACGATGTGCTCGCGGATCTGCTCGCGCAGCGAGTGCACGACGGGTGGGGTGATCATCGGGGCTTCATCTCCTGTAGGGGCATGCATCGCTTCGATGCGTAGACAATACGGCCGAGTAGGCCGACGCGATGCGTTCCGCATCAGGGACGACGGGTGAGGCTGGTTACAGGGTGCCCCGGTGGGTGGGGGTCATCCGGCCAGGAGGCCCTGCAGGAGCGCGCTCAGGGCCGGGGCGTGCTGGGGGTGTTGGCCGATCATCCCGGCGATCTCGGCCATGACCCGATCACGCTCCCCGGGCTCGGCGGGGGGCCAGGGGGCCTCCTCCTCCTGAGGGTCACCGTTCAGGAGAGCGGCGAGGCGCACCCGGGCCAGTCCGGCGAAGTCCTGGCCATGTACGAGGGACTCCAGCAGCCCGGCGGCGCGCAGGAGCCCGGACTCCACCCGCGGCGCTGCCAGGAGCCGTCGGATCCGCTCCTGCAGGGCCGCGTAGCTGTCGAGGTACTCGTACGCGGCGGGGACACCGTCGGCGCGGGCCAGGGTGACCACCGCGAACTGCACGGCGGACGCAGGTGCTTCCAGGTCTTCGCCGAGCAGTGCGAGGGCGTCGTCGTGCAGCAGATATCGGCTGTGCCCGATGAGGAAGTCCCGAGCCTCCTCCGAGTCCGCGAGTTCACCCCATACATCAAGGAGTTCCAACGTGCGATGCGGTCGGAAGGCCGTGTCGGCATCCTTAGCCCCGGCCACGCGCACGATCTGCAGATGTATGTCGGCCGTGGGCTCGACCAGGGCAAGCTCCTCCAAGGCGACGGAGACCTCGGCCGAGCGGAGCTCATCCGCGTGCTCGTCCCAGAACTCGCGTGATTCCTCCCAGGCGGGGGAGTCGATCCACCGTGTGACCAGATCCTGCGTGGTGGGGGAGAGCGCGAGCCAGTCCGGAGCCTCGGTGCCCTTCACCTTGCGCCACAGAGCGATCACCTGGGCGGCGCTCGCGGCATCGGTGCGGCTGTGGGCCCGGAGGAGCTGCCGCGACTGGATCGTCACGGCGTCAGCGGGCGGCGGCTGGGCCAGCGAGATGAGGGTGCGGACGCCGTCCGGGGCATTCAGGCGCTTGATCTGGAAGTGCGCGCGCTGGAGGGCGAGTTCACGGGTGGCGCCCGGGTGTGCGGACAGAGACCGCTCGGCTTCCTGGTACGCCTCCACAGTCTGCCGGGGCGGGATGATGAGGGCCTGGGCGGCGAGGGATTTGGAGAGGTCCCGGAGGTACGCCGACGGATGGATCCGGGCGAGGCCGGTGCGGATGGCGATGGCCTCGGCGATGCTGGCGCGCGCGCCCTGCCGGTCTCCGGTCTCCGCCTGGTGGATCGCCAGATTGTTCACCGAGTGGCCCAGCTGTGGGAGGTGGGCGGCGGGGTCGCTCTCGGTGAGGGTCCGGCGGATGGCGACGGCCTCGGTGCTCGTGGCCAGGGCTCCCCGCAGGTCTCCGCTGTGGTGCTGGTGGATGGCATGGCTGCTGATGGCCCTGGCGAGCGCGGGCAGGTGGCGGGCGGGGTTGTCCTCGGCGAGCGGGCGCAGGATGGCGAGGGCCTCCTCATTGGCGGCGAGTGCGCCCACGTGGTCGGCGGCTCTGGCCTGAAGGTTGGCGAGGCTGATGAGGGACGAGGCCAGGCCTCGAAGGTGGGCGATGGGGTCGCTCTGGACGAGGGTCCTGTGGATGGCCACCGCCTTGGTGATGGTGGCAAGCGCACTCCGGGTGAGCCCTGTCGCGCTCAGGTGCTCAGCGAGGCCTCCCAGTGCCGTGGCCAGGTCCGAAAGGTATGCGCCGGGGTCTTCCTCCACGAGAGCGGTGCAGAGAGCGACCGCTTCGCCACTGGAGGCGAGCGCGCCGCCCCCGTCTCCTGTTTCTGCCTGGCAGAGGGCCAGATTATGGAGGAGGCTCGCGAGCTTGGGCAGGTGGACCGCCGGGTTGTCCCGGGCGAGCTCTCGTTGGAGGTCGACGGCTTCGACGAGGGTCGTCAGGCCACTTTGCAAGTCCCCGGTCTTCGACTGAAGGCTCGCGAGAGTGTCGAGGGCGATCGCGAGGCCGGGGTTGTGGGCGCCGGGGTCGCTGTGGGCGAGGCCTCGGAAGAGGTCGACGGCTTCCGAGGCGGTGGTGAGTGCTCCCCGCCGGTCGCCGGCGTGCTCCTGATGGACGGCGAGGTTGTCTAGGTAGCTCGCGAGGTGGGGCAGTCGGCCGACCGGGTTGTCCCGGGTGAGCGTGCGTTGGATGGCGATGGCCTCGTGGCTGGTCCCGAGGCCGCTCTGCCAGTCTCCTGCCTCTGCCTGACAGCGGGCGAAGTTGTCGAGGAAGCCGGCGAGGTAGGGCAGGTGAACGCCAGGGTTGTCCTGGGCCAGCGTTCGCTGGATGGTGACGGATTCGGCTGCGGCGATGAACGCACCCTGCCGGTCCCCGACCGATCTCCGACTGATGGAGAGGCTGTTCAGGGACGTCGCGAGGCCGGACACGTGGGCGGCCGAGTTCCCGCGGGCGAGCGTCCGCTGAATGGTGACGGCTTCGGCGATCGAGTCGAGTGCGCCCCGGCGGTCCCCCGTCGCCGCCTGGCTCTTGGCAAGGTTGTTCAGGGACGTTGCGAGGTCGGGCAGACGGGCGGCGGGGTTGGCTTCGGCGAGATTCCTGCGGATGGCGATGGTCTCCGTGATGGTGCTGAGCGCTCCCTCACGGTCACCTGCTTCCAGCAGATGGACCGCGAGGTTGTTGAGAGACGTGGCGAGGCCGGACAGGTGGACCGTGGGAGCCGCCTGGGCGAGTCCACGATCGATGTCCACCGCTTCCTTGCTGGTGTTGAGGGCCCCTTGCCAGTCGCCCATGTCGCGCTGGTGCACGGAAAGATTGGTGAGGGACGTGGCGAAGTTGCGCAGGTGCGCCACGGGATCGGCATGGGCGAGGGCCCGGTAGAGCTCGACGGCTTCGTGCGAGGGTGCGAGCGCCTCGGCGCGCCGGCCCGTCCCGGACAAGGAGACGGCTCGTATTCCGAGTGTCTGGGCGAGCTGAGGGCGGAAGGTCTCGGGCTGCAGGTCGACCAGCTCGCGGATCAGCGTGACACCCCTCTCCCCCGCCATCGCCGCGTGCGTCGGCAGCGACCATCGCAGGTAGGGGTTGGCCTCCTCGATCACGCTGGCGTCGCCACTCTGCTCCCGCAGCAGCCCGACCAGTGCACTGGCGACCTGGCAGGCCGGGTCGGTCGTGCGGCCCGGCCCCGCGCGAAGGTGGTCGATGAACTCGCGGTGGTACAGGCGGTAGACCGCCTGAAAGCCGTCGGAGTCCTCGATGACGTACCGGCCGTACGTGTTCAGCAGCCAGTCCACGTCCTCCGGGCCGTACTCGACCCCGTCCCCGCCGAGGGCTGAAGCCACCGCTTCCCAGACTCCGCGGGCCGGCATGCCGGTGCCCGCGCTCCAGGCCAGAGCCGTCAGCAGGTCCTCGGCCGCGCCGGGACGCGGCCCCTGCCGCAGGTCCTCCGTCAAGGCGGCGCTGACGGAGGACGGGACGGCCTCGCTCCAGTCCGAGGAACCCGAGGCGGAGAACCGCCGGATCACCGAGCCGATCGCCAAACGGGCGAAGAGGAAGCCGCCGCTGCTCCGGCACGCCCGTGCGGTGATGAGCCTGGCCGCCTCGGCTGCGTCCACGGGCGGCAGGTCCGCTTTCAGCAGGCGACGCCGGACGTACTCCGCGATGTCGCGCCCGGTGTCGGGTTCCGCGTCCAGGTCGGATGCCGTGGCCCGCGAGTCCAGGAGACGGCTCAAGGCCTGGTCGAGCGGCTCCGACGGGGTTGCCCCGGGGCGGAAGGACCGGTCCCGGGAACCGAGCAGGACGCAGGTCAGACGACTCAGGGGGGCCAGGAGCTGCTCCACGATGGGACCGGCCTGGTCGGGGGCCGCCTCGTCGAGGCCGTCCAGGACCAGCACCGGACGCCGACGGGTCTGCGGCCACTCCCGCTCCACATCGGCGATCAGGGCCGCGGGGGTCTGCGGAGGATCCAGGTCCAGAGCCCGGGCCACGGACTCGGCCAGCTGCTGCACCGTGAAGCCCCGTAGGTGCAACGAGCCGGCCACTGTGCCCTCACCGGGGTCCGGGTCCCCAGGACCGAGCGCGTCATGCGCGAGGACGTCCGCCCGGTGGACCGGGTCGGACAGCGTCGAGATCCGGCCCAGTACGGCGGACTTCCCGCTCCCCGCGCTGCCCGTCACCAGGAACAGTCCGGGCTGCCCGGCCTCCAACCACTCCAGGATGTCCCCGAGTACACGCCGCCTGCCGGTGAAGAACCACCCCTCGTCCACGCGGTCCGCCCCGGACGCCGCCCGGACCAAGTGCTCCACCAGTTCCGGCCTGGGAGAAGCCCTGCCGCGCGGATTGTCGAACATCGGCCGGTCCTCGCCGATGGCGGCGGCGACGGGCCGCTGACCCACGTCGCCCGGCCACTGCGCCTGCACCGCGCGCATGACGGCCGCACCGCTGATCCGGGCGTTGCGTTTGCTCCACTCGTGCCGGTACTCCTTCGCCCGCGGTCCCTCGGCGAGCACCCGGGTCAGCGTCTCCATGAGGACTCCGCTGCCCTCCGCCTTCTCCTGGGGCCGGCAGCTCGCGATGAGCCCCACCCACGCCGCTCGGCCGGGCGGCAGGCTGCGCTCGGCCAGCTCGTTCAGCGCGTTCTCCAGCGACGCTCTGACCGCCGCGCCCGAGTGGCAGGTGTCGATGACCATCAGCACCTGGTCCGCCCCACTGGCCAGGGCGGCGGAGGTGAGGCGGCCGGCGGAGTACGTCTCGTCCTCGTCCTTCGGCCGCTTCGTATCGTGGACGACCAGCCGCAGGTCGTGGTGGTGGAGTTCGCCGTGCCCGGACCACAAAACCACGGCCGGCCCGTGGGTCCCTCCGGTGCTCCAGGCCTCCCGCCACCGGGCCACCACGGAGCGGAGCGCGGACCAGCCCGGGTCCGCTGCCACGGTCGGCGTGAATCCGTACCCTTCCAGCAGCGCGCACAGGCCCCGCATCTGCTCGGCCGCCCCCGTCAGGGCGGGGAATCCCGGGCTCTCGTAGTTTTCGACCACGACCCCCAGCACGGTTCCGTGGGCCTTCCCGTCCTGGTCACTCATCGCGGCCGCCCACCAGGGACAGCGCCGTCACCGTCGAATCCGGGCGTCCCGTCGGGCGGACCGCCAGCCGGTAGGCGCCCGGCTGCGGGGGCGGGAAGGCGGCGGCGTACCGGCCGCCGCCCAGGTTCCGGAGGGTGCGGGACACCGCTGGCCGGGCGTTGCCGGCCGGGCGGAGTTCCGCGGTGATCCGCAGCTCGTCGTGGGCGACGGTCCCGCTCGGGACCGTGACCGCGACCTCGTACGGCTCCCCGGGCATCGCGAGCCCGGCGGCGAGCACGCCCAGCCCCACGTACTCCCGTACCTCCCCACGGTGGAACGGGGCATCGTGGCCCAGCAGCCCCCAGAGGGCCTCCCGTACTCCGTGGTGGTTCTGGAGGGAACCGTGCTGTTCGCACGGGGTGTGGGACTCGGGCACTGCGTAGCCCGTGGCGGCGGAGTCGGCGGGCCGGGCCGCGAGGCGCGGGACCGTGCCGTCGCCGCCTTCGTCCACCGTGCCGATCTCTCGCAGGGGCGTCAGCAGGTCTCCCTCGTACGCGGCGGTCGTGGCGGTCGGCTGCCGCACGCCGACGATGGCGTGCAGCTCGGTGGGTGCGGGGCGGCCCGCGGCCCGTCGCAGTGCGGCGTGGAAGCGGCCGGCGTCCTGGAGGAGCTCGGCGTCGACGCCCGGCAGCCCCGGCAGATCACGGGGGTGTGCGAGGCCGTCCGGCGCTGCCACACACGCGTAGTCGGGAGCCAGCTGGTGCAGGGAGGGCAGGCTGCGGGCGAAGGAGCCGAGGTCGACGCCCAGACGGCCCCAGCCCTTGCGCACCCCGTTGACCAGGTGGGTGAGGGCGTCGAGGGACCCCCTGTGCGGGGTGCCCAGGGTGATGAGGCGGCGGGTGATCTCATGACCGGCCAGGCATTCCACGTAGTGGCGGGCCACGAGGCCGCCCATGGAGTGGCAGAGGAAGATCACACGGGCGTCCCGGCGGTCGGAGGCGGAAGCACGCCACCGCTCCAGTTCGCGCTCCGTACGGTCCTTCAGGCGCTCCGCGTTGTAGCGGCAGGACAGGCGCCAGTCGTAGGGGAACGGCAGCAGGTTCCCCGGAGTCCCGGGTGAGACGGGGGAGAGGGTGAATTCACGCTCCAGCCAGCCCAGCAGGTCCGTGTAGCCGTCCACAGGCTGCCAGACACCCGGGATGACGTGCAGATCGGGCATCACGCCCACCGGGACGACCCCGTCCCCGGGATGTGCGTCACCGATGCCGGCGGGGAGGCAGAGCCGGCGCACGGAGCCGCCGAACGTGCGGATGCCCCGCCATAATGCGCCACCGGAGAGTCCCCAGACCGGTTTGCCGTCTCCGTCCGCCAGCTGGCTGCCCATGATCCCCGGCAGCACGACGACAAGATCGGTCACCCGCGCACGTGCCATACGACGTTCCCCACCCCTCCCGCCCGACCGCTCAGGGTACGACGACGGCGCCCCCTCCCGGAGGGTGTTCCGGAAGGGGGCGCCGCATCGAGTGGCTGCCGCGGGGCGGCGGCGGAGCCTTACAGGCCGAGCTCGACCTCGAACTCGCCGGCCTCGAGGATCGCCTTGACGGCCGAGAGGTACCGGGCCGCGTCCGCGCCGTCCACCAGGCGGTGGTCGTAGGACAGGGTCAGGTACGTCATGTCGCGGATGCCGATGTTGGTGCCCTCGGCGGTCTCGATGACCACCGGGCGCTTCACCGTGGCACCGATGCCCAGGATGGCGACCTGGTTCGGGGGCACGATGACCGTGTCGAACAGCGCACCGCGCGAGCCGGTGTTGCTGATGGTGAAGGTCGCGCCCGACAGCTCGTCCGGCGTGATCTTGTTGCCGCGGACCTTGGCGGCCAGGTCGGCGGTCGCCTTGGAGATGCCCGCCAGGTTGAGGTCACCGGCACCCTTGATGACCGGGGTCATCAGGCCCTTCTCGGAGTCCACGGCGATGCCGATGTTCTCCGAGTCGAAGTAGGTGATGGTGCCCTCGTCCTCGTTGATCCGGGCGTTGACGACCGCGTGGGCCTTCAGCGCCTGGGCAGCGGCCTTGACGAAGAACGGCATCGGCGAGAGCTTGACGCCCTCACGGGCCAGGAACGCGCCCTTGGCCTTCTCGCGCAGCTTCATGATCTTGGTGATGTCCACCTCGACCACGGAGCTGAGCTGAGCCTGCGAGTGCAGGGCCTTCATCATGTTGTCGCCGATGACCTTGCGCATGCGGGTCATCTTGACGGTCTGACCGCGCAGCTCGGACACCGCGGCGGCCGGGGCCTTCGCGGCGGGAGCGGCGGCGACCGGAGCCGGGGCGGCAGCGGCGGCCTTGGCGGCCTCGGCGGCGGCCAGGACGTCCTGCTTGCGGATACGGCCACCGACACCGGTGCCCGAGACCGTGGACAGGTTGACGCCGGACTCCGAGGCGAGCTTGCGCACCAGCGGGGTCACGTACGCGGCCTCGTCACCGGCGGACGCCGGAGCGGCGGCCGGGGCCACCGGAGCCGGGGCGGCCGGAGCGACCGGGGCCGGAGCGGCCACCGGGGCGGCGGCCTGGACCGGAGCCGGAGCGGCCGGGGCGGCCGGAGCCGGAGCGGCGGCCGGGGCCGGAGCGGCCGGAGCCGGGGCGGCCGGGGCAGCCGGGGCCGGAGCGGCCGGAGCCGGAGCGGCCTCGGGGGCCGGGGCGGCAGCCGGAGCCGGGGCGGCCGGAGCGGCACCGGCGACGCCGATGACGGCCAGACGGGCGCCGACCTCGGCGGTCTCGTCCTCGCCGACCAGGATCTCCAGCAGCGTGCCGGAGACCGGCGCGGGGATCTCGGTGTCGACCTTGTCCGTGGAGACCTCGAGCAGCGGCTCGTCGGCCTCGACGGACTCGCCGACCTGCTTCAGCCAGCGGGTGACGGTGCCCTCGGTGACGGACTCGCCCAGGGCGGGGAGCACGACATCGGTGCCGGACGCGGCCGGGGCGGCTGCGGGGGCCTCGGCGGCCGGAGCCGGGGCCGCGGGGGCCTCGGCGACGGGAGCCGGAGCGGCAGGGGCCTCGGCGGCGGCAGCCTCGGCGGCGGGGGCGGCGGCCGGCTCGGCGGCCGGAGCCCCCGCGGCGGCCGGGGCGCCGGAACCGTCGTCGATGACGGCCAGCTCGGCGCCGACCTCGACGGTCTCGTCCTCGGCGACCTTGATGGAGGCCAGGATGCCCGACACGGGCGAGGGGATCTCGGTGTCGACCTTGTCGGTCGAGACCTCGAGCAGCGGCTCGTCGGCCTCGACGCGCTCGCCCTCGGCCTTCAGCCAGCGGGTGACAGTGCCCTCGGTGACGCTCTCACCGAGCGCCGGAAGGGTTACGGAAACCGACATGGTTTCAGTTGCTCCTAACGAAAGTGCGGAAGTGGTCGTCGCGCCCGTGACGAATTAGTCGTGGGAGTGAAGCGGCTTGCCGGCGAGGGCCAGGTGGGCCTCGCCCATCGCTTCGTTCTGGGTCGGGTGCGCGTGGATGAGCTGCGCGACCTCGGCCGGCAGAGCTTCCCAGTTGTAGATCAGCTGGGCCTCGCCGACCTGCTCGCCCATCCGGTCACCGACCATGTGGACGCCGACCACGGCACCGTCCTTGACCTGGACGAGCTTGATCTCGCCCGCGGTCTTGAGGATCTTGCTCTTGCCGTTGCCCGCCAGGTTGTACTTCAGGGCCACGACCTTGTCCGCGCCGTAGATCTCCTTGGCCTTGGCCTCGGTGATGCCGACGGAAGCGACCTCGGGGTGGCAGTAGGTGACGCGCGGGACACCGTCGTAGTCGATCGGGACGGCCTTGAGGCCGGCCAGACGCTCTGCGACCAGGATGCCCTCGGCGAAGCCGACGTGCGCGAGCTGGAGGGTGGGGACGAGGTCACCGACGGCCGAGATGGTCGGCACGTTGGTCTGCATGTACTCGTCGACCAGGACGTAGCCGCGGTCCATCGCGACGCCCTGCTCCTCGTAGCCCAGACCCTGGGAGACCGGGCCGCGACCCACCGCGACCAGCAGCACCTCGGCCTCGAAGGTCTTGCCGTCGACCAGCGTCACGCGGACGCCGTTCTCCGTGTACTCGGCCTTGTCGAAGAAGGTGCCCAGGTTGAACTTGATGCCGCGCTTGCGGAACGCGCGCTCCAGCAGCTTCGAGCTGTTCTCGTCCTCGACCGGCACGAGGTGCTTGAGGCCCTCGATGACGGTGATGTCGGAACCGAAGGACTTCCACGCCGAGGCGAACTCGACGCCGATGACGCCGCCGCCCAGGACGATCGCCGACTCGGGGACGCGGTCCAGGACCAGCGCGTGGTCCGAGGAGATGATGCGGTTGCCGTCGATGTTCAGGCCCGGCAGCGACTTCGGCACGGAGCCGGTCGCCAGCAGGATGTGGCGGCCCTGGATGCGCCGGCCGTTCACGTCGACGGAAGTCGGGGAGGAGAGGCGGCCCTCTCCCTCGATGTAGGTCACCTTGCGGGAGGCGACCAGGCCCTGCAGACCCTTGTACAGGCCCGAGATGACCTCGTCCTTGTACTTGTGGACACCCGCGATGTCGATTCCCTCGAAGGAGGTCTTGACACCGAACTGGGCGGCTTCACGAGCCTGGTCCGCGATCTCGCCCGCGTGCAGCAGAGCCTTCGTGGGGATGCAGCCGTTGTGCAGGCAGGTGCCACCGAGCTTGTTCTTCTCGATCAGGGCAACGTCCAGACCCAGCTGGGATGCGCGCAGCGCCGCGGCGTAACCGCCACTGCCACCGCCGAGGATCACTAGGTCGAAAACGGTGCTGGCGTCGTTCGCCACGTCACGTCCTCCATGCATGTGCGCCGGGCACCGGTCCTCTGTGACCGGGCGGCGGCTGGTATACGGCCGCTTGTTTCTTCGGCCCTGTGGTGGGGGCCCTGTCCTGCCGAGAACCCATCTTCGCATTTGTCGGGGGAACACGGGACGCCGGGCCCACGATGTGATCGGGCGATCCTCCCGGACCGGGGGTTACCGCGGCGTAGGTACCTACCGAGATACCTGCCGATTCCTTCAGGTTTCGTCGTGAGACGGACGCACCCCGGGCCCTGACCCGGCCCGGGGTGCGTCACATCACATCGAACGGGGTGATCAGCCCAGGTCGCCCGTGGCCGTGCGCTCGGCGAGACGCACCAGGGTGCGGACGGCGGAGCCGGTGCCGCCCTTGGGGGTGTAGCCGTGCGGCGCGCCCTCGTGGAAGGCCGGGCCGGCGATGTCGAGGTGGGCCCAGGTGATGCCCTCGCCGACGAACTCCTGCAGGAAGAGGCCGGCCACCAGGCCGCCGCCCATGCGGACACCCATGTTCGCGATGTCGGCGGTGGGGGAGTCCATGGTCTTGCGCAGCTCCGCGGGGAGCGGCATCGGCCAGGAGGACTCGCCGACCTCCTCGGCGATCTCGTGGATCGACGTGCGGAAGGCGTCGTCGTTGGCCATGATCCCGAAGGTGCGGTCGCCGAGGGCGAGCACCATGGCGCCGGTCAGGGTGGCGACGTCGACGATCGCGTCCGGGTTGTCCTCGGAGGCCTTGGTCAGCGCGTCACCGAGGACCAGACGGCCCTCGGCGTCCGTGTTGAGGACCTCGACGGTCTTGCCGCTGTACATGCGCAGCACGTCACCGGGCTTGGTGGCGGAGCCGGACGGCATGTTCTCGGCGAGGGCGAGCCAGCCGGTGACGTTGACCCGCAGGCCCAGCTTCGCGGCCGCGACGACGGAGGCGAAGACGGCGGCGGCGCCGGCCATGTCGCACTTCATCGTCTCGTTGTGGCCGGCCGGCTTCAGGGAGATGCCGCCCGAGTCGTAGGTGATGCCCTTGCCGACGAAGGCCAGGGTCTTCTCCGCCTTGGGGTGCGTGTAGGTGAGCTTCACCAGGCGCGGCAGGTTCTCGGAGCCCTTGCCGACGCCCATGATGCCGCCGAAGCCGCCCTTGACCAGGGCCTTCTCGTCCAGCACCTGGACCTTGACGCCGTTCTCCTTCGCGGCCGCGGAGGCGATCGCGGCGAAGGCCTCGGGGGTCAGGTCGTTCGGCGGGGTGTTGACCAGGTCGCGGGCGACGTTGACCTCGGCCGCCACGATCGCGGCGCGCTCGGCGGCGGCCTTGTGCTCCTTGTCGCGGGGCTTGGCGCCCAGCAGGGCCACCTCGGCCAGCGGGGCCTTGGGGGCCGCGCCCTTGGCCTCCTTGCGGACCTTGTTCTCGCCGCCCTGGTAGGCGGTGAAGGCGTACGCGCCCAGCAGGGCGCCCTCGGCGACGGCGGTGACGGCCGAGGCGTCCTCCAGCGGGAGGGCGAAGGCGGCCTTCTTGCTGCCGTGCAGCGCGCGGGCGGCGGCGCCGGCGGCGCGGCGCAGCACCTCCTCGTCGAACGACTCGTCCTTCTCGGGGACGGAGCCGAGCCCCACCGCCAGCACGACCGGGACCTTGAGGCCCGCCGGGGCCGGCAGCTTGGTGATCTCGCCTTCGGCGCCCGAGGCGCCCAGCGCGTCGAGGACGCCGGCGAGCTTACCGTCGAACGCCTTGTCCACGGCCTCGGCGCCCGCGGCGACGATCGGTCCCTTGGGGCCCTTCGCCACGCCGACCACGAGGGCGTCGGCGCGGAGCGTCGCCGCGCCGGCAGTGCTGAGAGTCAGAGCAGTCACGGTGGTGAAGTCTCGCTTCCGTTTGTGTGTGTGGGCCGAGTGGGTGGACGGCCATCCGTAGCGATCGTATTGGGGCCCGACGGCCGCCAGAAATGAGCCTACGCGTACGCGCTCGTCCGTACGTCACTCGAAGGTTTGGCAAGTTGTTCGATCAAGAGGCCGTCAGGTTCACCCATCTGTGGACTCTGCTCCAGGTTTGCCTCGTAGACCTGACGAGGTCCGAAAGACTCGGTCCACTCTCGCAAGGGGACGCGGGGTTCCTTTGCATGATTTCCACAGAGCCTCCCAGGCCCGGCCGTCCGCCAAGGGCCGTGTCGAGGGACGCCTGCGGGGGGAAAGGCCGAAATGGTCAACAAGAACCGGATGAACAGGGTCGCCGCGATGATGGCGGCAGCCGCCCTGGTGTCCGTGGCAGTACCCGCCGCGACCGCCCAGGCGGCCGTGACACCGCGCATCGACCTGAAGGTGCTGGTCGTCGACGACGGTGGCAGCTCGGTCGAGGCGATCACCGCGGAACTCCGCGACACGGGGGTGCCCTACACCCGCGTCCAGCTGGGCAGCAGCGGCCGCCCGGTCATCAACGCGGGCTTCCTCAGCGACACGGTGGACGGCCGTCCGCGCGCCAAGTACCAGGGTGTCGTCCTGCCGAACGAGAACCCGTTCGGCGAGGGCTCGGCCGAGATGGCCGCCCTCACCGCCTACGAGAGCGCCTACGGCATCCGCCAGGTCGACGCCTACACCTGGGCCCACCCCGGCGTCGGGCTGGAATACACCGACAACGGCGGCTACAGCGGCCAGCTCGACGGCACCCAGGCCGCCGTCACCACCGCCGGAAAGGCCGGCCCCTTCGCCTACCTCGGCGGCCAGGTCACCTTCGAGGACAACTCGGCCCTGGTCCCCGAGAGCTTCGGTTTCATGGGCAAGCCGCGCCCCGGCTACACCAGCTACGTCGACGCGCCCGTCGGCTCCGGCCGGGCCTCGCTCGTCGGCGAGTACGCGCACGACGGCCGCAGCGAACTGGTCGTCACCTTCGGCTACAACCAGTACCAGCAGCAGTTCCGGCTGCTCGCCCGCGGCATCGTCGACTGGCTGACCCAGGGGGTGCACCTCGGCCAGAGCCGCAACTACTTCGCGGTCCACGTCGACGACGTCTTCGCCCCCGACGCCCGCTGGAACAAGGACCTGAACTGCACGCCGGGCGACTACGCCTGCGCGGGCGGCGAGGGCAAGGAGAGCACCATCCGGATGAGCGCCGCCGACGCCGTGTACGCGGCGCAGTGGCAGACGTCGAAGAACTTCAAGCTCGACATGCTCTTCAACGGCGGTGCCGGGGAGGAGTGGAAGGCCGAGAACGGCGGCGTCGACGCGCTGACCGCCCAGCTCGTCGCCGACCGCGCCAAGTACCGGTGGATGAACCACACCTACACCCACCCGTTCCTCGGCTGCGTCCAGAACACCGCCGTCACCCCGTGGACCTGTACGAAGAACGCCGCGGGCGCGATCCAGTACATGAGCCGCGCCGAGATCTCCGCCCAGATCCGCGACAACAACAACTGGGCCGCCGCCAAGGGCATCACCACCGACAGGACCGAACTGGTCACCGGTGAGCACTCCGGCCTCAAGACCGCACCGCAGCAGCCCGTGGACAACCCCAACCTGGCCGGCGCCCTCGCCGACAACGGGGTCAAGTGGGCGGGCAGCGACAACTCCCGCGAATCCGCGCAGCGAGGGGTCGGCGCGGCCCTCACCGTCCCCCGGCACCCGATGAACGTGTACTACAACACGGGCACCAACGCCGAGATGGCCGACGAGTACAACTGGATCTACACCAGCCGCGCCCAGGGCGGAAGCGGCGTCTGCGAGGACAACCCGGCGACCTCCACCTGCCTGCCGGCCCCGCTGAACGTCAACACCGGCTACCTCGACACCATCGTCCCGGCCGAGGCCCGCACCGCCCTGCGCCACGTCCTGGCCAACGACCCGCGTCCGCACTACGTCCACCAGTCCAACCTCGCCGAGGACCGGACCCTCTACCCGGTGCTCAACCAGGTCCTCGACACCTACCGCGCCCTCTACGCCCCCAGCGCGCCGATCGTCAACCAGAGCATGAAGGACACCGGCGTCGAGTTCCAGCGCCGCGCCGCCTGGGACAAGGCCCTCGCGGACGGCAAGGTCACCGCCTACCGCATCGGCAACGACGTCACCATCAAGGCGCCCTCCGGGGTCGTCGCCCCGGTGACCGCCCCCACCGGCACCAAGAAGCAGCTGCTGCTCGGCACCGCCGACTTCGGCACCGCGTACGCCGGTACCCGCTCCACCTGGGCCGGTCCCGAGCTGCTCCAGAGCGCCGTCACGCTCAAGCTGCCCAGCTGACCGTCCCGCAAGCCACCACGAGTACCACCTAGCGCCGGCGCTCCGCGAACCCACGGGCGCCGGCCCCTTTTCCGTCCTGGGGGGCACACCGCATGAGTCATGGGCGTCACGTCACCATGCTCACCGAAGGCACCTATCCGCACGTCCACGGGGGCGTCAGCACCTGGTGCGACCAACTGGTACGAGGTATGCCGGAGGTCGACTTCAACGTCATAGCCCTGACCGGCTCCGGACGAGAGCCGGTCACCTGGGAACTGCCCCGCAACGTCTACCGGCACACCGCCTTCCCGCTCTGGGGGCCGCTCCCGTCCCGCATCCGCCGGTCGGCCCTGCGCGGCAAGGCCCACCGCCGCTTCACCGAGGTCTACGAGAGCTTCCTGCTCTCCCTGCTCGACCCCGGGCCCGGTCCCGCCCGGCACAGCTTCTCCGAGGCCCTGCGCGAACTGGCCGTCCTGGCCCGGGCCGGAAAACTCGCACCCGCCCTGCGCTCCGAATCGGTCCTGCGGCTGCTGATGACCGTATGGACCCGCCCCGGCCTCGTCACCGCCGAGGCCGGACCCACCATCCACGACGCGCTCACCGCCACCGACCTGCTGGAACACGCACTGCGCCCGCTCGGTGTCCGGATCCCGCCCGACAGCGTCGCGCACGCCGTCAGCAGCGGCCTCGCCACCCTCCCGGCCCTCGCCGCCAAATACCTCGACGGGGTCCCCTTCCTGCTCACCGAGCACGGCATCTACCTGCGCGAGCGCTACCTCGGCTACCGCAGCGCCGCCCAGCGCTGGCCCGTCAAGGCCCTCATGCTCGGCTTCTACCGCGAGCTCAACACCGAGGGCTACCGGCAGGCCGACCTGATCACCCCGTGCAACCAGTACAACCGCCGCTGGGAGGAGCGCGGAGGCGCCGATTCCGACCGCATCCGCACCGTCTACAACGGCGTCGACCCGCACGCGTTCCCCGAGGCCGGCCCCGAACCGGACGTGCCCACCCTCAGCTGGTGCGGCCGCATCGACCCGATCAAGGACCTCGAAACCCTCATCCGGGCCTACGCCTTCATGCGCGAGGAACTGCCCGCCCTGCGGCTGCGCCTCTTCGGCCCCGTCCCGGCCGGCTGCGAGGAGTACAAGCTCCGCCTGGAGAAGCTCGCCGCCGAACTCGGCGTGACCGACGGGATCACCTACGAGGGGCGCATCGAGCAGGTGGCCCAGGCCTACGCGGCCGGCAGCGTCGTCATGCTCTCCTCCATCAGCGAGGGCTTCCCCTTCAGCATCATCGAGGCCATGTCCTGCGGCCGCACCACCGTCTCCACCGACGTCGGCGGCGTCCGCGAGGCCGTCGGCGACACCGGCCTCGTCGTACCGCCGCGCGAGCCCGAGACCATGGCCCGCGCCACCCTCGCCCTGCTCCGCGACGACGAACGCCGCGCCGAGCTCGGCCGGATGTCCCGCAAGCGGGTCGTGGAGAAGTTCACCCTCCACCAGTCCGTGGACGGCTTCCGGCACATCTACCGTGAACTCGCCGGCCAGCCCGTCCTGCCCGTCCACGCGGGCGACGAATGGACCCAGCGGCTCGCCGACCCCTGGTACCGCGAACTCGCCGCCGACGGGAGCCTGTGGTGAGCGGATCCCTCTGGCTCAAGCCGCCCGGCTCCGGACCCGGTTCCGGCGCCGACACCCTCCCGGCCGTCCCACGGCCGCGCCGCGACGGCCCCGGTGCCGACGTCACCGCCGCCGACGCCGCCACCGACCCGATGGACGAACTCGCCGAGCGCCTCGACGTGTTCATCGCCTCCGCCGTCCATCCCGACGAGATCGCCGCCATCCTCGAATCCGACGGCATGACGGACGAGTACATCCGGCTCACCTACGGCCGGCACGACTCCTTCGCACTCGCCGAGGAGCTCTACGCCCGGGTGCCCCGCTCCTTCCCGGAGCCGGGCGCTGCCCCCGACCCCTGGAAGGTCTCCCTCACCGCCTGCCTGCTGCGCGGGGTGATCTTCGCCCTGCCCGGCCTGGCCTACCTGCTCGGCGCGCCCCTGCTCGAAGGCCCCCAGGACCGCCTCGGCCTGCCCGCCGGGACCCTGACCCTGCTCGCCGGCGCGCTCATCGGCTGGGTCTGGGACCAGACCCTGTCCCACCGGGCCTACTCCTGGCTCGGCCTCGGCGACCGGGGCGCCGCCGGGCGGACCCTGCTCGTCGGAGCCCCCGTCGGCGCCCTGCTGGGCACCGCCGCCGCACTGGCGGTACCCGGCGGGCCCCCGTTCTCCTACGCCTTCGCCGCCGGACAGGCCTTCTACGTCGGGGCCGCCACCGTCCTGCTGGTCCTCGGCCGGGAACGGGTCCTGCTCGCCGCACTCGCCCCGATGGCCGTCGGAGCCCTGCTCGCGCTCTTCGTCGACCTGCCCGTGCCGGTCCGCGTGACCCTGCTCGTGGTGTCCCTGCTGGCCGCCTGCACCCTGGCCCTGCGGGAACTCCCGCTGGCCGACGGATTCCGGACCGCCGTGCACCGGATCCGCACCTCGGCGGCCCGCCGCCCCGGCCAGGGCCCCGTGCGCTGGCAGATGCTGCGCGGCGCCGAGGAGGACTTCGCACCCCGCGGACCCAGGATCGGGGACTCGGTCCCCTACGGGGTCTTCGGCCTCGGCACCGGCCTGCTCGTGCTGTACGCCGCCCTCGGGGAGGTCCTCGCCGGAGGCCCCGCCGAGGCGGTCGCCGCCCCCTCGGCGGTGGCCCTCACCCTCAGCATGGGCCCGGCCGAATGGCTGCTCCACCGGTTCCGCAGCGGGAGCCTCTCCGGACTCCAGGGAGCCCGCTCGCCCCGGGCCTTCCGCCGGCGGATGCTCGCCACCCTGACCCGCTGCCTCGCCGTCTACCTGACCGTCCTGCTGGCCCTGGGCCTGGCCGGCACCCTGCTCTGGCCCGGCGCCCCCATGCTCACCGGAGTCCGGATCGCGACCCTGCTGCTGCTCGGGGCCGTCATGTGGACCGGGCTGCTCCTGCAGTCCTTCGGGGCGGTCCGGCCCGCGGCCGTGGTCTGCTCCTCGGCCGCCGTCGCCCAGAGCCTGGCCCTGCTGACCGGGCTCGGCCAGCCCCGGGCGGTCCAGCTGGTGGTGGCGGGCGCGGCCGCCGCCGTACTGGCCACCCTGGTCTGCCTGCTCCTCGGCCGCGCGACCGCCCACCGATGACGCACCATCCGTCCGAGAAGAAGGACCCCATGCTGCTGGTGCCCCTCTACGAGCATCCCGCCGACCGGCCGGAAGCCTGGGAGCGGCTCATCCGCTCCGCCGGCCGGCTGCACTCGGTGGTCCTCAACCCTGACAGCGGACCGGGGGCCGCCCGCGACGAACGGTTCGCCGTCGTCGCCGAACGGCTAGGCGAGGCCGGGGTACCCGTCCTCGGGTACGCCGACACCGACTACGGGCGGCGCCCGCACGCCGAGGTGGTGCAGGACCTGCTGCGCCACCGCGACTGGTACGCCACCGACGGGGCCTTCCTCGACCAGGCCTCCGCCGACCCCGAACTGCTCCCGCACTACGGGCGGCTCACGATCGCCGCCCGGGCCGCGGGCGCCCGTACCCTCGTCCTCAACCACGGGGTCCACCCGCACCCCGGTTACGCCGAACTCGCCGACCTGCTCGTCACCTTCGAGGGCCCCTGGGACGCCTACCGGGAGGCGGCCGCCGTACCGCCCTGGACCGCCGACCATCCGGCCCAGCGGTTCTGCCACCTCGTGTACGCCGTCCCGCCGGGCGCGCTGGCCGCCCGGCTCGCCGAGGAACTCGCCGCCGAACGCGGGGCCGGGGTGCACTGCGCCGTCCCGGGCAGCGGCGCGCACCCCTGGGGGACCCTCCCGTACGCCCTGGAGGCGGCGGGATGAGGAAACTCGCACTCCTGCTGGCCGTCCCCCTGCTGCTGCTCGCCGCGTGCACCACCGAGCCGGAACCGGAACGCGACGAGCTGTCGCCCGACCCGCCGCCGGGGCAGCGGTGGCAGCCGAAGCCGGGGGTCGGCTGGCAGTGGCAGCTCACCGGCAAGCTCGACACCTCGGTGAAGGCGGCCGTGTACGACGTCGACGGGTTCAACACCACCGAGGAGCAGCTGGCCACCCTGAAGAAGGACGGCCGCAAGACCATCTGCTACATCTCCACGGGCGCCTGGGAGGACTTCCGGCCGGACGCCGACGCCTTCCCGAAGGCACTGCTGGGCGAGGGCAACGGCTGGGAGGGCGAACGCTGGCTGGACATCCGGCGCCTGGCGGAACTGGAACCGCTGATGGGCAAGCGGTTCGACATGTGCAAGGCGAAGGGCTTCGACGCGGTGGAGCCGGACAACATGGACGGCTACGCCAACCGGTCCGGCTTCCCGCTGACCGCGGACGACCAGCTGAAGTACAACCGCCTGATCGCCCGGCTGGCGCACGACCGGGGCATGTCGGTGGGGCTGAAGAACGACCTGGACCAGATCCCGGAGCTGGTGGGCGACTTCGACTTCGCGGTCAACGAGCAGTGCGTGGAGTACGAGGAGTGCGACCGGTACGCGCCGTTCACCGACGCGGGCAAGGCGGTGTTCCACGTGGAGTACGAGGGCAAGCCGAAGCGCTGGTGCCCGCAGGCCCGTGCGGCGAAGCTGAGCTCGATGCAGAAACGGTACGACCTGGACGCGTGGCGCCAGACCTGCCCCTAGCCTCGCCGGCCACTTTGCAGCCCCGCCGGCGTTTGAGGCGCGGGTCCGGGCGGAGCCCGGTGCCCGGCGGAGCCGGGTTTCGTGGGGGTCCGCCCC
>NZ_JBVIWA010000004.1:297606-307377 GCF_055595065.1 Streptomyces sp. NPDC040545
AGGTAAAAAAAAAAGACAGTGCGATCGGAATGCTGCGCCCCCCCCCCCCCCCCCCCCCTCCCCCCCCCTTCCCCCCCCCTTTTGTGTGGGGGGCTTCCCCCCCCCCCCCCCCCCCTGCCCGGCGGAGCCGGGTTTCCTGGGGCTCCGCCCCAGACCCCGCGTCTCAAACGCCGGCGGGGCTGGAATTGGCCGGGCCGAGGCCAGGCCGAGGGGAGACGGCTACCCCACGGGGAGGATGGCGTGGACGCGGTAGCCGCCGCCGTAGCGGGGGCCCGCGAAGCAGGAGCCGCCCAGGGCGCCGGTGCGCTCGCGCATGCCGAGGAGGCCGTGGCCGCCGCCCGGGTCGGCCGGTTCCGGGGCCGCGTCGGCCGCCTCACCGCCGTCGTCGAGGACGGTCACCTCCACCGACGGCCCGACCCCGACCACGCTGACCTCGGCCTTCGCCCCCGGGCCCGCGTGCTTGCGGACGTTCGTCAGCGCCTCCTGGATCACCCGGTACGCCGCCAGGTCCACGGCCGCCGGCAGCGGCCCCGCCGTCCCGTCCAGCTGGACGATGACCTCCACCGGCAGCCCGGCGTGCCGGAAGGTGTCCACCAGTTCGTCCAGGACGCCGAGCCCCGGCGCGGGCTCCGTCGGCGCCTCCGGGTCGCCGGACTGCCGCAGCAGCCCGACCGTGGCCCGCAGTTCGTTCAGCGCCGACCGGCTGGCGTCCCGTACGTGCGCCAGCGCCTCCTTGGCCTGGTCCGGGCGCTTGTCCATGACGTGCGCGGCCACTCCCGCCTGCACGTTGACCAGGGCGATGTGATGGGCCACGACGTCGTGCAGGTCCCGGGCGATCCGCAGCCGCTCCTCGGCGACCCGCCGCCTGGCCTCCTCGTCCCGGGTCCGCTCGGCGCGCTCGGCCCGTTCCCGGATGGCGTCGACGAAGGCCCGCCGGCTGCGTACGGCGTCCCCGGCGGCCGCGGCCATCCCGGTCCAGGCGAAGATCCCGATGTTCTCCTGGGCGTACCAGGGCAGCGGCCCGGCGAGCATGGCCACGCCCGTCAGCCCCGCCATGGTGAGCAGCCCGATCCGCCAGGTCGTCGGCCGGTCGGTGTGGGCGGCCACCGTGTACAGGGCGATCACCGCGCACATGGCGACGGGCGCCCGCGGCTCCCCGGTGGTGAGCTCCAGCAGGGACAGCCCGCAGGTCACGGCGAGCACGGCGCGCGGCTGGCGGCGCCGGAAGACCAGGGCGGCCGCGCCGAGCAGCATCAGCAGCAGCGAGAACGGCTCCGGGGTGCGCGTCCCGAAGGTGGGCCCGTGCGGCCCGTGCGGATCGGCGAACGAGCCGACGACCATGGCAAGGAACGCCCCGAACGCCAGCACGGCATCGGTGGCGAGCGGGTGGGCCCGCATCCACTGCCGGGTGGGGGCGAACCGCGCGAGGTCTGTCGTCACCCGGATACGGTACGGCCTCATCCGCCGGCGCCCCCTACGTCGGAGGGTGCGGCCCCAGCGGGACGCGGGAGCGCACCGGACCCCAGCGCGCCCGCATCACGCACACCGCCATGACGGCGGTGATGGCCGCCAGGTGCTCCTTGCCCGCCAGGTTGTCCTTGACCAGCACCTCGCCGATCATCACCAGGATCACCAGGGCGCCGGTCAGGTACGCCCGATACCGCCAGCAGACGTAGATGGCCAGCCCCACCACGGCCGCCGAGGGCCCGGTGTCGTTGACGATCCGGTCGGACACCGGCAGACCGAGGGGATGTTCCGGCCCGAGCGCGAGCCCGATCCGCGCGTACGTGGTCCCGGCGAGGGTGGCGACGTAGCCGATCAGCAGGGTGCGCCACCAGCCGATGCAGATCTCGGCGATGCCGAAGACGAGCAGGATCTGCGCGAGCGCCCCCCACACCGGCAGGTCCAGGGCGGGGACGAACAGCGACAGCGGGGTCCGCATGAGGGCCGCCCCGAGCGGATCGGCGGCCTTGACCGAACCGAGGTCCTGGACCGGCTGGAACCCCCAGGAAGTGTTCTGCACGATCTGGAAGACCGAGGTCAGACAGACCGCGCCGAGGGTCATCGGGATCGCCCGCCACCTGTCGTGGACGAGCGCGTCCCGGACGGTCCAGAACATGGGTCCCCACTCACGGCGGGCGAACCGCCGGAGTGAGGAGGTGTTCCACGCTGTCAACGGCGGGTCTCCAGGTGTCTGCGGTGCAGCCACTTCGGAAGGCCGGGGGCCTCCAGGAAGCCCTCGGCCCGGCCGGCCGCGACACCGATCCGCAGCAGGTCCGAACTCTTCTCGAAGAGCATGAACCGCGGTTCCCAGATCGGCCGGTATTTGGCGTTGGCCCGGTAGAGGGACTCGATCTGCCACCAGCGGGAGAAGAAGCTGAGCAGCGAGCGCCACATCCGCAGCACCGGACCGGCGCCGAGCCTGGACCCGCGCTCGAAGACGGACCGGAACATCGCGAAGTTGAGCGAGACCTGGGTGACCCCGATCTCCTTGGAGCGTTCGAGGAGTTCGATGACCATGAACTCCATCAGGCCGTTCTCGGAGTCCCGGTCACGGCGCATCAGGTCCAGCGACAGACCCTTGGGCCCCCACGGTACGAAGGACAGCACGGCCCGCAGGTCGCCGTTGCCGTCGGTGCACTCCAGCATCACGCACTGGCCGTCGGCGGGATCACCCAGCCGGCCCAGCGCCATGGAGAAACCGCGCTCGGTGGCGCCGTCGCGCCAGTCGTCGGCGCGGCGCACCAGCTCGGCCATCTCCTCGGCCGGGATGTCGTCGTGGCGGCGGATGCGGACCGTGTACCCGGCCCGCTTGACGCGGTTGAAGGCCTGCCGGACGGTCCGCATGGCGCGGCCCTCCAGGGTGAAATCGGCGGTCTCGACGATCGCCTCGTCACCGAGTTCGAGGGCGTCCAGGCCGTGCCGCGCGTAGATCTGCCCGGCCTCCTCGCTCGCCCCCATCACGGCCGGCACCCAGCCGTGCTCGCGGGCCTCGGCCAGCCACGGATCGATGGCGCCGGGCCAGGCTTCGGGGTCGCCGATCGGGTCGCCGGAGGCCAGGGAGACCCCGCCGACGACGCGGTAGGTGACGGCGGCCTTGCCGGTGGGGGACCAGATGACGGACTTCTCGCGGCGCAGCGCGAAGTAGCCGAGCGAGTCGCGGTCGCCCTGCCGGGCCAGCAGCGCCCGCAGCCGCTCCTCGTCCTCCTCGCTGATCGGGTCGACGGCGCGGCGCGAGCGGAAGGCGGCGAACAGCACGGCGAGCAGCAGCAGCATCGACATGACGTTGATGAACACGTCCACCCAGCCGGGCGTGATGATCGCCTCGGAGGCCCGCTCACCGGGCGTCAGGGTGATCAGCCGCATCACGCCGTACCACCAGCGCTCCGGGAAGGAGGCCTCGGCGCCGATCGGGGAGACGTTGGTGGCGCCGACGAGCAGGGCCGCGACCAGCGAGGTGAGCAGCAGGCCGACGGCGGCGACGGCGCTGGCGAGCGCCGGGTTGGAGCGGTCGCCCTTGGCGTAGAACTCGTGGCGGCCCAGCAGCAGGGCCGCCGTGAAGGCGGCGGTCAGGACCAGGGAGACCCAGTTCTGCGCGTGCTCGCGGATCTCCTCGTGCGTGGAGAGCGCGTTGGCGAGCAGCAGCGCCAGGAGGCCGCTGAGGACGAGGTTGAGGATCCAGGAGGCCCGCTTGCGGCGGCCGAGGGTGACGGCGAGCAGCAGCGTGAACAGCCCGGAGGCGAACCCCGCGGTGAGCATGTACGGGGTGTAGAAGTCCTCGATGTTGTGGCGCCTCAGGTCCTGCCCGAGCGAAACCCACACCGCGCTGAGGAAGTTGATGAAGGTGACGGCGCGCAGGTACCACACCGCGAACGCGGCGCCGTGCCGTGAACGGGCGCTCCCCCGGCCGGTCTCCCGGCCGCTCCCCGCCGCCCTGCCGGCGGGGTCGCCGCCGGTCTCTTTCCTGCCGGCTGACGGACCGGTCGCCGGTGCGGCGGTGCGGTCGGTCTCTGCGCTGGTCAAACGGACCTCTCCCATAAAAAGCGATCATATGGGGCGCAGCTGTCCGTGATTGCGCGGTCGGGGACCACGGCCTGGTCAGGACCGGGGGCCCCGGCGGCTCATTCCGTCGGCTCCTCCACCGCCCGCTCCGGGAGTTCCGCCGCGAGTGCGGCGGCCGCCTGGACGAGGGGGAGAGCCAGCAGTGCCCCGGTACCTTCACCTACTGTGACGCCGTGGTCGAGCACGGGGTTGAGCGCCATTCGGTCAAGTGCCTTCGCCTGGCCCGGCTCGCCGCTGGCCTGACCGGCCAGCCACCAGTCAGGAGCCCGGAACGCCGCCCGCTGCGCCACCAGCCCGCACGCGGCCGAAACGACACCGTCAAGGATGACGGGAGTACGGCGCACCGCGCACTGGAGGAGGAAACCGGTGATGGCGGCCACGTCCGCACCGCCGACCGCGGCCAGCAGCGCCACCTGGTCGCCCAGGACCGGGCGGGCCCGGCGCAGCGCGTCGCGGATCGCCGCGCACTTGCGCATCCAGGCCAGGTCGTCGATGGGCAGGCCGCCGCGGCCGGTGACCACCGAGGCGTCCGTTCCGCACAGGGCGGCGACGAGGGTCGCGGCGACGGTGGTCCCGCCCACGCTCAGGTCACCGAGGACGACCAGATCCGTCCCGGAGTCGGCCTCCTCGTCGGCGATCCGCATCCCGAGCCGCACGGCGGCCTCGGCCTCCTCGGCCGTCAGCGCGTCCTCGACGTCGATCCGGCCGCTGCCCCGCCGGATCCGGTGCCCTGCCACGTCCGCGGGGAGCAGCTCGGGATCGCAGTCGAGCCCGGCGTCGACGATCCGTATGGTGGCGCCGAACCGGCCGGCCAGGACGGCCACGGGGCTGGCCCCTTCGAGGACGGCCCGCACCAGTTCGTGGCCGGTGGACGCGGCCCGGGCGGAGACGCCCTCGGCGGCGATCCCGTGGTCGGCGGCGAACAGCACCACGCGCGGGCGCTCGATCGGTTTGACCGGAACCTGACCCTGCGCGGCGGCGAGCCACTCGGCGAGCTCGTCGAGCCGGCCCAGCGCGCCCGGCGGGACGGCGAGGCGCTCACGGCGTTCCTCGGCGTCACGCCGGACGCCCCCGTCGGGGCGCTCGATCAGATCGGAGAAGTCGTCGAGATTCAGCGTGCTCATCTGCCAGAGAGTACAGCCGGTAAGGCCCTCCCTCAGGCCTTCGGCGACGGGCTGTCGGACACCTCGTCACCGAGTCGCTCCGCTGCCTTCCCGAGCTATTCCCTGAGTACGGTCACCAGGCCCGCGACGACGAGAAGCACGTGCTCGCACTCGCCCGCGACGGCTGCGTTCAGCCGGCCCAGCTCGTCGCGGAAGCGGCGGCCCGACGCGGTCGCCGGGACGACGCCCGAGCCGACCTCGTTGCTGACCAGCACCACCCGACGGCGGGTCGCGCGTACGGCCGCCACCAGCTCGGCGGTCCGCCCGGCGAGCTGCTGCTGCCCGTCCTTGGCCCACACGGCGTCGTCCCACGCCCCGGCCCGGTCCATCGCGTCCGTCAGCCACAGCGCCAGGCAGTCGATCAGCAGCGGCGGGCCGTCGGCGGCCAGCAGCGGAACCAGCTCGCACGTCTCCACCGTCCGCCAGCTCCCCGGCCGGCGCTCCCGGTGCAGGCCGACCCGCTGGGCCCATTCGGCGTCGCCGTCCCGGGTGCCGCCGGTGGCCACGTAGACCACCTCCGGGAAGGACTCCAGCCGCCGCTCCGCCTCCACGGACTTGCCGGAGCGCGCCCCGCCCAGCACCAGGGTGCGGCGCGGCAGGTCCGGCACCGCGTGGTACTCCCCGACGATCACGGTCGTCCCGTCCGGCACCGCCCGGGCCCCGGCCGCCGCGCACCGGCGTTCCAGTTCCCGGCCCGGCGGGGTGTCGTGGTCCAGGTGGACGGCGATCACGTCCGTCGCCGGGCCGACGGCGCCGCTCGCCCGCAGCCGCGCCAGCGCCTCGGGCCGGCCCAGCACGTCCATGAGGACCATGTCGTACGGGCGCCGCCCGGCCTGGTCGGCGATCCCGGCCGGGGCCCCGCCCGGCGGCAGGTACAGCAGCCGGGCGCCGTCCGGGCCCGTCACCTCGTACCCGGTGCCCGGCGCGTCCATCGGGACCGCCCGCACCCGGTGCCCGGAGATCACCGCGAGCTCCCGCCCGTCCGGTACCCGCCCGGCGGCCGGCAGCCCGGGCGGCAGCTCGACCGCGGGCCCGTCGTGCGGGTGGGTCAGCAGCACCTGCCGCACACCGGCCAGCGAATGCCCGGCCCGGGCGCCCGCCAGCACCGCCCCGGGAGTCAGGTCCAGCAGCAGTGCCCCGTCGACGAGGACGGCGGTGGCGGCGCGGGAGCGCGAGCCGACGGAGACGGCGCAGGCCGCACAGGGGCAGCCCGGGCGGGGCAGGCCCTCGGGTGTTCCGGTGCCGAGCAGAGTGAGTTCCACAGGATGATCCTCCCGCGTCGCCGAGACTGCTGCGCGCCCGGTTACTCTGCGGGCACACTCAGGCTAGGAAGCGTGCGAAGCGTGCGAGCAACGGAGGCGGACATGGCGTGGACGTGGCGGTTCGAGACGGCCGACGGTACCGAGACGAGCCCGTCGGTGGTACCCGAGGAGTTCACCACGCAGGGGGACGCGGAGTCCTGGATCGGGGAGTACTGGAAGGACCTGCTGGAAGGCGGCGTCGAGCAGGTGAAGCTGTCCGACGACGGCGGGACCGAGCTCTACACCATGAGCCTGCGCGCCGCCCTGGACGCGTAGCCGTTCCGCAGGCACGAGAACGGCGGAGCCGCCGGGTGCGTGACCCGGCGGCTCCGCCGTTCTGTCTTCGGGGCTAGCCCCGTACCCCGCACAGGTGCAGCAGCGCCGCCACACCCCGGTAGGGGTCGGTCCGCCCGGCGCGGTCCTCGGCGGCCAGCAGCCGCTCCAGCTCCTCGTCGGGGGGCAGGATCTCGCCCGCCTCGGTGCCGTCGGTGAAGACGCGGACGCCGTACCAGGACTGCAGCGGCGCACCGATCCCCGACAGGGTCGCGGTCAGTCCGGCCAGCCGGTCCGCGCGGACGTCCAGGCCCAGCCGGTTCGTGTAGTCGGTGGAGTCGAACGCGGCCAGCGCGCCCTTCCAGTCGCCGTCCAGGCCCGGCCGCATGGCGAGCGCGTCGCCGTTGCGCACCAGCAGGGACAGCAGTCCGCCCGGGGCCAGCATCCGGGCCAGCCCGGCCAGCATGGCGTCCGGTTCGGGCACGTACATCAGCACCCCGTGGCACAGCACCACGTCGAAGCTGCCGGGCAGGAAGTGGGCCCCGGTCTCGCGGCCGTCGCCCTCCAGGAGGCTGACGCGGTCGCGGATCCCCTCGGGTTCCGCGGCCAGCGCCTCACGGGCGACGGCCAGCATGCCCGCGTCCTGCTCCAGGCCCGTCACCTTGTGCCCGGCGCGGGCCAGCCGCAGTGCCTGCGTGCCCTGGCCCATGCCGACGTCGAGCACGCGCAGCCGCTGCCCGACCGGGAAGCGCTGCGCGATCTGCTCGTCGACCTGCCGGCCCACGAGCTCTTGCCGGACGGCGTTGCGCAGCCCGCCCAGGCCTTCGAGCCAGAGCCGGGCGCCTTCCGCGAAGCCTTCCCCCGACATGCCGGGCGTCGCTCGGCTCAGGGCCGTTCTCCTCGCTTGACCTGCGGCTTCGGGAGACGGAGCCGGCGCATCTGGAGGGTGCGCATGAGGCCGTAGGCGATGGCGCCGCGGCGGGGCTCGTCAGGGAAGCGCGTGACCAGGGCCTTGCGGAGGCGGAAGACCAGGCCGATGGAGTCGAGCAGGATCAGGACGATCACGACGAGCCACAGCGTCAGCGCGATGGTCTGGATCGAGGGCTGGCGCACCATGCTCAGCACCAGGATGACCACTGCCAGGGGCAGGAACATCTCGGCGACCGAGTAGCGGGAGTCCACGTAGTCGCGGACGAAGCGGCGGACGGGGCCCTTGTCACGGGTGGGCAGGTAACGCTCGTCGCCGTTGGCCAGCGCTTCGCGCTGCTTGGCCATCTCGGTACGGCGGCGCTCACGGGCTCGCTTGGCATCCTCCTTGCGGTTGCCGGTCGAGGCCACCACGGCCTTGCGCTGCGACTGGGCCACAGCACGCTTCGGCGTAGGGCGGCCCTTCGGGGCCTGCGGGTCACGGGGCTGCGAGAGGTCGGCGCTCACCTTGTCGGTGGCGGCGGCCTTCTCTTCCTTGGAGGAGCGGCTACCAAACACAAAACCCAAGCGTACGTGGTTGCGGGCATGGGCCCCACCCCGCTGGGGAACGATCCGGCAACGGCGGGCGTCCTTCCCCTTGCACGGTGCGTGCGGTGGGCCCGCTCTCCTGGGATCACCTACTCCTTGCGCCTGATGGGGCGCGGGCGTAGTCGTCCTGGAGGAGGAGCGCATCCGTACTCGAACAGTGCAGTAATGGAGACAGGGCCCGTACTGTGGGTTCTGTCGGTGACCTGGAGCACAGTCCGTCTAGAAGGGGGCGCGCGAAGCCCATGAGCGGTGTCATGAAGCGTATGGGGATGATCTTCCGCGCGAAGGCGAACAAGGCCCTTGACCGGGCCGAGGACCCGCGCGAGACCCTCGACTACTCGTACCAGAAGCAGCTGGAGCTGCTGCAGAAGGTGCGCCGCGGGGTCGCCGACGTGGCGACCTCCCGCAAGCGCCTGGAGCTGCAGCTCAACCAGCTCCAGGGACAGTCCGCCAAGCTGGAGGACCAGGGCCGCAAGGCCCTCGCCCTGGGCCGCGAGGACCTGGCCCGTGAGGCCCTGTCCCGGCGCGCCTCGCTCCAGCAGCAGGTCAGCGACCTGGAGGTGCAGCACCAGACCCTGCAGGGCGAGGAGGAGAAGCTGACCCTCGCCGCCCAGCGGCTCCAGGCCAAGGTGGACGCCTTCCGTACGAAGAAGGAGACCATCAAGGCCACCTACACGGCGGCCCAGGCGCAGACCCGGATCGCGGAGTCCTTCTCCGGCATCTCCGAGGAGATGAGCGACGTCGGCCTGGCCATCCAGCGGGCCGAGGACAAGACCGCCCAGCTGCAGGCCCGCGCCGGTGCGATCGACGAGCTGCTGGCCTCCGGCGCGCTCGACGACCAGAGCGGCCTCGGCTCCAAGGACGACATCCAGGCCGAGCTGGACCGCCTCTCGGGCGGTACGGACGTGGAGCTGGAGCTCCAGCGCATGAAGGCCGAGCTGGCGGGCGGCCCGTCCGCCCAGCAGCAGGCCATCGAGGGCGGCGCGCAGGGCAACGGCCAGCAGCCGCAGACCCCGCACCGGTTCGACAAGCAGTAGGAGTGGGCCCGTCATGATTGTCCGCATCATGGGGGAAGGGCAGGTGGAAGTGGCCGACAGCCACTTCCCCGAGCTCAACAAGCTGGACGACGAACTGCTCGCGGAGATGGAGAGCGGCGACGAGGAGGGCTTCCGGCGGACGCTGGGCGCACTGCTGGACGCCGTACGGAGGCTCGGCACGCCGCTCCCGGACGACGCGCTGGAGCCGTCCGAGCTGATCCTCCCCGGTGACGACGCCGCCCTGGACGAGGTCAGGGAGATGCTCAGCGACGACGGCCTGATCCCGGGCTGACCCCGGGCCGGGTACACCGACGGCACGGCGGGGGGGGGGGGGGGGGGGGGGGGGGGGGGGGGGGGGGGGGGGGGGGGGGGGGGGGGGGGGTGGGGGGGGGGGGGGGGGGGGGGGTGGGGGGGGGGGTA
>NZ_JBVIWA010000004.1:307385-439407 GCF_055595065.1 Streptomyces sp. NPDC040545
CCTCCCCCCCCCCCCCCCCCCCCCCCCCCACCCCCCCCCCACACCACCCCCCCCCCCCCCCCCCCCCCCCCCGCCCCCCCCCCCCGCCGCCGTCGTCAGTGCGGGGGCGGTTTCTCCAGGGAGACGCGGTGATCCGGATCCGGGGTCCCGCCGATGAAGTTCTCGAACCTGCGGCGCGGCCGCGCCCAGCGCCGGTCGTGGTGGAAGGCGCGCAGCCCGGCCTTGGCCCGGGCGCGCGGCCGGTTCGCGTAGAACCGCTTTGCGTACGGGGAGCCGGGCCGGGCCAGCCGGATCGCGCCGACGAGCGCCACCAGGGGGACGACCAGGCCGAAGAGCGCGGTGCGCGCCTTGCCCTTCCACAGGGCGATCAGGGCCAGGAAGAAGTTGGTGGCCCCGTTCATGACGACCAGGCCGCGGCTCTGACGCTCCTCGCTCGACAGGTCGTTCACCCCGAAGGGCACGAAACCGCCGATGACCAGGGCCACGATGGCGGCCGTGACGACCACGAGCTCCACGCTCTTGCGGCCCTGCTCGCTCCAGTAGACGTCGTCGAGGTGCAGGATGAGCGCGAACTCGTCCAGGACCAGGCCCGCGCCCAGGCCGAAGATCACGGCCGATGCCCACGCGCCGAAGCCGTAGCGGCCGCTGCCGACCGCACCGAAACCGCCGATGATCACGAGGATCACGCCCGGCACCACGTGGTGGATGTGCAGACCGCCCGGGGTGACGTTCTTGAAGGGGCCCCGGCCGGCCCGGATCATCCGGGTGATCACACGGGTGACCAGGAACGACAGCACGAAGGAGAGCAGGGCGAGCAGGAGCGGCAGCTTCCCCGGTTCGACGATGTTCCGATACCACCAGTGACCCATCCCACGGACTCCCTATTTGGCATGTAATGGGTAATTTACCGCTCGTGCTGAGCGGGTACCGTTCCCGCCGATGACAGATTCGTACGACGGCCCGCCCCCGATGCCGCCCCAGGAACGCGCCTCGTTCCCCGACGGCATCCGTTTCGCGTTCGGCACCCTCACCGTGCTGCCCGCCCGCATCACCCGCTGGGACCGCCCCGCCGCCCGCACCGGAATGGCCTGCGCCCCGCTCGCCGGGCTGGTCGTGGGCGTGCTCGCGGCCCTGCCCGGAGCACTCCTGCTGCTGCTCGGCGGGGGCCCGCTGCTCGCCGCGGCCGTCACCGTCGCCGTACCGGCCGCGCTGACCCGGGGACTGCACCTCGACGGCCTCGCCGACACGGCCGACGGCCTCGGCAGCGCCAAACCCGCAGACGAGGCCCTGCGGATCATGAAACAGTCCGACATCGGCCCCTTCGGCGTCGTGGCCCTGGTGATCGTGCTGCTCCTGCAGGTGGCCGCCCTGTCCGACATCTACGCCGACAGCTGGATCCGCGGCGCCCTCGCCGCCGTGGTCGCCGCCGTGGCGGCCCGCCTCGCCATGACCCTGGCCTGCCGGGAAGGCGTCCCGGCGGCCCGCCCCGGGGGACTCGGCGCCGCCGTCGCCGGGGTGGTCCCGCGGCGCGCCGCCGTGCTGATCGCCGTGCTCGTCACCGCCCTGGCCGCGGCTGCCGCACTCCCGCTCGGCCTGACGGCCGCCGGGCAGAGCGCGGCAGCCGTCCTGGCCGCCCTGCTCGCCGCGGAACTGCTGCTCCGCCGCTGCGTACGCCGCTTCGACGGGGTCACCGGCGACGTCTTCGGCGCCCTCGCCGAGGTCGCGGCGACCACCGCCCTGATCGTCCTCGCCCTGGGCTGAGCGCCGACGGCGGGCCCGCGTACCCTCACCCCGTGGACCAACCTTCTACGGACCTGCCCGCCGCCGCGCCCGTCAGGGTGCTGCTCGCCGACGACCAGGCGCTGCTGCGCAGCGCCTTCAAGGTGCTCGTCGACTCCGAGCCGGACATGGAGGTCGTCGGGGAGGCCTCCGACGGGGCTCAGGCCTTCGCACTCGCCCGCCGGATGCGCCCCGACGTCGTCCTCATGGACATCCGGATGCCCGGCACCGACGGGCTCGCCGCCACCCGCATGATCAGCGCGGACCCGGAACTGGCCGGCGTGCGCGTGGTGATGCTGACGACCTTCGAGGTCGACGAGTACGTGGTCTCGGCCCTGCGGGCCGGCGCCTCCGGCTTCCTCGGCAAGGGCGCCGAGCCCGAGGAACTGCTCAACGCTGTCCGGGTCGCCGCGGCCGGCGAGGCCCTGCTCTCCCCGGCCGCCACCAAAGGGCTCATCGCCACCTTCCTCGCCCAGGGCGGCGGCGCCGACCCGGCCGCCGCCGGAGCTTCGGCCGGGGCGCACGCGGAGCGGCTCGCCGCGCTGACCGTCCGGGAGCGCGAGGTCCTCGTACACGTCGCGGCCGGGCTGTCGAACGACGGGATCGCCGGGCGGCTTGAGGTCAGCCCGCTGACCGTCAAGACCCACGTGAACCGGGCCATGGCCAAGCTCGGCGCCCGCGACCGGGCCCAATTGGTGGTTATTGCCTACGAATCAGGACTGGTCCGCCCGCGCGCGGAGTAGCACCGCCGGGTACGGCGTACTCCAGACGCGGTATGCCGCACATAAGGACGGCACCTGCGAGCGACGAAACGCGCCACCGCGGTGCGACAGGGTAGGAGTGCCCTCGCGTTCGTCACTGCAGAGAGATCTCATACCCATGTCGTGGCTGTCCCGCTTCAGCCTGGCCCAAAGGGCCTTGGTCGGCCTCGTGTCGATCGTCGCGCTCCTCTTCGGCGCCATAGCCATCCCGCAGCTCAAGCAGCAGCTGCTGCCCTCCATCGAATTGCCGATGGTGTCCGTGCTCGCGCCGTACCAGGGCGCCTCGCCCGACGTGGTCGAGAAGCAGGTCGTCGAACCGATCGAGTCCATGCTCAAGGGCGTCGACGGCATCACCGGCATCACCTCCACCGCCAGCGAGGGCAACGCCCTCATCATGGCCACCTTCGACTACGGCGACAGCGGCACCAAGCAGCTCGTCGCCGACGTCCAGCAGGCCGTGAACCGGGCCCGCGTCCGGCTGCCCGCCGAGGTGGACCCGCAGGTCGTGGCCGGCTCCACGGACGACATCCCGACCGTCATCCTGGCCGTCACCGCCGACAAGGACCAGCAGGCGCTCGCCGACCAGCTGGAACGTTCCGTCGTCCCCGTCCTCTCGGACATCGAGGGCGTCGGCCAGGTCACCGTCGACGGCGTCCAGGACCTCCAGGTCACCGTCACCCCCGACAACGCCAAGCTCGCGGCCGCCGGCCTCGACGGCGCCAAGCTCGCCGAGGGCCTCCAGGCGGGCGGCGCGGCCGTTCCCGCCGGCTCCTTCGACGAGGCGGGCAAGAACCGCACCGTGCGCGTCGGCGGCGGCTACACCTCCCTCGCCCAGCTGGAGGAGCTGCGCCTGACCCCGGGCCCGGGCAAGCCGGCCGTCCGCCTCGCCGACGTCGCCACCGTGAAGCAGGAGCCGGCCAAGGCCGTCTCCATCACCCGCACCAACGGCAAGCCCAGCCTCGCCCTCGTCCTCACCATGGACAAGGACGGCAGCGCCGTCGCCATCTCCGACGCCGTCAAGGACAAGCTGCCCGGGCTGCGTACCGCGCTCGGCGCCGGCGCCGACCTGACCGTCGTCAGCGACCAGGGCCCGGCCGTCGCGAAGTCCATCTCCAGCCTCACCACCGAAGGCATGCTCGGCCTGCTCTTCGCGGTGATCGTGATCCTGGTCTTCCTGGCCTCGCTGCGCTCGACGCTGGTCACGGCGGTCTCCATCCCGCTGTCCGTCGTCCTCGCGCTCATCGTGCTGTGGACCCGCGACCTGTCGCTCAACATGCTGACCCTGGGCGCCCTGACCATCGCCATCGGCCGCGTGGTCGACGACTCGATCGTGGTCCTGGAGAACATCAAGCGCCACCTCGGCTACGGCGAGGAGCGCGAGGCCGCGATCATCACCGCGGTCAAGGAGGTCGCCGGCGCGGTCACCTCCTCCACCCTCACCACCGTCGCCGTCTTCCTGCCGATCGGCCTCACCGGCGGCATGATCGGTGAGCTCTTCGGCTCCTTCTCGCTCACCGTCACCGCGGCCCTGCTGGCTTCGCTGCTGGTCTCGCTGACGGTCGTACCGGTGCTCTCGTACTGGTTCCTGAGCGCGCCGAAGGGCGTCGAGCCGGGGAACGCCGAGAGCGCGGCCAAGGCCCGCCGCGAGGCCGAGGAGAAGGAGGCGCGCAGCCGCCTCCAGCTCCTCTACGTCCGCGTCCTGGGCTTCGCCACCCGGCGCCGGCTGACCAGCGTGGCCATCGCCGTGGTCGTCCTCTTCGGCACCTTCGGGATGACCCCGATGCTGAAGACCAACTTCTTCGACCAGGGCGAGCAGGAGGTCCTGACGGTCAAGCAGGAACTCGCCCCCGGCACCTCGCTGGCCGCCTCCGACGAGGCGAGCCGCAAGATCGAGCAGGTGCTGGCCTCGGTCGAGGGCGTCAAGAGCTACCAGGTCACCGTCGGCTCCTCCGGCTTCCTCGCGGCCTTCGGCGGCGGTACGGGCTCCAACCAGGCCTCGTACCAGGTCAGCCTCAAGGACTCCGGCAAGGCGGACTCCGTCAAGAAGGGCATCGAGGGCAAGCTGGCCGCCCTCGACGGCATCGGCGAGACCCGCATCGTGGCGGGCGACGGCTTCGGCAGCCAGAACCTCAGCGTGGTCGTCAAGGCCGGTGACGGCAAGGTCCTCGCCGAGGCGGCCGAGCAGGTCCGCGCCGAGGTCGCGAAGCTCAAGAACGTCGCCGACGTGCAGAGCGACCTGTCCCAGTCCGTGCCCCGCATCTCGGTGACCGCCACCCCCAAGGCGGCCGAGGCCGGCCTGAACCAGGCCGCGCTCGGCGCGATCGTCGCGCAGGCCGTCCGGGGCAACCCGGCGGGCAAGGCCGTGCTCGACGACACCGAGCGCGACATCGTCATCAGGTCCGCGCAGCCGGCCACCACCCTGGCCGAACTGCAGGCGCTCCCGGTCGGCCCGGTCAAGCTCGGCGACATCGCCGAGGTCAAGGAGGTCCCCGGCCCGGTCGCGATGACCCGCATCGACGGCGCCCGCGCCGCCACCGTCACCGCGCGGCCGCTCGGCGACAACACCGGCGCGGTCAGCGCCGAGCTGCAGACCAAGCTCAAGGCCCTGGACCTGCCGGAGGGCGCCACCGCATCCATCGGCGGCGTCTCCGAGGACCAGGACGAGGCCTTCGGCTCGCTGGGCCTGGCCATGTTCGCGGCCATCGCGATCGTGTTCATGCTGCTGGTCGCGACCTTCCGGTCGCTGATCCAGCCGCTGATCCTGCTGGTCTCCATCCCGTTCGCGGCGACCGGCGCACTCGGCCTGCTCATCGCCACCGGCACCCCGATGGGCGTCCCGGCGATGATCGGCATGCTGATGCTCATCGGCATCGTGGTGACCAACGCAATCGTCCTGATCGACCTGGTCAACCAGTACCGCGCCCAAGGCCTGGGTGTCGTGGAAGCGGTCATCGAGGGCGGCCGCCACCGGCTGCGCCCGATCCTGATGACGGCCCTGGCGACGATCTTCGCGCTGCTCCCGATGGCGCTGGGCGTCACCGGTGAGGGCGGCTTCATCTCCCAGCCGCTCGCGGTCGTGGTGATCGGCGGCCTGGTCAGCTCCACCCTGCTGACGCTGCTGCTCGTGCCGACCCTCTACACGATGGTCGAGCTCCGCAAGGAGCGCCGCCGCGCCAAGCGCTCGGCGAAGCGCGAGGCCCGTCTGACGGCGGTCCCGGCCCCCTCCGCCACGGAGGAAGAGGTCCCGGCCAAGGCCTGACACCTCCTCGCACAACGGCCGAAGGGCCGCTCCTCGGATCGAGGGGCGGCCCTTCGGGCATGTGCGGGGGGAGGCGGCGGCTACGGGAGCGCCAGCATCCGCTCCAGCGCGAGCTTCGCGAAGCTCTCCGTCTCCTTGTCGACCTGGATCTGGTTGACGAGGTTGCCCTCGGCCAGGGACTCCAGGGTCCACACCAGGTGCGGGAGGTCGATGCGGTTCATCGTCGAGCAGAAGCAGACCGTCTTGTCGAGGAAGACGACTTCCTTGTCCTCGGCGGCGAATCGGTTCGCCAGGCGGCGGACCAGGTTCAGCTCCGTGCCGATGGCCCACTTGGAACCGGCCGGGGCCGCCTCCAGCGCCTTGATGATGTACTCCGTCGAGCCGACGTAGTCCGCGGCCGCCACGACCTCGTGCTTGCACTCGGGGTGGACCAGGACGTTCACGCCGGGGATCCGGGCGCGGACGTCGTTGACCGAGTCGACCGAGAACCGGCCGTGCACCGAGCAGTGCCCGCGCCACAGGATCATCTTGGCGTTCCGCAGCTGCTCGACGGTCAGGCCGCCGTTCGGCTTGTGCGGGTTGTAGAGCACGCAGTCGTCCAGGGACATGCCCATGTCGCGGACGGCGGTGTTGCGGCCCAGGTGCTGGTCCGGGAGGAAGAGGATCTTCTCGCCCTGCTCGAACGCCCACTCCAGGGCCTTCTTCGCGTTGGACGAGGTACAGATCGTGCCGCCGTGCTTGCCGGTGAAGGCCTTGATGTCGGCGGAGGAGTTCATGTACGAGACGGGCACCGTGACGTCGGCTATGCCGGCCTCGGACAGCACGTCCCAGCACTCCGCGACCTGCTCGGCGGTGGCCATGTCGGCCATCGAGCAGCCGGCGGCCAGGTCCGGCAGGACCACCTTCTGGTCGTCCGAGGTCAGGATGTCCGCGGACTCGGCCATGAAGTGCACGCCGCAGAAGACGATGTACTCGGCCTCCGGCTTGGCGGCCGCGTCCTTGGCCAGCTTGAACGAGTCGCCGGTGACGTCCGCGAACTCGATGACCTCGTCACGCTGGTAGTGGTGGCCCAGGATGAAGACCTTGTCCCCGAGCTTCTCCTTGGCCGCGCGGGCGCGCTCCACGAGGTCCGGGTCCGACGGCGAGGGCAGGTCGCCGGGGCACTCCACCCCGCGCTCGCTCTTGGGGTCGGCCTCACGGCCGAGCAGCAGCAGGGCAAGGGGCGTCGGCTGGACGTCCAAAGGCTGGGCGGTGGTCACGACACGCACCCTTTCTGTTCTGCGACAAGGGACTTCTGGATCATCACTTCGACTTCTCGTCTATTTGACGTTATCTATCATAACCGCTTCACGTCAGTTTGACGATGCCGATAGTGTCAATGTGACGCATCAGCCCACGATTCGCCGGGTCCACCCCCGCGCGCGGTGTGCGAGCATGGAATATCTGAAACAAGCGTCGGGTCCCGGAATGAATCCGCGGTCCCGCTCGTTGCCACCGACGGCAAGAGTCCGACGTTTCCCCGTCTCCGGCGGGGAGCCGCCCACTTCGGGAGTGAATGCAGATGTCCGTACAGGACGACAAGACCACTGTGAGCGACGGCATCCTCCTGTCCGACGCCGCCGCCGAGAAGGTCAGGACCCTGCTGGAGCAGGAAGGCCGCGATGACCTGGCGCTCCGCGTCGCCGTCCAGCCCGGTGGCTGCTCCGGCCTGCGCTACCAGCTCTTCTTCGACGAGCGCTCCCTCGACGGCGACGTCGTGAAGGACTTCGACGGTGTGAAGGTCGTCACGGACCGGATGAGCTCTCCGTACCTCCACGGTGCCTCCATCGACTTCGTCGACACCATCGAGAAGCAGGGCTTCACGATCGACAACCCCAACGCCACGGGCTCCTGCGCCTGCGGCGACTCGTTCAGCTAAGCCTGGACGCCCACGAGGGCCCGCCCCCGGTCGAATCCGACCGGAGGCGGGCCCTCGTGTCATACCCGGTCCCGGGCCCTGCCCGGGACCTCGGCTACTGCCGGGGGAGCGGCTTGCCGGTGGCCGCGTCGAGCACCTTCCGGTCGCCCAGCGGCTGCTGCAGCGTCACCGTCAAGGACATCTCCTGCGCCAGCATGATGCAGGCCTGGCCCGGCTTGTTCGGGGTGTCCGTGATCTTCGCCAGGACCGATTCCGCCTGCTCCCGCGCCTCCAGGGCGTAAGTGCTGCACACACTGCCCCAGAAGTTCACGGTCAGCTTCCGGTCGGCGTCCGCGTACGAGAACCCGGTCACCGTGCGCAGGTCCTTCGGGCCGGGAGTGCTCTCCTGGGCGGCCGCCGCCGGCTGGGCCACCGTGTGACCGGGCGCGCCGCCCTGGCCCGCCACCTCGAAGAGCCAGGCCGGAACCAGACCCTGCGCCCCGTTCACCGTGCCGGGGACCAGGCCGAGCACGGCGCCCTTCACCGTCTCCGTCCGCGGGGGCTTCATCGGCCGCGGCTCCGGGTTGCACGGCACCGTGTCCGTGGCCGACACCGGGGTGTCCGCAGCCAGCGGGACCGCGCTCGCGCATCCGCTGGGCTCGGGGTCGCCCTCCCTGCCGCCCGACTTCGCGTTCAGCCGGGCCAGCGCCTCCACGGCCCCGACCACCTGCTGCGAGGCCGCCCGCACCGGGGCCTTCAGCTCCCCGTTGCCCCCCACCACCGAGCCGTCGGAGCCCACGCTGACCTTCGTGGCCCAGCCGTGCGTGCGCAGCCCGTCGACCACCGGGTCGGCGGCCACCACCCGTACCGAACCCTGGTGGGACCGGGCGTCCGGCGTGGCCCCCGCCACCCCCGCGGCGGCCAGTACGGGGGCCGCGGCGGCCTTGGCGGCCTCCTCCGACACCGGCTTGCCCGTCTCGGCCCCGCCGCCCGCACTCGCCCCCGCGTCCTGGGGGAGGGTGGCCGGGCCGCAGGTGTCCTTGCCGCGCACGCAGTCGTCCCCGGCGCCGTTGCCGCCGTTGCCCGGCGCCTGGAAACGGGCGAAGTTCCACGTCCCCGGCGCCGTACGGGCCACCGTGAGCCGGGGCCCGGAGCCGTCGGCGGCCTCCCCGGCCAGCCAGACGTCCCCGCTCAGGCGCGGCTCGCCGGGCAGCCCCAGAGCCGCCGCGAGGCGGGCCACCTCCGCCGGGGTGACCTCGCCGGACAGCGCGTAGGCGGGCGCGTCGGCCGGGGCCTCCGGAAGCTTCACGTCGGCCCGGTAGACCACCCCGCCGCCGGACGGGTCGGGCTCCCCGGGCGCGATGCCCGGCCCCGAGGGGTCTCCCGCGTCGCGGGGCGCGGAGGCCGCGCTGTCACCCGTACGGTGACCCGGCCCACCGTCGCCGTAGGCGGTCGACGCCCAGTACGCGCCACCGCCGCCGGCGAGCAGGACGGCGGCCGCGATCGAACCGACGGCCCAGGCGGGCCGCCGCCGTGTTCCGCGTGATGTGTCGTCGGGTCCTTCGCTGGTCACCGCATCGCTCCTTCACCGGTCCGTCGTACCTGATGCGGGTGTGACGGAGCGGGAGCGCAACCGGTTCCCTCCTACTGGTCCCCGTACACGGACGTGGAGGCGATCAGCCGCGCCGAGGCCGGCGGGACGCTGATCCCGTGGATCTGCGAAGGGGCCACGCGGACCGGCCGGGGGCCCGCCGGAACCGCCCAGTGCGGGGCCATCCGGGCACAGTCACCCAGCAGGCGGGCGAAACCGGGCTGCCGTGGGGCTTCCGCGCCGCGCTTGTCGGCGGTGTACTCGGAGTAGCCGAAACCGTCGGTATAGGTCATGCAGGCACCGTAGGCATCGGAGCTCTGGCGAAGAAAGACCTACTAAGGGGTAGTTTCCGGGGTACAGCCCGGGGCCGCTTACCGGGTAGTTTTGACTGTCCCTCGCCGTCCTCAGCAGGAGCGTCCTCGCCGTGCGCATCGCAGTCACCGGCTCCATCGCCACCGACCACCTCATGACCTTCCCCGGCCGTTTCGCCGACCAGCTGGTCGCGGACCAGCTGCACACGGTCTCCCTCTCCTTCCTCGTCGACAACCTCGACGTCCGGCGGGGCGGTGTCGGCCCGAACATCTGCTTCGGTATGGGGCAGCTCGGCAGCCGCCCGATCCTCGTCGGAGCCGCCGGCTCCGACTTCGACGAATACCGCGCCTGGCTGGACCGGCACGGCGTCGACACCGAGTCCGTCCGGATCTCCGAGGTGCTGCACACCGCGCGCTTCGTGTGCACCACGGACTCCGACCACAACCAGATCGGCTCCTTCTACACGGGCGCCATGAGCGAGGCCCGTCTGATCGAGCTCAAGGCCGTGGCCGACCGGGTGGGCGGGCTCGACCTCGTCCTCATCGGCGCGGACGACCCCGAGGCGATGCTGCGCCACACGGAGGAGTGCCGCACGCGCGGGATCCCCTTCGCCGCCGACTTCTCGCAGCAGATCGCCCGCATGGACGGCGACAACATCCGCACCCTGATGGAGGGCGCGACCTTCCTCTTCTCGAACGAGTACGAGAAGGGCCTCATCGAGTCGAAGTCCGGCTGGACCGACGAGGAGATCCTGTCGAAGGTCGGCACCCGCGTGACCACGCTGGGCTCCAACGGCGTCCGGATCGAGCGCGTCGGCGAGGCCCCGATCGTGGTCGGCTGCCCGGAGGAGACCGCGAAGGTCGACCCGACGGGTGTCGGCGACGCGTTCCGCGCCGGGTTCCTGACCGGTCTGGGCTGGGGCGTCGGCCTGGAGCGTGCGGCGCAGCTGGGCTGCATGCTCGCGACGCTGGTCATCGAGACCCTGGGCACCCAGGAGTACGCGCTGGCCCGTGCCCACTTCATGGAGCGCTTCACCAAGGCCTACGGCGACGAAGCCGCGGCGGAAGTCCGCGCCCACCTCGCCTGACCGCCCTCGCGCCTGCGGCTCCGCCTCCGTCTGAGCCCGGGCCGATTCAGCCTCGCCGGCGTTTGAGCAGGGGGCACCTCCCGGCGAAGCCGGGTTTCCCGGGCTCCGCCCCAGACCCCGCTCCTCGAACGCCGGAGGGGCTGGGGGTGCCCGGCGGAGCCGGATCGATGCGGACGAGGCCGGATGTGCCCGGCATCGCCGGATCGGGGCCGGAGGGGCTGGATCTGGCGGAGCCGGATGGGGCGGGCCCGGTCAGACGGCTCGGCGGACCGTGTAGGCCGAGCCGACCTCGCGGGGGGTTTCGCCCACATACGTGTGGCCCCGCATCGCGCACCACGCCGGGATGTCCAGCCGCGCCACCTCGTCGTCGGAGACGACCGTGACGGTCCCGCCCACCGGGACCGTCACGATGGCCCGGGCCAGTTCGATCACCGGCTGGGGGCACCGCAGCCCGAGCGCGTCCAGCTCCAGGGAGTCCGCCACCGGCGCCACCGTCGGCGGCTCCGACACGCCGAGCCGTTCCCGTACGTCCGCCACCGCCCGCGGCAGCACCTCCAGGAACGCGTTGACCTCCTCCGCCGGGGTCCCCGGCGGCAGGGACACCCGTACGTTCCCCTCCGACAGCACGCCCATCGCCCGCAGCACGTGACTGGGGGTCAGCGTGGAGCTCGTGCACGAGGAGCCGGAGGACACCGAGAAACCGGCCCGGTCCAGCTCGTGCAGCAGCGTCTCCCCGTCGACGTACAGGCAGGAGAAGGTGACCAGGTGCGGCAGCCGCCGCTCCGGATCGCCCACCACCTCCACGTCCGGGACCAGCCGCACCACCCGCCGCCGGATGCGGTCCACCAGGACCCGCAGCCGGGCCGCCTCCGCGTCCGCCTCGGCCCGTACGGCCCGCAGGGAAGCCGCCGCGGCCACGATCGCGGGCAGGTTCGTGAAACCGGGGGAGCGCCCCGACTCCCTCTCGTCAGCAGGCCCTTGGGGGGAGAAGCGCACCCCCTTGCGGACCGCCAGCAGGCCGACCCCGGGCGGGCCGCCCCACTTGTGCGCACTCGCGGCCAGTACGGACCAGGCGCCCTCCACCGGGCCCCAGCCCAGCGACTGGGCCGCGTCCACCAGCAGCGGCACCCCGGCCGCCGCGCAGATCTCGGCCACCTCCGCCACCGGCTGGACGGTGCCCACCTCGTGGTTGGCCGACTGGAGGCAGGCGAGGGCGCTCTCCGGGGCGAGCGCGTCCGCGTAGGCGGCGGGCGTCACCGCGCCCCACCGGTCCACCGGGACCTCGGTCACCGTCCCGCCGCGCGCCTCGTGCACCTCGGCCGCGTGCAATACAGAACTGTGTTCGACCGCCGATACGACCAGATGACTTCCGACGCGCCGGCGCCCCGCGAGGGCCCCCGCCACCCCCGTGTGAACCGCGTGCGTCCCCGAAGGAGTGAACACGAGCTCGTCAGCCCGGCATCCCACCGCCTCCGCGGCGGCCTCCCGCGCCGCGTCCAGCAGCAGCCGGGCGCGCCTGCCCTCCCGGTAGAGCCGGGCCGGATCGGCCCAGCCCTCGTCCAGGGCGGCCTGCAACGCCTGGCGGGCCACGGGGTGCAGGGGAGCGGCGGACGCGCTGTCGAAGTACGGCATCCGGTCACGCTAACGCGAGGCCTGTCGCGTTCGAGGTCAGGGGGCGTCAGATGTGCTCCCGAGCCCGCCATTCAGGGCCGTTCGCGCCGTCCCCCGGACGGCGGATCCATCCCTTCGGGGGCAGTAGCGGCGCGTTGGGCACCCTCCCCGCGCGACCCCAAATAGCGTCCAGTAGGGTTTGGTCCGCATAAACATCCAAACCCCTGCCTGCGTCAGGGCCGGCGACCGACCCGAACACGGCCGCGGCCGGCCGCGCGGGCCGAGACTCTCGGGAAGGCGCTACGTGAGTCCCTACGGCTCCGACCGCTCGCCGCGGCGCCCGATGCGGCGGAAGCTGCTGCAGGCGCTGACTGCGGGCGTGGTCCTGGCGACCGCCACTGGTTGCTCGTATACATGGAAAGACTTCCCCCGCCTCGGAATGCCGACTCCGGTAACCGAGGAGGCGCCGCGCATCCTCTCCCTGTGGCAGGGATCCTGGGCGGCCGCGCTGGTCACGGGCATCCTCGTGTGGGGCCTGATCATCTGGAGCGTCATCTTCCACCGGCGCAGCCGGACGAAGATCGAGGTCCCCGCGCAGACCCGGTACAACATGCCCATCGAGGCGCTGTACACCGTGGTCCCGCTCATCATCGTCTCGGTGCTCTTCTACTTCACCGCTCGTGACGAGTCGAAGCTCCTGGCCCTCACCCCGAAGCCGCCGCACACGATCAACGTGATCGGCTTCCAGTGGAGCTGGGGCTTCAACTACGTCGAGAACGTCGACGGCGACGCGGCGACCCCGAAGGCGGGCGCGGTCCCCAAGGAGCTTGCCTCCATCCCGGACCGCTTCACCAAGGACTTCCCGGCGGGCGCCGAAGGCGTCTACCAGAAGGGTGTCCCGGGCGACAAGAACCCCCAGACGGGCAACCCGGGTCCGACCCTGGTCCTCCCCAAGGGCGAGAAGGTCCGTTTCATCCTGTCGTCGAACGACGTGATCCACTCCTTCTGGGTGGTCCCGTTCCTGTTCAAGCAGGACGTCATTCCGGGCCACACGAACGTCTTCGAGGTCACCCCGTCCGAATACGGCACCTTCATGGGCAAGTGCGCCGAGCTCTGCGGCGTTGACCACTCCCGGATGCTCTTCAACGTCAAGGTGGTCTCCCCCGAGGAGTACCGGGCGTACCTGAAGGATCTGGCGGAGAAGGGTCAGACCGGCTACCTCCCGGCCGGTATCCAGCAGACCGACCCGGCCCGGAATGCGGAAGTGAACAAACTGTGAGCATCCTCAACGAATCCCAGGGTGCCGCCGCCGACTCGTATGAGAACGAGCTGCCGGTACGGCGCAAGCAGCCGGGCAATGTGGTCGTGAAGTGGCTGACCACGACCGACCACAAGACCATCGGCACGATGTACCTGGTCACGTCGTTCGTGTTCTTCATCATCGGCGGTGTGCTGGCGCTCTTCATGCGCGCCGAGCTGGCCCGTCCGGGCACGCAGATCATGTCGAACGAGCAGTTCAACCAGGCGTTCACCATGCATGGCACGATCATGCTGCTGATGTTCGCCACCCCGCTGTTCGCGGGCTTCGCCAACTGGATCATGCCGCTGCAGATCGGCGCGCCCGACGTGGCGTTCCCGCGGCTGAACATGTTCGCGTACTGGCTGTACCTCTTCGGCTCGACCATCGCGGTGGCCGGCTTCGTGACGCCGAACGGCGCCGCCGACTTCGGCTGGTTCGCCTACTCCCCGCTGTCGGACGCGGTCCGGTCGCCGGGCATCGGCGCCGACATGTGGATCATGGGTCTGGCCTTCTCCGGCTTCGGAACCATCCTCGGCTCGGTCAACTTCATCACCACGATCATCTGCATGCGCGCACCCGGCATGACGATGTTCCGCATGCCGATCTTCACCTGGAACGTGCTGCTGACCGGTGTCCTGGTCCTGCTCGCCTTCCCGGTGCTGGCCGCCGCGCTCTTCGCGCTGGAGGCCGACCGCAAGTTCGGTGCGCATGTGTTCGATGCCGCGAACGGCGGCGCATTGCTATGGCAACACCTCTTCTGGTTCTTCGGACACCCAGAGGTGTACATCATCGCGCTGCCGTTCTTCGGAATCGTCTCCGAGATCATCCCGGTCTTCAGCCGTAAGCCGATGTTCGGCTACATCGGCCTGATCGCCGCGACGATCGCGATCGCCGGCCTCTCCGTGACCGTGTGGGCCCACCACATGTACGTCACCGGTGGTGTGCTGCTGCCGTTCTTCTCCTTCATGACCTTCCTGATCGCGGTACCGACCGGTGTGAAGTTCTTCAACTGGATCGGCACCATGTGGAAGGGCTCGCTGTCCTTCGAGACCCCGATGCTCTGGACGATCGGCTTCCTGGTCACCTTCACCTTCGGTGGTCTGACCGGCGTCATCCTGGCCTCGCCCCCGATGGACTTCCACGTCTCCGACTCGTACTTCGTCGTCGCGCACTTCCACTACGTCGTCTTCGGCACCGTGGTGTTCGCGATGTTCGCCGGCTTCCACTTCTGGTGGCCGAAGTTCACGGGCAAGATGCTGGACGAGCGCCTCGGCAAGATGACGTTCTGGACGCTGTTCATCGGCTTCCACGGCACCTTCCTGGTGCAGCACTGGCTCGGTGCCGAGGGCATGCCGCGTCGTTACGCGGACTACCTCGCCGCCGACGGTTTCACCGCGCTGAACACGATCTCGACGATCAGTTCGTTCGTGCTCGGCCTGTCGATGCTGCCGTTCATGTACAACGTCTGGAAGACGGCCAAGTACGGCGAGAAGATCGAGGTCGACGACCCGTGGGGTTACGGCCGTTCGCTCGAGTGGGCGACGTCCTGCCCGCCGCCGCGGCACAACTTCCTCACCCTGCCGCGGATCCGTTCCGAGTCCCCGGCGTTCGACCTGCACCACCCTGAGATCGCGGCCCTCGACCACCTCGAGGACCACAGCGTCGCCGCCAAGGCCGTCACCGGTGGCAAGGAGGCCGGCAAGTGAAGATCCAGGGCAAGATGTTCCTCTGGCTCTCCTTCTTCATCCTGATCATGGCCGTCGTGTACGGCGTGTGGTCGAAGGAGCCCGTCGGTACCACCGCGCTCTTCCTGGCCTTCGGCCTGAGCGTCATGATCGGCTACTACCTGGCCTTCACGGCCAAGCGCGTCGACGAGATGGCCCAGGACAACCTGGAGGCCGACGTCGCCGACGAGGCGGGCGAGCTGGGGTTCTTCTCCCCGCACAGCTGGCAGCCGCTCTCGCTGGGCATCGGCGGTGCGCTCGCGTTCATGGGCGTCATCTTCGGCTGGTGGCTCATGTACTTCTCGGCCCCGATCATCATGATCGGCCTGTGGGGCTGGGTGTACGAGTACTACCGCGGTGAGAACCAGAACCAGTAGCAGCACCTCCGCGGCCGCGCCGCGCAGCACTCGGGGCCCGGGCCCCTCCTTCGGGAGGAGCCCGGGCCCCTCGTTTGCAGTCACCCCGCGCGCCGGATTTGTCATATCTTCATAGCGTTGGCTCCATGAAGCACTCACCGCGTCTTTGGACGGTACTCAGCTGCTCCCTGCTGGTCGCGTCCCTCGGGGCCGGCGCCACCGCATGCGGGTCCGGCGACAAGAACCCGCTGTCAGCCCGCCCGTACGACGCGGGCGAGCAGGTCGCCTTCAACCAGAGCGCCGGGACCCGCCCCGTGAACCCGGACCGGCCCCTGGAGATCACCGCCAAGAGCGGCGGCGGCCGTATCACCGATGTGCTGGCCGTGGACACCCACGGCCGCCGCCTGGCGGGCGAACTGAGCGCCAAGGGGGACCGCTGGCACAGCACGACCCCGATGGCCTCAGGCGTCCGCTACACGGTCACCGTGAGCACCGAGGACGAGCGGGGTGCCCCGGGGCAGCGCACGCTCACCTTCGACACCACCCCGTCCAAGGGGATCCTGAAGGTCGAGTTCGGCCCGGACGAGGGCAAGTACGGCGTCGGGCAGCCCATCACCGCCGAACTCAGCGAGCCCGTCAAGGACAAGGCCGCCCGCGCCATCGTCGAACGGGGCCTCGTCGTCGACACCCCGCCCGGCGTCGAGGGCGCCTGGCACTGGGTGGACGACAAGAACCTCCACTACCGGCCCAAGGACTACTGGCCCGCCCACTCCGCCGTCTCCGTACGCAGCAACCTGGAAGGCGTCCGGATCACCGACGAGCTCCACGGGGCCGCCGCCAAGCCGCTGAAGCTGGAGATCGGGGACCGGGTCGAGGTCACCACCGACGCCTCCTCGCACTACCTCACGTTCCGGCGCAACGGAGAAGTGATCAACACCATCCCGGTGACCACCGGGAAGCCCGGATTCTCCACCCGCAACGGCATCAAGGTGGTGCTGGGCAAGCAGTACTTCGTACAGATGCGCGGCGACACCGTCGGCATCGGCGGCAGCGAGTACTACAACCTGCCCGTCTACTACGCCACCCGCGTCACCTGGAGTGGTGAATACGTCCACGCCGCGCCGTGGTCCGTCGGCTCCCAGGGCTACGAGAACGTCAGCCACGGCTGCACGGGCATGAGCACCGGCAACGCCGCCTGGTTCTACGAGAACATCACCGAGGGCGACGTCGTCAAGGTGATCAACAGCATCGGCGACGACATGGACGTCTTCGGCAACGGCTTCGGCGACTGGAACATGGACTGGAAGGACTGGCGCCAGGGCAGCGCCCTGCTCAAGGGCACCCAGGAAGGCCGCAGTCCGGTCGACCAGGCCCGCCTGCGCCCCACCGTCTAGGGCGTGACTCGCAAGGCGGAGGGCCGCCCGTGTACTGGGCGTACTCGGGTGCGCCCGACAACGCGGCGAGGTGCGGTGCCAGACGCCGCGGGGCAGGCGGGACTTTGCGGACACGGCCTAGGTGACCCCGGGCCGTTCTCTCCCCCCGGACGCCGTCCGGGGGGAGAATCCCGGCTCATTCACCCGTACGGGCCCCTGCGGGGCACACACGGGCACACGCGGGCCCACGCGGGGCCCGTGGGGCGGATCAGGCGTCCAGGGACAGACGGGTCCTCAGGAGGCCCGCCAGGGTGTCCGCGAACTGCACCGGGTCCACCGGAAGGGTCACGGCGGCGTCCGCGCGGCTCCACGTGGCCAGCCAGGCGTCCTGGGGGCGCCCCATCAGCAGCAGCACCGGCGGACACCGGAAGATCTCGTCCTTGATCTGCCGGCACACACCCATGCCCCCGGCCGGAACCGCCTCGCCGTCCAGCACGCACGCGTCGATTCCGCCCGCGTCCAGCTCCGTCAGCACCGCCGGCAGCGTGGCGCACTCCAGGAACTCCACCGGCGGCAGGTCCGCGGCGGGCCTGCGTCCTGCCGCCAGCCGCACCTGCTCCCGGGTGCCCGCGTCGTCGCTGTAGACCAGAACCCGCGCAGTCGCCCGCATTTCGTTCCTCCACGTGGCCGTGAATCACGTTGATGTTGCGCGGGATGCTACTCCTCCCGGTCCGCCGTCAACATCGGTTCGAACATGTCGCAGGTGACGGCGCGCAGGGCTCATCTGATGGGCCGTTCGGGCCTTGCACACGCCCCTGACACTCCGAACGGCACCCCCCGGGGTGAGGGCGGGATAAGCGACCGACATAATGTCGGTCGTGGCGACAGCAACGACAGTAGATACCGGGCACGCGCACCCGACGGTCAACCGGCCGAACCTCGTCAGCGTCGGAACCATCATCTGGTTGAGTTCCGAGCTGATGTTCTTCGCGGCCCTCTTCGCGATGTACTTCACCCTGCGATCCGTGATGGGTCCCGAGTTCTGGACGAAACAGGCCGAGGCCCTGAATCTTCCCTTCTCGGCGACGAACACGACGATCCTGGTGCTTTCCTCGCTCACCTGCCAGCTCGGCGTATTCGCCGCCGAGCGCGGTGACGTGAAGAAGCTCCGGACGTGGTTCATCATCACGTTCGTCATGGGTGCGATCTTCATTGGCGGCCAGGTGTTCGAGTACACCGAGCTGGTCAAGCATGAGGGCCTGTCCCTCTCGTCGGACCCCTACGGCTCGGTGTTCTACCTGACCACCGGCTTCCACGGTCTGCACGTGACGGGCGGTCTCATCGCCTTCCTGCTGGTCCTCGGCCGGACGTACGCGGCCAAGAGGTTCACCCACGAACAGGCCACGTCGGCCATCGTCGTGTCCTACTACTGGCACTTCGTCGACGTCGTCTGGATCGGCCTCTTCGCGACGATCTACCTGATCAAGTAGCGAACACGTCACCGGGCAAGACCCGGCACTCCATCCAGACACACCGACGCAGAAGATCCTGACACCGGGGTAATCCGTGAAAAAGCTCTCCGCACGACGACGCCATCCGCTGGCGGCGGTCGTCGTTCTACTCCTCGCGCTGGCGGCCACTGGGGGGCTGTACGCCGCCTTCGCCCCCGCGGGCAAGGCGCAGGCCGATGAAACCGCCCAGTCCCTCGCCATCGAGGAGGGCAAGAAGCTCTACGCCGTGGGTTGCGCAAGCTGCCACGGAACCGGCGGTCAGGGTTCCTCTGACGGCCCGAGCCTGGTAGGCGTCGGCTCCGCGGCCGTCGACTTCCAGGTGAGCACGGGCCGCATGCCGGCCCAGCAGCCCGGCGCCCAGGTGCCGAAGAAGCCCGTCATCTACGACCAGGCGCAGATCGACCAGCTGGCCGCGTACATCGCTTCCCTCGGCGCCGGTCCGATCGCGCCGACCGCGAAGCAGTACGACCCGGCGGGCGCCGACATCGCCAACGGTGGTGAGCTCTTCCGCAACAACTGCGCGCAGTGCCACAACTTCACCGGCGAAGGCGGCGCGCTGACGAACGGCAAGTACGCCCCCAACCTTGAGGGTGTCTCGCCGAAGCACATCTACGAGGCCATGCAGACCGGCCCGCAGAACATGCCCTCCTTCCCCGACAGCACCATGCCGGAGAAGCAGAAGAAGGACATCATCGCGTACCTCCAGAACGTCAACGGCGAGAAGTCGACCAGCCCCGGCGGCCTGAAGCTCGGTGGCCTCGGCCCCGTCTCCGAGGGTCTGTTCGGCTGGATCTTCGCCCTGGGTGCGCTGATCGCTGTCGCCGTCTGGGTCGCGGCCCACACCGCTAAGGCCAAGAAGTCATGAGTAGCCAAGAGATTCCCGAAGAGAAGCACCTGCCGAGCGAGCAGGGCGACGCCCACCACGGTGGCGTAGCGGTCGCGGACGACCCGTTCGCCGACCCGGGCCTGCCGGTCCACAAGCCCCGCATCCAGGACATCGACGAGCGGGCGGCGAAGCGCTCCGAGCGCACCGTCGCGATGCTCTTCATCCTGTCGATGCTGGCGACGATCGGCTTCATCGCGTCCTACGTGATCTTCCCGGTCGACAAGATCGTCTACATCTTCCCCATCGGGAAGGTCAGCGCGCTCAACTTCTCCCTGGGTCTGACCCTGGGCGTGGCCCTCTTCTGCATCGGCGCGGGCGCGGTCCACTGGGCCCGCACCCTGATGTCCGACGTCGAGGTCGCCGCCGAGCGCCACGAGATCGCCGCTCCGCCGGAGGTCAAGGCGCAGGTCCTGCAGGACTTCGCCGACGGCGCGAACGAGTCCGGCATCGGCCGCCGGCCCCTGATCCGCAACACGCTGCTGGGCGCGATGGCCATGGTGCCGCTCGCCGGCGTGATGCTGCTGCGCGACCTGGGCCCGCTGCCCGAGGACAAGCTGCGCAAGACCCTGTGGGCCAAGGGCAAGCTGCTCATCAACGACAACACGAACGAGCCGCTGCGTCCCGAGGACGTGCTCGTCGGGTCGCTGACCTTCGCCAGGCCGGAAGGCCTGGAGGAGGAGCAGCACGACTTCCAGGTCCAGATCGCCAAGGCCGCCCTGATGATCGTCCGTATCCAGCCGGACGACATCAAGGACAAGAGGGAACTGGAGTGGTCCCACGACGGGATCGTGGCCTACTCCAAGATCTGCACCCACGTCGGCTGCCCGATCAGCCTGTACGAGCAGCAGACGCACCACGTGCTCTGCCCGTGCCACCAGTCCACCTTCGACCTCTCCGACGGCGCCCGTGTCATCTTCGGCCCGGCCGGTCACGCGCTTCCGCAGCTGCGGATCGGCGTGAATGACGAAGGCTTCCTCGAAGCGCTCGGCGACTTCGAAGAGCCCGTCGGTCCTGCATTCTGGGAGCGCGGATGAGCACCAGCGACAACAACGAGCGCAAAGCGCCGGCCGGCGAGCGAGTAGCGGACTGGGCGGACGGCCGCCTGGGTATCTACGGCCTGGCCAAGGCCAACATGCGCAAGATCTTCCCGGACCACTGGTCCTTCATGCTGGGTGAGATCTGCCTCTACAGCTTCATCATCATCATCCTCACGGGTGTGTACCTGACGCTGTTCTTCCACCCGAGCATGAACGAGGTCGTGTACCACGGCTCGTACGTGCCGATGCAGGGCGTCATGATGTCCGAGGCCTTCGCCTCGACGCTGGACATCAGCTTCGACGTCCGCGGTGGCCTGCTGATCCGTCAGATCCACCACTGGGCAGCGCTGATCTTCGTCGCGGCCATGGTCGTGCACATGATGCGCGTCTTCTTCACCGGCGCGTTCCGCAAGCCCCGCGAGGTCAACTGGATCTTCGGCTTCCTGCTGCTGGTCCTCGGCATGTTCACCGGATTCACCGGTTACTCGCTGCCGGACGACCTGCTCTCGGGTACCGGTGTCCGCTTCATGCAGGGCGCCATCCTGTCCGTCCCGGTCGTCGGCACCTACCTGTCGATGTTCCTGTTCGGCGGGGAGTTCCCGGGCGGCGACTTCGTCGCGCGGTTCTACTCGGTGCACATCCTGCTGCTGCCCGGCATCATGATGGGCCTGCTCGTGGCCCACCTGATCCTGGTCTTCTACCACAAGCACACCCAGTTCGCGGGTCCCGGCAAGACGAACGACAACGTCGTCGGCATGCCGCTGCTGCCGGTCTACATGGCCAAGGCCGGAGGCTTCTTCTTCCTGGTCTTCGGTGTCATCTCGGCCGTCGCGGCCATCGCCACGATCAACCCGATCTGGGCGCTCGGCCCGTACCGCCCGGACCACGTGTCCACCGGTGCGCAGCCCGACTGGTACATGGGTATGCCGGAAGGCCTGATCCGAGCCATGCCCGGCTGGGAGATCAACCTGTGGGGCCACACGCTCGTCCTGGGTGTGTTCATCCCGCTGCTGCTCTTCCCGCTGGTGCTCGGCGCGATCGCCGTCTGGCCGTTCATCGAGTCCTGGGTCACCGGGGACAAGCGCGAGCACCACATCCTGGACCGCCCGCGCAACGTCCCGACCCGTACGGCCTTCGGTGTCGCCTGGATCGCGGAGTACATCGTGCTCCTCATCGGCGGCGGCAACGACATGTTCGCCCAGTACTTCCACCTGTCGATCAACTCGATCACCTGGTTCGTCCGGATCGGCTTCTTCGTCGTCCCGGTCCTCGCCTTCATCGCCACCAAGCGGATCTGCCTCGGCCTCCAGCGCCGGGACCACGACAAGGTGCTGCACGGTCGCGAGACCGGCATCATCAAGCGTCTGCCGCACGGTGAGTTCGTCGAGGTCCACGAGCCGCTCCCGGCGGGCCAGCTGCACAAGCTCACCGCGCACGAGCAGTACAAGCCGATCGAGATCGGCCCGACGGTCGACGAGAACGGTGTCGAGCGCAAGGTGAAGGCCACCGAGAAGCTGCGCGCGAAGCTCAGCCAGGGCCTCTACGGCGAGAACAACCAGATTCCGAAGCCCACGGTGGAGGAATACAAGGAGATCCAGTCCGGCCACGGCCACCACTGATCCCCGTATGAACGCATGAGGGACTGATTTCGGTCAGTCCTGGTGTCGCCACGGCGAGAGCCCCGTCCAGTGTCTGGACGGGGCTCTTTGCCGTAACCGGGGCTGGATAGGCTGAACCCTGACCGATCAGACGTGGGCGCCGGAAAATGAGGACGGCCCACCGACAGCAGGAGCGGACCATGAACGTTGCGACCCCGGCAGGCGGCGACAGCGTGGCGGCCCGTGGCTGGCCGGGCGTTCTCGACGCTCTGCTGACCGGCCAGGACCTGCGCGCGGAGGACACCGCCTGGGCCATGGACCGGATCATGCGGGGGGAGGCCACCGACGCCCAGATCGCCGGCTTCACGGTCGCGCTGCGGGCCAAGGGGGAGACGGTCGAGGAGATCAACGGCCTCGTACGGGCGATGTACGCGCACGCCAACCTGATCGAGGTGCCGGGCCGCACGGTGGACATCGTCGGCACCGGCGGCGACGGGGCCAAAACGGTGAACATCTCCACGATGTCGGCGGTCGTGGTGGCCGGTACCGGCGCCAAGGTCGTCAAGCACGGCAACCGGGCCGCGTCCTCCGCGAGCGGCTCCTCGGACGTCCTGGAAAAGCTCGGCGTCAACCTCCAGCTGAGCCGCGAGCGGGTCGTGGAGGTCGCCGAGGAAGCCGGCATCACCTTCTGCTTCGCCGTGAAGTTCCACCCGGCACTGCGCCATGTGGCCGCGGCCCGCAAGGAACTGGGCATCCGGACCTTCTTCAACGCGCTGGGCCCGCTGACCAACCCGGCCCGGGTGCGCGCCCAGGCGACCGGCGTGGCCGATCCCCGGATGGCCCCGATCATCGCGGGCGTGCTCGCCGAGCGGGGCTCCTCCGCGCTGGTCTTCCGCGGCGACGACGGCCTGGACGAACTGACCACGACGTCGACCTCGCGCATCTGGTGGGTTCGCGACGGCAAGGTCTCCGAGCGCGCCTTCGACCCCCGTGACGTGGGCATCTCCCTGGTCGACGTCTCCGCCCTGGCCGGCGGGGACCCCTCGTACAACGCGGACGTGGCCCGCCGCCTGCTGGCCGGCGAGACCGGACCGGTCCGCGACGCCGTGCTGCTGAACTCGGCGGCGGCCCTGGTGGCCCTCGACCCGGGCCCCGGCAGCCTGGAGGAGCAGATCACGGCCGGTATCGCCCGTGCGGCGCAGTCCATCGACTCGGGGGCGGCGCGGGCCGCCCTGGAGCGCTGGGTGACGGCCAGCAACGCGTAGCCGTGTGAGAACGGCGTGAAAAGCAACGGCCCCGGTCCGCCATTCGGACCGGGGTCTTGCGTTCGGGCGATCTTGTGGCAGGATGCTGACCAGGTCACGAGTGACAGCGTTTAGGCCCCGGCTTGCTGTCCGGCAACCCTCCTTCCGTGGCGGGGTGCCCCGGGTGATGACCAGGTCGTAGGCAGCAAGGCCTACGGCAAGCGCGGATCCCTCGACACCAGGGGTCCTGGTCTTCTCGAGGAGCTTTTTCCGTGAGCAAGCGAATGCGATAGGGCGACTCCGCCCCTACTTCACCCCTCGGACCAGGGTCACTTCCGTGTACCCCCCCGCCCAGCGCGGACCGAGGACTCTCCCGTACCCCGGACGGCCGCAGCGCCGTACCCGCGTACGGGCACACCGAAGCCATTCAGCCCTGCCTGCCGGGAGATACCGCCATGTCCGCAACCCTGAACGCCGCCGTCGCCACCACCGCAGCCACCGCCGACCCCGCCTGTGCCGAGCCGCTCGCCGTCCTCGGCCGCGACGTCACCGTCCCCCTCGTCACCGGCGGCGAGGTCACCTACGCGGCCCTCGACTACGCGGCCAGCGCCCCCGCCCTGCAGCGGGTCTGGGACGACGTGGCCGCGTACGCCCCGTACTACGGCAGCGTGCACCGCGGCGCCGGATACCTCTCGCAGCTCTCCACCGACCTCTTCGAGCAGAGCCGGGTCACCGTCGCCGAGTTCCTCGACTGCCGCCCCACCGACCAGGTCGTCTTCACCCGGTCCACCACCGACTCGCTGAACCTGCTCGCCGCCGTACTCCCCGCCGACTGCCAGGTGTTCGTCTTCGAGACCGAGCACCACGCCTCCCTGCTGCCCTGGACGAACGCACAGGTCACCTACCTCAACGCGCCGCGCACCCCGGCCGAGGCCGTCGCCACCTTGGAGCGGGCGCTGGCCGACCGCGACCCGTACGGCCCCGCCCTGGTCTGCGTGACCGGCGCCTCCAACGTCACCGGCGAGCTGTGGCCGGTCAGGGAACTCGCCGCCGCCGCGCACGCCCACGGCGCGCGCATCGTGCTGGACGCCGCCCAACTGGCCCCGCACCACCCGGTCTCCGTGCAGGAGCTGGACGTCGACTGGGTCGCCTTCTCCGGGCACAAGCTCTACGCGCCCTTCGGCTCGGGCGTGCTCGCCGGACGCGCGGACTGGCTGCAGGAAGCGCAGCCGTACCTGGCCGGCGGCGGGGCCTCCCGCAAGGTGGCCCGGCGTGCGGACGGCGGCGTGGACGTCGAGTGGCACACCACCGCGGCCCGCCACGAGGCCGGCTCTCCGAACGTCATCGGCGTCTACTCCATCGCCTCGGCCTGCAAGGCCCTGACCGAGGCCGGCTTCGAGAACCTCGTCGCCCGCGAGCAGTACCTCATCGCGAAGGTCCGCAGCGGCCTGGCGGAGGTCCCGGCGGTCCGGATCCTCTCCCTCTTCGGCGACGACGCCCCGCGGGTCGGCGTGATCTCCTTCGTCGTGGACGGCTGGAACAGCTCCCACTTCGCCGCCGCACTGTCCGCCGAGTACGGGATCGGCGTCCGCGACGGCCTGTTCTGCGCCCACCCGCTGGTCCGCACCCTGCTGGGCAGCGAGCCGCAGGCCCAGGGCGAATGCGGAGCCCCCGAGGCGGCGCCGGGGGAGCGCTCGCTGAACGCGATCCGCGTCAGCTTCGGCGCCGGGACCCCGGACGAGCACGTCGACCGCTTCGTCGGCGCGGTGAAGGAACTGGTCACCTCGGGAGCCAAGTGGCAGTACCGCACGGAGGAAGGCCGCTGCGTACCCGCCGTGTGACCTGCGGTCCGCTCGGCGGTGTGCGATACGGCTCTGCCCTTGCCGGCCGGGGCGGCGCCCGGTCCCCTGCGGGGTGCCCTGCGGTCGGCTCGGCGGTTCACGGCGTGGGCTGCCCCTGCGGGGGCGGTCGCCTCAATCGCCGGCGGGGCTTCAAAGGGTGGGGCGGTGCCCCGCACGAGGGTCTCCTCGGCTCGGCGCATTCGGGCTCGTCCCGGCCAGACGGCCGTGGTCGCGCCTCGTCCTGCGGGGACCCTCCTGCGTGTCCCCGCCCCACGGCAGGGCTCCGACAGCCCGGCTCCCATCCCCCTGTGGGCTTCGACAGCCTGAGGGGTGGGGGGACGGGGCGGGGTGTCCCCGCAGGACGAGCGCGCAACCACCGGGTACGGCCGAGACACGCCCGCACGCGCCGAGCCGAGGAGACACCCCGCCCCGGCACCCCACCCCGCCCCCTGCCGACAGGCCCGCCACATCCAGCCCCGCCGGCGATTGAGGCGCGGGTCCGGGCAGCGCCCGGCACACCGCCCGATCCGAACACACCGCCCGCGCCCGGCGCACGGCCCGCGCCCGGCGCACGGCCCGCGCCCGGCGTGGATCCGGCCGCGCAGCCGAGGGGCAGGGCGCGGCCCGGGCCGTACCGCAGACCGCGCCGGAGGCGTTACGCGTCCAGGCCGATCGCGAACGCCGCCTCCAGGTCGTGCTGGGAGTACGTGCGGAAGGCCACGTGGGTGTCCGTCGCCTCGACGCCCGGGATCTTGCTGATGCGGCCGGGGATGATGTCCGCCAGGTTCTCGTGACGGGCCACGCGGACCAGCGCGATCAGGTCGTACGTCCCCGTGACGGAGTAGACCTCGCTGACGTTCTCGAGGGCGGCGATGGACTCGGCGATCTCGGGGATCCGGTCCACGCTGGTCTTGATGAGCACGATCGCGGTGATCACGGCTGGCTGTCTCCCTCGGTGGCCGTCGCTGGTCGTCTCACTCTAGTCGTACCCCGATAGCGGACCCACGCGTAGAAGAACCCGACCGAGAAGCCCACCAGATGGGCCAGATAGGCGACTCCCGGCCCGCTGCCGGCCCGCTGCGCCGCCACCCACTGGAGGGCGAACCAGAACAGCAGCACGATCCACGCCGGGAACCGCAGCGGCAGGAAGAAGAGGAACGGGAACAGGCTCGTCACCCTCGCGCGCGGGAGCAGGAAGAGGAAGGCGCCCAGCACGGCCGAGATGGCTCCGGAGGCCCCGACCAGTGTCTGCGGGGAGCCCGCGTTGGCCGCCGCGTACGCCGCCATCGCCAGGTACCCCGTGCAGAGGTAGAAGACGAGGAACGCCGGGCGGCCCATCCGTTCCTCCGCCATCGCCCCGAAAACGAACAGGAAGAGCATGTTCCCGAGCAGGTGCAGCCAGCTGCCGTGGACGAACAGCGCGGTCAGCGGGGTCAGCCAGGCGCGGGGACTGCCCGTGAAGAGCTCGTCCGGGACCACGCCCCAGCGCCGGAAGTAGGCCGTCCCGGCGGACAGCAGCTCTTCGCCGGTCCCGTAGGCCGGGTTGAGCCCCGAGGCCGGGCCGAGTACGAACACCACGGCGCAGCCCGCGATCAGCGCATGGGTGACCACCGGTCCCCGGGCGGCCTCGCGAACGGCCCGCCACCTCACGATCATGTGACAGAGCATGACGCAAGGGGACCCACCTGAAGCGGTGGCAGGCCGTAGGGTTACGAGCTGCGGTCCGCAGGACGACGCATACGGCGGCGCGGGCGGCTTTAATTGAATCAGCTACGAAGGAGAGAGCGGCCTGATGACGGTTCCCCTGCCGACCGACACCACCCGGTGGCGCTGCACCCTGTGCGGCAATCTCACGCGCTTCGACGTGACGCGTTCGTCGAAGGTCGTGGAGTACGTCCACCTGGACCTCGCCGGGGAGCCCAAGGTCGAGGAGCGCGAGGTGGTCAATGAGACCATCGAGTCGGTCCGCTGCCGCTGGTGCAACGCGGTGGACCAGATCGAGCTCGTGGACAGGCCGGGCGCGGACTCCTGACGGAGGCGCACCCACAGGAAGATCACGGTAGGGGTGACGGATTGTGGAGCCAGCAAGCGGCGCTGAGCCGGCCGACGCGGCCGGCGACGCCGCCGAGGCGCTCGACCACCCGCTGCCGGAAGGCGTGCGGCGCCGGGTCGTCGCGCTCGTCTCGGACGCCTTCGGCGGACTGACGGTCGCGGACCTCCCGGCGCAGCTGCGCCAGTACGCCCGTTTCACCCCGACCCGGCGCGCCAAGTTCGCGGGCAACGCCATGGCCGCGGCGGTCGAGACCGACGCCGTGTTCCGGAGCCGGGTCGCCGAGAAGCTGCGCGAGGCGCAGGCCGACCTGGCCGCCGCGCTGGAGGCCGGCGCGCCCCCGGCCGCCGCGGATCCGCTGGACGTGGCGGCCGCCGCCTTCATCCTGCGGCCGGCCGGCTGGATCAAGCTGGTGGCCGCCGCGGGCGAGGAGGCGCAGCGCGCCGACGCCGAGCGGGTCGGCGAGGAGACCCGGCGCGAGCTGGAGCGCCTGCGCGAGGAGCTGGCCCATGCGCGGGAGCTGCAGCGCACGGGCGGGGAGCAGATCCGGGTCGAACTGGACGCGGCCCGCAAGGAAGCGGAATCGCTTCAGCGCAAGCTGCGCAGCGCTCTCAGCGACGTCAAGCGGGGTGACGCGGCCCTGCGCAAGGTGAATGCGGAGATCGACGGGATCCGTGGCGACGCGGCCGCCCGGGTGGCCGCCGCCGAGAGCGAGACCCGGCGGCTCAAGGCCCGTCTCGCGGAGGTGGAGACGGCGCTGGAGACTTCGCGCCGCGCCACCCGTGAGGGGCGCAGCATCGAGGACATGCGGCTGCGGCTGCTGCTGGACACCGTGCTGGACGCGGCCCAGGGGCTCCGCCGGGAGCTGGCCCTGCCGCCCGTCTCGACGCGGCCGGCCGACACCGTGGACGCGGTGGAGCCGGGCCGGATGACGCCGAAGGACATTGCGGCGCGGGCCCTCTCGGAGACCGATCCGGCGTTGCTGGACCAGTTGTTGGCGCTGCCTCAGGCCCATCTGGTGGTCGACGGGTACAACGTGACCAAGACGGGCTATCCGACGATGCCGCTGGAGAAGCAGCGGCTGCGGCTGCTGGGCGGGCTGTCGATGCTGGCCGCGCAGACGGGCGCGGAGATGACCTGTGTCTTCGACGGGGCGGAACTGGCGGCCCCGGTGCTGCTCGCGCCGCCGCGCGGGGTGCGGGTGCTGTTCTCCAAGGCCGGGGTGACGGCGGACGAGCTGATCCGCCAGTTGGTGCGTGCGGAACCGCCCGGCCGGCCGGTGGTCGTGGTCTCCACGGACCGGGAGGTCGCCGACGGGGTGGCCAAGGCGGGCGCCCGGCCCGTGACGTCCGCTTTGTTGCTGAAGCGGCTTTCGCGCGTTTCATAACTCCTTGCCGCAATGCCCGAATTGATGGGACTCGCGGGGGACGCACCGTCAAGTGCCCTGCACAGAGCGTGCGCTGTAGGTAAAGAACCTGGTCGGAGGACGAGTTTTTTCCCGGCAGGATTTGAACTGATCACAGATGGGTCACTAGGGTCTGGTCAAACCTTCGTGCGGTAGATCACTCATTCGGGGTGGCAGCGAAGGTGCTGCCGAGTTGCGTTCTTCGGCGGCTCCCAGGAAGAAGGAGCTCGCCTTCGTGGCGTCCCACCGTCGACCCAAGCAGCCGAACCGCGCTCGTGTGACCGTGCTCACCTCGGTCGCGGCCGCAGCCGTCGCCCTCACCGCGCAGAGCGCCTCCGCCGCGCCGGCGAAGCCGAGCAAGGACGAGGTCAAGAGCCAGGTCGACGCGCTCTACGAAGAGGCGGAGCAGGCCACCGAGAAGTTCAACGGGGCCAAGGAGCGCCAGGACAAGCTGGAGAAGGAGATAGGCCAGCTCCAGGACCAGGTCGCGCGCGGCCAGGGCGAGCTCAACGACCTTCGCAGCACGCTCGGTTCGATGGCCAGCGCCCAGTACCGCAGCGGCGGCATCGACCCTTCCCTCGCGCTCCTCCTCTCCGAGGACCCCGACAGCTACCTCGACAAGGCCTCCTCGCTGGAGCACCTGAGCGCCAAGCAGGTCGAGGGAGTCCAGCGGATCCAGGACAAGCAGCGCACGCTCGCGCAGCAGCGCCAGGAGGCCGCCGGCAAGCTCGCCGACCTCGACGCCACTCGCAAGGAGCTCGGCGAGAAGAAGAAGGTCTCCACCGAGAAGCTCGCCGCGGCCCAGGCCCTCCTCAACACCCTGACCGCGCAGGAGCGCGCGGCCATCAAGGACGAGGACACGCGCGCCAGCCGCGCCGACGGCCAGCGCGTCGACCTCGGCAACGTCAAGGCCTCCGGCCGCGCCGGCGCCGCCCTCGAAGCCGCCAAGACGAAGCTGGGCTTCACCTACCAGTCCGGCGGCACCGGCCCCACGGTCTACGACTGCTCCGGGCTGACGCAGTGGGCCTACAAGCAGGCCGGCGTCACCATCAGCCGCACCACCTTCACCCAGGTGAACGACGGCACCCGCATCAGCCGCAGCCAGCTCCAGCCCGGTGACCTGGTCTTCTTCTACGGCGACCTGCACCACGTCGGCCTCTACGCCGGCAACAACATGACGCTGCACGCCTCGAACCCGCGCAGCGGCATCAAGTACGAATCCATGGACAACATGCCGTTCCAGTTCGGCGTCCGGGTCGGCTGACCCCCTCCGCCCCGCGGTCCGGGACGCGCCGTACACCGCCCATCCGGGCGAATTCCACGGCCTCCCCCTGACCTCACGCCCCGCCGGTGACCTGCGTCTCCTGCGGGGCGTCGGCATGTGCGCCCGCCGACGGCCGTTGGCCGGTGTGTGGTCGCGCCGCTACTGTCTGCCAGCGCGGAACCCGGCACACGGCCGTCCACGGGGGGCGGACCCGGGCCCCGCACAGCGGAAGGGAGCGGTTTCACGTGGCGTCCCATCGCCGGGCCGGCCTCGGCAGCCTCGACCGGAACACGAAGTACACCGTCCTCACCGCCGCCGCGGCCACCGCCGCGGTCGCCATGACGGGCGTACCCGCGAACGCGGCCCCCGGCCACCCGTACGAACCCGGCGGCGGGGCGAGAACCGGCATCAGCGCCCAGGTCGACCGCCTCTTCGAGGAGGCCGAGCAGGCCACCGAGCGCTTCAACGAGGCCGGGGAGAAGGCCGACCGGCTCCGCATCGAGGTCAACCGGGCCCAGGACGCGGTGGCCCGCGGCCAGGAGCGCATCAACACCCTGCGGGGCGTCCTCGGCACCTTCGCGGGGGCCCAGTACCGCGGCGGCGGCATCGACCCCGCCGTCGGGCTGATGCTGGCCGAGAACCCCGACGCCTACCTGGAGCGGGCCGCCGCCCTCGACCGGCTGACCGGCCGCCAGGCCCGGCAGCTCGACGAACTCCGCGAGGAGCAGCGCGAACTCGGCCAGGAGCGCCAGGAGGCCTCCCGCAAACTCGCCGAACTCGACGCCCTGCGCTCCGACGTGGCCCGGCACAAGCGCTCCGTCACCGCGAAGCTCGCGGCCGCCCGGCGGCTGCTCAACGCCATGCCCTCCGGGGAGCGGGCCGACTACGAACGCGCCTCGCGCTCCGGAGGCCGCCCCGAGGGACTGCCCGAGCTGCCCTCCCTGGGCCCCTCCTCCGGACGCGCCGAGACCGCCGTGATGGCGGTCCGGGCCGCGGTGGGACGGCCGTACGTGTGGGGCTCCACCGGCCCCAGCGGCTTCGACTGCTCCGGGCTGATGGTCTGGTCGTACCGGCAGGCCGGCGTCTCGCTGCCGCGCACCTCGCAGGCCCAGCGGCACGCCGGCCGGCAGGTGCCGCTGTCGCAGGCCCGCCCGGGCGACCTGGTGACGTACCGCTCGGACGCCAGCCACGTCGGCATGTACGTCGGCAACGGCCAGGTGGTGCACGCCCCGTACCCCGGGGCCCGGGTCCGCTACGACCCCGTCGGGATGATGCCCGTCTCCTCGGTGACCCGACCCTAGGGGGTGTCGTGCCGGTCGAGCCCGGCACGACCGGCAGGACTCCCCCTGGCGCAGCCGTGCGTACGATCGTCGGATGCCCCCCGTCCGCCGGTCCCTCGTACGCGTGCTGCCGCTCCTGCTGAGCGCGCTGCTCGCCGGGTGCGGCGCGCCCGCCCTGCGGGACGGCGCCGAGCGGGACATCCGGGAGGCCGTCGCCGACTGGTCGCGGACGCCGCCCGCGCAGCTCGCCGGGATCCCGCTGGAGGGATGGGCGTACGAGGTCTCCGCGGTCCGGCGGGACGGCGCCGGGGCCACCGCCCGGGCGGAGCTGCGCTACCGGCTGAGCGGCTACGACGCGGCCGCGGCCGGGTCGGCGCGCGAGGTGCGCCTGACCCGGGACGGCGGGCGGTGGCACGTCACCGGGGACCGGGCCGCGCCGGGCGCGCTGCCGCAGCTGTGGGACCAGGGCCCGGTGGCGGTGGTCCGCGGGGCGCACGCGCTGGTGCTGGGCGTCGGACAGGACGCCGGGACGCTGTCCGCGATCGCGGCGGAGGCCGACCGGGCGGTGCCCGCGGCGAGCGCCGCCTGGCCGGGGCCCTGGGCGGGCCGGGCCGTGGTGCTGGTGCCCGGATCCGTGGAGCGGATGGCGGAGCTGCTGGGCCGCCCGGCCGCCGAGTACCAGGGCATGGGGGCCGTCACGACGGGCCGGGTGGGCGCGGGCCCCGCCCCGGCCGACCGGGTCGTCGTGAACCCGCAGGGGTGGGCGCAGCTCAGCCCTGCGGGCCGCGGGGTCGTCCTGACCCACGAGGTCACCCATGTGGCCACCCGGGCGGCGACCACGGCCACGACCCCGCTGTGGCTCTCCGAGGGCTTCGCGGACTGGGCCGCCTACCGCGGCACCCCGGCCGCCCCCGGGCAGGCCGCCCCGGCGCTGGCCAGGGCCGTACGGCGGGGCGAGGTGCCGGGCGGGCTGCCCCGGGCGGAGGACTTCGCCTTCGGCGGCGACCCGGAGGCCCTGGCCCGGGCGTACGAGGGCGCCTGGCTGGCCTGCCGGCTGATCGCGGACAGATGGGGCGAGGCGGCGCTCGTGGACCTGTACGGGAGGGCCGGGCGCGGGCCGTGGCCGGTGGCGGTGCGGGAGGCCCTCGGAGTGGACCCGGACGCGCTGACGAAGGACTGGCAGGAGGCCCTGCGGGCGGAGTTCCGCTGAGGGCGTCCGGTACGTTGGCACCGATGCACAAGACGCTGATCGTGACCAACGACTTCCCGCCGCGCCCGGGCGGCATCCAGGCCTTCCTGCACAACATGGCACTACGGCTGGATCCCGACCGGATCGTCGTCTACGCCTCCACCTGGAAGCACAGCGCGGAGGGCCGCGAGGCGACCGCGGCCTTCGACGCGGAGCAGCCGTTCCAGGTCGTCCGCGACCGTACGACGGTGCTGCTGCCGACCCCGCGCGTGACGCGGCGGGCGGTGGGCCTGCTGCGCGAACACGGCTGCGAGTCGGTGTGGTTCGGGGCGGCGGCCCCGCTCGGGCTGATGGGCCCCGCGCTGCGGCGGGCGGGTGCGCGGCGGATCGTGGCGACCACCCACGGGCACGAGGCGGGCTGGGCCCAGCTGCCGGCCGCGCGGCAGTTGCTGCGCCGGATCGGCGAGGGCACCGACACGCTGACCTACCTGGGGGAGTACACGCGCTCGCGGATCGCCTCGGCGGTGACGGACCGGGCGGCGGCCCGGATGGTGCAACTCCCGCCGGGGGTGGACGAGAAGACCTTCCACCCCGGATCGGGCGGGCCGGAGGTCCGGGCCCGGCTCGGGCTGACGGACCGGCCGGTGGTCGTCTGCGTCTCCCGGCTGGTGCCGCGCAAGGGGCAGGACACGCTGATCGAGGCGATGCCGCAGATCCTGGCGGCGGTGCCGGACGCGGTACTGCTGATCGTGGGCGGCGGGCCCTACGAGGCGGACCTGCGGGAGCTGGCCGTCTCCACCGGGGTCTCGGACTCCGTCGTCTTCACCGGAGCCGTCCCCTGGTCGGAACTCGCGGCCCACTACGGCGCGGGCGACGTCTTCGCCATGCCGTGCCGGACCCGCCGGGGCGGGCTGGACGTGGAGGGGCTCGGCATCGTCTACCTGGAGGCCTCGGCCACCGGCCTGCCGGTGATCGCGGGCGACTCGGGCGGGGCGCCGGACGCGGTGCTGGACGGTGAGACGGGCTGGGTCGTGCGGGGCGGATCCCCGGAGGAGGCGGCGGACCGGATCGTCACCCTGCTGAAGGATCCGGAACTGCGGGCCCGGATGGGCGAGCGGGGCCGCGCATGGGTCGAGGAGAAGTGGCGCTGGGACCTCCTTGCGGAACGCCTGCGCGAGCTGCTGTAGCCGGTGCCGGCTGACGATTTCAGTCCCTCCGGCGTTTGAGGAGCGGGGTTCGCGGCGGAGCCCCGACAGCGGAGCTGCGGCCGACGGGCCGCGCCACGTCTGACTGTTCCTCAGATGTCTGTCAATACCGCGTCTGGGCGGACGGCTGGATTCCGCCCATGATGCGGCCATGACATCCAATCTGACGCGCCGTCAACTACTGGGACTCGGCGCCCTCTCGACCGCCGCCGCGCTCGGCTTCACCCGGATCGGGGCGGCCTCCGCCGCGGCCGTGGAGCCCGCCGCCGCCCCGTACGCCCCCGCCATCGTCGTCGGCTCCGGCTACGGATCCGCCGTCGCCGCCCTGCGGCTCGGCCAGGCGGGCGTGCGTACCGTCGTGCTGGAGATGGGCCGGCTCTGGGACACCCCCGGCGCCGACGGCAAGGTCTTCCCCTCCACCTCCGCGCCCGACCAGCGCTCCATGTGGTTCCGCAACCGCACCGAGGCCCCGCTCGCCCAGTTCCTCTGGCTCGACGTGGTCAACCGCGACATCAGCCCCTACCCCGGCGTCCTCGACCGCGTGAACTACGGCGACATGTCCGTGTACGTCGGCCGGGGCGTCGGCGGCGGATCGCTCGTCAACGGCGGCATGGCCCCGACACCCCGGCGCTCGTACTTCTCCGAGGTGCTGCCCCAGGTCGACGCCGACGAGATGTACGGCACGTACTACCCCCGCGCCCGCGCCATGCTCGGGGTGAACGACATCGACCCGGCCTGGTTCGAATCCACCGAGTGGTACCGCTTCGCCCGGATCTCCCGCAAGCACGCCCAGAACACCGGCCTGAAGACCGTCTTCGTCCCCAACGTCTACGACTTCGAGCACATGAAGCGCGAGGCCGCCGGCACCGCCCCCCGCTCGGCCCTGGCCGGCGAGGTCATCTACGGCAACAACCACGGCAAGAAGAGCGTCGACAAGACCTATCTCGCCGCCGCCATCGGCACCGGCAACGTCATCATCGAGACCATGCAGCGCGTGGTCGGCGTACGGCCCGACCCGGCCGGGGGATACGTCCTGACCGTACGGACCAGCGATGTCACCGGACGGGTCACCCAGGTCCGCGAACTCGGCTGCAAACAGCTCTTCCTCGGCGCCGGGAGCCTGGGGACCACCGAGATCCTGCTGCGGGCCCGCGAGAGGGGGACACTGCCCGCGCTCAGCGACAAGGTCGGACTCGGCTGGGGCCACAACGGCAACGTCATGACCGCCCGCGCCAATCACCTGTGGGACACCGTCGGCTGCAACCAGGCCACCATGCCCGCGATGGGCATCGACGACTGGGACAACGCCTCTCACCCGGTCTTCGCCGAGATCGCCCCGCTCCCCATGGGCATCGAGCACTGGATCTCGATGTACCTGGCCATCACCAAGAACCGGGAGCGCGGGCACTTCACCTACGACGCCGCCACCGACTCGGCCCGGCTCAACTGGCGGCGGGACCAGAACACGCCCTCGGTCGACGCGGCGAAGAACCTCTTCGACCGCATCAACCGGCGGAACTTCACGATGTACCGCTACGACCTCTTCGGCGACAACAAGGCCTTCGCCGACAACTTCACCTACCACCCGCTCGGCGGCTGCGTCCTCGGGGACGCCACCGACGTGTACGGGCGGGCCAAGGGCTACCAGGGGCTGTACGTGGTCGACGGCTCCCTGATCCCCGGATCGCTCGGCGTGAACCCGTTCGTGACCATCACCGCCCTCGCGGAACGGAACATGGCCCGGATCCTCGCCGAGGACCCCCGCTAGGCCGCTAGCTGCGGTACAGCGCCTCGATCTCGTCCGCGAAGTCCTTGGCCACCACATTGCGCTTCAGCTTCAGCGACGGCGTGATGTGACCCGACTCCTCCGTGAACTGGGCGGGGAGAATGCGGAATTTCCGCACCGATTCCGCCTTGGAAACCGCCGCGTTGCCGTCATCCACGGCCTTCTGGACGGCGGCGATCAGATCCGCGTCCTCACGCAGCTCCGCCGCCGTCACACCGGCCGGCTTGCCGTTCTCAGCGGCCCACCGGCCGAGGAACTCCTCGTCGATGGTGACCAGCGCCGCCACGAAGGGCCGCGCGTCGCCCACCACCATGCACTCCGCGACCAGCGCGTGCGCACGGATCCGGTCCTCGATGACGGCCGGCGCGACGTTCTTGCCGCCCGCCGTGACGATGAGTTCCTTCTTGCGGCCGGTGATCGCGAGATAGCCGTCCTCGTCGAGGGTGCCGACGTCGCCGGTGTGGAACCAGCCGTCGGTCAGCGCCTCGGCGGTCGCCGTCTCGTTCTTCCAGTACTCCTTGAAGATGTGCTCGCCGTGCAGCAGCACCTCGCCGTCGTCCGCGATGCGCACCACGGAGCCGGGCAGCGGCTGGCCGACCGTACCGATCTTCGTCTTGTCCCACGGGTTGAAGGCCGTGGCCGCACAGGACTCGGTGAGGCCGTAGCCCTCCAGCACCGTGAAGCCGATGCCGCGGAAGAAGTGGCCGAGCCGCTCGCCCAGCGGGGCGCCGCCGGAGATCGCGTACTCACCGCGCCCGCCGAGGACCGTGTGCAGCTTGCTGTAGACCAGCTTGGAGAACAGCTTGTGCTTCAGGCGCAGCCCGAAGGACGGGCCGCCCGGAAGGTCCAGCGCACGGCTGTAGGCGATCGCCGTGTCCGCCGCGGCGTCGAAGATCTTGCCCTTGCCCTCGGCCTGGGCCTTGGCGCGCGCCGAGTTGTAGACCTTCTCGAAGACGCGCGGGACACCGAGGATCAGCGTGGGCCGGAAGGACTGGAGCTCGTCCGTCAGGTTCTTGATGTCCGGTACGCAGCCCAGGCGGATCGGCGCCAGCACGGCCGCCACCTCCACCAGGCGCCCGAAGACGTGCGCGGCCGGGAGGAAGAGCAGGACCGAGCACTCGCCGGTGCGGAAGAGCGGGCTGAGGCGCTCCACCACGTTGCCGCACTCGGCGAAGAAGTTGCGGTGGGTCAGCACGCAGCCCTTGGGGCGGCCGGTGGTACCCGAGGTGTAGACGATGGTGGCCGGGTCGTCGGCGTTGGCGAGGCTGCTGCGCTCCTCGACCTCGGCGTCGGAGATCTCTGCGCCGGCGGCCTTCAGCGTCTCCAGCGCGCCCTGCTCGATCTCCCAGACCTCGCGCAGCTCCGGCAGCCGGTCGCGCAGCGAGGCCACGGCAGCGCTGTGCGCAGGGCTCTCCGCGATGACGGCGACGGCGCCGGAGTCACCGAGGATCCACTGGACCTGCTCGGGGGAGCTGGTTTCGTACACGGGGACGGTGACGCCGCCCGCGCTCCAGATCGCGAAGTCGGACAGCACCCACTCGTAGCGGGTGCGGGAGATGAGGGCGACCCGGTCGCCGGGCCGGATGCCGGCCGCGATGAGGCCCTTGGCCGTGGCCCGGACCTCGGCCAGGAACTCGGTCGCGGTCACGTCCTGCCACCGGCCGTCGACCTTGCGGCTCATGACGGCGGTGTCTGGATGCTGAGCGGCGTTGCGGCGGATGAGATCCGTCAGGTTCCCGTCCGACGGGACCTCGTACAGGGCCGGAAGGCTGAACTCGCGCAAGACTGCTGCTCCTCTGGGCGCCATCGCCACCATGTGGACCGACCGGACGTTACCCACCGGTAGTGGGTTCCCGATAGGGGGAACCGGCCAGATGTTCCGTGCGTCACATTCTGTACGTACCCTGCCTCGCCCTACCGTGCCGACAGTAGTCGACGCCACTTGCGACTCGGAAGTAACCGCAGGTCCGGCCACCTCTACCACCCCCTCTACCCGCTGCCACCAGGCAGCTCTAGGGTTGGCGGCATGGCTGGCAGCATGCGGGGAGAGCAGTTCGGCACGAGCGGATCAGGCCGTGGGCCGGGCCGCACCCGGGTCCACGTCGTGAGCGACGTGCACGGCAACACCGAGGCCCTCGCCCGCGCGGGCGACGGCGCCGACGCCCTCATCTGCCTCGGCGACCTCGTGCTCTTCCTCGACTACGCCGACCACTCGCGCGGGATCTTCCCCGACCTGTTCGGCGTCGAGAACGCCGACCGGATCGTCGAGCTGCGCACCGCGCGCCGCTTCGAGGAGGCCCACGCCTTCGGGCGGCAGCTCTGGGCCGGCCTGGACCGGGACACCCTCATCGAGGGCGCCGTACGCCGCCAGTACGCGCAGATGTTCGCCGCCTTCCCCACCCCCACGTACGCCACCTACGGCAATGTCGACGTCCCGGGCCTGTGGCCCGAGTACGCCGACCGCCACGGCCTCACCGTGCTCGACGGCCAGCGCGTGGAGATCGGCGGCCGCGTCTTCGGCTTCGTCGGCGGCGGACTGCCCTCCCCGATGCGCACCCCGTACGAGGTGGACCCGGAGGAGTACGCCGCCAAGGTCGAGGCCCTCGGCGAGGTGGACGTCCTCTGCTCGCACATCCCGCCGGAAGTGCCCGAGCTCTGCTACGACACCGTCGCCCGCCGCTTCGAACGCGGCAGCGAGGCCCTGCTCGCGGCGATCCGCCGCACCCGCCCCCGCTACGCCCTCTTCGGACACGTCCACCAGCCCCTGGCCCGGCGGATGCGCATCGGGAACACCGAGTGCGTGAACGTGGGCCACTTCGCGGCCACCGGCCGGCCCTGGGCCCTGGAATGGTAGAGATCGAGCCGCTTCACGGCGGGCTCCGGCAGGGTGCGGGAGGCACTGGAGTGGCGACGTCCACACGCGCGGTAGCCTTCACGCGGCGGCCCCCGGGCCGCCCACATCCTCGAACTCCCCCAGCTGCCGCTGGGAGGTACCACCCCCAGCCCGGAGGAGCGACCGCGATGGCGGAACACACCAGCTCAAGCATCACGATCGAGGCTGCGCCCACCGACGTGATGGCCGTGATCGCCGACTTCGCCCGTTACCCCGAGTGGACCGGGGAGGTGAAGGAGGCCGAGGTACTGGCCACCGACGCCCAGGGGCGCGCCGAGAAGGTCCGCCTGCTGCTCGACGCGGGCGCGATCAAGGACGACCACACCCTCGCCTACTCCTGGAAGGGCACCGACGAGGTCAGCTGGACCCTGGACAAGTCCCAGATGCTGCGCCAGCTGGACGGCTCCTACCGGCTGAGCCCCGTCGACGGCGGCAAGCGCACCGAGGTCACCTACCAGCTGACCGTCGACGTCAAGATCCCCATGCTCGGGATGATCAAGCGCAAGGCCGAGAAGGTCATCATCGACCGGGCGCTCGCGGGCCTGAAGAAGCGCGTCGAATCCGTCTGATCCCGCTTCCCCGCACACCGGAGCACCCGCACCATGCACACCTTGCTGATCACCGGCCCCGGCGGGGCCGGGCGGACCACCGTGGCGGCGGCCACCGCCCTCGCCGCGGCCCGCCACGGGCGGCGGGTGCTGCTGCTCTCCGGAGACATCGGCGACCCGCTCACCGCCCTGGTCGGCGACCCGGCCGCACCCGGGCTGCGGGTGGCCCGGGTGGACTCCGGCGAGGAGTTCCGCGAAGAACTCGTCGCCCTCCAGCAGCGCGGATCCGCCCTGCTCGGCATGGTCGGGGCCCGGCCACTGGGCGCCGAGGAGATCACCGAACTGCCCGGCGCCGAGCAGTTCGCCCTGCTCCGTGCCCTGCGGCGGGCCGCCGCCGCGCCCGGCACCGACCTCGTCGTCGTCGACATGCCACCGCTCCACCAGACCGTCGCCACCCTCGCCCTCCCCGCCCAGCTGCGCCGCTACCTCGCCCGGCTGCTGCCCGCCGAGCGGCAGGCCGCCCGCGCCCTGCGCCCCGTACTGGCGCAGCTGGCCGGCGTACCCATGCCCGCGCAGTGGCTCTACGACACCGCCGCCCGCTGGGACGAGGAGCTGGCCGCCGTCCAGGCCGTCGTCGAGGCCGACACCACCGAGCTGCGGCTGGTCGCCGAGCCCGGCCCGGCCGCCGCCGACGCGCTGCGCCTCGGCCGGCTCGGACTCGCCCTCCAGCAGCTGCCCGTCTCCGCCGTCGTCGCCAACCGCTCCGTGCCGGCGGAATCCGCCGATCCGTGGCTGGCCGGGCTCGCCGCCCAGCAGCAGAAGTACGCCGCGGAGTGGGCCGGGGAGCTCCCGCTGGTCGCCCTCGCCCACCTCGGCCGCGACCCGCGCGGTCCGCAGGACCTGGAGCGGCTCGCCGACGCCGACGGGCTCGTCCCCGAGGCGCCCGCACCCCGCCGGGCCTGGGCCGTCGAGGACCGGCTCGCCGAGGACGGGGTGCTCGTCTGGGTGGTACCGCTGCCCGGCGCGCACAAGAGCGACCTCGACCTCGTCCGCCGCGGCGACGAACTGCTGCTCACCGCCGGCCCCCACCGCAGGATCGTTCCGCTCCCGGCGGCGCTACGCCGCTGCACCGTCTCCGGCGCCGCCCTCGCCGACGGGGAGCTCCGCATCCGCTTCACCCCCGACCCGGGCCTGTGGCCCCGCACGCGATGAACCGCGTACCCCCGTTCGGGTACCGTCGAAGGTAGTCCGTACCGCACGTCCAGCAGCCGCCGCAGGAGAGAGTCCGCCATGAGCGAGGCCACCGACCGCCCCACCGACGACGACGCCTGGGCCAGGGCCTGCGCCGAGGACCTCGCCGCCGAGAAGGAGCGCCTGCGCGGACAGGAGCAGGCCGCGGCGGGCGGCACCGGCACCGCCGCCGAGGAGCTGTTCAAGCTCTTCGAAGCCGTCGCCGACAAGGTGTCCGGGCTGAACAACCCGCTGTTCGGCGCGGCCGCGCAGAGTGCGGTGCGCCAGATCGTCGACCAGGCCAAGACCGCCGCCAAGCCCGTCATCGAGCGCAACCCGGACGTCTTCGACCACCTCACGGCCGCCGGCTCCGAACTGCTCGCCGCCTACCGCTCGGCCGTCGAGGGCCACGAGCGCCGGTGGACGCGGGGCGAACCCCCGGCTCCCCGGCAGGCGTCCCACGACCGCGACGCGCGCGACGACGGCCCCGAGGACGGCCCCTCCGAGCGGATCGATCTCGACTGATCCCCCGGAAGCCTCGGGTACCGTTGGCCGTGGCGGGGTTTGACCGGAAACCGAGGGACTAATGGGACTCACCATCGGCGTCGACATCGGCGGCACGAAGATCGCGGCCGGCGTGGTCGACGAAGAGGGCACGATCCTTGAGACGTACAAGGTGCCCACCCCGCCGACCGCGGACGGAGTGACGGAGGCCATCTGCGCCGCCGTCTCCGAGGTCAGCAGCAACCACACCATCGAGGCCGTCGGCATCGGCGCCGCCGGCTACGTGGACGACAAGCGCGCGACCGTACTCTTCGCGCCCAACATCAACTGGCGGCACGAGCCGCTGAAGGACAAGGTCGAGCAGCGCATCGGCCTGCCCGTCGTCGTCGAGAACGACGCGAACTGCGCGGCCTGGGGCGAGTACCGCTTCGGCGCCGGCCAGGGCCACGACGACGTCATCTGCATCACGCTCGGCACCGGCCTGGGCGGCGGCATCATCATCGGCAACAAGCTGCGGCGCGGACGCTTCGGCGTCGCCGCCGAGTTCGGGCACATCCGGGTCGTCCCGGACGGCCTGCTGTGCGGCTGCGGCAGCCAGGGCTGCTGGGAGCAGTACGCCTCCGGGCGCGCCCTCGTCCGGTACGCGAAGCAGCGCGCCAACGCCACCCCCGAGAACGCGGCGATCCTGCTCGCGCTCGGCGACGGCACCCCCGGGGGCATCGAAGGCAAGCACATCAGCGAGGCCGCCCGGCAGGGCGACCTGGTGGCCATCGACGCCTTCCGCGAACTGGCCCGCTGGGCCGGCGCGGGACTGGCCGACCTGGCCTCGCTGTTCGACCCGTCCGCGTTCATCGTCGGCGGCGGGGTCTCGGACGAGGGCGACCTCGTCCTCGACCCGATCCGCAAGTCCTTCAAGCGCTGGCTCGTCGGCGGCGCCTGGCGTCCGCACGCGCAGGTCCTCGCCGCGCAGCTGGGCGGCAAGGCCGGGCTCGTCGGCGCGGCCGACCTGGCCCGCCAGGGCTGAGCCTTTTCTCACCCTTCATTTCCACGCGTACCGCCCGTCGCGCCCCTTGGGGGAGCGGCGGGCGGCTGCGTATCTTGCGGGGCATGGACCAGCTGCCGAAGTCCCGTACGGAGCCCGACGGTTCTGCCGTGATCCGGGTGCTCAGCTACAACATCCGCTCGCTGCGCGACGACGAGGAGGCGCTGGCCCGGGTCATCCGGGCGTGCGAGCCCGACCTCGTCCTCGTGCAGGAGGCCCCCCGGTTCTTCCGGTGGCGCAAACACGCGGCGCGGCTTGCCGCCAAGTGCGACCTGGTGGTGCTGGGCGGGGGCGCGACGGCGGCCGGGCCGCTGCTGCTGTGCTCGCTGCGGGTCTTCGTGGAGCGGACGGAGGACGTCCTGCTGCCGCGCACCCCCGGCCTGCACCGCAGGGGCTTCGCCACGGCGGTGATCCGGGTCGGGGGCGTGCGGGTGGGGCTGGCCTCCGTGCACCTCTCGCTGCAGGCGGCCGAGCGCCGGGCCCACGCGGAGCTGCTGCTGGAGCGGCTGGCCGCCATGGACGTGCCGTACGCGATCGCCGCGGGCGACCTGAACGAGGGGCCGGACGGGCCGGCGTACGGGCGGCTGGCCACCGAGCTCCAGGACTGCCGGGCGGTGGCCCCCTGGGGCGGCGGACCGACCTTCCCGGCGTCGGCGCCGGACCGCCGGATCGACGCCGTGTTCGCCACGAAGGGGGTTCAGGTGCTGGCCTGCGGTGTACCGGAGGGGCTGCCGGGGGTCTCGACCACGGACCTGCGTTCGGCGACGGACCACCTGCCGGTGCTGGCGGCCCTGCGTCTGACGGCTGCGCCGTAGCTCGACGGGTCCGGGTGCGGCGTCGTTGCCGGGGGCGCCGCCCCCGGACCCCCGCGCCTCGAACGCCGGCGGGGCTGAGAGAGCGGGCGGAGCCCCGGCAACGGGCGTGTCAGACGACCGCGCCGCGGCCCGGGTCGTCGTCGTCATCCTCGTCGTGCTGCATGCGTGCGATCAGCGTGGCGAAGCCGCCCAGGAAGCCGCCGATGCCCAGCGTCGTCAGCCACCAGGTCATCTCCCACTGCAGGAGTACGGCGAGCAGCAGCAGGACCGGGCCGCCGACGACCGCCAGCCACGCGAACTTCGACGTCGTGTCCGCCGGGGGGAGCTCCGGCTCCGGGGGGACGAAGTGGCCCTCGTCCGCCGGAGTCAGGTCGTCGTCCTTCGGTTCTGCCGGTGAGTGGTCCCGGGGACCCGCCATGCCCACACCCGGGGCGAAGACCACGGAGCTGCCCAGCGCCGCCGGAGGGTTCGATTCCGATTCCGGCTTCGGGTCCGGCTTCGGGTCGGCCTTCGGATCCGGTCCGGACTCCGCGGGCAGCGGCTTGACGTCCTCCTCCGGCAGGAGGAGGTTCTCGATCGGTCTGAACGGCCGGGCCCCCGGCGGGTCCGGCGGCTCCTGTCCGTACCCGGCGACGATCGCCGCCCACGCCGCTTCCTCGTCCAGCGGCGGAACCCCGCCCGACTGCTCCTCGTGCTCAGCCACCGGCCTCCGCCCCCTCCCTGCCCACGCTCTCCGCCAGTCGGCCGATGAACGCATAGCTGTCCGCGAAGATCCGCTCCGCGTCATGGTCCAACGTCGCGACGTGGTAGCTCTGTTCCAGCAGGGTCTCGGTGACGTCCGTCGAGGAGACCCGGGCCAGCACCCGCGCGGAGTCGACGGGCGGTACGACATGGTCCTGCGGGCTGTGCAGCAGCAGCATCGGTTGCGTCACCTGCGGCAGCTCCGCGTCCACGAGCTGCAGGAACTTCTTCAGCGAGTGCGCGGCCCGGGTCGGGACCCGGTCGTAGCCGACCTCCTCCGAGCCCGGCTTCGCGATGTCGCTGGCGATGCCCGGCGTCGACCGGATGAGGTGCTTGGTCACCGGGAGGGTCACGGCCAGCGGGTCGTGCACCTTGTTGGCCGGGTTGACGAGCACGATGCCGCTGATGGCGTCCCCGTGCTTGGCCGCCAGCCGCAGGGTCAGCGCCCCGCCCATCGAGAGCCCGAAGACGAACACCTGCTCGCACCGGTCCAGCAGTTCCCGCAGGGCGCGGTCGACCTCGGCGTACCAGTCCTGCCAGCCCGTGAGCTGCATGTCCTGCCAGCGCGTCCCGTGTCCGGGCAGCAGCGGGAGCGACACCGTGAGGCCCCGCCCGGCGAGATACTCGGCCCAGGGGCGCAGGGACTGCGGGGAACCGGTGAAGCCGTGGCAGAGGAGGACGCCGACCTCTCCGCCCTCGTGGCGGAACGGCTCGGCTCCAGGGAGGACGGGCACCAGGGTCTCCTTGATCATGATGTACGTCGGGTGGGTGCGTTGCTCTGTGTGACTTCACCGTACGCGACCGGGGTGGCACCGGCCAGGGTCGTCGGGCCCCTGCCGGTGTAGGCACGGGATATGGTCTGTTCGACAGACACAGGAAGGCTTTCGAGTTGATCTACGGCGCAATGAAGTTCTCCATCGGCGGTTCACTGAAACTCGCTTTCAGGCCGTGGGTGGAGGGCCTCGAGAACATTCCCGCGGAGGGGCCGGCGATCCTCGCGAGCAACCACCTGTCCTTCTCCGACTCCTTCTTCCTGCCGGCGGTGCTGGACCGGAAGGTCACCTTCATCGCGAAGGCGGAGTACTTCACCTCGCCGGGGGTCAAGGGCAAGCTGACGGCCGCCTTCTTCAAGGGCGTCGGCCAGCTCCCGGTGGACCGCTCCGGAGCCCGCGGGGCCGGGGAGGCCGCGATCCAGAGCGGCATCCAGGTCATCGAGCGCGGAGAGCTGTTCGGTATCTACCCCGAGGGCACGCGCTCACCCGACGGACGCCTCTACCGCGGCAAGCCCGGCGGTCTGGCCCGCGTGGCCCTGGCCACCGGTGCGCCCGTGATCCCCGTCGCGATGATCGACACGGAGAAGATCCAGCCGCCCGGCAAGGTGGTCCCCAAGCTGATGCGCCCGGGGATCCGGATCGGCAAGCCGCTGGACTTCAGCCGTTACCACGGCATGGAGAACGACCGCTTCATCCTCCGCTCGGTGACCGACGAGGTCATGTACGAGATCATGAAGCTCTCCGGCCAGGAGTACGTCGACATCTACGCGACGGCCGCCAAGCGCCAGATCGCCGATGCCGAGAAGGCCGAGAAGGCTGCCAAGGCGGACAAGGCCGACGGCACGTCGGAGTAGCTGCGCGTGGGCGATGCCGCCCGCGAGGGGTGGGGGAGATGGCGAAACGCGAACGCGTCGTACGCATGTCGGTCGAGCAGCCGCTCTGGCGTGCCCTGACCGCGTACCGGCTGCTGACCATGGTGTACGCGGCGCTGCTGTTCGCCGCCGCGCACAAGGAGTTCCCGCGCCCCGGGGTGGCGGTCGGCTACCTCGCCTTCCTCGCCGTCTGGACCCTCGCCACCTCCCGCAAGGTGGCGAACGCCGCCAGCTGCACCAAGGGCTTCCTCGTCGCCGACCTCACCGTCGCGATCGTGGGCATCGTGCTCACACCGGTCGCCGACACCCAGGCGCGGATCTCCGCGGGAGGCAGCACCCTCCCCACCATCTGGACGGCGGGCGCGGTCCTCGCCTTCGCCATCAAGGGCGGCTGGCGCTGGGCCTGCTTCGCCTCCACCTTCGTGGCGGCGGCCAACCTCGCCATCCACACCGGCCAGCCCACCCGGGACACCCTGCACAACGTCCTGCTCGTCTGGGTCGCCTCCGTGGCCATCGGCTACGTGGTCGAGGTCGCCCGGGCCAGTGAGAACACCCTCGCGCGCGCCCTGGAGATCGAGGCCGCCACCCGCGAGCGCGAGCGCCTGGCCCGCGACATCCACGACGGGGTCCTCCAGGTCCTCGCCATGGTCCAGCGGCGCGGCAGCGCGCTGGGCGGCGAGGCCGAGGAGCTCGGCCGGATGGCGGGGGAGCAGGAGGTGGCGCTGCGCACGCTGGTCTCCAGCGGGCTGGTCCAGCCCTCCCGGGTCTCCCGCGACGAGTCGCGCGGCGCGCGGGTGGACACGTACGAGGTGGACGAGCCGGGCGCCGAGGACGGCGAGCTGGACCTGCGGACGCTCCTCGCCCCGCACGCCGGGTCCCGCGTGAGCTTCGCCGAGCCGGGCACCCCGGTGCCGCTGCCGGTGCCCGCCGCGAAGGAACTGGCCGCGGCGGTCGGCGCCGCCCTGGACAACGTGCGCAAGCACGCCGGGGAAGGGGCGCGGGCCTGGATCCTCGTCGAGGACTGGGGCGACGAGGTGATCGTGACCGTTCGCGACGACGGCCCCGGCATCCCCGCGGGCCGGCTCGACCAGGCGGCGGGCGAGGGCCGGATGGGGGTGGCCCTGTCCATCCGCGGCAGGCTGCGCGATCTCGGCGGCAGCGCCGACCTGGTGTCCGTTCCCGGGCAGGGCACCGAAGTGGAACTGAAGGTACCCAGGGGGAGGACGGACAAGAGATGAGCGAGCGCACCGACGTGAACGACCCGAACCGGCCGAACGAGCTGCACGACATAAAGGTGATGGTCGTCGACGACCACCCGATGTGGCGGGACGCGGTCGCCCGCGACCTGGCCGCCGCGGGCTTCGACGTCGTCGCCACCGCCGGCGACGGCCCCGAGGCGGTCCGCCGGGCCCACGCCGTCACGCCCGACGTACTGGTCCTCGACCTCAACCTGCCCGGCATGCCGGGCGTGCAGGTCTGCAAGGAACTGGTCGGCGCCAACCCGGCCCTGCGGGTCCTGGTCCTGTCGGCCAGCGGCGAGCACGCGGACGTCCTGGAGGCGGTGAAGTCCGGTGCGACCGGCTACCTGCTGAAGTCCGCCGGCGCCCAGGAGCTGATCGACGCCGTCCGCCGCACCGCGGCCGGCGACCCGGTCTTCACCCCGGGCCTGGCCGGGCTGGTGCTCGGCGAGTACCGGCGCCTGGCCACCGATCCGATGCCGGCCACCTCCGACGAGCCGAAGGCCCCGCAACTGACCGACCGCGAGACCGAGGTGCTGCGGCTCGTGGCCAAGGGGCTGTCGTACAAGCAGATCGCCGAGCGTCTGGTCATCTCCCACCGCACCGTGCAGAACCACGTCCAGAACACCCTGGGCAAGCTGCAGTTGCACAACCGGGTGGAGCTCGTCCGGTACGCCATAGAACGCGGCCTCGACGACGCGTAGTACCCGCCCGGGGGACGTCCGCACCGCACGTCGATCGTACTTACGTCCTCGTACGAGTGAACGGGCGTACGCAACGCCTCACGATTCCACCGGAATTGACCTCTCCAGGCCCCTTGCTGTGACCTGCGCCACCACTAGCGTGACCGTCATGGCGATTGGAGATTCCATGAAGGTCGGAGTGCTGACCGGCGGCGGCGACTGCCCCGGGCTCAACGCGGTGATCAGGGCCGTCGTCCGCAAGGGCGAGCAGGAGTACGGCTGCGGGTTCGTCGGGTTCAAGGACGGCTGGCGGGGCGCGATCGAGGGGCGTACCGTCCCCCTCGACATCCCCGCCGTCCGCGGCATCCTGCCCCGCGGCGGCACCATCCTCGGCTCCTCGCGCACCAATCCGTTCAAGACGGAGCACGGCGTGCGCGACATCAAGGACAACCTCGCGAAGTACGAGGTGGACGCGCTCATCGCGATCGGCGGCGAGGACACCCTCGGGGTCGCGGCCCGGCTGTACGAGGAGTACGGCATCCCCTGTGTCGGCGTGCCCAAGACCATCGACAACGACCTGTCCGCCACCGACTACACCTTCGGCTTCGACACCGCCGTCGGCATCGCGACCGAGGCCATCGACCGGCTGCACACCACGGCCGAGTCCCACATGCGGGTCCTGGTCGTCGAGGTCATGGGCCGGCACGCCGGCTGGATCGCCCTGCACTCGGGGCTCGCGGGCGGCGCCAACGTCATCCTCATCCCGGAGCAGCGCTTCGACATGGACGAGGTCTGCGCCTGGGTGACCTCACGGTTCAAGGCGAGCTACGCGCCGATCGTGGTCGTCGCGGAGGGGGCGATGCCCAAGGACGGGGAGATGGTGCTGAAGGACGGCACCCTGGACTCCTTCGGCCATGTCCGGCTGTCGGGCGTGGGCGAGTGGCTGGCCAAGGAGATCGAGACGCGGACCGGCAAGGAGGCCCGTACGACGGTGCTCGGGCACATCCAGCGGGGCGGCACGCCGAGCGCCTTCGACCGGTGGCTCGCGACCCGGTTCGGGCTGCACGCGATCGACGCGGTGCGCGACAGGGACTTCGGGAAGATGGTCGCGCTCAAGGGGACGGACATCGTCCGGGTGCCGATCTCGGAGGCGACGTCGAAGCTGAAGACGGTGGATCCCGCCCTCTACAAGGAGGCCGGGGTGTTCTTCGGCTGAGCGGCCGGGTGCTGCGGGTCCCAGGACACGACCCCGGAGTTCTGCCCGCGTTCACCCCCCGTCCACGACGCGGAGCCGGGGCGGGCTTATGTTCGCACCGTGCACATACCTGACTGGATCCGGTGGATCTTCTTCGTCTTCGCCGCCGTACAACTGCTGTACGTCTACCGCGCCGCGCAGCTGGCGCGCCGGGCCGAGCCCGGCCGGCGGACGGATCCGTGGCTGGAGGCCGCCGACCACGCCACGGGCGTGGTGCTGTCCCTCGGGCTGGCCTTCGGCGCGGTCTTTGTCCTGGCGGTAGCGGCCCCGGTGCTGCTGGCGATCCTGTCGTGGCAGGGAATCCGCTCCGTCCTCGCCCGCCGGACGGCGGGGACGGCCCCCACGACCGGCGCGGGAGCCACCCCGGGCGGGGAAGCCTGAGTCCTAGGAAACCGCCCGCACCCCGGCCGTGTCCCCCGTCAGCAGCTCGCGCAGCACATCCGCGCCGCGCAGGGTGAGCACCGACTCCGGATGGAACTGGACCCCCGCGAAGCCGGCCGCGGAGCGGAGGGCGTGGACCTCGCCCGTCGCCGGATCACGGGCCACCTCCACCCCGCCGGCGGCGAGCCGCGCGGCCAGGGCGTCGTCGCAGTGCGCGGTGTACGTGTTGTAGAAGCCGACCACCTCCTCGGCCCCGAACAGATCGATCCGGGTCTGCGCCCCCTGCGCCGGTTCCGCCTTGCGGACCAGCGGGAGGCCCAGCTCGGCCGCCAGCAGCTCGTGGCCCAGGCAGACCCCGACCAGGCCGTGGCGGTGCCCGGCCAGCAGGTCGGCCGCCAGCGCGCGCAGCATCCGCATCTTGGGGTCCGCGGCCTCGGCCGGATCGCCCGGGCCGGGGCCCAGCACGATCGGGCCCTCCCAGGCCAGGGCCGCCGCCCGCAGCCCCGGGTCGTCGTAGCGGCGTACGGTCACCTCCAGCCCGGCCACCCGCAGGACGTGTGCCAGCATCGCCGTGAAGGTGTCCTCGCCGTCCACCACCAGCGCGTGTCCGGCCGGGGCCGCGGGCCGCTCCTGCATCCGCAGCCAGAACGGTGCCAGGTCCTGGCGGCGCGCCGCCAGGGCCGCCCGCACCCGCGGGTCGTCCGCCAGCCGGGCCCCCTCGAAGGCCGGGCGCGGCGCGGCCGCCCGTACCCCGAGCGCCGCCAGCACCCCCGCCGCCTTCGCATGGGTCTCCGCCACCTCGCCCGCCGGATCCGAGTGCCGCACCAGCGTGGCGCCCACCGGTACCCGCAGCGTGCCGTCCGCCGCGATGTCGGCGGTGCGGATCAGGATGGGGGAGTCGAGGGTCTGCGCCCCCGCGGGGTCCTGGCCCAGCAGGGCCAGCGCGCCCGCGTAGTAGCCGCGTCCGCCGGCCTCGTAGCGCTCGATGACGCGGCAGGCGTTCTGCACGGGGGATCCGGTGACGGTCGCGGCGAACATGGTTTCGCGCAGCACCTCGCGCACGTCCAGCGAGGACCGGCCGCGCAGCTCGTACTCGGTGTGCGCGAGGTGGGACATCTCCTTAAGCCGCGGTCCGACGACGACCCCGCCCATGTCGCCGACCGTGCACATCATCTTCAGCTCCTCGTCGACCACCATCGACAGTTCCTCGGTCTCCTTGCGGTCGCCGAGGAAGGCGAGGAGGGAGTCGGCCGTCGGCCCCCCGGCCGGATAGCGGTACGTGCCGCTGATCGGGTTCATCACGACCGTCCCCCCGGACATCCGCACGTGCACCTCGGGGCTGGCCCCGACGAGGGTCCGCTCCCCGGTGTGGACGACGTACGTCCAGTACGCGCCCCGCTCGCCCTCCAGCAGCCGCCGGAACAGCGCGAGCGCGTCGGCCCGGCCGAAGCCGCCGATGCGGCCCCCGTAGGTGCGCCGGATGACGAAGTTCGCGCCCTCGCCGCGGCCGATCTCGTCCTCGATGACCCGCCGGACGGTGGCCGCGTACTCCTCGTCGGGGACGTCGAAGCCGCCGCCGTCGACCCGCACCGGGTGGCTCGGCAGCGCGGCCAGCGCCTCGGCGAGCGGGATCTCGTACGCCTCCCCGGCGACCAGCACGCTCAGCGGCGTGCCGTCGTCGCGTACGTCGAAACCGCGCTCCCGGATCTGCCGGAAGGGGACGAGAGCGAGTGCGGGCAGCTCGCCGACGGGCAGGTCGGCGAGGTGTTCGACCTCGTGCACCTGCCCGATCAGCACCTCGACGGTGTCGTGGTCGCGGCCGGGGGTCCGTCGGCGCAGCAGGGCGAACGGCGGGCCGGCGGGGTCGAGCAGTCGGCTCAGTCGGCCGGGTCGGCTGGGGTTCATGGGGCGGAGCGTCCTTCCGGTGGGAGGAGCGGCCCCTGGGATCCGACGACGTGGTCGAAAACGCGGAAGGCCGCCCCTCGGGGCGGCCTTCGCGTCGTGCGTGTCTTCAGGTACGCGCGAGAAGTGGGCCGCCGGGAGCGGGCCACCACCAGTTCTGGTTCGAGTGCGCGTACATGGTGGGCACCTTAGCCCAGACCGCCCCCGCGGGGCAGGATCTGTCTCATGGCGTGAGCTGAACCATGGATTCCGTTCCGCCGGACGCTCGCGACCTTTGAGCTGGTTCGTCTCACGTTGTGGGCGGGGGGCTGAACGCGGCGTGTGACGCCGTAATGTGTACGAGGTGACCGTGAACGCTGAACACCAAGCCCCCGCCGCCAAGGCGACCTGGCGAGACCTTCCCGCGGCGCAGCAGCCTTCGTACCCCGATGCCGAGGCTCTGCGCGCTGTCGTCGCGGACCTCGAGTCGTATCCTCCCCTCGTTTTCGCGGGTGAGTGCGACCAGCTGCGTGCCCGTCTGGGAGCCGTCGCCAAGGGCGAGGCGTTCCTGCTCCAGGGCGGCGACTGTGCCGAGGCCTTCGACGGCGTCTCCGCCGACCACATCCGCGCCAAGCTGAAGACGCTGCTCCAGATGAGCGCCGTCCTGACGTACGCCGCCTCCGTGCCCGTCGTCAAGGTCGGCCGCATCGCGGGCCAGTACTCCAAGCCGCGCTCCAAGGACACCGAGACCCGCGACGGCGTCACCCTGCCGACCTACCGCGGCGACTCCGTCAACGGCTTCGCCTTCACCGAAGAGGCCCGGATCCCGGACCCCGAGCGGCTGAAGCGCATGTACAACGCGTCCGCCTCGACGCTCAACCTGGTGCGCGCCTTCACCACCGGTGGCTACGCCGACCTGCGCCAGGTGCACGCCTGGAACCAGGACTTCGTGAAGTCCAGCCCGTCCGGTCAGCGGTACGAGCAGCTGGCGCGCGAGATCGACAACGCGCTGAACTTCATGAAGGCGTGCGGCACCGACCCGGCCGAGTTCAAGGCCGTCGAGTTCTACGCCTCCCACGAGGCGCTGCTGCTCGACTACGAGGGCGCGCTGACCCGCACCGACTCGCGCACCGGCAAGCTGTACGACACCTCCGGCCACATGGTCTGGATCGGTGAGCGCACCCGCCAGCTGGACCACGCGCACATCGAGTTCTGCTCGCAGATCGCCAACCCGATCGGCATCAAGCTCGGCCCCACCACCACGGTGGACGAGGCGCTGACGTACATCGACCGCCTGGACCCCGAGCGTGAGCCGGGCCGGCTGACCTTCGTCGTCCGCATGGGCGCCGACAAGGTCCGCGACAAGCTCCCCGAGCTCGTCGAGAAGGTCACCGCCTCCGGCGCGACCGTCGCCTGGGTCACCGACCCGATGCACGGCAACACCTTCGAGGCGGCCTCCGGCCACAAGACGCGCCGTTTCGACGACGTGCTCGACGAGGTCAAGGGCTTCTTCGAGGTCCACAAGGCCCTCGGCACCCACCCGGGCGGCATCCACGTCGAGCTCACCGGTGACGATGTCACCGAATGCGTGGGCGGCGGCGACGAGATCTTCGTCGACGACCTGCACCAGCGCTACGAGACGGCCTGCGACCCGCGGCTCAACCGCAGCCAGTCCCTCGACCTGGCGTTCCTCGTCGCCGAGATGTACCGCGACCAGTAGGGATCACTCAGTACCTTCGTACGACAGCGGGGCGCGGATCGATGTGATCCGCGCCCCACTGTCATATCCAGGGCTTTTAGGCGACCCTAACTTTAGGTACGGTTAGGTAAGCCTCACCGAAATGGGGACGGCTCGTCGAACCGCTGAACCGCTGAACCATTCCGCCCTCGGAGGTGAACCGCGTGTACGTCTGTTCTTGCTTCGGTGTCACCGACAAGCAGGTCAAGGAGCACGCGGCTGCCGGGGCCTGCACCCCGCGCCAGATCGCCTCGGCCACCAAGGCCGGCACCGACTGCGGATCGTGCGTGCGCACCATCCAGGGCATCCTCGGCCGTGGGGCGTGCCCCCGCCGGGAGCTGCTGGAGAAGGGCCGGACGGCGGCCGTGCTCGCCGCGGAGCCGGGTACGGCCCGTTCGGCGGAGCTGGCGGAAGCGGCCTAGAGCCGGTTAGCTCGGCTGCTCGATCAGCTGCGCGATGTAGAGCGGCTCGCCCAGGGAGTCGATGAGCTCCAGCTGGGTGTCGAGGTAGTCGATGTGGTGCTCCTCGTCCTCCAGGATCTCCTCGAAGAGCCGGGCCGAGGTGATGTCACCCTTGCCGCGCATGACCTCGATGCCCCGCTTGAGCCGGTCGATGGCCTCGACCTCGACCTGGCGGTCCGCCTGGAACATCTCCGGGAGCGTCTGCCCGACGCGCACATGGAAGAGGCGCTGGTAATTCGGCAGACCGTCGAGCATCAGGATGCGCTCGGTGATCTTGTCCGCGTGCTTCATCTCGTCGATGGACTCTTCACGCGTGTACTTGGCGAGCTTGGTCCAGCCCTTGTTGTCCTGGATGCGGTAGTGCAGCCAGTACTGGTTGATGGCCGTCAGCTCGCCGGTCAGCTGCTCGTTCAGAAACTCAAGGACCTCGGGGTCGCCCTGCATCGCAGAGGCTCCTTCCAGGCAATGTCAGCTATGTGACGGGGCAGTTGCGCGCATCCTCGCACCGCCGCTGGAGGCCGTCCAGTAAGTGCCTCCTTAGTGGGAGTTACTGCGACTTGCCCGAATCGGCCGAGACCTGGTCATGACCACCCTGCCCAGTCTGTCACCATGGAGTCATGGGTCAGCCGGAAAGCCGGGAATCTCCGGGAGCAGAGCAGCTGGAGCTTCCACCGGGGCAGCGGCTTCAGAGGGGCTGGCCGGTCACCCACTACGGGCCCGTACCCAAGTTCAAGCCGGACCGCTGGGAGTTCCGCGTCTTCGGCGCGACGGCCGACGGGGGCAAGCACTGCTGGAACCACGAGGAGTTCACGGCCCTGCCGTTCGACTCCGTCGTGGCCGATCTGCACTGCGTCACGAAGTTCAGCATGCAGGGCGCCGAATGGGGCGGCGTGCTCGCCCGCGAGGTCCTCGCCCTGGCTCCCCCCGCCCCCCAGGTCACGCACGTGATGGTGTGGGCCGAGTACGGCTTCAGCTCCAACCTGCGCCTGGCCGATTTCGCCTCCGACCGGACCGTCTTCGCCACCCACGAGGGCGGTGAACTGCTCACCGCCGAGCACGGTTTCCCGGTACGGCTGGTGGTCCCGCACCTGTACGCCTGGAAGGGCCCCAAGTGGGTCCGCGGCATCGAGTACATGACCGCCGACCGCCGCGGCTTCTGGGAGGAGCGCGGCTACCACAACATCGGCGACCCGTGGCGCGAGCAGCGCTACTCCTACCAGGAGGAGCCCGGGGAGGGCCCCGAACTGTAGGGGCGCCCCGCCGCTCGGTGGTGCTCGCTCAGTGGTGGTACCGGTGCACGACCGCGTGGCCCCTGCCGCGGCCGATCATCCACTTGTTGACCGGGGTCGTGATCACGAAGGCGGCCGCCAGCGCGATCGCCAGGACGATCCAGAACAGCGGCTCCGACAGGTGCGCGTCCATCGCGCCGGGCCACAGGGCGATCACCCCGTTGTCGATCAGCTCCATGACGGCGATCGAAAGGGTGTCCGCGGCCAGCGCCACCCGGACGGCCGTACGCAGGTCGACGCCTGCGGCGAGGACCCCGCGCAGGGTGAGCGCGTAGCCGAAGAAGAACGCGAGGACGATCGCCAGGATCATCGTCGGGACGTTCCCCCAGCCCAGCGCGGTACCGATGATCATGCCGAGCACTTCGCCGATGGCGCATCCGGTGAGGCAGTGGAGGGTGGCCCGGGCGGCCGTGCCCCAGCTGACCGGGCCACCGGCGCCGTGCGCGTGTGTGTGTGCGTGGTGCTCGTGCGCGGGCCCGTGGCCGTGGTGCCCCTCGTGCCCCTCATGCGCGTGCTCCATGACAACCCCCTCGTGGGTACGCCGGGTAGCGGTCCCGTCGATATGACGGAACCGTATACCCCCCTGGGGTATTCCTCAAGGGATCGGTGGATCACTGCGGGCCGCGCAGCTCCTTCAGCAGCGCGACGTCCGCCGCGTGCCCTTCCTTGCCGCCGGGCGTCTCGGTGATCAGCGGCACGCCGTCCATCGCGGGGTGCGTGAACAGCTCCGCGAAGGCGTCCCGGCCGATGTGGCCCTGGCCGATGTTGGCGTGCCGGTCCTTGTGGGCGCCGACGCCCTCCTTGGAATCGTTCGCGTGAACCAGCTTCAGCCGGCCCTCGCCCACCGTGTCCACCAGCAGGTCCAGCATCACCTTCGTCCCGCCCGGCTCCGCCAGATCGTGACCGGCCGCGAAGATGTGGCAGGTGTCCAGGCAGATCCCCAGCTTCGGATGGTGGTCGAGCGCCTCGAAGTACGGCCCGAAGTCCCACGTGCGCGAGCACAGCGAGGAGCCCTGCCCGGCCGTGGACTCCAGCAGCAGGAACGGGTCGTCGTCATGCGTCAGCTCGTCCAGCAACGGCAGCATGTGCTCCCTGACCTGCGCGTACGCCGCCTCCCGCGGGCGGCCACCGGTCGCCGAACCGGTGTGCACGACCACCCCGAGCGCGCCGATCTCCCGGCCGCGGCGCAGCGAATGGCGCAGCGACTCCACCGACTTCTCCACGGTCGCCTCGGTGTGCGAGCCGAAATTGATCAGATACGGGGCGTGCACGTACGCCGGGATCGACTCGGCCGCGCACTCCGCCCGGAACCGTTCGTCCTGCGCCGGATTGCCGACCGGGGTGGCCCAGCCGCGCGGATTGGCGACGAAGACCTGGACGGCCTCCGCCCCCATCTCCCGGGCGTAGGTCAGGCCGACCGAGGCGAGCCCCCCGGCGACGGGGACGTGCCCGCCCACTGGATTGCGCATCACCACGGCTCACAGCCCCTTGGTCTTGATGGTGATCGTGCTGCCCTCGGGGGCGTTCTGCCCGGCCGGCACCGACTGGGTGTCGACCGTGTTGCTGAAGGAGATCAGCGGCCGGTCCACCTTCACCTTGAAGCCGGCCGCCTCCAGCGCCTTGCGGGCCGCGTCCACGTCCTGACCGGTCACGTTCGGGACCGGGATCAGCCGGGGGCCCTTGGACACGGTCAGCGTGACCGTGTCCCCGGCCGCGGCCTGGGTGCCGGCGCCGACCGACTGGTTGGCGACCGTACCGGCCGCGAACGGGGCGTTGACCTGCTCGGGAGCCATCACGACCTTGAGGCCCACGGCCTCCAGGGCCGCCTTCGCCTGGTCGGCGGGGATCCCGGTCACGCTCGGGACCGGTACCGGGCGGCCCTTGCTGACGACGAGCGAGACCGCCGTGTCCGGCGCCCGCTTCTCGCCGCCCGCCGGATTGGTGCTGATCACCGAACCCTGCGCGATGTCCTGACTGAAGGCCTGCGTCACCATGCCGGGCGCCAGCCCGGACTGCGTCAGCTCGGCGGTGGCCTCCTCCAGGGGCCGGCCCTTCAGGTTGGGCACGGCCACGACCTCGGGGCCGCGGGAGATGGTGATGGTCACCGCGTCGTTGCCGCGGATCCGCCGGCCGCCCGCGGGATCGGTGTTCATCACCGTCCCGCGTTCGAAGGCTTCGCTGAACTTCCGGTTCACCCCCTTCACCCCGAGCCCGGCCGCGGACAGCTGGGAGCGGGCCTGCTCCTCGGTCTTGCCGAGCAGGTTGGGGACCTTCGTGAACTGCCCGGAGTTGATGTACCAGACGCCGACCCCGAGCCCCAGCGCGAGCAGCACGCCCGCGATGACGAGCAGCACCCCGCGACGGGGCCGCCGCGCGGAGGCCACCGGCCGGTGCGCGGGCGGCACGGGCGGCGCCGGGGGCATCTCCAGACGGGAGGTGTGCTGCACGGGCTGCTGCGCGGACACCGGACGCGGGATCACACCCGTGCGGTCCTCGGCGGACGAGCGCTCCTCGGCGCGCGCCTGCGGGGGCAGGGCGTCCAGCTCGGCGTCGCTGAGCCGCGCGCGGGCCTCGCGGGTGAGGCCGAGCAGCGCGGCCGCGTCGTAGGGACGCAGGTCTGGATTGCGGGCGGCGGCCTGCGCTACCAGCTCGTCGAGCCCGACGGCGAGCCCCGGGACCACGGCGGACGGGGGCGGGACGTCCTCGTGCAGGTGCTGGTAGAGCACCTGCGCGGCGGTGCCGCCGAGGTGGGGCTTGGAGCCGGTGAGCATCTCGTAGAGGACGACACCGCAGGCGTAGACGTCCACGCGGGTGTCGGCGATGCCGTTCTCGATCTGCTCGGGGGCTAGGTAGGAGACGGTGCCGAGGACGGAGCCGGTGGTGTTGGTCACCGAGTCGACCGACCGCACCAGCCCGAAGTCCGCGACCTTCACCCGGCCGTCGTCCCCGATCAGGACGTTCTCGGGCTTCATGTCGCGGTGGACGAAGCCGGCCCGGTGGGCGGCGCCGAGGGCGGCGAGGACCGGTTCGAGGATGTCGAGGGCGGCCCGGGGCTGGAGCGCGCCGCGCTCGCGGAGCACGTCGCGCAGGGTGCAGCCGGAGACGTACTCCATGGCCAGGTACACGTACGGCCCGTCCGTGCCCTGGTCGAAGACGGCGACCACGTTCGGGTGCGCGAGCCGGGCGACGGACTTCGCCTCGCGGATGAACCGGTCGACGAAGGCGGCGTCGGCGGCGAGGGCCGGGTGCATCACCTTCAGCGCGAGCACGCGGTCGAGGCGGGTGTCGAGGGCCCGGTAGACCGTGGCCATGCCGCCGGCCGCGATGCGGGCGTCGATGCGGTAGCGGCCGTCGAGCACGCGCCCGACGAGGGGGTCATCCAGGGTCGTATCCACCCGGCGATTCTACGAGCCGCCACGCGGCGACCGTCCTGGGCGGGTCGCCTTGCAGCGCAGCTGTGACGTGGGGCGGGGGTGGGGGTCGGGGGCGTGGGTGGGCGGGAGCCACTTGATCGGAATCAGAGAGGCGTATGGGGGTTTCCCGTCAGTCTCATCGTCTCTCCGTGTCGGGCCGGTCCCTCAAGGGCGCTCCCTCCGGTCGCGTCGCTTCGCGATGTCGCTGCGCTCCACCCTTGACCGACCGTCCCGCCCCGGACACACGAAGACCGCCGGGAAACCCCCAAAGGAACGAGCCGGGCGATCCTTTCCAGGGACGGGCACACCAGAGACCTTCGGGTGGGTCGGGCGTGGGGGACGAACAGGAGGCGGGGCCGATCACAGCCGCCCTGCCGTGTCGGGGGAGGCGCGTCCGATCGCTACGCGCTCCTCATCTCTCAGCGTCCACAGGCCGTCCTGGGCTGGACATCGGCCGCCCACGACCCGCCGGCGCTTCTCGGTCACGCGTCCGACGGCCGGCCGGGGCCGTCGCGACGGGGTGCCGGCTGATTCCTCCGCTATGCCGTCGTGGATACGGGTCAACGCGGGACCGACACCACAAGGCGAGGTGCAGATAGGGGCAATTGGGGCAAATTACCCCCATATGTATGTCTGATTCCGACCATGTGGCTCCCGCCTGCCGGAGCCGCCCCTTCGTCATCCGGCTCCGCCCGGTCGGCTCCCGCCCCCCGAAGCCCCGCCCCGCCCCGCCTCAGAACGCCGGCCGCTCCGGGTCCAGGGTGGCGCGGCCTTCCGTGGGGGAGGAGGCCTCGGCGAAGCGGCGTTGGGGGATGCGGCCCGCGCGGAAGGCGAGGCGGCCCGCCGAGACGGCGTCGCGCATGGCCGACGCCATGAGGACCGGCTCCTGTGCGCGGGTCACCGCCGAGGCCAGCATCACCGCCGCGCAGCCCAGTTCCATCGCCAGGGCCGCGTCCGACGCCGTGCCCGCGCCCGCGTCCAGGATGACCGGGACGGACGCGCGCTCCGTGATCAGCTCGAAGTTGTGCGGGTTGCGGATGCCCATGCCGGATCCGATGGGGGACCCGAGCGGCATGATCGCCGCGCAGCCCACGTCCTCCAGCTTGCGTGCGAGCACCGGGTCGTCGTTGGTGTACGGGAGGACCGTGAAGCCCTCGTCCACCAGGATCTCGGCGGCGTCCAGCAGCTCGACGCCGTCCGGCAGGAGGGTCCGTTCGTCCGCGACCACCTCCAGCTTGATCCAGTCCGTGCCGAGCGCCTCCCGGGCCAGCCGGGCCGTGAGGACGGCCTCGCCCGCCGTGAAGCAGCCCGCCGTGTTGGGGAGGACCGAGATGCCGAGCTTGGTCAGCACGGACAGGACGGAGCCCTGGACCGTGGGGTCCAGCCGCCGCATCGCGACCGTGGTGAGTTCGGTACCGGACGCGACAAGGGCGCGTTCCAGGACGTCCAGGCTCGGGGCCCCGCCCGTGCCCATGATCAGGCGGGAGGTGAAGGTCCGCCCGCCGAGGGTGAAGAGGTCGTCCGCCATGCCGCTCAGCCCCCCTGTACCGCGGTGAGGATCTCTACCCGGTCGCCGTCGCCCACGACGGTGGCCGGCCACTGCCCGCGCGGGACCACGGTCTCGTTGAGTGCGGCGGCGACGCCGGAGGGGGCGGTGGTCAGGGTGGCGACCACCGTGTCGAGGGTGGCGCCGGCCGCGACCTCGCGCGGCTCGCCGTTGACGGAGATGGTCATGCGTACGACTCCTGACGTGCGGCGGAGAACCGGCGGGGGGTGAAGGGGCGCGCGATCTCCGGCAGTTCGCCGGTGGCCAGCAGCTCGGCGAGGACTTCGCCGGTGAGCGGGGTCAGCAGCACCCCGTTGCGGTAGTGCCCGGTGGCCAGGTGCAGGCCCGGCAGGTCGGTCGGGCCGAGCAGCGGGGCGTTGTCGGGGGATCCGGGGCGCAGTCCCGCCCGGGTCTCGGTGAGCGGGAGTTCGGTGATGCCGGGGGCCAGTTCGTGGGCGTCGCGCAGGAGTTCGTAGACTCCGCCCGCGGTGACGGTGGTGTCCCAGCCGAGTTCCTCGCTGGTGGCGCCGACGACGAGTTCGCCGTTCTTCCGCGGCACCAGGTAGACGTGGCTGCCGCGTACGACGGCCCGTACGGTCCGCGACAGGAACGGCGCGTACGCCGCCGGGACCGTGAGCCGCAGGACCTGTCCCTTGACCGGCCGCACGGGGGCCACGACCTCCGGCGGTACGCCCGCCAGCCGGCCGGTGAACGAGCCCGCGGCGAGGACCACCTGGTCGGCGAGCAGTTCCGTGCCGTCGTCGAGGAGGGCGCCGGTCGCCCGGTCGGCGGTGGTGAGCAGCCGCTCCGCGCCGGTCCGGTGGATGGTCACGCCGGCGCGTTCGCAGGCGGCCAGCAGGGCGGCCGCGAGCCGGCGGGGATCGACCTGGTGGTCGCCGTCGACGCGCAGGCCGCCGCGTACGCCCGGGGCGAGCATGGGTTCCAGGCGGCGGCACTCGCGGCCGGTGAGCCACTCGGACTCCAGGCCGCAGCGGCGCTGCAGGGCGTGCAGTTCGCGCAGGTGGAGGCGGTCGTCGGAGTCGAGGGCGACGGCGAGGGTGCCGCAGGCGCGGTAGCCGATGTCCAGGCCGCCGCTGGCTTCGGCGAGCTCGGCGGCGAACTGCGGATAGCGTGCGGCGGAGGCGAGGCCGAGGCCCAGCAGGGCTTCCTCGCCGTAGTGCAGTTCGGTGACGGGGGCGAGCATGCCGGCCGCGACCTGTGCGGCGCCGCCGCCGGGTGCCGGGTCGGCGAGTACGGTGCCCAGGCCGCGCGCGGCGGCCCGCCAGGCGGTGACCAGGCCGATGATTCCGCCCCCGATGACGAGGACGTCGGATCCCTTCCGAGATGTTCGGGATGAGTGCATGGGCGTCCAGCCCCTCCCTTCGCCGGCATGACCCGGATCAGGTTCGTACGGTCGGAGGCCGGCCAGCCTCCCTCTCAGCCCGGTGCGCCGGACTCCCGCGATAGGTACGGTGGCCAGACTAACCCGGCGGTGGACGGCGGGTAAGGCGACACCTATTCCTGACGGAGCGTCAGGTGATTAGGGTGGCGGCGTGAGCGAGCAGACGGAACAGAATCAGCACGGCGTCGTGATCGTCGGCGCCGGAATGGCCGGGGTGCAGACCGCGGTCGCCCTGCGCGAACAGGGCTACACCGGCCCCGTGACCCTGCTGGGAGCCGAACCCCACCAGCCCTACGACCGGCCCCCGCTGTCCAAGGCGGTACTCCTCGGCAAGGCCGAGGACTCCGCCTTCGACGTGGACTTTGAAGGCCTCGACATCGACCTCAGGCTCGGCATCGAGGTCACCGGACTGCGCGCCGCAGTCCACGAGCTGGACACCGAGGCCGGACCGGTCCCGTACGGGATCCTCGTACTGGCGACCGGCGCGCAGCCGCTGACCCTCCCCGGGACCGAGGGCGTCCCCGGCGTCCACCTGCTGCGCACCCTGGACGACGCGGCCCGGCTGCGCCCGGTGCTGGCCGCGTCGCCCCGGGCCGTGGTCGTCGGCGCGGGCTGGATCGGCGCCGAGTTCGCCACCGCCGCCCGGGAGGCGGGCTGCGAGGTCACCGTGGTCGAGGCCGCGGACCGGGTGCTGGCGGGGGCGCTGCCCGCCGAGGTCACCGAGCCGATGGCGCGCTGGTACCAGGAGGCGGGCGCGGAGCTGATCACCGGGGCGAAGGTCGCCGGGGTCGAGGAGGGGCGGGTCCTGCTGGCGGACGGGCGGACCCTGCCCGCCGGCGCGGTGGTGGTGGGCATCGGCGCGCGCCCCGCCACCGCATGGCTGGACGGGACCGGCGTGGAGCGCGGCCCCGACGGCTCGGTCACCGCGGACGCGTACCTGCGGACCTCGCTGCCCGGGGTGTACGCGGTCGGCGACTGCGCCTCCTTCCCGTCCGGGCGGTACGGGACGCGGCTGCTCGTGCACCACTGGGACAACGCGCTCCAGGGGCCGCGGACGGTCGCGGCGAACATCCTGGCCGGGGAGCCGGCCCAGGTCTACGACCCGGTGCCGTACTTCTGGTCGGAGCAGTTCGGGCGCTTCGTCCAGTACGCCGGACACCACGGCGGGGCCGACACCCTGCTCCTGCGCGGTGACCCGGCCGGTCCCGCCTGGTCGGTGTGCTGGCTGAAGGACGGCGCGCTCGTCGCCGTTCTGGCCGTGGGCCGCCCCCGTGACCTGGCGCAGGGCCGCCGCCTGATCGAGACGGGGGTGCCCGTCGACCCCGCCAAGGTCTCCGACCCCGCGGTCCCCCTCAAGTCGGCCACGGCCTGACGGCCGCCGGGGCTCCGCCCGGACCCCGCGCCTCGAACGCCGGCGAGGCCGGCTTTCGGCCCCTGAGGCGCGGTCCGGGGCGGATCCCCGGCACGGACCGCGACCCGGACGGGGCTGCTCAGGTACCGGCGGCGGAGCCGAGATGGCAGGCTTGTGCCTGTGACCGAGATTGACGCAAAGATCGATGCCCTTGTCCCCTCGTGGCTGTACCTCCCCGACATCGCGGAGATGCTGAACATCGAGGTGACCCGGGTCCGCCAGATGGTCAAGGAAGGGCAGCTCATCGCCGTCCGCCGGGGCGAGAACCGCTCCCTGCAGGTTCCGGCCCCCTTCATCGACGGCGACAAGGTCGTCAAGGGCCTCGTCGGCCTGCTGACCGTGCTGCGCGACGACCGTTTCACCGAGGAGGAGATCCTCGAATGGCTCTTCACCGAGGATCCGACCCTGCCCGGCACCCCCGTGCAGGCGCTGAGCGAGAATCGCGGCACGGAGGTGAAGCGCCGCGCTCAGGCGCTCGCCCTGTGACCTGATCGCCTTCGCTCCACAGCGGTGTACGGGCCGCGGCCCGTACACCGCATCCATCACGGGGGGTACACCCATGCAGCTGTCCGACGCCCGGCTCTACCTCTGCACGGACGCCCGCAAGCGCCAGGGTGACCTCCCGGCATTCCTCGACGCCGTCCTGTCCTCGGGCGTGGACATCGTCCAGCTCCGCGACAAGGGCATGGAGGCGGGCGAGGAGCTCGAACACCTCCAGGTCTTCGCCGAGGCCGCCCGCCGCCACGGCAAGCTCCTGGCCGTGAACGACCGCGCCGACGTCGCCCACGCCATCGGCTCCGACGTCCTGCACCTCGGCCAGGGCGACATCCCCGTCCCCGCGGCCCGCGCCGTCCTCGGCGAGCAGGTGCTGATCGGCCGGTCCTGCCACGCCGAGGGCGAGGTCGACGCGGCCGTCGCCGAAGCCGGCGTGGACTACTTCTGCACCGGCCCCTGCTGGCCCACCCCCACCAAGCCCGGCCGCCACGCCCCGGGCCTGGACCTGGTCCGGTACGCGGCCTCCCTGGAGCAGGACCGTCCCTGGTTCGCCATCGGCGGCATCGACGGCTCGAACCTGGACCAGGTGCTGGACGCCGGCGCCACCCGCATCGTGGTCGTCCGCGCCCTGACCGAAGCCACCGACCCGGGCGCGGCCGCCGCGGAACTCGCCAAGCGGGTCCGGGCCCGCCTCGGCTGAGTCGCGTCCGACCGGCCGGCCGACGGGCGGTCGCGTTACCCCGTACGGACGCCTTCCGGCCAGAGCGGGCCCTCCAAGTGTCCAAAAACGTGTCCAAAAGGCGGACAAGGCTTCGGTGTCCGCCGGGCCGCGTCTAACCTGCCCACATGGCCTCTGGTACCGCTTCCACCTGGTCGGATCGTGCACACACGGTCCGCGACCTCCTTGCGTCCGGGCGCTCGTACTCCTTCGAGTTCTGGGCTCCGAAGACGGAGAAGGGCGAACGCAACCTCTGGAACGCCCTGCGCCGGGTCGAGGCGGTATCCCCCAGCTTTGTCTCCGTGACCTACGGAGCCGGCGGCTCCACCCGCGGCGGCACCGTCAAGGCCACCCAGGAAATCGCCGCGGACACCACCCTCACCCCCGTCGCGCACCTCACCGCCGTGGACCACTCGGTCGCCGAGCTGCGCAATGTCATCGGGCAGTTCGCGGACGCCGGGATCCGGAACATGCTCGTCGTGCGCGGAGACCCGCCGGGCGACCCGATGGGCGAGTGGCTGGCGCACCCCGAGGGCGTGCACTACGCCGCCGACCTGGTCCGGCTGGTCAAGGAGTCCGGCGACTTCTGCGTCGGCGTCGCCGCCTTCCCCGAGATGCACCCGCGCTCGACGGACTGGGACACGGACATCCGGCACTTCGTGGACAAGTGCCATGCCGGTGCCGACTATGCGATCACCCAGATGTTCTTCGATCCGGAGAATTATCTGCGGCTGCGCGACAGCGTCGAGAAGGCGGGCTGCGAGACCCCGATCATCCCCGAGGTCATGCCTGTTGTGGGTATCAAGCAGCTCGACCGACTGCCCCAGCTCAGCAACGCGGTCTTCCCCGCGGACGTGAAAGAGCGCATGCTCGCCGTCAAGGACGACCCGGCCGCTGTACGCTCCATTGGCATCGAGTTCGCCACGGAGTTCTGCGCGCGACTGCTGTCCGAGGGTGTCCCGGGGCTGCACTTCATCACGCTCAACAATTCCACGGCGACTCTCGAAATCTACGAGAACCTGGGCCTGCACCAGCGGGCCTGAGCGGCCGCCCCCCGTTCCCGCGCCGGCGGCCGTACCGAGAGGGGCCATGCATGGGAATGACGGTCCTCTACATCGCGTTCGGTTTCGTCGCGCTGTGGCTGCTTGCCGAGGTCCTGATGCAGTACAAGGCCCGGCTCCGCTGGCGCCTGCTCGCCTTCGCCGGCTTCCTCGGCGTGGTCGCCGGGGTGATACTGCCGTCGGTGCCGGTCATCGGCGCCGGCGCGCTCGCGTTCGCCGTGGGCCAGACCCTGGTGACGCTGTCCTTCCGCAAGGGCTTCGTCGCCGGCTGGGCGCTGCGCCGCGGCGGGAAGCCCGTACGGCAGACGCGCCGCCGCCGGGCCGCGGGCACCAAGCAGGAGCCGGCCCTCCAGGTCACCGCGCTGCAGTACGAGGACGCAGACGCAGACGCCGGCACCGACGGCGCCGGGGACGGGGCCGCGCAGGAGCGCTCGTTCCGCGAGGCGCCCCCGGTGGTCTACAGCCCGGAGCCGGTGCCCGAGGACACCGGGTCCTACGGGATACAGAGTCTCGCGCCCGAGGCCGAACGGACGGCGGCCTTCGCCTCGCCGTTCACCACGGCCGAGCAGGACGCCCACCAGTACGCGGCGTACTACGACCAGCAGAACCAGGGCGGCTACGACTACTCGGGCGGCTACCCGACGGGCGATCAGCAGCAGGTCTACGCCGCCTACTCGGACCCGTACATCGGCACCGGCGGCGGCGTCGTCCCGCCCCAGCCGTACGACTACACCCCGTACGCCGACTACGGACAGCAGCAGTACTCCACGGACACCCCGCCCGGCGGCGTCTGGGTCCCGCAGCAGCGGTCCACCGACGGGGCCGGCCAGGCCTACCCGATGGAGGACCAGGGCGAGCAGCAGCAGTACCCGTACCCCCAGCAGGGCGGGTACGAGCAGTACCGCTACTGACGGCTCACTGCGAGCCGCGGAACTCCGCGCCCTCCACGATCAGTCCGGCCACCAGGGCCCCGGTCATCCCGGCGTGCGCCAGCCCGCCGCCGGGGTGGGCCCAGCCGCCCGCCAGGTAGAGCCCGGGCACGGCCGTGGTGTTGGCCGGCTGGAGCAGCCGGCCCCCGGCCCCCGCGAGGGCGGGCGGGGGCACCGCGCCGCCCAGCGCACCGGTCGCCGCCTCGATGTCGGCCGGGGTGCGCACCTCGTGCCACAACAGCCTCTCCCGCAGCCCCTGTACGGCCTTCTCGGCGAGGTTCAGCAGCTCGGCGGGGTCCGAGGTCCCGGGCCCGGGCACGGCGCTCACGGTGACCGCCTCGTGCTCCTCGTCGGGCCGGGTGGCCGGATCGTCCGGGCGCATGACGGTGACCTGCGCCCCGGAGGCGTGCACCAGGGTGCGGTGTACGGCGGTGACAGGGCGGGGGCCGCGCAGCGCGAGCAGGAGCGTGATCCGCCCCGGTACGCCCTCCCCGCGGGCAGGGACCGCGTCCGGCGGCCACGGCAGGGAACCGGCCGGCAGCTGCCGGGGGTCGATCCCGCACACGACGGTGTCGGCGGCCGCCTCGGTGCCGTCGGCCAGCCGCAGACCGGCCGCCCGGCCGCCCGTGACCAGGACCTCCCGGACCTCCGCCCCGAAGACGAAGGCGACCTTGCGCTCCAGGCAGCGCTCGTACACGGCGGTCGCCAGGGCCCGCATCCCGCCGCGCACGTACCAGCTGCCGAAGGTCTGTTCCATGTACGGGAGCACGGCCGCCGAGGCCGGTGCGGTGGCGGGGTCGATCCCGTACCCCCGCACCAGGCCGGTCAGCAGCTCCGCGAGGGCGCCGCCCAGCTCCCGGTCGGCCACCTCGGCGAGGGTCGGCGTACGGCGGCGCAGGAGGCCGCTCCGGCGCACGGCCGGGTAGGGGTCGCCGCCCAGGCTCTGCCGGGCGGCGGGCCGCAGCGGCTCCTCCAGCAGCGGGCGCCGGGTGGCGTCCCAGGCGTCGCGGGCGCGGCCCAGGGCGGCGTTCCAGCGCTCGCCCGCGCCCGGGCCGAAGGCGGATTCCAGGGCGGCGGCGACACCGCCGTGGGAGGCGCCGGGGAGGGCGATGTCGATGCCGTGGTGGGGGAGGACGTGCCGGACGGCCGGGTCCACCTGGACCATGTCGACGCAGGTCTCCAGCGGCCGCTTGCCGGTCTTCACGAAGAGATCGCGGTAGACGGCCGGCAGGTGCAGCAGGCCGGGCCCGGTGTCGAAGGCGAAGCCCTCGCGCTCGTAGCGGCCCACGGCTCCGCCGTAGGTCGTCCCGCGTTCGTACACCGTCACCTGGTGCCCCGCCACGGCCAGCCGGGCCGCCGTAGCCATCGCGCCCATGCCGGCGCCGATCACCGCAATTCGTGCCATGCGGCCGAGCCTATCGACCCCCGTGCCGGCCCCCGTGGTGACCCTGTGGTCAGCGGGGTGGGGCCCCGGTGGTCGCGCGGGCCCCGGCGGCCATCCGCTTCTCCTCGCGGCGCTGGGCGCGGCGGCGCAGGAAGCGGCGGATCCGGCTCCAGAGGAAGAACAGTATGGCCAGCCCGATGGCCAGCAGCACGGCCGCGATGATCGCGGCGGCCTCGGGATTGAACATCGCGAAGGTGACGAGCCCGGCCACGCCGAGGTCCTCGGCGATGCTCATCCCCACATTGGTGAAGGGCTCGGGCGAGGTGTTGATCGCCATCCGGGTGCCCGCCTTGACGAAATGACTGGCCAGCGCTGTGGAGCCGCCGACCGCGGCCGCGGTGATCTCGGGGAGCGAGCCGGTCTGCCCGGCCAGCAGCGCACCGATCACCGCACCGGACGCCGGCCGGATCACCGTGTGGGCGGTGTCCCATATCGAGTCCATGTACGGGACCTTGTCGGCGATCGCCTCGCACAGGAACAGCACCGCCGCGACGATCAGCACGTCCGTGCGCTGCAGGGAGGCGGGGACGTCGTCGGTGAGGCCGGTGCGGCCGAAGATGCCGAGCAGGAGGACCACGGCGTAAGCGTTGATCCCACTGGCCCAGCCGCTGGTGAAGACCAGGGGGAGCACACTCATCGGATCATCATGCCGTACGGGAACACAGAAAAGTGAGGGGACGGCCGCACGGCGGCCATCCCCTCACCCACGTTGTGCGGAGCTAGTGCCCCTGCTCGTCACGGCGGCGCTGCCACCGTTCCTCGATACGGGTCATCATCGACCGACGCTGCCGGTTCCGGCCACGGGCCGGACCGCCAGTACTTCCGGAGACGGGCTGCTCGCCAGGCTTGGGTGCCTTGCGCCAACCGGTGACCACCAGGACCGTACATCCCAGCATGACGAGGAAACCCACCACGCTGATCCAGAGCACGTTCGGAATGATCACACCGGTCATGAGGAGCGCGATACCCACCACAATGCCTGCGACTGCCTGGTAGACCCGTCGCCGGGTGTACGTACGCAGTCCGCTTCCCTCAAGCGCTGTCGCGAACTTGGGATCTTCGGCGTACAGCGCTCGCTCCATCTGCTCGAGCATTCGCTGCTCGTGCTCCGAGAGCGGCACGGGAGTCCTCCTCATCCGTCGGTCGCGGGGGGTAGCGACCAGGGGTCCCCTTCAGGATAGGCGGGGAATCGCCCCCGTGACACCCGCCCTCTACGCCGCGTTCCAAATGGGCGCGGCCCAGAAATGACGCAGCCGGTGAAAGCGCTGCGTGAAAACCGTACCGCCGCGGGGGCGGTCACTGAGGCGCTTATTCCCCAATGGTCCGTCCACCATGCCGGTCTTGCACCTGATCATACGGGGCCGACCGGCGGATCGGAGGGTGTGTGGCCGACTCCGCGCGAGGAAGGTCGCAGTTCAGGCTTGCTTCTCACCCAGGACGTGCAGCTGGGTGGCGACCGCGTGGAAGGCGGGCAGCTCGGCGGCGGCCTCCTCCAGGCGCAGCAGCGCCTCCACGGCGCCGGGCTCGGTGTCCACCAGGACCCCGGGCACGAGGTCGGCGAAGATCCGCACGCCGTGCACCGCCCCGACCGCGAGGCCGGCGCCGCCGACCAGCTCGGAGAGCTGCTCGGCGGTGAAGCGGCGCGGTACCGGGTCGCCGGAGCCCCAGCGGCCGGCCGGGTCGGTGAGGGCGGTACGGGCCTCCGTGAAGTGCCCGGCCAGGGCGCGGGCCAGCACGGCCCCGCCGAGGCCGGCGGCCAGCAGGCTGAGCGTGCCGCCGGCCCGCAGCGCGGCCACCGTGTTGGCCACGCCCTCCGCGGGGTCGTCCACGTACTCCAGCACGCCGTGGCAGAGCACCACGTCGTAGGCGTCCTGCTCGACGACGTCCAACAGGCCCTGGGCGTCGCCCTGGACGCCGCGCACCAGATCGGCGACACCGGCCTCGGCCACCCGGCGCTCCAGCCCGAACAGCGCGTTCGGGCTGGGGTCGACCACGGTGACCCGGTGGCCCAGACGGGCCACCGGCACGGCGAACTTGCCGGTGCCGCCACCGGTGTCGAGCACGTCCAGCACATCCCGCCCGGTCGCCTTCACCCGGCGGTCGAGCGCCTCCTTGAGGACCTCCCACACCACGGCGGTGCGGAGGGAGGCACGGGGGCGGGAAGTGTCCGACACGGCTGATGGCTCCTCGGCGCGGTAAAGGGTGAGCGGTCCTGGCCCACCCTATTGCCTTCCGCCGCCGGGCAGCTCATCCCGCGTCCGGATGCTCCGGACGTGGTTGCGGCAGGGTCTTCTCCAGGGGTTGGGGCGCCGTCCGGACGGTGAGCATCCGCTCCACCAGGCGAAGGAACATCGAGGCCGCCCGCACCAGATCGTCCGCGTCCCGGCGGCTCGCCGCGTCCGCTATCCCCGCCTCGGCCCTGGCCCGGCGCGCGGCGCCGGAGGCGAAGAGGGCGCTCCACTCGGCCAGCTCCGGCGCTATCTCGGGCAGCACCTCCCACGCGCTGCGGATCCGGGGCCGCCGCCGCGGGTTCACCGGTTCGGGCCGGGCGCGCGCGGCGAGCACGGCCGCGGCGGTGCGCAGCGCGGCGAGGTGGGCGGTGGCGTAGCGCTCGTTGGGGCGGGTCAGCCGGGCTGCCTCGGCCAGGCCGCTGTGGGCCTTGGCGAGCAGGTCGAGGGCGGCCGGTGGGGCTGTCGACCTGCGCAGGACGGGGTGGACAGGGGACGGGGACGGTGTGGCCATGACGAACCTCCTGTCGATGCGTTGCCCCCATCGTGACGTGCCCCACTGACAATTGCGCTGACCTGGGCTTTTACGGTCACGAACCGGGCAACTCCCCCCTCCTGCGCACCTGATGCGAAGAACGATGCTAGTTTTTGAACTGACCGGTCAGTTCAAAAAGAAGGAGGACGGCGTGGACAGCCCGCACGGCGCGGCCGTCAAGGCCGAGGACTTCGGACTCGAGGGCCCGCGAGGCTGGGCCTTCCGGGGAGTCGGTATCGACGCGGCGCCCGGCTCGCTCATCGCGGTCGAAGGCCCCTCCGGCAGTGGTCGTACCTGCCTGCTCCTCGCCCTCACCGGGCGGATGAAGCCCACCCGGGGCCACGCCGAGGTCGGCGGTCACCGGCTGCCGAAGCGGATGACAGCGGTCCGCCGGATCGCCGCACTCGGCCCGGTCACCGGGGTCAACGAGCTCGACCAGGCCCTCACCGTCGCGGAACAGCTGCGCGAGGGCGCCCTGCTCCAGCGCCACTACGGCGCTCCCGTCCGCGCGATGCTGCGGCCCCGGGCCGAGCGCCGCGCCGCCGCAGAGGCGCGGATCGCCGCCGCCCTGGAGGCCGCCGGACTCGACCTCGCCACGCTGCCCAAGGGCGAACGGACCTCTGTACGGGACCTGGAACGCCTGGAGTCCGTACGGCTGTCCGTCGCCATCGCGCTGCTGGGCTCCCCGGGACTGCTGGCCCTCGACGACCTCGACCTCAAGCTGTCGGACACCGAACGCGCCGAGGCCTGGGACCTGCTCCGCTCGGTCGCCGCCCGCGGGATCACCGTCCTCGCGGTGTGCAGCGAGGCGCCCGCCGACGCAGTCGTCCTGCGGACCTCCCCCAAGGAGCCGGACGCGCCGGACGCGCCCGCCGTCGCGCAGAGCGACGCCGACGTGGACGCCGACGTGGACGCGGACGCCGACAGCGGCTCCGAGACCGACACGAAGCACGGCACCGAGCACGACACCACGAGCGATTCCGAGAACGACGACACGAAGGGGGCGGACGATGCGCTCGCCGAAGCTGGCCGCGCTTGAGCTGAAGCGGTTCGGGCGGGGGAAGCTGCCCCGGGCCGCTCTCGTCGCGCTGCTCCTGCTGCCACTGCTCTACGGAGCCCTGTACCTGTGGTCCTTCTGGGACCCGTACAAGCGGCTCGACCAGGTGCCCGTCGCCATCGTCAACTCCGACAAGGGCACGACCGTCGACGGCAAGCGCCTCGACGCCGGCACCGAGATCGCCGAGAAGCTGCACGCCAGCAAGAAGTCCTTCGACTGGCGCTATGCGAGCGCCGAGGAGGCGGCCAAGGGTCTGGAGGACGGTACGTACTACCTGACCCTGACCCTGCCCGAGGACTTCAGCGCGAAGATCGCCTCCAGCTCCGGCGAGGACCCCACCACCGGGGCGCTCCAGGTCCGCACGAACGACGCCAACAACTACATCGTCGGCTCGATCTCGCGCTCCGTCTTCGCCGAGGTCCGCTCCGCGGCGTCCGCCAACGCCTCCCGCGGCTTCCTCGACAAGATCTTCGTCAACTTCTCCGACCTGCACGACAAGACCGCGGAGGCGGCCGACGGCGCCGACAAGATCAAGGACGGTGCGGGCAAGGCCCAGGAAGGCGCCAAGGAGCTCGCCGACGGCCTCGACACGGCGCAGGAGAAGTCCGGCGAGCTCAACAGCGGCCTGCAGAAGCTGAACACGGCGGCCGGCAAGCTGGAGACCGGCTCCAAGGACGTCGCGGACGGTACGCAGGCGGTGGCCGACAAGGTCAACGGGGCCGCGGACAAGGCCCGCCCCTTCGTCAAGGACCCCAAGAACCTGGCCGACACCGCCGAGCTGGTCGCCGACACCGCGAAGGTCGTCCGCGATCACCTGGACAAATTCACCGAGAAGGCCCCGGCCGCCGCCGCTGCCGCCAAGAAGGCGGCCACCGTTGCCGACACCTACTACACCAAGCACTGCGTGACCCCCGGCGGCGAACCGCACCTGGCCTCCTGCCCCGACCTGAAGACGGTCCGGGACAGCACGGCCCAGGCCGCCGAGCTCAGCGGGGACGTCAGTGTCCTGGCCAAGAACGCCAGCGGCGACCTCACCAAACTCCGCACCCAGCTCACCGACCTGGAGAACAAGGCCCGCGTGCTCGTCGACAAGGCCCCGCAGCTCGCGGGCGACCTCGACGCGGCCGTCGCCAAGGTCAACGCCCTCAACGACGGTGCCCACAAGGTGTCCGCGGGCATGGCCAAGCTGCACACCGGCCTCGGCTCCGCCACCACCGGCTCCGGCGCCCTCACCGACGGCGTCGGCAAGCTCGGCGACGGCGCCCACCAGCTCGACGGCGGCATGTACAAGCTCGTCGACGGCACCGGCGAGCTCGCCGGCGGCCTGCACGAGGGCGCCGGCAAGATCCCCGACTACGACCAGCAGCAGCGCGACCAGCGCACCCAGGTCATGGCCGACCCGATCCAGCTCGCCAACCAGTCCCTGCACAAGGCGCCCAACTACGGCACCGGCTTCGCGCCCTACTTCATCCCGCTCTCCCTCTGGGTCGGCTCGATGGTCGCCTACATGCTGATCGCCCCGCTGAACCGGCGGGCCCTGGCCGCCGGTGCCTCGCCCTGGCGGGTCGCCCTCGCCGGCTGGCTGCCCGTGGCGGGCCTCGGCACGGCGCAGGTGGCCCTGCTGATGTCCGTACTGCACTGGGCGCCCGGCCTCGGCCTGAAGATGGCCCACCCGGCCCTGACCATCGGCTTCCTGATGCTGGTCACCGGCTGCTTCGCGGCGATCGTCCAGTGGCTCAACGCCAAGTTCGGCGCCGCCGGCCGCATCCTGGTGCTGGCCGTCCTGATGCTTCAGCTGACCTCGGCGGGCGGCACCTACCCCGTGCAGACCAGCCCGGACTTCTTCAACTGGATCCACCCGTACCTGCCGATGTCGTACATCGTCGAGAGCCTGCGCCGCCTCATCACCGGTGGCGACCTCACCCCTGTCTGGCAGGGGAGCGCGGTCCTGCTGGCCTTCACCGCCGGCGCCCTCGCCCTCACCGCGCTCGCCGCCCGCGGCAAGCAGGTGTGGACCATGGACCGACTGCACCCGGAACTGAGCCTGTAGGGACGTGTTGACCTGTGACAATCAGCGCCATGGAAAGCAGCAGCACCGGTACGGGTACCGGCGGGGGCCGTCGTGCGATCACCCGGCAGAAGCTCTACGAAGCGGCCGTCACCCTGATCGCCGAGCAGGGCTTCTCCGCGACCACGGTCGATGAGATCGCCGAGCGGGCGGGCGTCGCGAAAGGCACGGTCTACTACAACTTCGCGAGCAAGAACGAGCTCTTCGAGGAGCTGCTGCGGCACGGCGTCGGCCTGCTGACGGTCTCCCTGCGGACGGCGGCCGAGGAGACGGAGGCCCGCGGCGGCAGCCGTGTCGAGGCGCTCGACGCCATGATCCGCGCGGGGCTCGTCTTCATCGACCGGTACCCGGCCTTCACCCAGCTGTACGTCGCCGAGCTGTGGCGCACCAACCGCGCGTGGCAGTCCACGCTGATGGTGGTCCGGCAGGAGGCGGTGGCCGTCGTGGAGAAGGTGCTGCGCGAGGGCGTCGAACGCGGTGAGCTGAGCGCCGAGATCGATGTGCCGCTCACGGCGGCCGCGATGGTCGGGATGGTGCTGGTGGCCGCCCTGGACTGGCAGTCCTTCCAGAGCGAGCGGTCCCTGGACGACGTGCACTCGGCGCTGTCGCTGCTGCTGCGGGGCCGGGTCAGCGGCAACCGCTGAGTCCCGGCGCGCCGGCACCCCCCAGTCGGCGGTGCCGCGCGGGCGCGCCGACCCGTAGAACTGGTGGGGCCGGCCGCGACGGCTGAGTATCCGTACCTAGGCGCGGAAATGAGTACGTGCGCGGATGGGCTCCCACCTGCGCGGACGCCAGACTGGGAGCAACGGACAGGAGACCCGGTCCGCACCGCCGACACGGGGCTGCGGAGCGGACCGGGTGCCTCCTTCCGTGACCGGGACGGGGGACACGGCACCCGGTGGAGCGATACGTGAAGCGGCGGGGCTCGGGGGGATCGAGCCTCGCCGTTTCGCGTCCGCGGGTTCGGCGGCGCGTGGGTCGGCGCGCGACGGTTGCCGGGGCTCCGCCCCGGACCCCGCGCCGCAAACGCCGGCGGGGCTGGATATTCCAGCCCCGCCGGCGTTCGAGGCGAAAGGCGGCTCAGCCGCGGCCCCTCAGGGGGAGACGGAGGCGGGCTGCGGTCAGGCGGGTCGATACCGCCGTGGTGATCGCGGACCGGCGGGCCGAGAGGGCCCAGGAGATGCGGGCCGCCGAGCGGGGCAGCAGCAGGGCGCGCAGCCGGGGAAGCCGGTCCGCGGACGCCAGCAGGCCCGTACGGGCCAGCAGTACGTCGTCCGCCAGCTCCGGGTACGAGACCTCCGCGCCCGGGGGCGCGTACAGGGCCCGTTCCACCGCACCGGCGACCCGGTGCACGGCCGCCGCAGGTTCCGGCTCCAGGCGGCCCAGGTCCGCGATCCGGCTCGCCGCCCGGCGCGGGGACAGCGCCTCGTCCGGGACCACACCCGCGTCCCAGGCGGTGTCGCCCAGTTCCCGCCAGGCCGTCAGGACCTCCCCGGTCGCCAGGCGCCGGGCCCGCAGCCGGGTCCGCCACAGCAGCGGGAGCAGGGGCAGGCCCAGCACCGCCACCACGACAGCCGCCCAGCCGAGGACCGTCGTCACCGACGGACCGCCACCGCCGCTCGCGTTCTGCACGGGCGCCGCGGCGCCGCACTCGCCGAGCTTCTTCAGGGCCGGCGGGCACTCGGGGGTCGCCGAGGGCTGCGTCGACGGCAGCGCCGCGCTCTGCGAGGGCAGCGGCGCCGGCGCGGACGGCTGGGCGGCCGGCGTCTGGGCCCGGGAGTAGTCCGGAATGTTGATGCCGGAGCGGGGCGTCGGCTCGAAGCGGGTCCAGCCCACGCCCTCGAAGTACAGCTCGGGCCAGGCGTGCGCGTCGCGCATCGACACGTTCACGCTGCCGTCCGACTGCTTCTCGCCGGGCGTGAAGCCCACCGCTACGCGGGCCGGGATGCCCAGCGAGCGGGACATCGCCGCCATCGAGAAGGCGAAGTGGACGCAGAAACCTTCCTTGTCGTCGAGGAACCGGGCGACCGCCTGCGGGCCCGTGCCGGAGGCCGTCTTCGTGTTGTAGCGGAATCCGCCGTTCACGGCGAAGTAGTCCTGCAGCTTCACGGCCCGCGTGTAGTCGTCCTTCGCCCCCTGCGTCACCTGACGGGCCCGTTCGGCGACCACCGGCGGCAGGTTGTCCGGGATCTTCGTGTACTCCTCCCGGATCGCCGGGTCGGGCTCCGGGGCCTTCTGGAGCTGCTGGGCCGTCGGCTTCAGCAGCAGGCTGCGCACGATGTATTCGGCGCCCTGGACGTTCTGGAACCTGTCGCGGCCCAGCTGGTCGCCGACCAGGGTCCGGCCGACCGGCTCGAACCGCCACTTGCCGCCGATGTTCACCGACGTCGCCGGATACGGCATGGGGAGGTAGCGCTGGGTGAAGTAGTCCGCCGCCGAGATGCTGGTGGTGACCTCGACCGCGCTGCCGCTGACCGGGGCGCGGAGCCCCGGCGGTGCCGGCAGCTCCTCGGGCACGTCGATCAGGGCCCGCCCGGAGGCCTCCCACTTGACGCCGTTGAACTCGTCCAGGGCCACGATCCGCAGGTACTGCTCGCCCTGCTGCGGGCTGTTCGTCCGGTACCGCAGGATCACGCGGTTGTCCTGCGCGTTCAGGTTGCTCTGCAGGGAGACCAGCGGGTTGACCGCCGAGATCGTCCCGCCCGTGCCGCTGCCGCCGTCGTCGGCTTCCTGCGTGCCTCCCAGCAGCCCGCCGCCGAGCGAGGGCAGGACGGCCGGCACCGCCAGCGCCAGGCCCAGGGTCACCGCGCCGATCCGCCGCCCGAACTTCACGGGCGCCGTCGCCTGCCCGCCCGCCCCGTTGCCGAGGCCGGAGTCGGCGGCGCCCCGGCGCGGGGCCGCGCCGAAGACGCGGCCCCACTGGGCGAGCCGGTCGCGGCCCTCGGACAGCAGCAGCATCAGGTAACCGCAGCCCGCGAGCAGGAAGGAGAACCAGGAGGCGTCCCCGCCGCCCGCCAGGCCCGAGGCCACCGAGTACAGCGCCAGCAGCGGCAGCCCGGCCGCGGCGGCCGTGCGCATGGTCACCGCCAGGGTGTCCACCAGCAGCCCGATCAGCAGCACGCCGGACACCAGCAGCAGCTTGATGCCGTCCGTCAGCGGGGCCGGGATGGCGAACTCGCCCACGTCCCGGACGCCCTGACCGAACAGCCCGCCGAAGTCGGTCACCAGGTAGGCCAGCGGCCCGTCCCCGTGGGACTCGCCCTTGCCGGCGTAGAGGAACGCGAGCAGCAGCAGCGACACCAGCGCCTGCGCGGCCACGGTCAGCGTCCGGGCCAGCGGCACCCGCCGGATCCCGGCGCCCACCCCGCTCTGCACGGCGAGCAGCAGTGCCGCCTGCAGCAGCCAGGCCTGCGAGTCCACCAGCGGGTTCAGCGACCACGAGGTGAGCAGCGTCGCCAGTGCCGCGAACAGCGTCAGTTTCGCCCGCCCGCTCATTCCCGACCTCCGGAGGTTCCCGTACCGACGCGCGCGGTTCCGGCCTGGCGCCACAGTTCGCCGAAGGCCACCCCGGGCGGGACGGCCAGTGCGGTCCAGCCCGCGTCGCGCAGCCTGCGCAGCCGCTCCTCCAGCGGGGGCACGCCGTGCCCCGGAGCGGGCTGTCCGCCCCAGCTCGCGGAGTCCAGTACGAAGGCCACCGCACCCGAGGTGCCCTGGCGCATCCGGGCGGCCAGTTCTGTCTGTACGTCGTCCAGGTCGCCGAAGAAGGCGATGAGGAGCCCGTCGCCGCCGGCTGCGCCGAAGCCGCCGCTGCCGCCGGAGCGCACCGCGTCGTAGGCGCGGGAGAGCCCGGCGCCGTCGGAGTGCCCGACGACCGCGAGGGTGTCCAGCATCAGCCCGGCGGCCTCCGCGGACTCCTGCCCGCCGGAGGAGAAACCGCCGCCGCCCTCACCGGGCACCGCGTCGCCGGTGTCGGTGAGCAGCCGCGCGGAGAAGCCCTGCTCCAGGACGTGCAGCAGGCTGGAGGCGGCCGCCGAGACGGCCCACTCGAAGGCGGAGTCGGGGCCGGCACCGTCGAAGGCCAGGCGCCGGGTGTCCAGCAGGACGGTTGCCCGGCTGCGCTGCGGCTGCTCCTCGCGGCGGACCATCAGCTCGCCGTAGCGGGCGGTGGAGCGCCAGTGCACCCGGCGCAGGTCGTCGCCGCGCCGGTAGCCGCGGGGGATCACGTCGTCGTCGCCGGCCAGGGCCAGGGAGCGGCGGCTGCCGTCGCCGTAGCCGTTGGACTCGCCGGCCAGGCGGACCGGCGGCAGGGGCTCGGTGCGCGGGATGACGGTGAGGGTGTCGTAGGTGCTGAAGGAACGGGTCAGCTCGACCAGCCCGAAGGGGTCGGACAGGCGCAGCTGGAGCGGGCCGAGCGGATAGCGGCCGCGCAGGTCGGAGCGGACCCGGTAGGACACCTCGCGGCGGCCGCCGGGCTCGACCCGGTCCAGTACGAACCGCGGGCGCGGGCCCAGTACGTAGGGCACGCGGTCCTGGAGCATCAGCAGGCCGGTGGGCAGCCGGGAGACGTTGTCCATGCGCAGCTGCACGCGGGCCTCGCTGCCCGCGGGGACCCGCCCCGGGCTGAGCCGGCGGCTGCCGGAGACCCGGAAGCGGGTGCGGTGGAGGGCATAGACGCAGATCAGCGGCAGGAGGGCGAGCAGCATGCCGACCCGCAGCAGTTCGCCCTGGCCCAGGACGTACGCGCAGGCGGCGGCGGCTATCCCGGCGGCCAGGAACGAGCGGCCGCGGGTGGTCAGTCCGGACAGCGATGCGCGCAGTCCGCCGCCGTCCCCGGGGCCACCGGCGCCGTGCGGGCCACCGGCGCTCATCAGAAGCCCCGGATGCCAGCGCCGGGCGGCATCTCGCCGCGGGCGTGCGCGGCCGGTACGGGGGTGCGCTGCAGGATCTCGCCGACGACCTGCTCGGCGGTGCGGCGGTTCAGCTGGGCCTGCGCGGTGGGCAGCAGCCGGTGCGCGAGGACCGGCGCGGCCAGGGCCTGGACGTCGTCGGGCAGGACGTAGTCCCGGCCGGCGAGCGCGGCCGAGGCCTTCACGGCGCGCAGCAGGTGCAGGGTGGCCCGGGGCGAGGCGCCGAGCCGCAGGTCGGGGTGGGTACGGGTGGCGGAGACCAGGTCGACGACGTAGCGCTTGACGGGCTCGGCCACGTACACCTCGCGGACCGCCTCGATCAGCTTGACGATCTCGTGGGAGTGCGCGACGGACGTCAGGTCGTCGAGCGGGGAGACCCCGCCGTGCACGTCGAGCATCTGGAGCTCGGCCTCGGGGCTGGGGTAGCCGACGGAGACGCGGGCCATGAAGCGGTCGCGCTGGGCTTCGGGCAGCGGGTACGTGCCCTCCATCTCCACCGGGTTCTGGGTGGCGACGACCATGAAGGGGCTGGGCAGCGTGTAGGTCGTGCCGTCGATGGTGACCTGGCGCTCCTCCATCGACTCCAGCAGCGCGGACTGGGTCTTCGGCGATGCGCGGTTGATCTCGTCACCGATGACGATCTGCGCGAAGATCGCGCCCGGCTTGAACTCGAACTCGCGGCGCTGCTGGTCGTAGATGCTGACACCGGTGATGTCGGAGGGCAGCAGGTCCGGCGTGAACTGGATGCGCTGGACCGAGCAGTCGATGGACTTGGCGAGCGTCTTGGCGAGCATCGTCTTGCCGACGCCGGGTACGTCCTCGATGAGCAGGTGCCCCTCGGCGAGGAGCACGGTCAGCGCGAGGCGGACGACCTCGGGCTTGCCCTCGATCACGCTCTCGACCGACCGGCGCACCCGCTCCACCGTGCTGGTCAGATCCGCGAGGCTCGCTCGGTCGTCGTACGTCGTCACCTTGGTTCTCCTCGGCCCTTTCCCAGGGCCGACGCCCTTGGCGCATGAACCGGCCCACCCCGAAACACGGACACCGGCCCCGGGGATCCCGGGGGGTGCCATCCCGCATTCTTGACGGCGTTACGGCCTTGTGTCACTCAAGAGCTGGGATCGATCTCCCGCAGGAGCCCGGTGTGCACATCGAAGACGAAGCCTCGCACATCGTCCTTGTGGGGCAGGAACGGGTTGGTACGGACCCGCTGCATCGACTGGCGAACGTCCTGGTCGACGTCCCGGAAGGCCTCGACGGCCCAGGCGGGACGCTGGCCGACCTCGTCCTCCAGCTCGTGCCGGAAGTCCTCGGTGAGGTTCTCGAGACCACAGCCGGTGTGGTGGATGAGTATCACCGCGCGGGTGCCCAGGGCGCGCTGGCTGATCGTGAGGGAGCGGATGGTGTCGTCGGTGACCACGCCGCCCGCGTTGCGGATGGTGTGACAGTCGCCGAGTTCCAGGCCGAGGGCCTTGTGCAGGTCGAGGCGGGCGTCCATGCAGGCCACGACGGCGACCTTGAGGACGGGGCGGGCGTCCATGCCGGGGTCGGAGAACTCCGCGGCGTAGCGCTTGTTCGCCTCGACCAGCCGGTCGGTGACAGATCCGCCGACGGATGCCTCGGACGCGGACTTGGCAGGCAGGGATGCGGAAGTCGTCATGGGTACGACGTTAGTGGTCACGGCGGGTTGTGGCCTCGCGTGAGAGCGGACAAAGAACGCCAACGAGGCTTGTTGTGAGCTAACCCACAGGGGTGGGCGTGACGCGGCTGTTCGGGTGATTCACGGCATTTGCCGGTTCGCGCCTACAGCCGTGCACGGCGCGCGGGGCGGTTCGTTGACCGCGGCGACCGTTGCACTAAAGTGACGCGAACCGGCCGGAGCCCGGCCCTGACCGGCCGCCCGGCCCCCGATGAACACTCCGCGTGCGCGGCGCGTACGTACGGCCCGGCCCTCTCCCGCTCACCGGCCGGCCGGCGCCACCTTCCCCGGCGCCCGGCCGCGGATGCGGGGACCCGGTGGTGCGTACGCCTGCCGCGCCGTTATCTGAGAGGGCGCTTTGACTAGCGAGTCCCGACATGTCCCGGTGATGCTCCAGCGGTGCCTGGACCTGTTGGCCCCGGCGCTGGAGAGGCCCGGGGCCGTCGTCGTCGACTGCACCCTCGGCCTCGGCGGCCACAGCGAGGCCCTGCTGACCCGGTTCCCCGAGGCCCACCTGATCGGCCTCGACCGCGACAAGGAGGCCCTGCGGCTCTCCGGCGAGCGGCTCGCCCCCTTCGGTGACCGGGCCACCCTCGTCCACGCGATCTACGCCGACCTCGCCGAGGTCCTGGACGGGCTGGGCATCCCGGCGGTCCAAGGCATCCTCTTCGACCTGGGCGTCTCCTCCATGCAGCTGGACGAGGCCGACCGCGGGTTCGCGTACGCCCAGGACGCGCCGCTGGACATGCGCATGGACCAGACGACGGGCATCAGCGCCGCCGAGGTGCTCAACAGCTACGCGCCGGGCGAGCTGGTGCGGATCCTGCGCCAGTACGGCGAGGAGAAGCAGGCCAAGCGGATCGTCTCGGCGATCGTCCGGGAGCGGGAGAAGGAACCCTTCACCAACAGCGCCCGGCTGGTCGAACTGATCCGCGACTCCCTTCCGCAGGCCGCCAAGCGGACCGGCGGCAACCCGGCGAAGCGGACCTTCCAGGCGCTGCGGATCGAGGTCAACGGGGAGCTCTCCGGGCTGGAGCGAGCCATTCCGGCGGCGGTGGACCGGATCGCGGTCGGCGGCCGGATCGCGGTGCTCTCCTACCACTCGCTGGAGGACCGGCTGGTCAAGCAGGTCTTCGCGGCCGGCGCGACCTCGACGGCCCCGCCCGGCCTGCCGGTGGTGCCCGAGAAGTACCAGCCGAAGCTGAAACTGCTCACGCGCGGCGCCGAGCTGCCCACCGAGGAGGAGATCGCCGAGAACCGGCGGGCCGCCCCGGCCAGATTCCGCGGCGTCGAACGCATCCGGGAGGCGCGGCTGTGACCAAGGCCGGGAAGGTCGCCACGCTGACCCGCGGGCAGGCGGCCCGCCTCGGCCGGGTGCTCGGCGGCCGCCCGGCCCGCCCGCGGCCCGGCGGGCAGGCGGCCCGGATGCCGTTCGTCCTGCTGGTCGTGGCCCTGCTCGCCGGCGGCCTGATCAGCCTGCTGCTGCTGAACTCGGCACTGAACGAAGGCTCCTTCCAGCTCAGCAAGCTCACGAAGGAGACCACCGCCCTCACCGACGAGGAGCAGGCGCTGCAGCGCGACGTCGACGCCTACTCGGCGCCCGACGCGCTCCAGCGCCGGGCGCACGAGCTGGGCCTGGTCCCCGGCGGCAGCCCGGTCTTCATCGGCCCGGACGGCAAGGTCGCCGGCAGCGCGGCACCGGCCGAAGCCCCGGCGTCGCCGACCCCGAGCCCCCCGGCCGCACCCGCCGCGTCGGCCCCGGCGCAGGCCCCCGCCCCGGGCCAGCCGGTGCCCTCCGCCGCCAGTGGTTCCCCGCAGCCCAACCAGACCCCCGGAAGGTGACGCCGTGATCCACCGTTCCCATCCAGCCCCTCCGGCGTTTGAGGAGCGGGGTTCGGGGCGGAGCCCCGGCACTGCCCCGGCGGTGGCCGCGTGAGCCCGCAGGAGCCGCCCCGGCGGCGGGTGCCCGGACCGGCCAGGCCGCCGCGGGCCGGCGACCGGGCCAGGGCCACCGCCCGCCCGGCCTCGCGCCCGGCGACCCGGCGGCCGGCGGGCCCCCGTACCCCCCACACGATCCGGCTCGGCAGCCCGCGGCCCCGGCTGCGCCTGGTCAGCGTCGGCCTGACCCTCGTCATGCTGGCCTTCGTGGTCCGCCTGCTCCAGGTCCAGGCCGTCGACGCCGCGGCGTTCTCCGCCGAGGCCTCCAAGAACCGCTACACGAGCGTCAAGCTGGCCGCCGAGCGCGGTGAGATCACCGACCGCCGGGGCGTGGCCCTCGCCACCAGCGTCGACGCGTACGACATCACCGCCGACCCGAAGATGTTCACCCCGCAGGACAGCAAGGCCCCGGACGCCCCGCAGCAGGCCGCCGCCCTCCTCGCGCCCATCCTCGGCAAGGACGTCAAGGAGCTCACCCAGCGGCTGACCTCCAAGAACTCCCGGTACGTCGTCCTCGCGCAGCGCCAGACCCCCCAGGTCTGGAACCAGATCAAGGACCTCAAGCGGGTCTTCGCGGACAAGGCGGCGGCCGACAAGCGCAGCAACGGCCCCGGCGCCAACGTCCTCGCCGGCGTGTTCAAGGAGACCAGCAGCAAGCGCGTGTACCCGAACGGCGACCTCGCCGCCGGGATACTGGGTTACGTCAACGCCGAGGGCAAGGGTGCCGGCGGCCTGGAGTCCTCCCTGGACAAGAAGCTGTCCGGCAAGGACGGCGAGATCACCTACGCCCAGTCCGGGGGCCGCCAGGTCCCCACCGCCGACTCCAACGAGAAGCCCGCCGTCCCCGGCGAGGACATCCAGCTGACCATCGACCGGGACATCCAGTGGGCGGCGCAGAGCGCGATCGCCGAGCAGGTCCAGAAGTCGGAGGCCGACCGCGGCTACGTCATCGTCCAGGACACCCGCACCGGCGAGGTACTGGCCATGGCCAACGCCCCGGGCTTCGACCCCAACGACCTGCCCCGGGCCCGCTCCGCCGCCATGGGCAACGCCGCGCTCCAGGACGTGTACGAGCCCGGCTCCACCGCCAAGGTCATGTCGATGGCCGCCGTGCTGGAGGAGAAGAAGGCCACCCCGGAGACCCGTGTCGAGGTCCCCAACCGGCTGCACCGCGGCGACCGGCTGTTCAAGGACGACATCGACCACCCGACCTGGTACCTGACCCTCAACGGGGTCCTCGCCAAGTCCTCCAACATCGGCACCATCCTGGCCACCGGCCAGCTCGGCCCCACCCAGCCCGAGGCCAACAAGGTCCTGCACTCCTACCTGACCAAGTTCGGCATCGGCCGGCCCACCGGCCTGAACTACCCCGGCGAGTCCCGCGGCATCCTCGCCGACCCCAAGGACTGGTCCACCTCCCAGCAGTACACGATCCCCTTCGGCCAGGGACTCTCCCTCAACGCCATGCAGGCGGCCTCCGTGTACTCGACCATCGCCAACGGCGGGGTCCGCATCGAGCCGACGCTGGTACGCGGCACCAAGGGCCCCGACGGCCGCTTCACCCCGGCGCCGGCCCCCGAGCGCAGCCGCGTGGTCAGTGCCGAGACCGCCAAGACCCTCGCCGAGATGCTCGAATCCGTGGTCGACGACCAGGAGGGCACCGGCACGAAGGCGCGGATCCCCGGCTACCGGGTCGGCGGCAAGACCGGCACCTCCAACCGGGTGGATCCGGCCACCGGCCGCTACAAGGGCTACACCGCCTCCTTCGCCGGATTCGCACCCGCGGACAACCCGCGCATCACCGTCTACTGCGCCATCCAGAACCCCACGAAGGGCAGCTACTTCGGCGGCCAGATCTGCGGCCCCATCTACAAGAAGGTCATGGAGTTCGCGCTCAAGACCCTCCAGGTGGCCCCCTCGGGAACCGCACCTGCCGGGCTTCCCGTCACCTACGACGCCGCTCCTCAGCCCGCCGCGCAGCCCGCCCCGCAGCCCAGTCCGCAGCCCGGTCAGTGACCCACAGCCAGGCCGGCCCGCAAGAAAAGCGTGAGGCACCATCAGTGACAACCATCACCCCGAAACCCGGGAACCCGACGACCGCCGAGGCCGAGGCCGGGGCCTCATTTCGCGGGCGGCCCGCCGCGCCCGGTACGCTCACCGCCGTGCCCCACGCTGATCAGCCCAGAAAGACCCAGAAAGCCCCGGCGACGCCGCCGGGAGCACCCCGGCCCGCGTCCGCCAGCCCGAGCCCGCTGGGCGAGCTGGCCACCCTGCTGGGCATCCCGGCGCCCGGCGCGGCGCAGATCACCGGCATCACGCACGACTCCCGTGCGGTACGCCCCGGTGACCTGTACGCGGCCCTGCCGGGAGCCAGGACGCACGGCGCCGACTTCGCCGCCCAGGCGGCCGGTCTCGGCGCCGCCGCCGTGCTGACCGACCCCGCGGGGGCGGAGCGCGCCGCGGCGACCGGCCTGCCGGTCCTGACCGTCGACGACCCGCGCGGCCGGATGGGAGAACTCGCCGCCGCGATCTACGGGCGCCCCGGTGAGGGCCTGCTCCAGATCGGCATCACCGGCACCTCCGGCAAGACCACCACGGCGTACCTCGTCGAGGGCGGCCTGCGCGCGTCGGGCCGCAGCACCGGACTGGTCGGCACGGTCGAGATGCGCATCGGCGACGAGCGCATCAAGTCCGAGCGGACCACCCCCGAAGCCACCGACCTCCAGGCTCTCTTCGCGGTCATGCGCGAACGCGGGGTCGAGGCCGTGGCCATGGAGGTCTCCAGCCACGCCCTGGTGCTCGGCCGGGTCGACGGCTGCGTCTTCGACGTCGCCGTCTTCAACAACCTGAGCCCGGAGCACATGGAGTTCCACTCCGGCATGGAGGACTACTTCCAGGCCAAGGCAGGGCTCTTCACCGCCCGCCGGGCCCGCCTGGGCGTGGTCAACCTCGACGACGAGTACGGCCGCCGCCTGGCCAAGGAGGCCACCGTCCCGGTCGTCACCTTCTCCGCCGCGGGCGACCCGGCCGCCGACTGGCGCGCCGAGGACGTGGTCTTCGGCCCGGCGAGCTCCACCCTGACCCTGCTGGGCCCCGAGGGACAGCGCGTGCGCGCCACCGCGCCGCTGCCCGGCCCGTTCAACGTCGCCAACACCGTCGCCGCGATCGTCACGCTCGCCGCCGCCGGCCTCGACCCGCAGACCGCCGCCGACGGCGTCGCCGCGGTCCCCGGGGTCCCCGGCCGGCTGGAGCGGGTGGACGCGGGACAGCCGTACCTCGCCGTCGTCGACTACGCGCACAAGACGGACGCCGTGGAATCGGTGCTGCGCGCGCTGCGCGAGGTCACCGAGGGCAAGCTGCACATCGTGCTCGGCTGCGGCGGCGACCGTGACACCACCAAGCGCGGCCCGATGGGGGCCGCGGCCGCCCGGTTCGCCGACGTCGCCGTCCTGACCTCCGACAACCCGCGCTCCGAGGACCCGCTCGCGATCCTCGCCGCGATGTTCGAGGGCGCCGTGTCCGTGCCGCCCGCGGAGCGGGGCACTGTCCTGGTCGACGCCGATCGGGCCGCGGCCATCGCGGCCGCCGTCGCCCGCGCCCGCCCCGGTGACACCGTGCTGGTGGCCGGCAAGGGGCACGAGCAGGGCCAGGACACCGCCGGTGTCGTACGCCCCTTCGACGACCGCGAGGTGCTCCGCGCCGCGATCGAGCACCAGGCCGTGCTCGACCGGACGGCCGCGCCCCACGAAACGACTCAGGTCCGACAGGCCGAGGTGAACCAGTGATCGCCCTTTCCCTCGCCGAGATCGCCGACATCACCGGCGGGCGGCCCCACGACATACCGGATCCGTCACTCCAGGTCACCGGACCGGTGGTCTACGACTCCCGTGAGGTCGGGCCGGGCAGCCTGTTCGCCGCCTTCGTCGGCGAGCGGGTCGACGGCCACGACTACGCGCGGCGCGCGGTGTCCGCCGGGGCCGTGGGCGTCCTCGCGACCCGGCCCGTCGGCGTACCGGCCATCGTGGTCCCCGACGTGGTGGCCGCCCTCGGCGCACTCGCCCGGGCCGTGGTCACCCGCCTGGGCACCGACGTCGTGGCCCTCACCGGATCCGCCGGCAAGACCTCCACCAAGGACCTGATCGCGCAGGTGCTGCAGCACCACGCGCCCACCGTGTGGACCCCCGGGAACCTCAACAACGAGATCGGCCTGCCGATCACGACGCTGCGCGTCACCGAGGAAACCCAGCACCTGGTCCTGGAGATGGGCGCCCGCGGCATCGGCCACATCCGCTACCTCACCGGACTGACGCCCCCGCGGATCGGTCTGGTCCTCAACGTCGGCACCGCCCACATCGGCGAGTTCGGCGGCCGGGAGCAGATCGCGCAGGCCAAGGGGGAGCTGGTCGAGGCCCTGCCGGCCGAGGCGGAGGGCGGAGTCGCCGTCCTGAACGCCGATGACCTGCTGGTCCGTGAGATGGCCGGGCGCACGAAGGCCCGTACGGTCCTGTTCGGCGAGGCCGAGGACGCCGAAATCCGGGCCACCGAAGTCCGCATGACGGACAGGGGGCAGGCTTCCTTCACACTGCACACACCGACCGGGTGCAGCGACGTGACCTTGCGGCTGTACGGTGAGCACCACGTGTCGAACGCGCTCGCCGCGGCCGCCGTCGCCCATGTCCTGGGCATGTCCGCACAGGAGATCGCCACGGCGCTCTCCGGGGCGGGCACGCTGTCCCGGTGGCGGATGGAGGTCACCGAGCGGGCGGACGGTGTGACGATCGTCAACGACGCCTACAACGCGAACCCCGAGTCCATGCGGGCCGCACTCCGCGCGCTCGCCGCGATGGGCGGTGCCGGCAGGGCGAACGGGGGACGCACGTGGGCGGTGCTCGGCCCGATGGCCGAGCTCGGAGACGACGCTCTCGCCGAGCACGACGCGGTCGGACGACTTGTCGTCCGGCTCAACGTGAGCAAGCTCGTCGCAGTCGGGGGCAGGGAAGCATCCTGGCTGCAACTGGGCGCATATAACGAGGGTTCGTGGGGTGAGGAGTCGGTGCTCGTGTCCGACGCACAGGCGGCGGTCGACCTGTTGCGCAGTGAACTGCGCCCGGGTGACGTCGTGCTGGTGAAGGCTTCCAGGTCGGCCGGTCTGGAGCGGGTGGCCCAGGGCCTTCTCGACAGCACTGTCGAGGGCGAGGTCGCCGACCGATGAGGCAGATCCTGTTCGCCGGTGTCATCGGCATGTTCCTCACCGTCATCGGCACCCCGCTGCTGATCAAGCTGCTCGCCCGCAAGGGCTACGGCCAGTTCATCCGCGACGACGGCCCCCGCGGCCACGCCGGGAAGAAGGGCACGCCCACCATGGGCGGTATCTCCTTCATCCTGGCGACGCTCATCGCGTACGCCCTGACGAAGGTCCTCACCGGTGAGGAGCCGAGCTTCTCGGGCCTGCTCGTCCTGTTCCTGATGGCGGGCATGGGCCTCGTCGGGTACCTGGACGACTACATCAAGATCGTCAAGCGCCGTTCGCTGGGTCTGCGGGCCAAGGCGAAGATGTCCGGCCAGCTGATCGTCGGCATCGCCTTCGCGGTACTGGCCCTCCAGTTCAAGGACTCCCGCGGGCTGACCCCGGCCTCCACCAAGCTGTCGTTCGTCACGGACTTCGGCTGGTCGATAGGTCCGGTGCTGTTCGTGGTCTGGGCGCTGTTCATGATCCTGGCGATGTCCAACGGCGTGAACCTCACGGACGGTCTGGACGGTCTCGCGACCGGCGCCGCCGTGATGGTCTTCGGCGCCTACACCTTCATCGGTGTCTGGCAGTTCCAGGAGTCCTGCGCCAGGGCCGGTGACCTCACCAACCCGAACGCGTGCTTCGAGGTGCGCGACCCGCTCGACCTCGCGGTCGTCGCCTCCGCCCTCATGGGCGCCTGCTTCGGCTTCCTGTGGTGGAACACCTCGCCCGCCAAGATCTTCATGGGTGACACCGGCTCGCTCGCCCTCGGCGGCGCGCTCGCGGGCCTCGCCATCTGCTCCCGCACGGAGTTCCTGATGGCGCTCCTCGGCGGCCTCTTCGTGCTCATCACGATGTCGGTCGTCATCCAGGTCGGTTCCTTCAAGATGACCGGCAAGCGGGTCTTCCGGATGGCGCCACTGCAGCACCACTTCGAGCTCAAGGGCTGGTCCGAGGTGCTGGTCGTGGTCCGCTTCTGGATCATCCAGGGCATGTGCGTGATCGTTGGTCTCGGTCTCTTCTACGCGGGATGGGCAGCCGACAAGTGACGTCCTGGCAGGACAAGAACATCACCGTCGCCGGTCTCGGCGTGAGCGGCATCAGTGCCGCCCGCGCCCTGGCCGGCCTCGGCGCAGTGGTGACCGTCGTCGACAACGGGGACGGTGACGCGCACCGCGCCCGGGCCGCCGAGCTCGCGGCGGAGGGCATCACCGTCCGCCTCGGCCGCCTGGCGGACGGCGGGCACGCGGGCGAGGTACTGCCCGAGGGCACCGAACTGGTCGTCACCTCGCCCGGCTGGAAGCCCGACAGCCCGCTGTTCGAGGCCGCCGCCAAGGCCGGCGTGGACGTGGTCGGGGACGTGGAGATCGCCTGGCTGCTGCGCGAGGTCGGCCAGGAGCTGCGCGCCGCGCGCTCCGGCCAGGACGGGACCACGGCCCCCCGCAAGGCCCCGGCCCCCTGGCTCGCGATCACCGGCACCAACGGCAAGACCACCACCACCCAGATGCTGGCGTCGATCCTGAAGGCCGCGGGGCTGCGCACCGCCGCCGTCGGCAACATCGGCACCCCGATCATCGACGTGGTGCTCGGCGAGCAGGAGTACGACGTGCTCGCCGTCGAACTCTCCAGCTACCAGCTGCACTGGGCGCCCTCGCTGCGCGTCCACTCGGCGGCCGTCCTGAACCTGGCCCCGGACCACCTCGACTGGCACGGCTCGATGCAGGCGTACGCCGCCGACAAGGGCCGTATCTACGAGGGCAACACGGTCGCCTGCGTCTACAACGTCGCCGACCCGGCCACCGAGAACCTGGTCATGGAGGCCGACGTCGAAGAGGGCTGCCGCGCGATCGGCTTCACCCTCGGCGCCCCCGGCCCCTCCATGCTCGGCGTCGTCGACGGAATCCTCGTCGACCGGGCCTTCGTGGAGAACCGGCAGAAGAACGCCCAGGAGCTCGCCGAGGTCACGGACGTCAACCCGCCGGCCCCGCACAACATCGCCAACGCGCTCGCCGCGGCGGCCCTGGCCCGTGCCTTCGGCGTGGAGCCGCGCGCGGTCCGGGACGGGCTGCGCGACTTCCGCCCGGACGCCCACCGCGTCGCGTACGTGGACGAGGTCGCCTCGGTCACCTACATCGACGACTCCAAGGCCACCAACACGCACGCGGCCGAGGCCTCGCTCGCGGCCTTCGAGCCGGTCGTCTGGATCGCCGGCGGCCTCGCCAAGGGCGCGACCTTCGACGAGCTCGTGAAGAACGCCGCGAAGCGGCTGCGCGGCGCCGTGCTGATCGGCGCCGACCGGGCGCTCATCGCCGAGGCGCTGGCGCGACACGCCCCCGAGGTCCCGGTCGTCGACCTCGACCGGACCGACACTGGGGCGATGCTCGCAGCGGTCCGGGAAGCCGCCGCGCTCGCCGAGCCCGGCGACACGGTCCTGCTGGCACCTGCCTGTGCCTCGATGGACATGTTCGCGAACTACAACAAGCGTGGGGACGCATTCGCCGACGCGGTGCGCGAACTGGCCGCCGAGAACGCTGCGGACACGGCCTAGGCCGGGGGCTCCGGGACAGGTTCCCTCCGGCCGGCAGCTCGCCTCGTACGAGTGGAGGGGAAGATCACAGATGCCGGCCAAGCAGATGCTGCCGGGGCGGCGGCCGTCCGCCGTGAAGGCGCAGGGCCGCAAACGCCCTGCGGTGCGTTCGAAGCGGCCCGCCGGGCGCGGGCCGCTGACCGGTCTGCGGCGTACGCAGCGGCAGTTGCAGAAGGCCTGGGACCGCCCGCTCACCGCCTATTACCTGATTTTCGGCAGCTCCCTGCTCATCACCGTGCTCGGTCTGGTGATGGTGTACTCCGCCTCGATGATCAAGGCCCTCCAGCTCGGCCTCGGCGACGCGTACTTCTTCAAGAAGCAGTTCCTGGCCGCCCTCATCGGTGGCGCACTCCTGCTGGTCGCTTCCCGGATGCCGGTCAAACTGCACCGGGCGCTCTCGTATCCGGTGCTCGCCGGCACGCTCTTCCTGATGGTCCTGGTGCAGATCCCGGGGATAGGCGTCTCGATCAACGGCAACCAGAATTGGATCTCCCTTGGCGGTCCGTTCATGCTGCAGCCCAGTGAGTTCGGCAAGCTGGCACTGATCCTGTGGGGCGCCGACCTGCTGGCACGCAAGGGCGACAAGGGGCTGCTGAGCCAGTGGAAGCACCTGCTGGTGCCGCTGGTCCCGGTGGCCTTCCTGCTGCTCGGGCTGATCATGCTGGGCGGGGACATGGGCACCGCGATGATCCTCGGCGCCATCCTGTTCGGTCTGCTCTGGTTGGCCGGAGCCCCGACCCGGATGTTCGTCGGGGTGCTCGCCTTCGCGGGTGCGATCGTCGCACTGCTCATCAAGACCAGCCCGCACCGGATGGACCGGCTGGAATGTATCGGTGCGACAGAACCGGGCAAGAACGACCTTTGCTGGCAGGCCGTTCACGGGATCTACGCCCTCGCCTCGGGCGGATGGTTCGGTTCCGGCCTGGGTGCAAGTGTGGAAAAATGGGGGCAACTGCCCGAAGCCCACACCGACTTCATCTTCGCCATCACCGGGGAGGAACTGGGTCTGGCGGGGACGCTGTCGGTTCTCGCCCTGTTCGCGGCTCTAGGCTATGCGGGTATCCGCGTGGCCGGACGCACGGAGGATTCCTTCGTACGGTTTGCCGCGGGAGGCGTGACCACCTGGATCACGGCCCAGGCCGTGATCAACATCGGTGCGGTGCTCGGCCTGCTGCCGATCGCCGGAGTCCCGCTCCCGCTGTTCTCCTACGGAGGGTCAGCCCTGCTGCCGACCATGTTCGCGGTCGGACTGCTCATCGCCTTCGCGCGTGAGGAGCCGGCGGCGCGCGCGGCCCTCGCGATGCGACAGCCGAAGACCGGCTGGTGGCGGACCGGGGTGAGATGGAAGTCGATGAGACGGCGCGTCAAGAAGCGTCCGTCCGGAGAGCGGTGAATTTCGGTGCATGTCGTACTCGCCGGTGGGGGGACCGCCGGCCACATCGAGCCGGCGCTCGCCCTCGCGGACGCCCTGCGCAGGCAGGACCCTTCAGTGGGCATCACCGCCCTCGGTACGGAACGCGGACTGGAAACCCGCCTGGTGCCGGAACGCGGCTACGAGCTGGGCCTGATCCCCGCCGTTCCGCTGCCCCGCAAGCCGACCCCGGAACTGATCACCGTCCCCGGACGGCTGCGCGGCACCATCAAGGCCGCGGAGGACATCCTCATCCGCACCAAGGCCGACTGCGTCGTCGGCTTCGGCGGCTACGTGGCCCTGCCCGGCTACCTCGCGGCCAAGCGCCTCGGGGTGCCGATCATCGTCCACGAGGCCAACGCCCGGCCCGGACTGGCCAATAAGATCGGCTCCCGGTACGCGCACGCCGTCGCGGTCTCCACCCCCGACAGCAAGCTGCGCGGGGCCCGCTACGTGGGCATCCCGCTGCGCCGCTCCATCTCCACCCTCGACCGGGCCGCGGTCCGCCCGGAGGCGCGTGCCGCCTTCGGCCTGGACCCCAACCTGCCCACGCTGCTGGTCTCCGGCGGCTCGCAGGGAGCCCGCCGCCTCAACGAGACGATCCAGCAGGTCGCGCCGACCCTCCAGCGCTCCGGGATCCAGATCCTGCACGCCGTCGGGCCGAAGAACGAACTGCCGCGTGTCGACAACATGCCCGGGATGCCGCCGTATGTGCCGGTACCGTACGTGGACCGGATGGATCTCGCGTACGCCGCCGCCGACATGATGCTGTGCCGCGCGGGTGCGATGACCGTCGCCGAACTCTCCGCCGTCGGGCTTCCGGCCGCCTACGTCCCGTTGCCGATCGGCAACGGTGAACAGCGGCTCAACGCCCAGCCGGTGGTCAAGGCCGGCGGCGGCCTGCTCGTGGACGACGCGGAACTGACGCCCGACTGGGTGCTGAGCCAGATCCTCCCGGTGCTGTCCGACCCGCACCGCCTGTACGAGATGTCCCGCGCCGCCGGTGAGTTCGGCCGCCGGGACGCCGACGAGCTCCTGGTCGGCATGGTCTACGAGGCGATCGCGGCCCACAGGTCCCGCTGAGGCGGGTACCGCAGACGCAGGAGGCACAGGAGTGGCCGGAGGGACGACCGCGCGGCGCGGAACACCGTTTTCTGATCGGTCCGACCCGGACGCCCGCAAGGGCGCCGGCGCTCCCAAGCCGCCGAAGGCTCCCAAGGGCTCCAAGGCTCCCAAGCCCCCCAAGGCCCCGAAATCGGCGCAGAGGCCCGGCCCCAGGGGTCCCGGCGCACGCCTGCGCCGGGGCCCCGTGCTGGCCTCGCTGGCCGCCGCGGTGCTCCTCGCCGCGGGCGGCACCTGGGTGCTCTACGGCTCCTCCTGGCTCCGCGTGGAGAAGGTCGCCGCCACCGGCATGGACGTGCTCACCTCCGAGCAGGTCCTCGGCGCCGCGGCGGTCCCGGCCGGCGCGCCCCTGGTGAGCGTCGACACCGACGAGATCGAGGCCCGGGTCCGCGGCCGGCTGCCCCGCATCGATTCGGTCGACGTGGTGCGGGCCTGGCCTCGCGGCATCGGTCTGAAAGTGACGGAACGCAAACCCGTCCTGCTCATCAAAAAGGACGCCAACTTCGTGGAAGTGGACGCATCGGGTGTGCGATTCGACACGGTTCCGAAAGCACCCGCGGGCGTTCCGGTCCTCGAATTGAACGCCGGTCGATCGCCGAGCGCCCGGCGCTTCGACGAGGAGCGGCTGCTGCACGAGGCCGTACTCGTCGCGGGCGCCCTCCCGGAGCCGATCGCCAAGGAAACGGTGCAGGTCAAGGTGGGTTCCTACGATTCGGTCGTACTGGAGCTCACCGGCGGCCGGTCCGTGACGTGGGGGAGCGGTGAACAGAGCGACGCGAAGGGACGCGCATTGAACGCTTTGTTGAAAGCCGCCCCCAAGGCCGTTCACTTCGACGTGAGCGTCCCCACCGCCCCTGCTGCGTCCGGGAGTTGACGTCCGGTCCAACAGCGGCGCACCCTGGTTGGCCAGCGATACGGGTGATCACATAGGGTGAAAAGAAAAACGGGAGGTTCGGCGTGTTCGTTGAACACGCGCTACTTGTCGACTTAGTGTCCTGTTCGGAAGAGTCCGAGGAACAGGCACACCCCTAACCCTAAACTTCAGGGTGAGGGTTCGGGTCGGCGCGTTCGGACCGTCCCTATTTCGGCATCAGTCGTCGCAACGCAGGCCCGCGAGGCGGCGACACGTAACTCGAGGCGAGAGGCCTTCGACGTGGCAGCACCGCAGAACTACCTCGCAGTCATCAAGGTCATCGGTGTCGGCGGCGGTGGTGTCAATGCCATCAACCGAATGATCGAGGTCGGTCTCAAGGGCGTCGAGTTCATCGCCATCAACACGGACGCCCAGGCGCTGTTGATGAGCGACGCCGACGTCAAGCTCGACGTCGGCCGTGAACTCACCCGTGGCCTCGGCGCCGGCGCCAACCCGGCCGTCGGTCGCAAGGCGGCAGAGGACCACCGCGAGGAGATCGAGGAGGTCCTCAAGGGGGCCGACATGGTCTTCGTCACCGCCGGTGAGGGCGGCGGCACCGGCACGGGCGGCGCACCTGTCGTCGCCAACATCGCGCGCTCGCTGGGCGCCCTGACGATCGGTGTGGTCACCCGGCCGTTCACCTTCGAGGGCCGGCGCCGCGCGAACCAGGCGGAGGACGGCATCGCCGAGCTCCGCGAAGAGGTCGACACCCTCATCGTCATCCCCAACGACCGACTGCTGTCCATCTCGGACCGCCAGGTCAGCGTGCTCGACGCCTTCAAGTCGGCCGACCAGGTCCTGCTCTCGGGCGTCCAGGGCATCACCGACCTCATCACGACCCCGGGTCTGATCAACCTCGACTTCGCCGACGTCAAGTCCGTGATGTCCGAGGCCGGCTCGGCCCTGATGGGCATCGGCTCGGCCCGCGGCGACGACCGCGCCGTGGCCGCCGCGGAGATGGCGATCTCCTCGCCGCTCCTGGAGGCGTCCATCGACGGCGCCCGTGGCGTGCTGCTCTCCATCTCCGGTGGCTCGGACCTCGGTCTCTTCGAGATCAACGAGGCCGCGCAGCTGGTCAGCGAAGCCGCGCACCCCGAGGCGAACATCATCTTCGGCGCCGTCATCGACGACGCGCTCGGCGACGAGGTACGGGTCACCGTCATCGCGGCCGGGTTCGACGGCGGACAGCCCCCGGCCCGCCGGGACAACGTCATCGGCGCCGCGTCCACCAAGCGCGAGGAGCCGGCCCCGGCTCCGGTCCGTGCCGCCGAGCCGGCCCGCCCGGCCTTCGGCGGACTCGGCTCGGTCACCCCGCGCGACGAGCCCCCGGCTCCGGTCGAGCCGGCCCCGGTCGAGGTCCAGGCCCCCGCGCCGCAGGTCCCCACGGCCCGGCCGTACCAGGACAGCCCGGCCGAAGAGCTGGATGTTCCGGACTTCTTGAAGTGACACCGGAGCAGCATCACGTGGGCGGCGCCCACTTCGCCTTCACCGACCGGTGGGGCGGAGTGAGCGCCGTTCCGTACGAGGAGCTCAATCTCGGCGGCGCGGTCGGAGACGACCCTGCCGCCGTTCTCGCGAACCGGGCACGGGCGGCGGAGTCCCTGGGCCTGGCGCCGGACCGGGTGGTCTGGATGAACCAGGTGCACGGCCGGGACGTGGCCGTGGTGGACGGGCCCTGGGGCGCGGATGCCGAGGTCCCGGCGGTGGACGCGGTGGTGACCGCCCGTCGGGGACTCGCGCTCGCGGTGCTCACCGCCGACTGCACGCCGGTCCTGCTGGCGGACCCCGTCGCCGGGGTCGTGGGGGCCGCCCACGCCGGGCGGCCGGGACTGGTCGCCGGGGTGGTGCCCGCCGCCGTCGAGGCGATGGTCGGCCTCGGGGCCGATCCCGGGCGGATCGTCGCCCGTACGGGACCCGCGGTCTGCGGGCACTGTTACGAGGTGCCCGCCGAGATGCGGGAGGCGGTGGCCCAGGTGGTGCCCGCCGCACGGGCCGAGACGAGCTGGGGGACACCGGCCGTCGACGTGGTCGCCGGGGTGCACGCCCAGCTCGCCGAGGCGGGGGTGGTGAACAGCGGCCGTTCGCCGGTCTGCACACTGGAGTCGCGGGACCACTTCTCGTACCGCCGCGACCGGGTGACCGGACGCCTGGCCGGATATGTCTGGTTGACGGAGCTTTCCCGGGGGACGACCCCCGGACCGCCGGGGGAAAAGAAGAATGACGGATCGTAAGTCGGAGCTCGCCGAGAACCTGGCGCGGGTGGAGGAACGTATCTCGTCCGCCTGCGCGGCGGCGGGACGGGGACGGGAAGAGGTGACGCTCATCGTGGTCACCAAGACCTATCCCGCGAGCGACGTACGACTGCTGGCGGACCTGGGCGTCCGTCATGTTGCGGAAAATCGTGACCAGGATGCCGCCCCCAAGGCTGCGGCCTGCGCGGATCTGCCGCTCAGCTGGCACTTCGTCGGTCAGTTGCAGACGAACAAAGTCCGTTCCGTGGCGGGATACGCGCAAGTCGTGCAGTCGGTCGACCGGCCGAAACTCGTGACCGCCCTCTCGGCGGCCGCGGTGAACGCCGGCCGGGAGCTCGGGTGCCTCGTTCAGATCGCCCTCGACGCGGAGTCGGGGGAGCGCGGGACCCGCGGCGGCGCGGCGCCGGAGCAGCTCGCGGAGCTGGCGGACCTCGTCGCCGGGGCTCCGGGACTGCGCATCGACGGCCTGATGACGGTCGCTCCGCTGACCGGCCCCTACGCGGGACGCGAACAGGCCGCCTTCGAGCGGCTGGTGGAATTGTCATCCCGCATGCGCGTGGACCATCCGGCTGCCACGATGGTGTCGGCCGGGATGAGCGCAGACCTGGAACAGGCCGTGGCGGCCGGTGCGACACATGTACGCGTCGGCACTGCGGTACTCGGCGCGAGACCCCGGCTCGGGTAACGTCGCGAAGAAAGTCGGACCACAGCAGAAAATATGGTCATTCCCGCTGATGGGCGGGCAGACCTAGTGGATCGCGGGCAGTTGGTGACATTCGTGACACGGCGGCACCTGCGACAGGGCGATCCACCACAGAGCGGAGGACTCGGAGAATGGCCGGCGCGATGCGCAAGATGGCGGTCTACCTCGGCCTCGTGGAGGACGACCGGTACGACAACCCGGGGTACGACCCCGACGACGAGTTCGAGCCCGAGCCGGAGATGGAGCGGGCTCGGGAGCGGGATCGCCGACAGCAGCCCGTGCACCAATCGCCCGTATCGGATGAACCGGTACGAGCCCCACAGCCTCCGGCGCAGCGCGAACCTATCCCAATTCCGGTGGAAAGCGGACGTCCTGCGCGAATCGCCCCCGTGGCATCCATCACACCTGATCGTACGAACCTGGAGAAGAACGCCCCCGTGATCATGCCCAAGGTCGTCTCCGAGCGGGAGCCGTACCGCATCACGACGCTGCACCCCCGGACCTACAACGAGGCCCGTACCATCGGGGAACACTTCCGTGAGGGCACTCCGGTGATCATGAATCTCACGGAGATGGACGACACGGACGCGAAGCGTCTCGTGGACTTCGCCGCCGGACTCGTCTTCGGTCTGCACGGCAGCATTGAACGCGTGACACAGAAGGTGTTCCTGCTGTCGCCTGCTAACGTCGATGTCACGGCGGAGGACAAGGCCCGCATCGCGGAGGGCGGGTTCTTCAACCAAAGCTAGACCGATCCGTCAGACACGGGGCCGGGAACACAGCGGGAGCAGGGGAGAGGGAAGCACGGAATGGGTGTCGCACTGCAAGTGATCTACTTCGCCTTGGGGTGCTTCCTCGTCGTGCTGATCTTCCGCCTGGTCATGGACTACGTGTTCCAGTTCGCACGTTCCTGGACACCCGGCAAGGCGATGGTGGTCGTACTGGAGGCCACCTACAGCGTCACCGATCCACCGCTCAAGCTTCTTCGGCGGGTCATTCCGCCGTTGCGTCTCGGGGGCGTGGCACTCGACCTGTCCTTCTTCGTTCTGATGATCATCGTTTACATCCTCATCAGTTTCGTGCGCACCGCTGCGAGCGGCTTGTGAACGATGTGCTTCCCCGCGGGCGCGGGGACAGTCCCGATACGGTCTTGCCGACTGCCGACGACTACGTAGAGGTGAAGAAGACATGCCGCTGACTCCCGAGGACGTGCGGAACAAGCAGTTCACGACCGTCCGCCTCCGAGAAGGCTATGACGAGGACGAGGTCGACGCCTTCCTCGACGAGGTCGAGTCCGAACTGACGCGCCTGCTGCGCGAGAACGAGGACCTGCGCGCCAAGCTGGCCGCCGCCACGCGTGCCGCCGCGCAGAGCCAGCAGCAGCAGGGCATGCGCAAGCCCGAACCCCAGGACCAGCGCGGCCCCGGCGCCCCCGTGCCCGCGGCCATATCCGGCCCGCCGCAGCAGCAGCAGCCGCAGATGGGCCCGCCGCAGCTCCCGGGCGGCCAGCCGCAGCTTCCGCCGGGCCCCGGCGGCCAGGGCCAGCAGGGCCCCGGCCCGATGGGCGGCCCCATGGGCGGTCCCATGCAGCAGCACCCCATGGGTGGACCCCAGGGCATGCAGCAGCAGTCCATGGGCGGCCCCCAGGGCATGCAGCAGCAGTCGATGGGCGGCCAGAACCCGCTCGGCCAGCAGATGCAGCCCATGGGCCAGCAGATGCAGCCGATGGGGCAGCAGATGCAGCCCATGGGTCAGCCCATGCAGCAGATGCAGCAGCCGCAGCAGGGCCCCGGTGGCGACAGCGCCGCCCGTGTCCTGTCGCTGGCGCAGCAGACCGCCGACCAGGCGATCGCGGAGGCCCGCTCCGAGGCCAACAAGATCGTCGGCGAGGCCCGGTCGCGCGCCGAGGGCCTGGAGCGGGACGCCCGCGCCAAGGCCGACGCGCTGGAGCGGGACGCGCAGGAGAAGCACCGCGTCGCCATGGGCTCCCTGGAGTCCGCCCGCGCCACGCTGGAGCGCAAGGTCGAGGACCTTCGGGGCTTCGAGCGTGAGTACCGTACGCGTCTGAAGTCCTACCTGGAGTCGCAGCTGCGCCAGCTGGAGACCCAGGCGGACGACAGCCTGGCCCCGCCGCGGAACCCGGCCGGTCCCGCGCTGCCGCCGTCGCCGTCGCCCTCGATGGCTCCGGCCGGTGCGATGGGCCACTCCATGGGCGGTCCCTCGATGGGTGGCCCGTCACCCATGGGCGGTCCCTCCCCGATGGGTGCCCCGTCCTACGGTGGCAACCAGCAGCAGATGTCCCCGGCGATGACCCAGCCGATGGCTCCGGTCCGGCCGGCTGCGCCGCAGCCGATGCAGGCGCCGTCGCCGATGCGGGGCTTCCTGATCGACGAGGACGACAACTAGGCGCCGCCGCCGTCTGCGGTCGGCAGCCGCGCTCTACGGGCCGGGCCCGGTTCCCCTTCGGGGGCACCGGGCCCGGCCCGTTCGCGTACCCCCTGCGACGCCGGTGCGGGGGCGCTGCCCCCGAGCCCCCGCGCCTCAAACGCCGGCGGGGCTGAAACGCGAAAGCCCGGCGGGGCTGGATTTTCCAGCCAGTCCGGCGTTTGAGGACCGGGTCCGGGCGGAGCCCGGTTTCGGGAAGGGGCGGGGTGGGGGAAAAGAAAGCGGCCCGCACCCCCGGAGACGGGGGCACGGGCCGCTCGGGCCGCGGGTTACGCCTTGCGGAGGCGGAACGTCAGGCCGAGGGCCTCGTCCGTGAACGGGTCACCGTAGGCGGCATCGGCGTCGCCGGACGCGAAGTCCGTGGCGAGGACCTCGTCCGCGATCAGGGCCGCGTGGTCCGTCAGGGCCGTCACGACCTCCGGGTCCGCCGAGGACCAGCGGAGCGCGATGCGGTCCGCCACATCGAGGCCGGAGTTCTTCCGGGCCTCCTGGATCAGGCGGATCGCGTCACGGGCCAGGCCCGCCAGCCGCAGCTCCGGGGTGATCTCCAGGTCCAGGGCGACCGTCGCGCCCGAGTCGGACGCCACCGACCAGCCCTCGCGCGGGGTCTCGGTGATGATGACCTCCTCCGGCGAGAGGGAGATCTCCTCGCCGTTCAGCGAGATCACCGCAGAGCCGGTCCGCAGGGCCAGGGACAGCGCCGCCGCGTCGGCCGCGGCCACCGCCTTCGCGACGTCCTGGACGCCCTTGCCGAAGCGCTTGCCCAGCGCCCGGAAGTTGGCCTTCGCCGTCGTGTCCACCAGGGAGCCGCCGACCTCCGACAGGGAGGCCAGGGAGGAGACGTTCAGCTCCTCCGTGATCTGCGACTGGAGCTCGGGGGAGAGCGCGTCGAAGCCGACCGCGCCGACCAGGGCCCGGGACAGCGGCTGGCGGGTCTTGACGCCCGACTCGGCGCGCGTCGCCCGGCCCAGCTCCACCAGGCGGCGGACCAGCTGCATCTGCTGGGACAGGGCCGGATCGATCGCCGCCCGGTCCGCCACCGGCCACGACGACAGGTGCACCGACTCCGGGGCGTCCGGGGTGACCGGGACGACCATGTCCTGCCAGACCCGCTCCGTGATGAACGGGGTCAGCGGGGCGAGCAGGCGCGTCACCGTCTCGACCACGTCGTGGAGGGTCCGCAGCGCGGCCGCGTCGCCCTGCCAGAAGCGGCGGCGCGAGCGGCGGACGTACCAGTTGGACAGGTCGTCCACGAAGGCCGACAGCAGCTTGCCGGCGCGCTGGGTGTCGTACGACTCCATCGCCTCGGTGACCTCGGCGACGAGCGTGTGGAGCTCCGAGAGCAGCCACCGGTCGAGGACCGTGCGGTCGGCCGGGGCCGGGTCGGAGGCGGAGGGGGCCCAGTTCGACGTACGGGCGTACAGGGCCTGGAAGGCGACCGTGTTCCAGTACGTGAGGAGGGTCTTGCGCACGACCTCCTGGATCGTGCCGTGGCCCACGCGCCGGGCCGCCCAGGGGGAGCCGCCGGCCGCCATGAACCAGCGCACCGCGTCCGCGCCGTGCTGGTCCATGAGCGGGATCGGCTGGAGGATGTTGCCCAGGTGCTTGGACATCTTGCGGCCGTCCTCGGCGAGGATGTGGCCGAGGCAGACCACGTTCTCGTACGAGGACTTGTCGAAGACGAGGGTGCCGACCGCCATCAGCGTGTAGAACCAGCCGCGGGTCTGGTCGATGGCCTCCGAGATGAACTGCGCCGGGTAGCGCTTCTCGAAGATCTCCTTGTTCTTGTACGGGTAGCCCCACTGTGCGAACGGCATCGAGCCCGAGTCGTACCAGGCGTCGATGACCTCCGGCACGCGGACCGCCTCGAGCGAGCAGCCCTCGGCCGTGCAGGTGAAGGTGACGTCGTCGATGTACGGGCGGTGCGGGTCCAGGTCCGAGTGGTCCCGGCCGGACAGCTCCGACAGCTCGGCGCGGGAGCCGATGCAGGTGAGGTGGTTCTCCTCACAGCGCCAGATCGGCAGCGGGGTGCCCCAGTACCGGTTGCGGGAGAGCGCCCAGTCGATGTTGTTGTTCAGCCAGTCGCCGAAGCGGCCCTGCTTGACCGAGTCCGGGAACCAGTTCGTCTTCTCGTTCTCCCGCAGCATCGCGTCCTTGACGGCGGTGGTGCGGATGTACCAGGACGGCTGCGCGTAGTAGAGCAGGGCCGTGTGGCAGCGCCAGCAGTGCGGATAGCTGTGCTCGTAGGCGATGTGCTTGAAGAGCAGGCCGCGCGCGTCGAGGTCGGCGGTCAGCTTCTCGTCGGCCTTCTTGAAGAAGACGCCGCCGACCAGCGGGACCTCCTCCTCGAAGGTGCCGTCGGGGCGGACCGGGTTCACGACGGGCAGGCCGTACGCGCGGCAGACCGCGAGGTCGTCGGCGCCGAAGGCGGGGGACTGGTGGACCAGACCGGTGCCGTCCTCGGTCGTGACGTACTCGGCGTTCACGACGTAGTGGGCCGGGGCCGGGAATTCGACCAGGTCGAAGGGGCGCTGGTACGTCCAGCGCTCCATCTCCTTGCCCGTGAAGGTCTGACCGGTGGCCTCCCAGCCCTCGCCCAGGGACTTCTCCAGCAGAGGCTGGGCGACGACCAGCTTCTCCTCGCCGTTCGTGGCGACGACGTAGGTGACCTCGGGGTGCGCGGCCACGGCCGTGTTGGACACCAGGGTCCACGGGGTCGTCGTCCACACCAGCAGCGCGGCCTCGCCGGCCAGCGGGCCGGAGGTGAGCGGGAAGCGGACGTAGACGGAGGGGTCGATGACCGTCTCGTAGCCCTGGGCCAGCTCGTGGTCCGAGAGGCCGGTGCCGCAGCGCGGGCACCAGGGGGCCACGCGGTGGTCCTGGGTGAGCAGGCCCTTGTTGAAGATCTCCTTCAGCGACCACCACACGGACTCCACGTATTCGGGGTCCATGGTCCGGTACGCGTCGTCCAGGTCGACCCAGTAGCCCATCCGGGTCGTGAGCTCGGTGAAGGCGTCGGTATGGCGGGTCACGGACTCGCGGCACTTGGCGTTGAACTCGGCGATGCCGTACGCCTCGATGTCCTGCTTGCCGTTGAAGCCCAGTTCCTTCTCGACGGCGAGCTCGACGGGCAGGCCGTGGCAGTCCCAGCCGGCCTTGCGGGCCACGTGGTAGCCGCGCATGGTGCGGAACCGGGGGAAGACGTCCTTGAAGACGCGGGCCTCGATGTGGTGCGCGCCGGGCATGCCGTTCGCGGTGGGCGGCCCCTCGTAGAAGACCCACTCGGGGCGGCCCTCGGACTGCTCCAGGGTCTTGGCGAAGGTCTTGCTCTCGCGCCAGAAGTCGAGGACGGCGTGCTCGAGAGCAGGCAGGTCGACCTGGGCGGGTACCGGGCGGTACTGCGGCGGTGTGGTCATGAGGCTGAACTCTTCCTCCGGCGGGGTGTCACTTCCGTCCGGAGGGACGAGAGCACTGCTGCTCCCGCGGTACCACCCTCCTTGGCCGCCGGACGGATCCGGTGGCCCCCTCATTGGGGTGCGAAGCCGGTTCTACTCGCCGTACGGGGATCCCGTGCGGGCTTTCTTCCGGCGGCTCAGGGGTGATCCTTCACATCGCGCTCGCCCCCGGGCTCTCACCGTCCCCGGGTCGCTCCTGGCTGCGTACGACGCTACTCGTCCCCGTCCATGCCTTTCGCTGGGCCCAGTGTACGGGCCCGGGGGGTGCGCGGCAGACCGGTTTACGGGGGCCCGTGCGGGGGCTGCCGGCCCGGCGTGGCGAGGCCGCGGGGAGGGCCCGCGCGTGACCCCGGCGCGCCCCCGGCGCGACCCTGGCGTGACCCGAATGGGCCCGCGCTGCCGCTTCCGGCTCGGGTGGGGCGGGAGTGGCGGATTACCGGGGCTCCTGATGGGCACAACGGATGCAGGTTGACCTCGATGGATGCGTGCCCCGTTGCCGCGGGGCCGGTGTCGATTTATCGTTCCGGCACGATTCGCGAGCAAAGATCACAGTATGTGAAGGGGCCGCGGCCATGGTGGCGAAGAAGACCGCCGGGAGTACTGCCAAGAAGGCTGTCGGGAAGGCCGCCGGGAAGGCGGCGGTCTCAGAGGACGCGGCCCCCGCCAAGAAGGCGACCGCTGCCCGGAAGACCGCCGTCGGCGCGCTCGCTCCGGACGGGAAGGCGACCGCCGTCAAGAAGACGACCGCCGTCGTGAAGCGGACGGCCACGGCCAAGAAGGCCGCGGCCGAGGGGGCGGCACATGCCGCGAAGAAGACGGGAGTCCGGAAAGTGGTTGCCAAGAAGAGCGCGGGTACGGCGAGGAAGACGGCCGCGGCCGCCACCAGCGGGCTCCCCAAGGCACGGGCCACGGCGGCCCTGGCTCCCGGCGAGCTCGCCGTACGGCCCGGGGAGGACCCCTGGACCCCCAAGGAGGTCGAGGACGCCCGTACGGAGCTCCTGTCGGAGGTGCTGCGGCTGCGGGCCGAGCTCGATGCCTCGGAGGCGGCGATCTCCGGCCTGATGCGGGACTCCGGGGACGGCGCGGGCGACGACCAGGCCGACACGGGCACCAAGAACATCACCCGCGAGTCCGAGCTGGCCCTCGCGGCGAACGCCACCTCGATGCTGGAGCAGACCGAGCGGGCCCTGGAACGGCTGGAGGCGGGCACGTACGGCCTCTGCGAGAACTGCGGGCAGCCCATCGGCAAGGCCAGGATGCAGGCCTTCCCACGGGCCACGCTGTGCGTGGACTGCAAGCAGAAGCAGGAACGGCGGCACTAGACGGGCCGGGGAGAGGTGGGGCGGGCGGCGCGCGGGGGCCCTGACGTACCCTCGTGTTCCGTCAGGGTCCAGGAGGAGCCTGGTTCGAGCTAGTTCGAGGGACTCACGTGGCAGAGGCGGAGCGCATCATCGGTACGCCCGAGGTCGGAGACGACACCCAGCCGGAGTCCGCCGGGCCCAAGGGGCGCCGTCGGATCGCGGCTCTGCTCGTCGTGGCGGTGCTCGCCTACCTGCTCGACCTCGGCAGCAAGATGCTGGTCGTGGCGAAGCTGGAGCACCAGCCGCCGATCGAGATCATCGGTGACCTGCTGAAGTTCGAGGCGGTCCGCAACCCGGGCGCCGCCTTCGGCTTCGGCGAGGCCTTCACCATCATCTTCACCTGCATCGCGGCCTCGGTGATCGTGGTGATCGTGCGGCTGGCCCGCAAGCTCTACAGCCTGCCGTGGGCGATCGCGCTCGGCCTGCTGCTGGGCGGCGCGCTCGGCAACCTGACCGACCGGATCTTCCGCTCGCCGGGCGTGTTCCGGGGCGCCGTCGTCGACTTCATCGCGCCCGCCCATTTCGCCGTCTTCAACCTCGCGGACTCGGCGATCGTGTGCGGCGGCATCCTGATCGTCCTGCTGTCCTTCAAGGGTCTGGACCCGGACGGGACCGTCCACAAGGACTGATCGCGGGACGGCCCGTCCGCCCCGTCCTGCATACTCGACGGGTGAGTACGATTCCCGAGATCCGCACCCTGCCCGTTCCCGATGGCCTCGAGGGCGAGCGCGTCGACGCCGCCATCGCCCGTATGTTCGGTTTCTCCCGGACGAAGGCGGCCGATCTCGCGGCCGCGGGAAAGGTGTCGGTCGACGGCAGTGTCGTCGGGAAGTCCGAGCGTGTGCACGGTGGCGCCTGGCTCGAAGTCGAGATGCCCGAGCCGGCCCGGCCGGTCGAGGTCGTCGCCGAGCCCGTCCCCGGCATGGAGATCATCCACGATGACGACGACATCGTCGTCATCATGAAGCCGGTCGGCGTCGCCGCCCACCCGAGCCCCGGCTGGACCGGCACCACCGTCATCGGTGGCCTCGCCGCGGCCGGCTACCGCATCTCCACCTCCGGTGCGTCCGAGCGCCAGGGCATCGTGCACCGCCTCGACGTCGGCACGTCCGGCCTGATGGCCGTCGCGAAGTCGGAGCGCGCCTACACCTCGCTCAAGAACCAGTTCCGCGAGCGGATCGTGGACAAGCGCTACCACGCGCTGGTGCAGGGCCACCCGGACCCGATGAGCGGCACGATCGACGCGCCGATCGGCCGCCACCCCAGCGCGGACTACAAGTGGGCTGTGATCCAGGACGGCAAGGCGTCCGTCACCCACTACGACCTGATCGAGGCCTTCCGTGCCGCCTCGCTGCTCGACATCAAGCTGGAGACCGGGCGTACGCACCAGATCCGCGTGCACATGTCCGCGCACCGGCACCCCTGCGTCGGCGACCTGACCTACGGCGCCGACCCGACCGTCGCCAAGCGGCTCGGCCTGACCCGGCAGTGGCTGCACGCGGTGCGCCTCGGCTTCGAGCACCCGTCGGACGGGCAGTGGGTCGAGTTCGAGAGCACCTACCCGGCGGACCTGCAGCACGCGCTGGACGTGATCCGGGCGGAGTCCGAGTGACCTCGCCGGTCGAGGTGCGGGTCGCCGCCTCGGAGGAGGACCTGAAGTCCTGCTTCGCGGTGCGGTCCGAGGTCTTCGTGGTCGAGCAGTCGGTGCCGGAGTCGATCGAGTACGACGCGTACGACGCGGACGCGGTGCACGTCCTGGCCGTGGGCGCGGACGGGGTGCCGCTGGGCACGGGCCGGCTGCTCCACGGGGACGCGGCGCTGGCGAAGACCGGCGGCGCGGAGGGCGTCGGCTCGCTGGGCCGGCTGGCCGTCGCCAAGTCCGCGCGCGGGCTGGGCGTGGGTGTGGCGCTGGTCCGCGCGATCGAGGCGGAGGCGGTCCGTCGGGGCCTGTCGGCGGTGGACCTGGGCGCGCAGACGCATGCGCTGGGCTTCTACGAGCGGCTCGGGTACGTGGCCTACGGCCCGGAATTCCAGGACGCGGGCATCCCCCACCGCGCGATGCGGCGTCCCCTGCCGTAGCCGGAACGCTGCGGCGCGGCTGCCGGGGGCGCTGCCCCCGGCCCCCCGCGCCTCAATCGCCGGCGAGGATTCAGCCCCGCCGGCGTTTGAGGCGCGGGCGCGGAGCGCCGTAGGGGGTTCGGGGCGGAGCCCCGACACGGCCCCCGACCCGCACCGCCAAGCGCAGCGGACTGGCAGGGTGGGGGAGTGGATCAGCTAGCTCTGCTGTTCGTGCTTCTGCTCGGGGCCGTGGTCACGGTGCCGCTGGGGGACCGGCTCAAACTGCCCGCGCCCGTCCTGATGACCATCGGCGGGGTGATCCTGGCACTGGTCCCGGCCGTGCCGAACGTCGAGATCCCGCCCGAGTTCATCCTGCCGCTGGTGCTGCCGCCGCTGCTGTACGCCTCCGTGCAGCGCACGTCCTGGCGGCAGTTCGCCGCCAACGTCCGGCCCATCCTGCTGCTGGCCGTGGCCCTGGTGTTCGTCACCACCGGTGCCGTCGCCGCCGTCGCCAACGCCGTCGTGCCCGGGCTGCCGATCGCCGCCGCCCTCGCCCTTGGCGCGCTCGTCGCCCCGCCCGACCCGGTGGCCGCCACCGCCGTCGCCGGATCGCTCGGGCTGCCACGCCGCATGGTGTCGATCCTGGAGGGCGAGGGGCTCTTCAACGACGTGACGGCGATCGTGCTGTACCACGTGGCCGTCGCCGCCGTCGTGAGCGGCAGTTTCTCCTGGCCCGACGCGCTCGGGGAATTCGTGCTCTCCGCGGTGGTGGCCGTGGCCGTCGGGCTCGCGCTCGGCTGGATCGCCAACCGGCTCATGGGGCGGCTCGGCGACGCCACCCTGCAGATCGGGCTGACGCTGCTGGTGCCGTTCGTCGCGTACGTGGTGGCCGAGGAACTCCAGGGGTCGGGGGTGCTGGCCGTGCTGACGACGGCCCTGTTCCTCGCCGAGTACGCGAGCGACGCCGACGACGTGCTGGGGCGCCTCGCCGGGCACACCTTCTGGGAGGTCGTCGACATGCTGGTCACCGGCGTGGCCTTCGGGCTGATCGGGCTGGAGCTGCACCACGTGTTCGGCACGGCCGAGGACCGGGTGTGGGAGATGGCCGGGTGGGCGGCGATCGTGGTCGCGGTCGTGGTCGGCGTACGGCTGGTGTGGCTGCTGCCGGCCGGCTGGCTCGCGAAGAAGCTGCACCAGCGGCGCGACTACGACGAGGAGATCCCGCTGAGCTGGCGGGAGAGCGTGGTGATGTGGTGGGCCGGGATGCGCGGGGTGGCGTCGGTGGCCCTGGCGCTGGCCATTCCGCTGCGGACGGACGCCGGCGAGCCCTTTCCCGGGCGGGACCAGATCATCTTCATCGCGTTCGCGGTGATCATGACGACCCTGGTGTGCCAGGGGCTGACCCTGCCGTGGCTCGTACGGCGGCTGGGGGTGGAGGCCGACACGGACGCCGAGCGGGACGCGGAGCGGCAGCTGGCGATCCGCGCGGCCAAGGCCGCGAAGCGGCGGCTGAGGGAGATCGAGGAGGTGGAGGATCTCCCGGAGGACCTGGTCGAGCAGCTGTACCGGCGCGCGTACGACGTGGGAGCCAGGATCAGCCCCGACATGGTGGACGAGGAACGGCGCGAGGCGTACGCGAAGCGCGTGGAGCGGCTCCATCACGTCCAGCGGATCCAGCGGGAGATGATGTCGGCCGCCCGCCACGAGGTCCTGGCCGCCCGCAGCGAACCCGGCTCCGACCCGGAGATCGTGGACCGGGTGCTGCGGCACTTGGACGTACGGAGCCTGCGGACCCCATAGGCCCCTACGCGGTCCGCGCCTCGGCCGGCCGGGTCACGAGGCGTTCCAGGCCGCGCAGGAAGCGGACGTACGGGGACCAGCGGGCCGGGCGGGCGATCGTGCCCGTGCAGGCCAGTTCGGCGAGGTCCAGGCTGTCCTCCAGGAGTGCGTCGTGCATCGCGCGGATGGCCAGCGGCCAGGTGATGCGGCTGATGCCGCCGAGGTTCATGGCGAGGGTGTGCCGCAGCACGGTGCGTCCGCCGTCGAGGGGCAGCGCGGCGAACTCGTGGAATCCGTGGAAGCCCCGGGGTCCGGTGAAGGTGAACCGCACCCAGGTCCCCGGCACGTAGGCGGCCACCGTGTAGCGCACCGGTCCGTGTCCGCCGGCCGCTCCGACCCCGAGGGGCCGGTCGAACTCCATCTCCTCCCACAGGCGGCGGGGCCACAGCCGGTCGTCCTCCCCGCCGGACAGCGTGTCGATCAGTGCGCCGACCTCGCTCTCCTTCGCCGCGATCACGCGCTCGTGCACGTTGTGGACGCCCATGGACGGTCCTCCCCTCCAGATTATTAGAGAGAGGTCTCTAATAATCTGGAGGGTACTCTCTGATTCATGGCGAGACCACCCCGCTTCGACACCGACCAGATGCTCGACGCCGCCGTCCGGCTGGCCGCCTCCGCCGGGCCGGGCGGCGTGACCATGTCCGCCGTCGCCCAGGCGATCGGCGCGCCCAGCGGCTCCATGTACCACCGCTTCGCCGGGCGCAGCGCTCTGCTCGCCGAGGTGTGGCTGCGCAGCGTCGAGCGTTTCCAGGAGGGCTACTTCGCCAGCCTGCACAGCGACACCGACCCGCGCAGGGCGGCGCGCGCGGCCGCCCGGCACGTCGTGGGGTGGAGCCGCGCCCACCCCGAGGAGGCCACCCTCCTGCTCTACGGCCCGTGGGAGTTCGGCCGCGCAGACTGGTCCGAGGAGCACACCGGCCGGGCCGATTCCGGCAATCAGCGGGTGTACGCCGCCATCGGGACCCTCGCCGCCGCGCTCGGCGCGACCGGGCCGCAGGACCGGGACCGCGTCACCCTGGCCCTGATCGACCTTCCGCTGTCGGTGGTCCGCCGCCACCTGCGCGCCGGCGGCCCGCTGCCGCCGCACGCCGAGGACCTCGCCGAGGAATGCGCGGCCGCGCTCCTGCCTGCCGCTCCCTAAGGGGCCTCAGCGGCCGGGGCCGTGGCGATGCGGGGGAGGGCGTACGGGTGCTCGGCCACCAGCCAGGTGATCAGGCGCTCGCGGACCGCGCAGCGCAGCGTCCAGAGGTCGTCCGCGTCCTTCGCCGTGACCACCGCGCGGACCTGGACCGTGTGCGGTGTGGTGTCCGTCACGGCCAGCCCGCCGCCGCGGCCGTCCCACTCGGGGATCTCCGCCAGGATCAGCTGGAGCCGCTCCCGCATCAGGCCGATCGGCGCGCCGTGGTCCAGGTGCCAGAAGACGGTGCCGGTCATCTGCGCGCCGCCGCGCGACCAGTTCTCGTACGGCTTGCTCGTGAAATAGGACACAGGCATCGTGATGCGCCGCTCGTCCCAGGTGCGGACCGTCAGGAAGGTCAGGGTGATCTCCTCGACCCGGCCCCACTCCTTGTCGACCACCACCGTGTCGCCGATGCGGACGGTGTCGCCGAGGGCGATCTGGAGGCCGGCGAAGAGGTTGCTCAGCGAGGCCTGGGCGGCGATGCCCGCCACGATGCCGAGGACGCCCGCGGAGGCCAGCAGCGAGGCGCCGAGCGTCCGCATCGGGGGGAAGGTCAGCAGTATCGCCGCCGCGGCGACCACGACCACCACCGCCGTGACCACCCGCTGGATCAGGGTGACCTGGGTGCGTACCCGGCGTACCCGGGCCTCGTCCTCGGTCGCCGCCGCGTAGCGCGCGTACGTCGAGTCGACCACGGCCGTCGCGATGCGTACCGCGAGCCAGGCCGCGGAGGCGATCAGGACCAGGGTGAGGAACCGGCCGACGCCGAAGTCGTGGTCGGGCAGGATTCCGGCCCGCCGGTAGGAGGCTCTGAGCAGCGAGGTGCAGAGGACGACCTGGAAGGGCAGCCGGCAGTGGCGCAGCAGGCCCCACAGGGGGGTCTCGGTGTGCCGGGCGTCGGCCCGGCGCAGCAGCAGGTCCAGCAGCCGGCCCGCGATCAGGGTGGCGACCAGTGCGCCGCCGATGACCGTGACGGGACGCAGGACGTTCTCCATTTCCATAGGTGCGAACGTAGTGGGAAGCGGTCCACGGGCCCCTCCTCCGCGGCGGCTGGCACGATGGAGGCATGAACATCATGCTTTTCCATTCGACGTACGGGCTGCGGCCCGCGGTGCACGCGGCGGCCGACCGGCTGCGCGCGGCCGGGCACCAGGTCCAGGTGCCGGATCTCTTCGAGGGACGCACCTTCGGGACCGTCGAGGAGGGCATGGCCCACCGGGACGAGATCGGCCGTGACGAACTGCTGAAGCGCGCGGTGCTGGCCTCCGCCCCCTACTCGGACCAGGGACTGGTCTACGCGGGCTTCTCCTTCGGCGGTTCGGTCGCCCAGCACCTGGCGATGGCCGACGAGAAGGCGCGCGGGCTGCTGCTCCTGCACGGGACGGCGGACCTGGAGGACGGCGCCTCGGTGGACGAGCTGCCCGTGCAGCTGCACATCGCGGACCCGGATCCGTTCGAGCCGCACGACTGGCTGACGGCCTGGTACCTGCGGATGCAGCGCGCGGGGGCCGACGTGGAGGTCCACAGCTACCCGGGCGCCGGGCACCTGTTCACCGACCCGGAGCTGGACGACTACGACGCCGAGGCCGCCGAGCAGCTGTGGAAGGTCGCCATCGGCTTCCTCGACAGCCTGTAGGCAGCCTGCAGGCACGAAAGCGGAGGGGCCCGGCCCGGCGGATGCCGGACCGGGCCCCTCGTCGCGGGGAGGTCAGCCCGCGCGGTACGCGGTCCAGCTGCTCGACATGCGAGCGACCTGGCCGGCGGTGAACTGGTACATGCAGGAGTCGTACGTGTAGTCCATGAAGTTGCGGATCGGGTCCACGCCCGGCTTGCTCGCGCAGCTGTCGCGCCCGGTCGGGCACTCGTACGCGGCGCTCTTCTCGGCCGGGGTGTCGGAGACGTAGTCGCCGTTGCCGCTGCAGCCGCCCTGGAAGGTGTGGTAGAGCCCCAGCCAGTGGCCGACCTCGTGGGTGGCGGTGTCACCCTCGTTGTAGTTGGCCGCGGAGCCGCCCGGCAGCGAGCTGTCGAGCACGACCACGCCGTCCATCTTGGGGCTGGAGGCGTAGGACGTCGGGAAGGTCGCCCAGCCGAGCAGGCCGCCGGAGAGGTTGGCGGTGTAGAAGTTGAGCGCGCCCGGGCCGCCCTTGCGCAGGGTGTTCTTCATGTCCTTCTCGGCCTGGGAGCCGGAAGCCAGGTTGTACCAGGTGGCGTTGTCCGTGTAGTCGGTGGCCGCCAGGGTGAACTGGAAGTTCGTGTTGACGTTGCCGGTGCCCTGGCCGCCGTAGGCCGCGTTGAGGACCGTGAGCTGCTTGCTGACGTCCGTGGCCGTGAGCTTCCCGGTGGTGCCGGAGTGCACGACGTGGAAGTACACGGGGATGTTCACGACGGCCTCGGCGGCCGCCAGGCTGCGCTGCGGCTGGTTCTTGAGGGCCTTGTCCAGCTTCGACTTGAGGTCGGCGTCCATGGCCTTCGCCTGCGCGTCGCTGATCGCGTTGGGCTCGTCCGCGTGCTCGTCGTGGGCGCGGGCGACGCGGGCGTTCGCGGCACCGGAGGCGGCGGGCTGGTCGGCGCAGACCTCGGCGGGGGACTTGGAGGCCGCAAGCGTGGTGGGGGCCGCGAGCGGGGTGAAGGCCAGGGTTCCGGCCAGAACCGCCGTGCCCATCAGGCGGCGGCGGAGAAGGGGGGATATGCGGGCAACTGCGCGCACGTGTGCTCCTCGCGTGGGGGGTGGTGGGGGGTGGTGGCCTGAAGGATCTTCTTCAGCTGGCGCGAAGCTTATGTGTGCATGACATATTCAGGTCAAGTGGCTTACGTAAAAGATTTGTTGCTTCTGATGCACATGGGGCGCCTGGTATGTCCCAGGCGCCCCATGTGGCAGGAAAATCGACGGACGATCAGCGGACGGGCTGGTACACCCGATCCACCTTCTGGGTCCCGTTCAGCGTCCGGTACGACCGGCTCCACGCGGAGGTCGCGCCCGGCTGTCGCTTGTCGGACACCACGTAGTAGTCCATCTGCGAGCGCTCCGCCGTCACGTCCAGCACGCCGTAGCCGTGCGCGTCCATGTCGAGCCACTTCACGTGCCAGTTGGCGGCCTTGATGGCCGACTCGGCGACCAGCGAGAGGGTGTCCGGCAGGACGTGCAGCATGTCGTCGAGGTTGTCGGAGGTCACCGACGTGACCACGAACTCGGTCGCCGCCGTGCCCGAGCCCGGGTACGTGGCCATGTTCATCGGGACCTCGTTCGCCCAGGCCATGTGGATGTCACCGGTCAGGAACACGGTGTTCCTGACGCCCCGGTCCTTCAGATGGCCCAGCAGTTCCTTGCGGTCGTCCGTGTACCCGTCCCACTGGTCCACGTTGATCGCGAGGCCGCCCTCGGGCAGGCCCAGCAGCTTGGTCAGCGGCTTCAGCAGGTGCGCGGGCAGGGAGGCGAAGGCCACCGGCGAGATCATCACCGAGGTGCCCACCAGCTTCCAGGTCGCCTCCGAGCCCGCCAGGCCCGACTTGAGCCAGTCCAGCTGGGCGCGCCCGGTGATCGTGCGCTCCGGGTCGTCCACCGAGCCGCTGCCGACCTTGGTCTGCTGCGAGCGGAAGGAGCGCAGGTCCAGCAGGTGCAGGTCGGCGAGGGTGCCGAAACGCAGCCGGCGGTAGACGGTGCCCGCTATGGAGGCGCGTACGGGCATCCACTCGAAGTACGCCTGCTTGGCGGCGGCCGCGCGGGCCGCCCACTCGCCCTCGGCGCCCGGCGTGTGGTTCTCGGCGCCGCCGGCCCAGCTGTCGTTGGCGAACTCGTGGTCGTCCCAGATGGCGATGACCGGGTGGGCATGGTGCAGGGCCTGGAGGTCGGCGTCCGTCTTGTACGTGCCGTGGCGCGTGCGGTAGTCGGCGAGCGAGACGATCTCGTGCTTCGGCTCGTGCGGGCGTACGACGTACTTCGCCTCCGGGTAGCCCCCGGACTGGTACTCGTAGATGTAGTCACCCAGGTGCAGGATCGCGTGCAGATCCGTGCGGGCCGCCAGGTGGCGGTAGGCGGAGAAGTAGCCGGACTCCCAGTTGGCGCAGGAGACCACGCCGAAGCGGACCCCCTCGGTCGTCGCCTCGTGGGCCGGGGTGGTCAGGGTGCGCCCGACGGGGGAGACGACGCCGTCGGCGGTGAACCGGTACCAGTAGGGCGTCTGCGGCTGCAGCCCGCGTACGTCCACCTTGACCGTGTGGTCGGCGGCGGCGCTCGCGGTGACGCTGCCGGAGCCGACGACGCGGGAGAAGCCCTTGTCGGACGCCACTTCCCAGCCCACCTGGGTGGCCGGGCCGAGCCCGGAGCCGGGCACGGCCTCGGGGGTCGGGGTGACGCGGGTCCACAGCAGGACCCCGTCGGGCAGTGGATCGCCCGAGGCGACGCCGTGGAGGAAGGCGGGCGCGGTGCCCGCCGCGTGGGCGGCCGAGGCGCCCAGGGAGGTGAGGGGGGCCAGTGCGGCCGTGGCCGCAGCGGCCAGAACGACCGTACGGCGGCGGGGAGTTGCCGCTGACTGGGAGAAGGTGAGTTGACTGGTCACGGATGATCACATTACCGACGGGTACACCCGCCGGGCCAGGTGCGGGAATGCAAAGGACGGGCGAACTCTGGGAGTTCGCCCGCCCTTCGAAGCGGTAGGTCCGGACGGTGATTTCCGGATCGCCCCGGGATCAGCCCTGCAGCGCCTTGTCGATCGCCGCAGTGAACTGCTCCGCCGTCTGCGGAGTGTCGATCTTCTTGCCGTCCATCTTCAGGGTCGGCGTGCCCTTCACCCCGGACTTGTCGAAAGCCTTCGACATCTCCAGCGCCCACCGGTCGTACGTACCGTCCTCGACGGCCTTCTTGAACTCGGCGTTGCCCTTGAGCGCCGGAACCGTGTCCGCGACCTTCAGCAGGTAGTCGTCCTTGGCGAAGCTGTCGTCGGTCTCCTCGGGGTGCAGGGCCTTGGAGTAGAGCGCGCCCTTGTAGTCGAGGAAGGCCTGCGGGCTGACGTTCAGCGCCGCGCCCAGGGCGCTCAGCGCGTTCTTCGAGCCCTCGCCCTTGGCGGCGTTGTCGATGAAGGTGGCGCCGATGTACTGGAGCTTGTACTTGCCCGCGTCCACGTCCTTCTTGACCTGCTCGCCGGCCGCCTGCTCGAAGGCGGCACAGGCCGGGCAGCGCGAGTCCTCGTACAGCTCCAGGGTCTTCTTCGCGTCGGGCTTGCCGATGACGACCGTGGTGCCGTCCGCGCCTTCGGTGTTCTTCGGCTTGACCAGCTCGGCCGTGGCGGCCTTCTCCCACTGGCCGGGCTGGTTGGCCTGCATGACCCCGTAGCCGATGCCGCCGATCACGGCGAGCGCGAGCACGACCCCGCCCGCCACGATCACCTGGCGGCGGATCTTGTCCTTCTTGGCCTGGGCCTCGCGCTCGGCGCGCAGACGCTCGCGGGCCGCTGCCTTGTTCGCCTGGCTGTTGCGTGAACTCATCATGATCTCCGTGGGGTGTGACGTGTGGAAGGGACTGCCGTACGTGCGTCAGGCGCGGGCGAGCGCGCCGAGCACGGGGGGTCCCCGCCGTCCCACGGAGTGTGCCGGGAAGCGGGTGGTGGCCCCGGCGGCCGAGCGGACCGACCGCGGCAGCGCCCGCACCGGCCGGCAGGCTGCCGCGGCCGAGGACACGGCCAGCAGCAGCGGCCGGAACGCGAAGGCGGCCACCGCCCGCAGCAGCCGGCCCAGGGCCCGCTCGCCGTGGCGCAGCCAGGCGGCGGCCAGCAGTCCGACCGAGACATGGGCGCCGAGCAGCAGCCAGGGCGTGTACGGCCCCGGCGAGGACAGCAGCGCGGCCGCGTCGGCCGGTCCGGTCACCTCGGTCAGCGGCCCGCCCACCGGGGTGCCGCCGCACAGGGCGTCCAGGCCCATGGCGCGCAGCGGGCCCGCGACGGGCCCGCCGGCCGGGCCGTAGCACAGGTGCTGGCCGGTGGTGAAGACGGTGTCGGCGGCCAGCTCCAGCGGTACGAGCAGCCCGGCGATGGGGCCGAAGCCCCGTTCGCGGCCCGCGAGCGCATAGGCGATCGCGAACACACCCGCGAAGGCCCCGGCCACCAGCGTGGGCGGCAGCGGGACCCGGGACATCAGGACGTGCGAGCCCGAGGAGAGCAGTACGACGAGCGCGCTGAACAGCGCGGCCCGCAGCCCCCTGGGTCCCGTCCCGGAAATGTCCATCCTCGCGAGTGTGCCATGCGTTCCTGTGGAACCGGCGTTCAGGGAGTGAGACGCCCGTTACGGAAAAGGTCCACGAAGATCTGGTGGTCGGCGCGCGCCCGGGCCCCGTACGCGTGGGCGAAGTCCACGAGCAGCTCCGAGAAGCCCTTCTCGTCGGCCGCGATCGCCGCGTCGATGGCCCGCTCGGTGGAGAAGGGCACCAGGGACTGCCCGCTCTCGGCCTCGTCGGCCGACGCGTGCATGGTCGCGGTCGCCCGGCCGAGATCGGCGACGACGGCCGCGATCTCCTCCGGGTCGTCCAGGTCCGACCAGTCCAGGTCCACCGCGTACGGGGAGACCTCCGCGACCAGCTGCCCGGCCCCGTCCAGCTCCGTCCAGCCCAGCCACGGGTCGGCGTGCGCCTGCAGGGCGCGCTGGGAGATCACCGTGCGGTGCCCCTCGTGCTGGAAGTACTCGCGCACCGCCCGGTCCGTGATGTGCCGGGAGGCCGCCGGGGTCTGTGCCTGCTTGAGGTAGATCACGACGTCGTTCTCCAGGGCGTCGCTGTGCCCCTCTAGCAGGATGTTGTAGGAGGGCAGGCCCGCCGAGCCGATCCCGACGCCGCGGCGCCCCACCACGTCCTTGACCCGGTAGGAGTCCGGCCGCACGAGGGACTCGTCGGGGAGGGTCTCCAGGTACCCGTCGAAGGCGGCCAGCACCTTGTAGCGGGTGGCGGCGTCCAGCTCGATGGAGCCCCCGCCGGAGGTGAAGCGGCGCTCGTAGTCCCGTATCTCCGTCATGGAGTCCAGGAGGGAGAAGCGGGTCCGGGAGCGGGCCGAGCGCAGCGCGCCCAGCAGCGGGCCCTCGGCGGTGTCCAGGGTGAAGGAGGGCAGCTCGTCGTTCTTCGCCCCCGCCGCCAGCCGGTGGATCCGCTCCCGGTAGGCGCCCGCGTAGATCCGCACGAGCTCGCTTATCTGGTCGTCGCTGAGCGCCTTGGTGTAGCCGATCAGGGCGACGGAGGCGGCGAACCGCTTCAGGTCCCAGGTGAAGGGGCCGACGTAGGCCTCGTCGAAGTCGTTGACGTTGAAGATCAGCCGGCCGTTGGAGTCCATGTACGTGCCGAAGTTCTCGGCGTGCAGGTCTCCGTGGATCCACACCCGGCCCGTCCGCTCGTCCAGGTAAGGGCCGCCGTGCCGGTCCCGCTCCAGGTCGGAGTAGAAGAGGCAGGCGGTACCCCGGTAGAAGGCGAAGGCCGAAGCCGCCATCTTGCGGAATTTGACCTGGAAGGCAGCGGGGTCGGCGGCGAGCAGCTCGCCGAACGCGGTGTCGAACACGTCGAGGATCTGCTCGGCGCGCTGCTCATCGGTCGTCTCGGGGACCGCCATGGCGGGTTCCTCCTGGTGCACGGGCTGTTTCAGGTTCCGACCGACTGGACGCCGGATCGGCCCTCCTGGTTCTGCAACGCCCGACCGTACCGGTCAGTGCCCGTGATCTGTCACCCGGCCGACGTAGGATTCGAAGCTGCCCCCTCACCCCCGCCCCCGGAGGACCCGCGCCGTGACAAAGCCGCCGTTCACGCACCTGCACGTCCACACCCAGTACTCGCTGCTGGACGGTGCCGCGCGGCTGAAGGACATGTTCAACGCGTGCAACGAGATGGGCATGACGCACATCGCCATGTCCGACCACGGCAATCTGCACGGGGCGTACGACTTCTTCCACACCGCGCAGAAGGCCGGCATCACGCCGATCATCGGCATCGAGGCGTACGTCGCCCCCGAGTCCCGGCGCAACAAGCGGCGCATCCAGTGGGGCCAGCCGCACCAGAAGCGCGACGACGTCTCCGGCTCCGGCGGTTACACCCACAAGACGATCTGGGCGGCGAACGCCACCGGCCTGCACAACCTCTTCCGGCTGTCCTCCGACGCGTACGCCGAGGGCTGGCTCACGAAGTGGCCGCGGATGGACAAGGAGACCATCTCCAAGTGGTCCGAGGGCCTGATCGCCTCCACCGGCTGCCCGTCCGGCGAGGTGCAGACCAGGCTGCGGCTCGGCCAGTTCGACGAGGCCGTGCAAGCCGCCTCCGACTACAAGGACATCTTCGGCGAGGGGCGCTACTTCCTGGAGCTGATGGACCACGGCATCGAGATCGAGCGCCGGGTCCGCGACGGGCTGCTGGAGATCGGCAAGAAGCTCGGCATCCCGCCGCTGGTGACCAACGACTCGCACTACACCTACGCGAGCGAGGCCACCGCCCACGACGCCCTGCTCTGCATCCAGACCGGCAAGAACCTCTCCGACCCGGACCGCTTCCGCTTCGACGGCACCGGCTACTACCTGAAGTCCACGGACGAGATGTACGCCATCGACTCCTCGGACGCCTGGCAGGAGGGCTGCGCCAACACGAAGCTGGTCGCGGACCAGATCGACACCGAGGGCATGTTCAAGTTCCGGAACCTGATGCCGAAGTTCGACATCCCGGAAGGCCACACCGAGGTCAGCTGGTTCCGCGAGGAGACCATGCGCGGCATGCACCGCCGCTACCCGGGAGGCATCCCGGACGACCGGATGAAGCAGGCCGAGTACGAGATGGACACGATCATCTCGATGGGCTTCCCCGGCTACTTCCTCGTGGTCGCCGACTTCATCATGTGGGCCAAGAACCAGGGCATCGCGGTGGGCCCGGGCCGAGGCTCCGCGGCCGGCTCGATCGTCGCGTACGCCATGGGCATCACCGACCTCGACCCGCTCACCCACGGTCTGATCTTCGAGCGCTTCCTGAACCCCGAGCGCGTCTCGATGCCCGATGTCGACATCGACTTCGACGAGCGTCGGCGCGTCGAGGTGATCCGGTACGTGACCGAGAAGTACGGCGCCGACAAGGTCGCCATGATCGGCACCTACGGCACCATCAAGGCCAAGAACGCGATCAAGGACTCCGCCCGCGTCCTCGGCTACCCGTACGCCATGGGCGACCGGCTCACCAAGGCCATGCCCGCCGACGTCCTCGGCAAGGGCATCCCGCTCTCCGGCATCCTCGACCCGGCCCACCCCCGCTACAGCGAAGCGGGCGAGATCCGCTCGATGTACGAGAACGAGCCGGACGTGAAGAAGGTCATCGACACCGCCCGCGGTGTGGAGGGCCTGGTCCGCCAGATGGGCGTGCACGCCGCCGGCGTGATCATGTCCAGCGAGACCATCACCGACCACGTACCCGTCTGGGTGCGGCACACCGACGGCGTCACCATCACCCAGTGGGACTACCCGAGCTGCGAGTCGCTCGGCCTGCTGAAGATGGACTTCCTCGGCCTGCGCAACCTCACGATCATGGACGACGCCGTCAAGATGGTGAAGGCCAACAAGGGGATCGACATCGATCTCCTGGGCCTCCCGCTCGACGACCCCAAGACCTTCGAACTGCTCGGCCGCGGCGACACCCTCGGCGTCTTCCAGTTCGACGGCGGGCCCATGCGCTCCCTGCTGCGACTGATGAAGCCCGACAACTTCGAGGACATCTCCGCCGTCTCGGCCCTGTACCGGCCGGGCCCGATGGGCATGAACTCGCACACGAACTACGCCCTGCGCAAGAACAAGCAGCAGGAGATCACCCCGATCCACCCGGAGCTGGAGGGGCCGCTCGAAGAGGTGCTCGCGGTCACCTACGGCCTGATCGTCTACCAGGAGCAGGTCCAGAAGGCCGCCCAGATCATCGCCGGGTACTCGCTCGGCGAGGCCGACATCCTGCGCCGCGTGATGGGCAAGAAGAAGCCCGAGGAGCTGGCGAAGAACTTCGTCATCTTCGAGGAGGGCGCCAAGAAGAAGGGCTTCAGCGACCAGGCGATCAAGGCCCTGTGGGACGTCCTGGTCCCCTTCGCCGGCTACGCCTTCAACAAGGCCCACTCGGCCGCGTACGGCCTGGTCTCCTACTGGACCGCCTACCTCAAGGCGAACTTCCCGGCCGAGTACATGGCCGGCCTGCTCACCTCGGTCAAGGACGACAAGGACAAGTCCGCGATCTACCTGAACGAGTGCCGCCGGATGGGCATCAAGGTCCTGCCGCCGAACGTGAACGAGTCCGAGCCGAACTTCGCGGCCCAGGGCGACGACGTGATCCTCTTCGGCCTCACCGCGGTGCGCAACGTCGGCGCCAACGTCGTCGAGTCGATCATCAGGACGAGGAAGGCCAAGGGGAAGTTCTCCTCCTTCCCCGACTTCCTGGACAAGGTCGAGGCCGTCGTCTGCAACAAGCGCACCGTCGAGTCGCTGATCAAGGCCGGCGCCTTCGACGAGATGGGCCACACCCGCAAGGGCCTGGTCGCACACCACGAGTCGATGATCGACAACGTGGTCGCGGTCAAGCGCAAGGAGGCCGAGGGGCAGTTCGACCTGTTCGGCGGGATGGGTGACGAGAACGCGAGCGACGAGCCCGGCTTCGGCCTCGACGTGGAGTTCTCCGACGTCGAGTGGGAGAAGTCCTACCTGCTCGCCCAGGAGCGCGAGATGCTCGGCCTCTACGTCTCCGACCACCCGCTCTTCGGCCTGGAGCACGTGCTCTCCGACAAGACGGACGCCGGTATCTCCCAGCTGACCGGCGGCGAGCACTCCGACGGCGCCGTCGTCACCATCGGCGGCATCATCTCGGGCCTCCAGCGCAAGATGACCAAGCAGGGCAACGCCTGGGCCATCGCCACCGTCGAGGACCTGGCCGGCTCCATCGAATGCATGTTCTTCCCGGCGACCTACCAGCTCGTCTCCACCCAGCTGGTCGAGGACACCGTGGTCTTCGTCAAGGGCCGCCTCGACAAGCGCGAGGACGTCCCCCGCCTGGTAGCCATGGAGATGATGGTCCCCGACCTCTCCTCGGCCGGCACCAACGCCCCGGTGGTCCTCACCATCCCCACCGTCAAGGTCACGCCGCCGATGGTGACCCGTCTGGGCGAGATCCTGCGCCACCACAAGGGCAACACCGAGGTGCGGATCAAGCTCCAGGGGCCGCGGACCACCACCGTGCTCCGCCTCGACAAGCACCGCGTCCAGCCCGACCCCGCGCTCTTCGGCGACCTCAAGGTGCTGCTCGGACCGTCCTGCCTGGCCGGATAGCGACCCCGGCGGCACGTGCGGGAGGGCCCGCCCGGTGACATCGGGCGGGCCCTCCCGCGTGCGAGTACGGCCGTCAGTTGTGGCCGAACTTCTTCTCCTTGCGCTTGTGCGCCATGTCCATCGGGCTCGGCGCCGAGGAGGAGGGCATCGACTCGGTCTCCGAGGTGCCCTTGGTCGGATCCTGCCCCGACCGGGGCTGCTGCTTGGCGGGCTGCTTCTGGTTCTTGTTCTTGGCCATGGTGGAGCCTCCGTGAGGGTCTAGGGGCCAGGACCGCCTTCACACTCACACAACGCCAGAAATCGCGCATTTTGGATCATTACTGCGCGTAGCCGAGGCCCTCCGCCCCGTCGGCCGTGAGATCCGCCACGCCGATGATCGAGTTCCGGCCTTCAACACCCTTGAGGTCGGGCAGACTCGGGGAACCGCCGCAAAGCACAGAGGACCCCCAGGGAAGAGGGTGGAACGCGTGGACCGCTGCGTCGTCCTGGTGGACGCCGGCTACCTGCTGGGTGCCGCCGCCAGCCTTCTCGCCGGGGAGCCCTCCCGCTCCCGGATCACCATCGACCATGCCGCCCTCATCCAGGGCCTGCGCGAGCGGGCCGAGGCCGACACCGAGCAGCCCCTGCTGCGCATCTACTGGTTCGACGGAGCGCCCGACCGGGTGCCCCAGCCCGAACACCGGCGGCTGCGCGTCATGCCCCGCGTCACCGTCCGGCTCGGCGCCCTGACCCGCAGCGACGGACGCTGGGCGCAGAAGGGCGTCGACGCCGCCATGCACGCCGAGCTGACCGAGCTCGCCCGTAACCGGGCCTGCTCCGACGTGGTCCTGGTCACCGGCGACGGAGACCTGCTGCCCGGCCTGATGTCCGCCAAGGAACACGGGGTCGCCGTCCACCTGTGGGCCGTCCAGGCCGCCGACGGGGACTACAACCAGTCCGAGGACCTCGTCGCCGAGGCCGACGAACGCCGCGTACTGGACCGGGCCTGGATCACCCGGGCCGTCCGCGCCAAGGACCTCACCGGACTGTGCTCCCCACCGCCCGCACCGCGCCCCGACATCGCCGCCATCCTCTCGGCCCCGCTGCCCGAGGCCGCGCTCGCCGAGGCCGCCCGCAACGGCGCCGCCGCCACCGGGCAGGAGGACCGCGACGGGGCCCCCGTACCGCCGCCCACCACCCCCGGGGGCAAGCCCGTACCCACGCCCAAGGACCTCGCCGGAGCCCTGCGCGCCACCGGCCAGCAGGGCCACCCCCAGAGCGGGCCGAGCGGCGCCCACGCCCCCGCCAGCGCCCTGCGTTGGTCGTCCGACAAGGGCTGGATCGACCGGGCCGGACCGCTGGGCGAGCCCGCCGAGACCGCCTCGCTGCCCACCCTCGCCCAGCTCACCAGCGCCGAACAGCGCTGGGCCGACCGCGAGGAGGACATCACCACCGTCGGCGGCGACCCGTTCGAGGTGGGACAGGTGTTCGCCCGGCGCTGGATGGAACGCCTCCCGGAGCCCGTGCACCTGCAGAAGCTGGCCACGATGTACCCGCGGATCCCGCACCGGATCGACGGCGAACTGCTGCGCTACGCGGCCCGGTTCGGGCTGCTCGCACACAAGGACGACCAGATCGACGAGCACGACCGGTACGCCATCCGCGCCGGGTTCTGGCGGGAGATCGACGTCCGCGCCGCCGCCGAACACGTGGCCGCCGTACCGGCCTCCGCGCCCGGAACCGCACCCGCCGACCTCTCGGCCCCGCTGACCCCGACGGCCGAGTAGGGCCGCGAACCCCGTAGGCTGCTCCCTCGTGAGTACGGGCACAGCACAGGCGCGAGAAGGCACGGCAGCGGCCGCGGGAGCGGCGCCGGACGTCATCTGCGCGGTGCGTGACCTGGTCAAGACGTATCCCGCGGTACGCGGCCGGCGCGGGGCCCCCGCCCTGCCCGAGACCCGCGCCAACGACGGGATCTGCCTGGAGGTCCGGCGCGGCGAGATCTTCGGACTGCTCGGCCCCAACGGCGCCGGCAAGTCCACGCTGGTCCGCCAGCTCACCGGCCTGATGCGGCCGGACTCCGGCTCGGTGACCCTGCTCGGCCACGACCTCGTGGGCCACCCCGAGCGGGCCTCCCGGCTGCTCGCCTACCTGGGGCAGGAATCCACCGCCCTGGACGAGCTCACCGTGGCGCTGGCCGCCGAGACCACCGGGCGGCTGCGCGGGCAGGGCGTCCGCGCAGCCCGCGCCGCGCGCGACGCCGTACTGGACGAGCTCGGGCTGACCCCGATCGCCGGACGGCCCCTGAAGAAACTTTCCGGCGGCCAGCGCCGCCTCGCCTGCTTCGCCACCGCACTGGTGGGGGAGCGGCCCGTACTGGTCCTCGACGAGCCCACCACCGGCATGGACCCGGTCGCCCGGCGGGCCGTGTGGTCCGCCGTCGACCGGCGGCGCGCACAGCACGGCACGACGGTCCTGCTCGTCACCCACAACGTCATCGAGGCCGAGACCGTCCTGGACCGGGTCGCCGTCATCGACCAGGGCAAGGTCATCGCCTGCGACACCCCGGCCGGGCTGAAGGCCACCGTCTCGGGCGAGGTCCGGCTGGAGCTGGTGTGGCGCGAGAGCGCACCGCTGGACGTCCCGGAGGTCGCCCGGCTGCGCGACCGGGCCGCCCGGTCCGGACGCCGCTGGGTGCTCCGGCTGGCGCCGGACGAGGCCAGGGCGGCGGTGGCCTCGGTCACCGGAAGCCCGGCCTTCGCCGCGCTCGACGACTTCACCCTGGCCACCCCCAGCCTGGAAGACGTGTACCTGGCCCTCGGCGGCAAGACGAAAGGGCTGGTGAAGTCGTGAGCGACCGTTCCACGGGGGCCGTCCGGGCCGTGCTCACGCCCGATGCCGTGCCGTCACCCGCCGCGTCGCCCGCCGCGGACACCGCGCCGGTGGCCGCCGCCGACGGCCGTGCACAGGCACCGCAGCCCGCGCCGCTGGCGCCCGGCGCACGCTTCTTCCCCGCCCTGGCCGCCGTCTACCGGGCCCAGCTCTCCCGGGCCCGGGTGGCCCGGATCCCGCTGCTGTTCGTCGCCACCTTCCAGTCCGTCGGGATCATGATCCTGATGCGGGGCGTGGTCGACGGAGGCTCGGAGGCCCGCGCCGTCGTCGCCGGCTCCTCGGTGCTCGTCGTCGCCTTCGTCGCCCTGAACCTGCTCGCCCAGTACTTCGGGCAGCTGCGGGCCGGCGGCGGGCTCGACCACTACGCCACCCTGCCCGTGCCGCCCGCCTCGGTGGTCCTGGGCGCGGCTGCCGCGTACGCCTCCTTCACATTGCCGGGGACCCTGGTCACCGCCGTCTTCGGATGTCTGCTGTTCGGGCTGCCGATGAGCGGACTGTGGATCCTGGCCGCGGTGGTACCGCTGGCCGGTGCCGCGCTGGCCGGGCTCGGCGCGGCGCTGGGACTGCTGGCACCGCGCCAGGAGCTGGCCACCCTCGCGGGACAGCTCGGCATGTCGGCGGCGCTGCTGCTCGGGGTGCTGCCGCCGGAGCGGATGCCGGGCGTGATCGTGTGGGCCCGGGACCTGCTGCCGTCCACGTACGGCGTCGAGGCGTTCGCCCGTACCTTCGCCCCGGAACCGGACTGGGCCGCCGTCGCCTTCGACCTGGGCGTGTGCGGGGCCGTCGGAGTCCTCTCGCTCACCGTCGCGACCTGGGCCTACCGCCGGGCGGCCGTCCGCTGACACGGTCCGCCGACGCCGCTGCCGGGCACACCTGGCACGATGTGGGGGTGACCGAAGCCGTGACCCCGCCGTCCCCCCTCGACCCGACGTCGCTCCCGCCCGAGAAGCGGGGAGCCGCCGCCGGGGCGATCACCCCGGAGGACGTCCGGGACGGGGCCGTCGTCGCCCTGCTCCTCGGGGCGGCCGGACTGCTCCTCGGGCTGCTGTGGCTGTGGCTGGCCCCCCGGGTGCAGTACGTCTCCAACGGGGAGGCCGTGTTCCTGCGCAACAGCGAGAGCGAGGCGCGGATCGCCTCCGACGGCACCTTCTTCCTGCTCTCGCTGGGGCTGGGCGTGCTCAGCGCCGTCGGCACCTTCCTGTGGCGCCGGGCCGGCGGTGTGCCGCTGGTGATCGGGCTGGCGGTCGGATCCGTCTTCGGAGCGCTGGTGGGGTGGCGGTTCGGACTGTGGCTGGGGCCGTCGTCGGACCTGGTCGCGGCCGCGAAGCAGGCGGGCAAGGGGGTTCCGTTCGACGCGCCGCTGGAGCTGCTCGCGCACGGGGCGCTGTTGGCCTGGCCGATGACCGCCGTGCTGCTGCATCTGGGGCTGACCGCGTTGTGGACGCCGCGGGATCCGGATCCCGAGCCGGTGTTCGGCTGGTCGGGGTACTACCAGGCGCCGCCGCCGCCCGCCGACGCGGCGCCGTCGGCCCCGGGGGCCCCGCGCGCCTGACCGTGCCGGGTGGTGCGGGACCGCCGCTGCGCGGAGCTGGCCCCCTCCCCGCCCTTTCTCGTTTCCCGGGGCTCCGCCCCGGACCCCGCGCCTCAAACGCCGGCGGGGCTAATTCTGACGGGCGATCGGGGCCAGGGTGGCGGCCGTGAGGGTGGTCAGGTCCGACGGGGAGAGTTCGATCTCCAGGCCGCGGCGGCCCGCCGAGCAGCAGATCGTGGGGTGCGCCGAGGCCGAGGCGTCGATCACCGTGCGCAGCCGCTTGCGCTGCCCCAGCGGGGAGATGCCGCCGAGGACGTAGCCCGTGGTGCGCTCCGCCAGGGCCGGATCGGCCATCGCCGCACGCTTGCCGCCGACCGCCGTCGCCAGAGCCTTGAGGTCCAGTGATCCCGAGACCGGGACCACCGCCACCGTCAGGACGCCGTCCACGTCCGCGACCAGGGTCTTGAAGACCTGGGCGGGCGAGACGCCGAGCGCCTGCGCCGCCTCCTCCCCGTACGAGGGATGGGCCGGGTCGTGCTCGTACGCGTGCGTCGTGAACGCGACGCCCGCCGCCGTCAGGGCGACGATCGCCGGGGTACCTGCCGCCTGCTTGGACTTCTTCGCCATCGGTGTGGGCTCAGTTCGGGCTCGTCGGGGCACGGGTCAGGTCCACCGCCGGCAGGGACGGGAGGTGACGGATCACCGCCGTCTCCGTGCGCAGCAGCTTCAGCTCCTCCGCCAGCCGGGTCGCGGTGTCCGGGGCCTGGAGCAGCCGCTGCTTCGCCGGGATGTCCAGCACCGCCGCCGCTGCCACCAGATAGGAGACCACCGAGGGCTCGTCGGGGAGCTCCGCGCCCGTCAGGGACCGCTCGCGTGCCCCCGCCAGCCGCTTCTGGTAGTTGCGGAAGGCCCGCAGCACCCCCTCGGCCAGGACTCCCGCGCCGTCGCCCGCGTCCTCCGGGAGCTCTTCCAGCTCCGCCGTCAGGAACGGGCCCGAGGCGTCGACCGAGACCAGGCGGACCCGGGTCGTACCGGTCGCCAGGACCTCGAAGCTGCCGTCCTCCCGCTCCCGGACGGTCGCCGCGTCGGCGATGCAGCCCACCCGGTGGAAGGCCTGGATGGGGTCGGGGCCGAAGCCGGCCGCCGGGCCCCGCTCGGGCAGGGACGTCTGGTCCGGCAGGCCGGGCGCGGTCGGCGCGACCTCCCGGCCGTCGCGGATCGCGACGACCGCGAAACGGCGCGGCTCGTCCTCGCCCGTCTTCAGCAGCTCGCGCATCATGGCGCGATAACGCTCCTCGAAGATGTTCAGCGGGAGGACGAGTCCCGGGAACAGCACCGAATTCAGCGGAAAGAGGGGCAGGCGAACGGTGGTCACGAGGCACAGGGTAATCGCCCGGACCACCGAGGGTGTCCGGCGTTTGAGGGGCGGACGGCGTCACGTGCGCGATCCGCCGGACGACCCCCGCCGCCGTCACCCCCGCCGCAGGAGCCGGGAGGCCCCCGCCGCCACCGTCGTGGCCAGGATCCAGCCCATCACGACCAGGCCCGCCGCCCCCCACTGCCAGCCGCCCTCCAGCTTCCACTGGCCCTGCTGGCCCAGGTCGATCACCGGGAGCAGCAGGTCCAGCGCGTACAGGGCGGCGCTCCACTGCGGATGCTCGTCCTCCTTGATCGCCGGCGGGTGGAGCTGGGAGAACAGCAGCGTCCCCGCCGCCCACAGCACCGCCATCCACAGCGCGGCCCGGCCCGGCCGGTAGCCGTAGACCACCGTCCAGTCCTGCAGGTACCCCCACGCCTTCGGCGCCGGCGGCAGCGTGGCCCGGCGCCGCCGCTGCTTGGCCAGCAGCACCTCGCGGGCGTCCTGGTCCTCGCCGCTGGCCCGCAGTACGGCGGCCAGCCGCTCGTACGGCTCCGGCGAATACTCGGGAGTCGCCGCCTCCACCCACTCCAGGCGGCGGGAGAGCGGGAAATGGCCCCGGGGCGCGAGGTTCTCGTAGACGAAGCCCTCGATGGACACCCCGCCCGGGCCCGGCCAGCTCGTGGAGGTGTCGACGAGCTTGACCACCTTGGCCCCGGACACCACCACCCGCCCGTGCTCCGGCCGCTCGCCGACGAAACGGAACTCGGGGGTCTGGATCCGGCGCAGGGATATCTCCTGCTCGTCGGTGAGCGTGAACCGGGCGCCGTAGAAGTCGATGGCGTCCCCGAAACGGCCGTCGTCCAGCCGCAGCCCGCCCCGGCACTCGAAGCGCTGGGCCCGCTGACCGCGCGTGGGCGTCGCCGCCAGCCCGTACGGGGGAGTGGAGGAACCCACGCCCGCCGCGTAGTCCAGCGCGATGGAGGTCAGGTACAGGGTGCGCTCGACCGTCAGCTGCGGGGCGTTCAGCGCGTACCGCCCGTACGGGTTGCGCAGGCGGGCCCCGCGCAGGTTCATCGACACGCCGACCTTCGCCCCGCGCAGGCTCACCTCCCCGTACGTCTCCAGCAGCTCGCCCTGGAAGTCCTGCGCGACGGACATCCCGTCCGCGGCGATCGCCCGCCCCTTGTTGTCCCGCTGCACCACGGCCTGGCTGACCAGCAGATCGGTACCGATCTGCGCGTCCGTCAGCCGGATCCCGCGCGCCACCCGGCAGCGCGGCAGGTGCAGATCGCCCTCGGTGTGCAGCCGGGCGGCCTCCAGCCGCGGTATCGCGCAGTTGATCAGGCGCAGCGTGCCGAAGCGGGCCTCGGACAGCTGGATCTCGCTGTCGAAGCGGCAGGACTGCAGCTCCACGTACGGGGCCACCGCACCGCCGGACAGTTCCAGCCGCCCGCTGATCCGCACCCCGCGCAGCTTGAGGGAGGCCACCCGGCCCGGCACCGGCGGCGGCCCGTGCAGCAGCAGCCGGGCGACCACCCGGCCGCGCACGCTGCGCTCGGGGCCCCAGACGTGCTCGGAGTGCGGATCGTCCCGGTCGGCGGCGCGGGTGCTGAGATCGCAGATGCTGCCCGTGCGGTACGCGTCCCACATACGGCGTTCCGAAGCGGTGAGATCCGCCGGTTCCTCGTCCGTGCGCGCCTCGGTCACGGCGGCCCCCTCCGCTGTCATCTACGTGTAGGGGAACGCTATCGGGCGCCTGTGACATCCGGGACCTGTATCAGCCAGTGATACGGGCGGACGGTGGCGCGAAGCGGTCTGAGAGAATTGTGAGGTGATCTCTCGTATCGACCTGCGCGGTGACGCCCTCCCCGAGGGTGGCGCCCTGCGCGATCTGCTGCCCCGTGCCGAGTTCGACGTAGAAGCTGCCCTGGAGAAGGTGCGGCCCATCTGCGAGGACGTCCATCATCGTGGCACGGCGGCGCTGATCGAGTACGCGCAGAAGTTCGACGGGGTCGAGCTCTCGCAGGTCCGGGTACCCGCGGAAGCCATCAAGGCCGCCCTGGAACAGCTGGACCCGGCCGTCCGCGCCGCCCTGGAGGAGTCGATCCGGCGCGCCCGGATCGTGCACCGGGGCCAGCGCCGCACCGAACACACCACCCAGGTGGTCCCCGGCGGCACCGTGACCGAGAAGTGGGTTCCGGTGGAGCGCGTGGGGCTGTACGCCCCGGGCGGCCGCTCGGTCTACCCGTCCTCCGTCGTCATGAACGTCGTACCGGCCCAGGAGGCGGGCGTCGAATCGATCGCGCTCGCGTCCCCGCCGCAGAAGGAGTTCGGCGGTCTGCCGCACCCGACGATCCTCGCCGCGTGCGCGCTGCTCGGCGTGGACGAGGTGTACGCGGTGGGCGGTGCGCAGGCCGTGGCCATGTTCGCGTACGGGACCGAGGACTGCCTTCCCTCCAACATGGTGACCGGCCCCGGCAACATCTGGGTCGCCGCCGCCAAGCGCTACTTCACCGGGAAGATCGGCATCGACACCGAGGCCGGCCCGACCGAGATCGCCGTCCTCGCCGACTCCACGGCCGACCCGGTGCACGTCGCCGCCGACCTGATCAGCCAGGCCGAGCACGACCCGCTGGCCGCCGCCGTGCTCGTCACGGACTCCGCGGAGCTCGCGGACGCCGTCGAGAAGGAGCTGGAGCCGCAGGTCGCCGCGACCAAGCACGTCGAGGACCGGATCAAGCCCGCCCTCGCCGGCAAGCAGTCCGCGATCGTGCTCGTCGACAGCCTGGAGGACGGCCTCAAGGTCGTCGACGCGTACGGCGCCGAGCACCTGGAGATCCAGACCGCCGACGCCGCCGCCTGGGCCGCCCGCGTACGCAACGCCGGCGCGATCTTCGTCGGCCCGTGGGCCCCGGTCTCGCTCGGCGACTACTGCGCCGGCTCGAACCACGTGCTGCCCACCGGCGGCTGCGCCTGCCACTCCTCCGGCCTGTCCGTGCAGTCCTTCCTGCGCGGCATCCACATCGTCGACTACACGCGGGACGCCCTCGCCGAGGTCACCCACCACGTGGTGACGCTGGCCGAGGCCGAGGACCTGCCCGCGCACGGCGCCGCCCTGAAGGCGCGCTTCGGATGGAAGGTGCCCACCCAGTGAGCTTCGGCATCGACGACCTGCCCATCCGGGACGAGCTGCGCGGCAAGTCTCCGTACGGCGCCCCGCAGCTCGACGTGCCCGTCCAGCTGAACACCAACGAGAACCCGTACGAACTGCCCGAGGAGCTCGTACGGCGCATCGCCGAGCGCGTCGCCGAGGCGGCCCGCACCCTCAACCGCTACCCCGACCGGGACGCGGTCGAGCTGCGCACCGGGCTGGCCGCCTACCTCACCCGTACGGCCAAGCACCCGGTCGCGCGGGAGAACGTATGGGCCGCCAACGGCTCCAACGAGGTCATCCAGCAGCTGCTGCAGACCTTCGGCGGGCCCGGCCGCACCGCGCTCGGCTTCGAGCCCTCCTACTCGATGCACGCGCTGATCTCCCGCGGCACCGGCACCGGCTGGATCTCCGGCCCGCGCCGCGAGGACTTCACCATCGACGTGGAGGCGGCCGAGCAGGCGATCACCGAGAACGCCCCCGACGTCGTCTTCATCACCTCGCCCAACAACCCCACCGGCACCGCGGTCGGGGCCGAGACGGTCCTCGCCCTCTACGAGGCCGCGCAGGCGGCCAAGCCCTCCCTCGTCATCGTCGACGAGGCCTACGTGGAGTTCAGCCACCGGGACTCGCTGCTGCCCCTCATCGAGGGCCGCCCCAACATGGTGATCTCCCGGACCATGTCCAAGGCCTTCGGCGCGGCCGGTCTGCGCTTGGGCTACCTGGCGGCGCACCCCGCCGTCGTCGACGCCGTCCAGCTGGTGCGCCTGCCGTACCACCTGTCGGCCGTCACCCAGGCCACCGCACTGGCCGCCCTGGAACACACCGACACCCTGCTCGGCTACGTCGAGCAGCTCAAGGCCGAGCGCGACCGCCTGGTCACCGAACTGCGGGCCATCGGCTTCGAGGTCACCGATTCCGACGCGAACTTCATCCAGTTCGGGAAGTTCGAGGACTCGCACACCGCCTGGCAGAAGATCCTCGACCAGGGCGTCCTGGTCCGGGACAACGGCGTACCGGGATGGCTGCGGGTCACCGCGGGCACCCCGGCGGAGAACGACGCGTTCCTGGAAGCGGTTCGCGCACTGAAGAAGGAGCAGCACGCATGAGCCGCATCGGACGGGTCGAACGGACCACCAAGGAGACCTCGGTCGTCGTCGAGATAAACCTCGACGGCACCGGCCAGGTCGACGTCTCGACGGGCGTGGGCTTCTACGACCACATGCTCGACCAGCTCGGCCGCCACGGCCTCTTCGACCTCACCGTCAAGACCGAGGGCGACCTGCACATCGACAGCCACCACACCATCGAGGACAGCGCGCTCGCGCTGGGCGCCGCCTTCAAGCAGGCCCTCGGCGACAAGGTCGGCATCTACCGCTTCGGCAACTGCACCGTGCCGCTCGACGAGTCCCTCGCCCAGGTGACCGTCGACCTGTCCGGCCGCCCCTACCTCGTGCACACCGAGCCCGAGAACATGGCGCCGATGATCGGCACCTACGACACGACGATGACCCGGCACATCTTCGAGTCCTTCGTCGCGCAGGCCCAGATCGCCCTGCACATCCACGTCCCGTACGGCCGCAACGCCCACCACATCGTGGAGTGCCAGTTCAAGGCCCTCGCCCGGGCCCTGCGCTACGCCGCCGAGTTCGACCCGCGCGCGGCCGGCATCCTGCCCTCCACGAAGGGCGCCCTCTAGCCGTGAACGGCCTGAACACCATCCTCATCGTCCTCGGCCTGTTCCTGGCCGGGGGCGTCTACTCCTTCCAGAAGCAGAAGATGCCCAAATCGGTCATCATCCTGCTGGCCCTCGCCTCCGCGATGTGCCTCGCCGCCGGAGTCCTGCGAATCCAGGGAATTTGGGAATGAGCGCAGTCCGCCCCACCAAGAACGTCGTCGTCTTCGACTACGGCTTCGGTAACGTCCGCTCCGCCGAGCGGGCCCTCGCCCGCGTCGGCGCGAACGTCGAGATCACCCGCGACTACGACAAGGCCATGGACGCCGACGGACTCCTCGTCCCCGGCGTCGGCGCCTTCTCCGCCTGCATGCAGGGCCTCAAGGACGCCCGCGGTGACTGGATCATCGGGCGCCGGCTCTCCGGCGGCCGCCCGGTCATGGGCATCTGCGTCGGCATGCAGATCCTCTTCGAGCGCGGTATCGAGCACGGCGTCGAGACCGAAGGCCTGGACGAGTGGCCCGGCACGGTCGGCCCGCTCAAGGCCCCGATCGTCCCGCACATGGGCTGGAACACCGTCGAGGCCCCGGCCGACAGCCAGGCCTTCAAGGGCCTGGACGCCGACGCCCGGTTCTACTTCGTGCACTCCTACGCGGCGCGCGACTGGACCCTCGAGATCACCAACCCGCTGATCCGCGCCCCCAAGGTCACCTGGGCCACCCACGGCGAGCGCTTCGTGGCGGCGGTGGAGAACCGGGCCCTGTGGGCCACGCAGTTCCACCCCGAGAAGTCCGGCGACGCCGGCGCCCAGCTCCTCACCAACTGGATCGAGACCCTGTGATGACCGCACCCACGCTCGAACTCCTGCCCGCGGTCGACGTCCGCGACGGACAGGCCGTCCGCCTCGTGCACGGGGTGTCCGGCAGCGAGACCTCCTACGGCTCCCCGCTGGAAGCGGCCCTCGCCTGGCAGCGCTCCGGCGCCGAATGGCTGCACCTGGTCGACCTGGACGCCGCCTTCGGCACCGGCGACAACCGCGCCCTCGTCGCCGAGATCACCCGCGCCATGGACATCAAGGTCGAGCTCTCCGGCGGCATCCGCGACGACGCCACGCTCGCCGCGGCCCTCGCCACCGGCTGCACCCGCGTCAACCTGGGCACCGCCGCCCTGGAGACCCCCGAGTGGGCCGCCAAAGCCATCGCCGAGCACGGCGACAAGATCGCCATCGGCCTCGACGTCCGCGGCACCACCCTCAAGGGCCGCGGCTGGACCAGCGAGGGCGGCGACCTCTACGAGACCCTCGCCCGCCTGGACTCCGAGGGCTGCGCCCGGTACGTCGTCACCGACATCGGCAAGGACGGCACCCTGACCGGCCCCAACCTGGAGCTGCTGAAGAACGTCTGCGCCGCCACCGACCGGCCCGTCGTCGCCTCCGGTGGCATCTCCTCGCTCGACGACCTGCGGGCGCTGTCCGAGCTCGTCCCGCTGGGCGTCGAGGGCGCGATCGTCGGCAAGGCCCTGTACGCCAAGGCCTTCACCCTGGAAGAAGCCCTGAAGGTGGTCTCCGCATGAGCAACCCCTCCACCGACGTCCGCCGCATCTCCTCCGGCGGCGCCTACGAGGACGTCATCGGCTACTCGCGCGCCGTGGCCCTCTCCAACGGCCTGGTCCTGGTCTCCGGCTGCACCGCGGCCGACGCGGGCGGCCCGTACGACCAGACCGTCGCCGCCTTCGGCGTCGCCTTCAAGGCCCTCGCCCAGGCCGGCTTCGGCCCCGAGGACGTCGTGCGCACCCGCATGTACCTGACGCACGCCCGGGACGTGGACGAGGTGGGCCGCGCCCACAAGGAACTCTTCGACGCGGTCCGCCCGGCCGCGACCATGCTCATCGTCTCCGGCTTCGTCGACCCCGGCATGGTCGTCGAGGTGGAGGTCGAGGCGTTCAAGGCGGTGGCGGAATGACCCTCGCCGTACGCGTGATCCCCTGCCTGGACGTGGACAACGGCCGGGTCGTCAAGGGCGTCAACTTCCAGAACCTGCGCGATGCGGGTGACCCGGTGGAGATGGCCAAGCTGTACGACGCCGAGGGCGCCGACGAGCTGACCTTCCTCGACATCACCGCGTCCTCCGGGAACCGCGAGACCACGTACGACGTGGTGCGCCGCACCGCCGAGCAGGTCTTCATCCCGCTCACGGTGGGCGGCGGCGTCCGAACGGCCGACGACGTCGACAAACTCCTTCGCGCGGGCGCGGACAAGGTGGGCGTGAACACGGCCGCCATCGTCCGCCCCGAGCTCATCCAGGAGATCGCGGAGCGTTTCGGCCGGCAGGTCCTCGTCCTGTCCGTGGACGCGCGCCGCACGGCCGCCGGGACCTTCGAGGTCACCACGCACGGCGGCCGCCAGGGCACCGGCATCGACGCGGTCGAGTGGGCGCACCGGGCGGCCGAACTGGGCGCGGGCGAGATCCTGCTCAACTCGATGGACGCGGACGGCACCAAGGACGGCTACGACGTCGAGATGATCGCGGCGGTGCGCAGGCACGTCACGGTCCCGGTGATCGCCTCGGGCGGCGCGGGCCGCCTCGCCGATTTCGCGCCGGCGATCGAAGCGGGGGCGGATGCGGTGCTGGCGGCGTCGGTCTTCCACTTCGGCGACCTGCGCATCTCGGAGGTCAAGTCCGCCCTCCGCGAAGCGGGCCACCCGGTTCGCTGACCCTTCGCCTCCGGCCCTTGCCCTGGCCGGGCGGTGCGGGTCCCGTTCCGGGTGCGGGCCCCGTCCCGGGTGCGGCCCGGTGGCCGCGCCTCAAACGCCGGCGGGGCTGGGTTTGGCCGCCCGGCCGGGGGCGTGGTCAGTCGGCGGGAGCACCAGGGTGGCTTCGGTGTGGGGTGGGGCCCCTCCGGGGGCTCTCCTCGGCTCGCGCCAGGCGGCCGTGGTTGTGCCGTGCGACCTGGGTTGCGCGCTCGTCCTGCGGGGAGCCCCCGGAGTGTCCCCACCCCACGGCGGAGGGGCTCGGTAGGGGGGTGTCCCCGTACGCCCGCGGC
>NZ_JBVIWA010000005.1:0-178703 GCF_055595065.1 Streptomyces sp. NPDC040545
CTACGACCTCACGCTCCTCAACAAGGTCCTCAAGGCCGCCGGCAAGCCCGAGGTCTCCGACGCCGGCCTCGGCGCCAAGTAACCCCGCGATCCAGCAATCCCAGGAGGTGACGACCATGGCCACCACACTTGCCAAGGCTGCCGAGGGCTCCGTAGCGGAGCAGACCCACGCCGCCCGCATCGAGCACGTCTCGAAGTCCTTCTCCGGCCCGGCCGGATCGCAGCTCGTCCTGGACGACATCAGTCTCGATGTCGCTCCCGGCGAGTTCGTCACCATCCTGGGCGCTTCGGGGTGTGGAAAGTCCACCCTGCTGAACCTGGTCGCGGGACTCGACAAGCCGTCCGCGGGGTCCATCGAGACCCCCGGCGGCCGTCCGGCCCTCATGTTCCAGGAGCACGCGCTCTTCCCGTGGCTGACCGCGGGCAAGAACATCGAACTCGCCCTGCGCCTGCGCGGGGTGGCCAAGGCCGACCGCAAGCCGGAGGCCGAGCGGCTGCTGGAGCTGGTCCGCCTCGGCGGCTCGTACGGCAAGCGCGTGCACGAACTGTCCGGCGGCATGCGCCAGCGCGTGGCCCTGGCCCGGGCGCTCGCCCAGGACAGCCGGCTGCTGCTGATGGACGAGCCGTTCGCCGCGCTCGACGCCATCACCCGCGACGTGCTGCACGGCGAGCTCACCCGCATCTGGGCCGAGACCGGGCTGTCCGTCCTCTTCGTCACCCACAACGTGCGCGAGGCCGTCCGCCTCGCCCAGCGCGTGGTCCTGCTCTCCTCCCGCCCCGGCCGGGTCGCGAAGGAATGGACCGTGGACATCCCGCAGCCGCGCCGCATCGAGGACGCGGACGTCGCGGAACTGTCCCTGGAGATCACTGAACACCTGCGTGGGGAGATCCGCCGCCATGGCCAGCACTGACACCACTTCGAAGGCCACGGGCAAGACCGACGACCTGGCCGGCCTCGAGGCGGGCCTCGACGCCCTCGACGCGGTCCAGACCCACCGCACCCCGGTCCGCGAGATCCTCGTCAAGAAGGTCCTCCCGCCCCTCCTGGCCGTGAGCCTGGTGCTCCTGGTCTGGCAGGTCCTCGTCGCGACGCACGTGACCGAGGAGACCAAGCTGCCCCCGCTGTCCGCGGTGTGGGACAGCCTGTCCGACATGTGGGTCAAGGGCACCCTGCTGGACGTCGTGTGGACCAGCGTCTCCCGCGGTCTGCTCGGCTTCCTGCTGGCCCTGGCCATCGGCACCCCGCTCGGACTGCTCGTCGCCCGGGTCAAGTTCGTCCGCGCCGCGATCGGCCCGATCCTCCAGGGCCTGCAGTCGCTGCCGTCGGTGGCCTGGGTGCCGCCGGCCGTCCTGTGGTTCGGCCTCAACGACGCCATGATGTACACGGTGATCCTGCTGGGCGCCGTCCCGTCCATCGCCAACGGCCTCGTCTCCGGCATCGACCAGATCCCGCCGCTGTACCTGCGGGCCGGCCGCACCCTGGGCGCCACCGGTCTGCGCGGGGCCCGGCACATCGTCATGCCGGCCGCACTGCCCGGCTACCTGGCCGGCCTGAAGCAGGGCTGGGCCTTCTCCTGGCGCTCGCTGATGGCCGCCGAGATCATCGCCTCCTCGCCCGACCTGGGCCTGGGCCTGGGCCAGCTGCTGGAGAACGGCCGCAACAACATCGACCTGCCGGGCGTGTTCCTCGCGATCATCCTGATCCTCGTGGTCGGCATCGCCATCGACCTGCTGATCTTCAGCCCGGTCGAGCGGTGGGTGCTGCGCAGCCGCGGTCTGCTGGCGAAGAGCTGATCGCCGTGTCCCCCGCCCTCCTGGTCATCGCCCACGGCAGCCGCGATGCGCGGCACGCGGCGACCGTGCACGCCCTCACGGGGCGGGTGCGGGCGCTGCGGCCGGGGCTGCGCGTGGAGACGGCCTTCCTGGACTTCGACACCCCGTCGGTGGGGCAGGCCCTGTCCTCGCTCTACCTGTCCGGCGTACGGGAGGTCGTGGCGCTCCCGCTGCTGCTGACCCGCGCCTTCCACGCGAAGTCCGACATCCCGGCGGCGCTCGCCGAGTCGACCTCGCGCCTGCCGGGGCTGTCGGTGCGGGTGGCGGACGTCCTCGGACCGTCCCCGCTCCTGCTGACCGCCCTGGAACGCCGGCTCGCCGAAGCCGGCCTCACCCCGGCGGACCGCGCCACCACCGCCGTGGTGCTCGCGTCCGCCGGCTCCACGGACCCGGAGGCGATCGCAGTGATCGCTGAAACCGCGCGGGAGTGGCGGCGTACCGGTTGGTGCGCCGTGCGGCCTGCGTTCGCCTCCGCCGCTCTGCCCCGTACGGAGGACGCCGTACGGGCCCTGCGCGCCGAGGGCTTCGCGCGGGTGGCGGTGGCCCCGTACGTCATCGCCCCCGGCCGCCTCCCGGACCGTATCGCGGCCGGCGCCGGCGCCGCGGGCGCCGACGTCGTCGCGGACGTCCTGGGCGCGGCCCCGGAACTGGCCCGGCTGCTGCTGCGCCGCTTCGACGCGGCCGCGACGGCGCCGGCCCGGCGGCTGCCCGCGCTGACCGCGTAGGCAGGACACCCCCGGCTTCAGGCCGCGGCCGGCGGCGCGCGTGGGGGGGTCAGGGCAGGGTCCAGATCCGGGTGGTCACCAGGTAGAACACCACGACCCAGAAGGCGAGCAGGACGGCGACGATCCCGATGCCGATGAGGTTGGTCCTGGCCGCCGGTTCGTCCGGCGACGGGCGCAGCCACCGCCTCAGCAGCGGGTTCACGTAGTAGGGCATCGTGAAGAAGCTCATGACGAGGCTCGACAGCAGGTTCCCCACCAGCAGGCCCAGCCAGAGCGGCATTTTCAGCGGTGACAGGGCGAGCGCCAGGAGGACGACGGTCGGGTACAGGCCGACCCAGACGGCGATGGCGGTCTTGGTGACCGAGGGCGGGGGCGCTTCCCGGCCGTTCTCCTCGAAGGCGAACCAGCTGCCGAAGGAGTTGTCGATCGTGCGCAGTTTGAAGTCGAAATCCTTTCCCTCGGCGAGGACCTTCCGCCTCCTGTCCGAGGTCAGCCAGGCGTCGAGGTGCTCGGCGTTGTCGAACCGGTACAGCGTGGTCCATTCCTCCTGGACCCCCTCGATGGGCGGGAAGAACTCGCTTCCGCGGAAGCCTTCGAACTTGCTCTCCTCCTCGTTCATCCGGCGCTGCCACGCGAGGAAGTCCTCCACGTGCTCCGGGTGGACGCGATGGGTGATCACGACGGTCACCAGCGGATCCTGTGCGGGTGCGTGGCCGCTGACGACCTGCTGGGTTCCAGGGCCGTCGAGGTACTTGTCGCCTACTTCGAGGAGTCCCTGTCGGGTCGAGCTGTTGATCCACGCCTGCAGGTGGGGGATCGAGTCGTACCGGTAGACCACGACCCATTCGGGTTGCAGGGGGGTCGGCGGGGCGACCTCGACGCCGAGGTAACCGTCGTACCCGGCGGCGGCGGCGTTGACGTCCTGCTGCCACGTCTCGTACTCCCGCTCCCGTCCGGGCAGGACCTTCTGGGCGATGATCGCCGTGGCCTCGGCGTCTTCCTGGTGCTTCTCGCTGTCCATGTGCTCAGGCCTTCGAGTGCGACCGCTTCCCGCCGATCCGGTCGTAGATCCGCTCCGGTGTCAGCGGCAGCGACCGGTAGCGGATGCCCGTGGCGTCCTGAAGGGCGTTGGCCAGTGCAGGGGCCACCGGGTTGATGCTGCATTCCGCCATGCCCTTCGCCCGCATCGGCCCGACAGAGTCCGCCGAGCCCACCAGGAGCACCTCGGTGCGCGGGACATCGGCGTAGGCGGGAATGCGGTAGTTGCGGAGATTCGGGTTGACCACGACGCCGTGGGCGTCGAGACGGAGGTTCTCGGTCAGCGCGAAGCCGATTCCCTGGGCGACGGCGCCTTCCACCTGTCCCCGTACCTGCGCGGGGTTGATGACGAAGCCGGCGTCGGTCGCCTGGACGCTGTGGAGGACCTGGATCTCACCGGTCACCCGGTGGACCGCGATCCGCAACCCGTGCGCGTTGGAGACGGCGCTCCGAGGCGATCCGTAGGCCTTGCGGGCGGCGGTGAACCGGATGCCGCGCGCCCGTGCCAGCGCGACGATTTCGGCCAGCGACACCCGCTGGTCCCCGCAGACGACCCCGTCGTCGTCCATCGAGCACATCACCGGGTGGATGCCCGTGTGGGCGGCGGCGAACTCCAGGATGCGGTCGCGCACGGCGTTGGCCGCACGCAGCACCGCGTTGCCCGCCACGAAGAGGCCCGCGCTCGCGAAGGCTCCGGTGTCGAACCCCGTGCGGTCGGTGTCGGACTGCACCAGGCGGATCCGCGACGGCGTGGTGCCCAGCTGGTCGGCGGCGATCTGGACGTGGGCGGTCGAGGTGCCCTCGCCGAATTCGACCGTGCCGACCGCGACCTCGTAGACGAGGTCGTCGCCGAGCGTCACCCAGGCCTCCGAGATGTGCTCGGTCGGCGGCGCGGTCTCGTGCAGGGAGGCGGCGACGCCCGCCCCGATGAGCCAGTCCGGGCCGAGGTGCGGGTCTTCGGCCGTCCGGGCCAGGGCCCTGCCCACCAGGTCGATGCACTGCGCGAGGCCGTCCTCGGTGAACGTCACGTCGTCGGGGCCGTCGTGCAGGGCGACGAGCGGGTCGCCCGGACGCACGATGTTGCGGCGGCGCAGTTCGAGCGGATCCATGTGCAGGGCGAGGGCGAGCTCGTGCATCGCCGATTCCACGGCGAAGGCCGGCTGGGTCATCCCGTACCCGCGCAGCGCTCCGCTCGGAACGGTGTTGGTGTAGACGGAGTACGCGTCGTACTTCTTGTTGGCGCAGCGGTAGATCATGACAGCCGCGCCGCCCGCGAACAGGGTTTCGCCGCCGTGGTTGCCGTAGGCACCCGTGTTCGACACGTTGCGGACCTGGAACGCCGTGAGCGTGCCGTCCGCCTTCGCGCCCAGCTTGACGGTCAGCGTCATCGGATGGCGCGGTGAGGCCGTGGTGAACTCCTCCTCGCGGGTGTACTCGAAGCACACGGGCCGCCCGGTGTCGAGCGCGGCGAGCGCGGCCAGGTCCTCCGAGATGACCTCCTGCTTGCCGCCGAAACCGCCGCCCACGCGCTTGCAGAACACGCGGAGCTGGTCCGGGCGCAGCGCGAACAGGTGGGCGAGTTTGACCTTGGCGATGGAGGGCGACTGCGAGCTGGTGCGGACGTTGAGACGTCCGTCCTCCATCCAGGCGATCGAGCCGTGGGTCTCCAGGTGCGCGTGCTGCACGCGGGGGGACGAGTAGGTGCCTTCGTGGATCACGTCGGCCTCGGCGAAGCCCGCGTCCACGTCTCCGATGTGCGAATGGATCTCGAGCAGGATGTTGTGGACGGGGTCGCGGACGAAGGGGTCGTCCGCCCCGTGGATCTGCGGGGCTCCCTCGGCCATGGCCTCCTCGGGATCGAACACCGCGGGCAGCGGCTCGTACTCGACGACGACGTTCCGGCAGCCCTCCTCCGCGGCGCCGGGCGTGTCGGCGACGACGGCGACGACGCGCTGGCCGGCGAAGCGGACCGTCCGGTCGAGGATGAGGGTGTCGTCCGGGTCGACCAGGTGGTCGGTGTGGATCGCCGTGGTGAAGCGCCTGCGCGGCACGTCCTCCCAGGTGTAGACCCGCTGTACGCCGGGAACCGCGAGGGCGGCGCTCTTGTCGATCGACAGGATCCGGGCGTGGGCGTGCGGCGAGTGCAGCACCTTGAGGTGCAGCATGCCGTCCATGTGGGTGTCCATCGTGAACTCGGCGCGGCCCGTCACCACGTCGTTGGCGGCAGGAGCTCCGACGCTCGTTCCGGCGGCCTTTCCCGGCCTGGCACTCTCCACGCCGACGACGCCCCGCACGGCGTCCTCGATCCCCCGGTAGCCGGTGCACCTGCAGAGGTTGCCCTTCAACGCCCGTGGCAGATCGGCCTTCTGGGACTCGGTGAAGGTCGCCGAGGTCATGATCATCCCGGCGGTGCAGAAGCCGCACTGGAATCCCGGGGCGTCGCGGAACTGGCGCTGCATCGGATGCAGGTTGCCGGGCGATCCCAGCCCCTCGATGGTGGTCACCTCACGGCCGTCGGCACGGAAGGCGGGGGTGATGCAGCTGTGCACGGGGCTGCCGTCCAGCCATACCGTGCAGGCACCGCAGTCTCCCGCGTCACAGCCCTTCTTGACACCGAAGTGGCCGAGCGAGCGGAGGAAGGTGCGCAGGCACTGTCCGGGCGCCGGCTCCTCGGTGAAGCTCCTGCCGTTCACGCGGTACGTCATGTCGGGCTCCCGGACGCGAGTTCACGGCGGATCTCCTCGGCGAAGTGCTTCGTCAGATGGCGGCGGTGGCCGGGAGTGCCGTTGGGATCGTCGAACCAGAGGTCGGCGGGGATGACGTCGATGCTCTGCTGCAGGGTCGCGGCATCGGGCATGGTCTCGAAGAGCATGCGCACGGGTCGGGTGGTGCCGGCCGTGACGGTGAGCAGCAGGTCGTTGTTCCCGGGCGTGCGCGTGCCGATGAGGAACACCGTCGAGCGGCCGAGGCGGGTCAGGGTGAACCGGCGGTGCGCGGCGCGTTTGCGCAGGGTGTGCACCGGGATCTCGATGCGTCGCAGGATCTCCCCGGGGGCGAGGGCGTTCTGGTGGTTGCCGGTCACGAAGTCGAGGGCGTCGACGGTGCGCGTCGTCCCGTCGGGGGCCCACAGTTCGTAGCGCGCCTCCAGTGCGACCGTCAGCGTGATCATGGGGCCGGCCGGCAGTGACATGCAGATGTTTCCGCCCACGGTCGCCGCGTTCCAGACCTTGAACGAGGACAGGAACGCCTCACAGGCCGTCGCGAAGAGGGAGCCGGTGGTCCAGTCGGCCGGGGGCCGGAAGGCGTAGAACTCCCGGATGGTGCAGGTGGCACCGATTTCGAGGCCCTTGTCGGTGGGGACGAGGGGGGCCCACGGCAGGGTGGTCAGGTCGACCAAGCGGCGCAGATCCGGCTGTTCCGCCGAGAACAGCCAGGTCCCGCCGGCGAGCCAGGCATCGCCCTCGCGCCAGTCCGCGCCCGGCCGGTCGGCGGGACGCCGGACGATTTCGGTGATCGTGTTGAGGTCCACGGGAATCGCTCCCTCACGACGGCAGCCGTGTGACGACCCTCCACCGGCCTCCGGTGCTCGCGGGCGCCGTCACGGCCTCGGGCGACGACCGCATCGCATTTCGCGTCGAAGCCCGGGTCGGCCACGGGGCACCGCCGGCTTCGGCCGCAGGTCGAATCCGGGCGACTCCGGCCGCTGCGGTCGGTCACTTCGACGAGGACCGGCGGACGTAGAGACTCCCTTTCAGCGTATCCCCGACCGGCCCAGCTCCGCCGAGCGAAGGCCTAGACGCGGGCCGCCGCCTCGTCCGCGAGGGCCGTCAGGTCCACGGCGGACATCGCGCCCGGTGGCAGGCCCTCCCGGGCGAAGATGTTCGCCGCGTGCCGCAGGACGTCGTTGACCGGGGTCGGCACCCCGTGCAGCCGGCCCAGCAGGGAGATCTCCCCGTTGAGGTAGTCCGCCTCCACCGAGCCCGTGCCCCGCGCCAGGCTTTGCCAGGACGAGCCGCCCCGTACCCCTGCCGGCTGGTTCACCTTGCCGTCGCGCGCCGAGGACTGCTCGGCGTCCGAGGCGTAGGCGATGCCTGCCGCGCCGAAGACGGCCTTGCCCTCACGGACGGCCCGCAGGAGCAGCGCGGCCTTCACCGGGTCCGGCTCCGGTCCGGTCGTCGCCTGGATCGCGTTGCCCAGGTTGCCGAGCAGCTTCGCGTACTTCCACCGCATCACGTCCTCGACCGGCGGCGCCTCGAAGCCGGCCTTGCCGAGGTCCGCCGCGACGGCCCGCGACACGGCGTCCGTGCCGCCCGCCGCCCGGCCCACGTGCAGGACCCCGGTCAGCGGCGCGCACAGCGCCGAGACCACGCCCGGCTCCAGGAAGGTGGCGGGCAGCCATACGCACACCCCGTACACGCGCGCGAAGCGCCGTAGGGCCAGCCGCTCGCTCTCCACGCCGTTCTGCGCGCACAGCACCGGCAGCCGCTGCGCGGCCGTACCGCCGCCCGCGACCTCCGCGTCGCCCCACGCATCGAGTGCGGCGATGGCGTCCTGGGTCTTCACGGACAGCAACAGGACGTCGTCGGGGCGCAGTTCACCCAGTTCGTCCGGTCCGGTGACGACGGGCAGCCGGTGCACCCGGGTCCCGTCGGCCGTCGTGAGCCGCAGCCCGTCGGTCCGCAGGGCCTGCGCGTGCGCGCCGCGGGCGACGAGTACGACCTCGCCGCCCGCCTCCGCGAGCCGTCCGCCGATGGTGGCGCCGACCGCGCCCGCGCCGATGATGATGTAACGCATGCCACGAGCCTGGCACATCCGGCCCGCCGGGTCGCCGTCGGGGCACGGCGAGCTTCCGTGCCGGCGCGGGACGCGCCTTACGCGCGGTAGTTCTGCCGGCCGGCGGGATCGATCCGGACGATGTTGAGCAGATCCCCGGCGAGTTGCTCCTCGAAGAGGGATCCCCGGAATTGCTCGGGGACCAGCTTGGAGTTGATCACGACGGCGGGGGTGCCCGGTCCGATCGGATCGTCGCCCGTCTGCCGGTACGCCGACTGCGAGGCGGTGACGAAGTCCTGGTACTTCATGGTGGACACCGCGGCGTCGAAGGCCTCGCCGCGCAGACCGGGCACCTGCTCGGCGAGCGCGAGCAGACGCTCGGGGCGCATCCCTGTTCGTACGGCCCGGAGCGGGGCCTCGGGCGCGGGGTCGGACCGAAGTCAGGGCCGGGGTCGGACCGCGGTCAGCTCCACGAGCTTGGCGACGGTGTTCCAGTTGCGGGTGGTCACGTCGATGCCCTTGACGACGGCGGGCCTGGCGAGGGCCTCGGCGAGCTTGGAGCGGCCCAGGCCCTCGGGGGCGTAGAGGTAGAGGACGCGCTCGCCGATCCGGTACTCCTCGGGGAGGTACGCCGCCCCGTCGAGCGCGGCGAACCGCTCGGGGCCGGGCTGTTCGGAGCAGAAGGTCACGTGCAGCTGCTTGCCCTCCAGCTCCGCGGCCGGGAACGGACAGGCCTCGGCGACGGCGCTCAGGTACGCGCCGTCCAGCACCAGGCATGCCACGCGGAAGCCGAAGTGGGCCTCGATGGCCGCCTCCAGCTCGCGGGCGAGGGCCGTCGGGTCCTGCCGCGCGCTGCTGAAGACGGCGTTGCCGCTCTGCAGGTACGTCGCCACGTCGCCGTGGCCGAGCCCCTCCAGCAGCGCACGCAGCTCCGCCATCGGGACCTTCTTGTTCCCGCCGACATTGATCCCGCGCAGCAGGGCCGCGTACTTCTTCGTCGCCTTCTCGGCCATCGCCTTCTTCGTCATGGCCGCACCCTAGAACCCGCCTACGACAATTCGGCCTCGATGAGGTCGGCCGCCTCCCGTGTGCCGCCCTCGGTCGCCATCTGCGCGCGGACGGCCTCCGCGCGGGCGGCGACCTCGGGGTCGGCGACGAGCTGGAGGACCGCCTCGCGCAGGGTCGCCGCGTCGGCGTCCGCCATCGGGACGTGCCGGGCCACGCCGAGGGAGACGAGCATGTCGGCGTTGCCGAACTGGTCGACGGCCTGGGGGACGGCGACCATCGGGGTGGCGGTGGCGAGCCCCTCCTGGCTGCCGCCGGCGCCCGCGTGGGTGATGAAGGCGTCGGCCTGGCGCAGGATGTCCAGCTGGGGAACCCAGCGGTGGACCTCTGCGTCGGCGGAGACCGGGCCCAGGTCCGCCTCGTCGGTGAACTTGCCGATCTGGAGGACGAGATGCCAGTCGGGCAGGTCCGCGAAGGCCTCGATGCAGGCGCGGTAGAAGGCCGGCTGCTTGGTGAAGGCGGAGCCGAGCGAGACGAGCACGATCTTCTTGCCCTCGGCGGCCGACGGCCTGTGCCAGGTGCCCTGGGTGGCGCTGCGGTCGCCCTGGCAGGCTCCGACGAAGGTGTACACGGACCCGTCGACCCGGTCGGCGTGCGGCTGGAGCGCCCGCGGGATGAGGACGATGCTGCGGCGCGGGCGGCCCTGGAAGCGGTCGACGTCGTCGCCGAGGCCGTTCGCGGTGAGCCAGGCCGCGAAGGCCGCGTAGTAGGCCCGGCCGCGCTCGGAGGCCTTCAGCCCGGCGAACATCGGCTCGGCCACCTCCTGCTCGTATCCGTCCCAGGCGACCAGGTTCGGGGAGAGGGAGACGGCGGGGACGCCCCAGCGATGGGCGAGCACGGGCGCCGGGTAGGAGGTGATGTCGTGGAGCACGAGGTCGGGCTCGTCGCCCTCGAAGGCGGCGGCGAGCTGCGGGAGGGCCTGGACGGCGTCCTTCAGGAACGGCTCCAGGTTGTCGATGAGCTCGGTGCCCCAGGCCTCCGGCTCGTCGTCGGTCGGGAGGGTGGAGGTGTAGATCACGGGCGTGGCGCCGGTCTCCGCGACCTTTTCGGCGAAGGAGGCGGGGATGGCGTAGCTGACGCGGTGGCCCCGGGCCACGAGTTCACGGATCACCTCGATGCTCGGGTTCACGTGCCCGTGGGCGGCGATGGAGAACATGGCGATGTGGGCGGGCTTGGCTGCGGTCATGATCGAACGATAAGCGAGACGATACGTCTCGTGCAATATCTTTCCCGCCGATCACGCCGGCGCGGCCCGGCGGGAGGAGCCGGACGGGCCGGACGGGCCGGACGGGTGGTCCGACGCCGTGATGCGCGCGACATCGACGGTGAGCGAGTCGAGCCACGCGAGCGCGGCGAAGAACCGCGGCGAGGAGGCACCCGGCGGGTCGTCCACGGCGGGCCCGCCGGCCGGCGGCGCACTCTGCCGATCCGGGACGTCCGGGGCCTCCGGGACCTCCCCCGCCCACTCGGCCGCCTCCCGCATCCGGGTGGCCACCCCCGCTGCCCGGCCGTCCAGCCGGGCTCCGTTGTCCGGGCCCACGGCCGGGCCGCCGCGGACGATGAGCCGCCGCGAACCCCACAGCACGTGATGGCCCGTGATCATGGCCGCCTGCCAGTCCGTCGTGGGGTCCTCGGTGTTGCGGGGCTCGCTCTGGTGCTGCGCGAAGGCGGACTCCGCCATGATCAGCGCGTGCTGGAGCGGCTCGTCGTCGGGAGTCTGCCCCGGCCCACCCTCCACCACGGCGGCCGTGGTCCGCTCGACGGTCTCGGCCTCCCTCGTCAGCAGCAGGGCGACCGCCCGGTGCAGCTCCCGCTGCGCCCCGCGCGGCCAGGCAAGTACCCCGAACACGACGCCGATCAGGCTGCCGATGATCACGTCCAGGATCCTGACCTCGGCCAGCTGCCAGGTCACCGGGGCCAGCTGCGCGAAGACGAAGGCCACCACGAGGGTGAACATGCCCTGGGCCCAGCCCACGCCCCGGACCGGGCCCACCCGGAACGCCGTGAACATCACGAACGGCAGGGCGATGGCGTAGACGGTGGTGTGGCCGCCGATCAGGGCCAGCAGCAGCCCGGTGGCCAGGGCACCGAGCAAGGTGCCGGTGATCGCCACGCGGACGGTCGCCCGCGTCTGGGCGGCGGTGGTCCGGGTCAGGCTGAGGACGGCCAGCATCGCCCAGAAGCCGTGGGGCAGCGAGTCCACGCCCGCGACCGTACGGGCCGCGGCGAGCGCGAGGCTGATCCGTACGGCGTTCTGGAAGTACACGGACCGCGGCCCCGCGTGTCCCGCCATCCGGTGCCACCACAGGCGCGGCGCGAGCTGGCCGGCGTACCAGAAGCGCCCGGCGTCGGTATCGGCGGGCCTGCGCGCGCGCCGGCCCCGTACCGCCAGCTCGGCCGCCGTCGTCAGGGCCACGGCGGCGTCGGCCACCTCCAGCACGGCCGCCCGGCGGCGGCCCCGCGCGACGGTCGTCGGCGGCTCCCGTGCGGCCGCCGACGCCGCCGCCTCCCGTACGTGCCGCAGCGCGTCCGCCGCTTCGGTCGTGTCGGCCGTGCCGTCCAGCAGGGCCGCGGTCTCGGTGACGGCCCGGGTGACCGCGGCCAGCACCTCGGCCTCCGGCACCTCGGGCGGCCGGTCCGGGGGCGGCGGCTCCGGGGGCGCCGGGGGCAGGTTCACCATGCGGCTCAGGAGCGTGCGGGCGGCGAGGCCCACGTGGGCCAGGGCGCGGTCGTGCAACCCCGGCCCGGCGGGCCGGTCCGCCTCGTCGGTCCGGAACGGCCGCAGCGACTCCCCGGCCGCCCGGGCCGTCTCCGCCGAGACGGCGGACAGCGTGTACGGGGCACGGCCCAGCTCGGCGGCGCAGCGGGCGGCGGTCCCGGCCGCCCCGGCGGCCAGCCGCCGGTAGGTGGGCCCGGGCTCCTCGGGCAGCACGAACGCCTCGGCGAGGACCAGCAGCAGGAGGCCGAAGGTAGCCCCCGCGAGCCGTTCGGCGAGGGTGTCCGGTGCGTAGGGCGGGAAGCACGGCAGGATGTAGAGCAGTTGCAGTCCTGGGGCCGCGCCCGCCGCGCGGGGACCGGCCACCGCCACGAAGGCCAGGGCGAAGCCGATGAGGAGCATGCCGGCCACGGCGCTCCAGGTCCGGATCGCCAGGTAGGTGCCGATCGTCAGCAGCACCCAGGCCACGGGCGTCGCCTTGACCATGACGGCCGCCCGCTGGCGCCCGGTGCCGGGAATGTGGGAGAGGGCCGCCATCGACACCGCGGCGAACAGCGCGTACGTCGCCGCCACCGGCCGGTCCAGCGCGTACAGGCACACGAAGAACGAGACGCACGCGGAGAGGGTGGTGCGCAGGGCGCGCCGCGTCACGACCGAGGGACCCCGGCCGGCGCGTCCGTCATGTTCGGCGCACATGACTCCATGATCGGGCCACCTGCCGGAAGCCACCACATACTGACGTGCGGCAGTGGTTCCACGGTGAGGGGCGGGAGCGGCGGTATGGACGAGTCACGGGCGAGGGGCGTACTGGCGGCAGCGGGCCTGACCGGGGGCGCGCCCGGGGGTCCCGGGGATGCGGTCCTCCTCGCGCTCGGCGAGAACGCGGTCTTCGCCGTCGGCGACCTGGTGGTGAAGGTGGGCCGGGAGGCGGCCCTGCTGGAGCGGGCCGAGCGGGAACTCGCGGTGGCCGGCTGGTTCGCCGCGTCCGGGATCCCGGCGGTCCGCGCGGCCGAGCCGAAGCCGCGGCTGGTGGACGGACACCCGCTGACCTTGTGGCACCGGCTCCCGGACGCGGTGCGGCCGGCGGGGCCCGGGGACCTGGCGGCGCTGCTGCGCCTCGTGCACGCCCTGCCCGAGCCGCCGTTCGCCCTGCCCGCGCGGGACCTGCTGGACGGGGTCGAGCGCTGGCTGCGGCTGGCGGGGGACGCCGTCGACCCGGGCGACGCGGCCTATCTGCGGGCCCGCCGGGACGCCTACGCCGGTGAGCTCGCGGCCCTGACGCCGCGGCTGCCCCCGGGTCCGGTGCACGGCGACGCCCTGCCCCGCAACGTCCACGTGGGCCCCGACGGCCCGGCCCTGGTCGACCTGGAGACCGTGTCGGCCGATCTGCGCGAGCACGACCTGGTGGTGATGGCGCTCTCCCGCGACCGGTACGGCATGCCCGCCGGGGAGTACGAGGCCTTCGTGACGGCCTACGGGTGGGACGTCCGCGACTGGGAGGGCTGCGCGGTCCTGCGCGGCGCCCGGGAGACGGCCAGCTGCGCCTGGGTCGCTCAGCACGCCCCGGCCAACCCGAAGGCCCTGGCCGAATTCCGCCGCCGCGTGGCCTCCCTCAGGGAGGGCGACCGGGAAACGCAGTGGCGTTCCTTCTAGAAAACTCGTGCCGACTTCCAGGAAACTCCTGCCGATCAGGCCGGGACCAGGCCCCGCAGCGGCCAGGCCTCGTCGATCACCGCGTCCGGGGTGCCCTGGCGGCGCAGGTACGACTGGAAGTCCCGGGCCCAGCGGGCGTGCCAGGTGCTCTGCCGCGCGTGCAGGTCGGCCGGGGTGAGCGCGGCCACCTCCGGATGCCGCTCGGCTATCGCCCGGGCCACCTGGACCGCGGCCAGTGCGTCCGCCCCGGCGTCGTGCGCGTCGTCGAGGGTGACCCCGTACACCCCGCAGACCGCCTCCAGGGTCCGCTTGCCCCGCCGGTAGCGGTCCACGGCCCGGTCGATGGTCAGCGGGTCCACCACCGGCCCGGTCTGTGCCCCGCCCAGCCGGTTGGCCAGCGAGGGCAGCCCGTGCCGGGCCAGCTCGGCCGTCAGCAGGGTCAGGTCGAAGGCCGCGTTGTACGCGACCACCACCGCGCCGGCGCGCCAGTGGCCCACCAGGGCATCGGCGACCTCGTCCGCGACCTCCCGCACCGGGCGCCCCTCGGCGACCGCGCGCTCCGTGCTGATCCCGTGGATCGCGGAGGCTGCTTCGGGGATCGGTATCCCCGGGTCCGCGAGCCAGCCGCGCCGCTCGCGCACCGCTCCGGCCCGCACCTCGACCAGGGCCGCCGTCACGATCCGCGATTCCCCCGGCTCCGTGCCGGTCGTCTCCAGGTCGAATCCGATCAGCACACCGCCGTGCCAGTCCCCCATGCCGTGCCAGTCCTCCACCCCGTGCCCCTCCCCCGTACAACGCCTTCGGTCAACGGGTTTCAGCCTGCCACGGGCCACTGACAGCCAGGCCGCCGGGGCCGCGGGGCCCCGTGTCAGGACACCGGCCGGGAGTCCTCCCACATCGACTCGAACTCTTCCCGGTACGTCGTGAACAGCCCGTGCTCCGCGTCCTTCGGCACCCCGCGACCGCCGCCCCGCAGCACCAGGACGGGCGACTCCATGCCGCGCGCCCGCCGCAGGTAGGACTGGACCACCGCGATGCCCGAGGACTGCCCCTCCACCAGGTAGGCGGTGAACCGCGGGGTCTCGTCGAAGACGTGGATCTCGAAGCGGGAGGGGTCCCGCAGACCCGCCCGGACCCGGCGGACGTGCAGGATGTTCATCTCGACCGAGCGGCTCAGCTCGCCCTTGCGCAGCCCCAGTTCCCGCTCGCGGCGCTTCACGGCGCTGCTCGCCGGGTTCAGGAACAGCAGCCGCACCCGGCACCCGGCCTCCGTGAGCCGGACGAGTCTTCGGCCCGAGAAGTTCTGGACCAGCAGGTTGAGCCCTATGCCGATGGCGTCGAGCCGCCGCGCGCCCCCGAAGAGGTCCTCGGCCGGGAGCTGGCGCTGCAGCCGTACCCGGTCGGGGTGGACCGAGATGACGTCCGCGTACCGGTCGCCCACCAGGTCCTCGACGGCGTCGATCGGCAGCCGCTCCGCGGAGGGGCTGCCGGAGACCCCGCCCAGCACCTCCAGCAGGCGTGCCGAGGCCCGCTCCGCCTGCTCCAGCACGGGCCGGGACAGCGCCCGGTTGCGGGAGACGACGTTGCGGGTGACCTCCAGCTCGTCCAGGGCCAGCTCGATCTCGCGCCGGTCGTCGAAGTACGGCTCGAAGCACGGCCAGTGCTGGACCATCAGCTCCCGCAGCTGGGGCAGGGTCAGGAAGCTCAGCACGTTGTCGTCGGCGGAGTCGAGCAGGTAGCCCTTGCGCCGGCTGACCTCGCGCACGGCCACGGCCCGCTGCACCCATTCCTGCCCGGCGGGCCCGGCGGCCGCGACGACCCAGTCGTCCGTGCCGTGCACCGGTTCGTAGATCGGCCGGAGCACCGCCCCGACCACCGCGCGCAGCCGCTGTTCGATGAGATTCAGCCAGATGTACGCCCGGCCGGCCCGCTGTGCCCGGGTCCGGACCTCGCTCCAGGCCTCCGTGCCCCAGTCCAGCTCCACGCCGGTCCCCGCGTCCCCGGCCGCCGCCGGTCCGCCCGCCAGGGAGACCGCCCCGGCCGGGAGCCCCGCGGGTGTCCCGCCCGGGACACCCCCTGGGGCGTCCGCCGGGCCACCCTCGTGACTGCTGTCACCAGGGGGCAGCTCCAGACCTCCCGAGCTCACCCGTGCACCGCCTTCTGCGTCTGGACGCCCGTCTCCAGTGATCACGGAAGGGTACTCCGCGCGCACGGCCCGGTGCAGCCCGACGGCCCTTACGGAGGCTGTCCGTTGACCCATTATCCGATGCGCAGACAGTCCGCTGACCCGCATATCAGCTCTGCGGGTCACCCGGTAGGACCCCTCCCAAGTCCGCGCTTGCGGCCCCTCTTTCGGGGAAGATCTGGCAGGGACTTGGGTCCACGCCGGGTCAGCCGGGACAGCCGGAACATCTTCGGGCAACGAGGGAAGAGTCGTTATCTATGCAGGTCTGGCCGGGACAGGCGTATCCGCTGGGTGCCACGTACGACGGCGCCGGCACCAATTTCGCGGTCTACTCGGAGGCCGCCCGACGCATCGAGCTGTGCCTCCTGCACGACGACGGGTCGGAATCGGCCGTGGAGCTGCGCGAGACGGACGCCTTCGTCCGCCACGCGTACCTGCCCGGCGTCATGCCGGGCCAGCGCTACGGATTCCGGGTGCACGGCCCGTACGAGCCCGAGCGCGGCCGGCGCTGCAACGCGGCGAAGCTGCTGCTGGACCCGTACGCGCGGGCCATCAGCGGCCGGGTCAGCTGGAACGAGGCGGTGTACGGCTACCACTTCGGCCGGCCGGACTCGCGCAACGACCTGGACTCCGCCCCGCACACGATGAGCTCGGTGGTGGTGAACCCGTACTTCGACTGGGCCAACGACCGGCCGCCGCGCCACGAGTACCACCACACCGTGCTGTACGAGGCCCATGTCAAGGGTCTGACCATGAACCATCCGGACCTCCCCGAAGAGCTGCGCGGCACCTACGGGGCGCTGGCGCACCCGGCGGTCATCGGCCACCTCGCCAAGCTCGGGGTGACGGCGCTGGAGCTGATGCCGGTGCACCAGTTCGTCAACGACCACCGGCTGGTCAACGACGGGCTGAGCAACTACTGGGGCTACAACACCATCGGCTTCTTCGCCCCGCACAACGGCTACGCCTCGGGCGACCGCGGCCAGCAGGTGCTGGAGTTCAAGTCGGCGGTCCGGGCCCTGCACGAGGCCGGCATCGAGGTGATCCTCGACGTGGTCTACAACCACACCGCCGAGGGGAACCACCTGGGCCCGACGCTGTCCTTCCGGGGGCTGGACAACGCCTCGTACTACCGGCTGGCGGACGATCCGCGCCACTACATGGACACCACCGGCACCGGGAACTCGCTGCTGATGCGTTCGCCGCACGTGCTCCAGCTGATCATGGACTCGCTGCGCTACTGGGTCACCGAGATGCATGTGGACGGCTTCCGCTTCGACCTGGCGGCGACGCTGGCCCGCCAGTTCCACGAGGTGGACCGGCTGTCCTCGTTCTTCGACCTGGTCCAGCAGGATCCGGTGGTCAGCCAGGTGAAGCTGATCGCGGAGCCCTGGGACCTGGGCGAGGGCGGCTACCAGGTGGGCAATTTCCCGCCGCTGTGGACCGAGTGGAACGGCAAGTACCGGGACACCGTACGGGACCTGTGGCGCGGGCAGCCGCGCACGCTCGCGGAGTTCGCGGGGCGGCTGACGGGCTCCTCGGACCTCTACCAGGACGACGGGCGGCGCCCGCTGGCGTCGATCAACTTCACCACCTGCCACGACGGTTTCACCCTGAACGACCTGGTCTCGTACGACGAGAAGCACAACGAGGCCAACCGGGAGGGCAATCGGGACGGCGAGACCCACAACCGCTCCTGGAACTGCGGTGTGGAGGGGCCCACCGAGGATCCGGAGATCCTGGAGCTGCGCGAACGCCAGATGCGCAATTTCACGGCCACCCTGATGCTGTCGCAGGGGGTGCCGATGCTCAGCCACGGCGACGAGTTCGGCCGCACCCAGCAGGGGAACAACAACGCCTACTGCCAGGACAACGAGCTGAGCTGGGTGCGCTGGCCGGAGCCGGGCAAACCGGCGCCGTCCCTGCTGGAGTTCACCCGGCGGATGGTGTGGCTGCGCCGGGACCATCCGGTCTTCCGGCGGCGCCGGTTCTTCCACGGGCGGCCGGTGGAGGGCACGCACGACGAGCTGTCGGACATCGCCTGGTTCACCCCGCACGGGGAGGAGATGCGGGCGCGGGACTGGCAGGCGCAGCACGCGAAGGCGCTGACCGTCTTCCTCAACGGGGAGGCGATCTCCGAGCCGGGCACCCGCGGGGAGCGGATCACCGACGACTCGTTCCTGCTGATGTTCAACGCGGGCGCGGAGCCGCAGGACTTCACCGTTCCGGCGGGACACGGCGCGCAGTGGCGGCTCGTGGTGGACACGGCGCGGGCGGACGTACTGCCACCCGGCACCGGGCCGCAGTACGCGGCCGGTGACCGGGTGGCGCTGACGGGGCGGTGCCTGGTGGTGCTTCAGCGCCCGGCGTAGGCGGCGCCGCTCCCTTCCGTCGCCGGGGAGGTGCCGGTCCGCGGGCCCGGGATGCTCGCCCCTGCGGTCTGCGTCCGGGCGGCGGGCACCTTGGTGACGAGGGCGAGGAGCAGACAGAGCGCGGCCGCCCCGACGGCCACGGCGAAGGCCCCGGCGGGGCCGTACGCCTCGGCCAGGCGCCCGCAGACGACGAGGGCCGTGGCCTGCCCGGCCACCAGGCAGCTGGCGGCGAAGGCCATCGAGGCGGAGAGCCGGGCCGGTTCCACGGCCCGCTCGGTGAGCGCGAACGCGGTGATCAGGTGGGGTGCGTAGGCGGCTCCCAGCACGGTGACGACGGCGTACAGCGGCCACAGGCCGTCGGTGAACAGCAGGGGCACCGAGAGCACCAGGGCCGCGCCGGTCGCCACCCGCCAGCGCAGCCGCAGCCCGAAGCGGGCGGGCAGCGCGCCGAGCGAGATGCCGACGACCGCGCTGACGACGCCCATGGCGGAGTAGACGACAGCGGCCTGGCCGGGGACGCCGAGCCGGATGGTGAGCGCGGTGATGCCCGCCTGGCAGGCGCCGAACATCGCGCCCTGGAGGGCGAGCGAGCCGCGTACGGCGTGGACCACGCCGGGGGGCCGGACCCGGCTTCCCGGGCCCCGGTCCCGCGCGGGCGACCCGGCCGTGACGGCGGCGGTCGGGTGCAGCGCGTAGATCGTGCCGAAGACGGCGACGAGGCCGGCCGCGCCCGCGAGGGCGACGGCCGGGTGGGCGAGGAGAGCGGCGACTCCGACGAGGGCGGGTCCGAAGACGAAGGAGACCTCGTCCAGGGTGCCTTCGAGGGCGTGGACGGCGCCGACGACGCTCTCGTCGGACTTGGCCCGGTGCGCCAGGGCCACCGAGCGGGTACGGGCGAGCGGTCCGATCAGCGGTACGGAGGCGCCGGTGAGGGCTCCGATCGCGGCGAGCGGGACGGTGGCCAGATGCGTGAGCGCCCCGGCGACCAGGGCGGCGGTGGCCACGGCGTTGACGGCGGCCGCGGCCAGGACCACCGGGCGCTGCCCGTGGCGGTCGGCGAGCCAGCCGAGGACGGGTCCGAAGAGGACCTGTCCGACGGAGAGGGCGCCGCCGACCGTGCCGGCGGTGGCGAGGGATCCGCTGGTCTGGGCGACCAGCAGGAAGCTGCCGAACTGGGACATCGCGACGGGCAGTCGGGCGAGGAAAGAGACGAGCGGGAGTAGGGGCCCGGTCAGGGCGATGACTTTTCGATAGGTAGTGACGGTTCCAACCACTTGATCGACATTAACCCGGCGCAGTCACTCGGATGCATTGGGTCATGGCACGGAATCCGGCAGGCTGGGTACGTACGTTCTCATGAGCCAGCCGCATGCGACCCCCGAATCGGAATCTGACGTTCCGACACCAGTCACTCCGACGTCGACCTACCGCCTCCAGCTGCGCCGGGAGTTCCCCTTCGCGGCGGCCGAGGAAGCCGTACCGTACATCGCCTCGCTCGGCGTGTCGCACCTGCACCTCTCCCCGGTCCTGGAGGCGGTGCCCGGCTCGACGCACGGCTACGACGTCACCGACCACTCCCGCGTGCGGGCCGAACTCGGCGGCGAGCCGGGCCTGCGGGCCCTGGCCGGGGCCGCCCGGGCGCACGGGCTCGGGCTGGTCCTCGACATCGTGCCCAACCACATGGCGGTACCGACCCCGCTGCGGCTGAACCGGCCCCTGTGGGAGGTGCTGCGGGACGGACCCGGCTCGCCCTACGCCCGCTGGTTCGACATCGACTGGGAGGCGGGCGGCGGGCAGGTGCTGCTGCCGGTGCTGGCCGGGCCGGTGGAGTCCTGCGAGCTGTGGGCCGACGGGGAGGTGCTGCGCTACGGGGAGCAGCAGTTCCCGCTGCGGGAAGGGACCTCGGGGCTGGCGCTGCCCGAGCTGCTCGCCGCGCAGTGGTACCGGCCCGCCTGGTGGCGTGAAGCCCGTACCTCGCTCAACTACCGGCGCTTCTTCACCATTTCGGAGCTCATCGGGGTCCGCGTGGAGGACCCGGAGGTGTTCACCGCCACCCATGCGAAGGTGCTGGAGCTGGTCCGGGACGGGGTGGCGGACGGGCTGCGGATCGACCACGTGGACGGCCTGGCGGACCCGGAGCAGTACCTGCGCCGGCTGCGGGCGGCGGCGGGCGACGGCTGCTGGGTGGTGGTCGAGAAGATCCTGGCCCGCGAGGAGCGGCTGCCGTCCGCCTGGCCGGTGGCGGGGACCACCGGCTACGACGCCCTGCACCGGGTCGACGGGGTGTTCACCGACCCCGAGGGCGCCGCCGAGCTGGCGGCCCGGTACGGGGAGACCACCGGGCTGCCCCGCTGGCCGGAGGCGGCCCGGACCTCCGCCCGGGAGGTGCTGACCGGCGACCTGGCCGCCGAACTGGGGGCGCTGGAACGGCAGGCCGGTCCCGGTCTTGCCGCAGCGGTACGGGAGTTGCTGATCGCCTTCCCCGTCTACCGGCCCTACCCCGGGGAGCCGGAGCTGCCGCCGCGGGCCCTGGAACAGGCGGCCGCGGCGGCCGGTCCGGGCCCGGTGGCCGCCGTACGGGAGCTGCTGCTGCGGGATCCCGCCTTCGCCGCCCGCTTCGCCCAGACCTCGGCGGCCCTGCGCGCCAAGTCCCTGGAGGACCGGGCCTTCTACCGGTACGCGCCCCTGCTGTCGGCCACCGAGGTCGGCGGGGAGCCGGGGCGGCCGGCGGTGCCGGCGGCGGAGTTCCACGCGTACTGCACCGCCCTGGCCCAGGAGTGGCCGGCGGCCGGGACGGTCCTGTCCACGCACGACACCAAGCGCAGCGCGGACGTCCGGGCCCGGATCGCGGCGCTGTCCCAGGCGCCGGAGCTGATGGGGCGCCCCGAGGGACCCGACCCCCAGCTGGCCTGGGTGGCCCGGCAGACCGCGCTGGGGCTCGGCCGGGTCCCCGAGGCCGGGCCGCGGCTGGCCGACGCACTGCTCAAGGCGGTCCGCGAGGCGGCCCTGCACACCAGCTGGACCGAACGGGACGAGGAGTACGAGGCGGGCGTGGCCGGATACGTCCGGGCCCCGCTCGACCTCCCGGCGGAACTGGCCGGGGCGGCCCGCGCGAACCTCCTCGGCATGACCCTGCTGCACCTGGCGATGCCGGGGGTCCCGGAGGTCTACCAGGGCGCGGAGACGGAGTACCGGGCCCTGGTGGACCCCGACAACCGGCGTCCGGCCCACTTCCCCCGCCGGGCACTGGCCCGGCTCGACACCGGGGCCGCCCCCGCGGACCCGGCCGAGGAGAAGCTGGGGCTCACGGCCACCCTGCTGCGGCTGCGCCGGGACCGGCCGGAGCTCTTCCGGGGCTATGCGCCGGTCCTCGCACGGGGCCCGGCCGCCGACCATCTGCTGGCCTTCACCCGGGCCCCCGGACTGCTGGTGGCGGCCACCCGGCTCTCCCACCGGCTGGCAGCGTCCGGCGGCTGGCGGGACACCCGCCTGCACCTGCCTCCCGGCACCTGGACCCGCCTCGCCCCCGTCTCCCCGCGCGGGGACTCCCCCGTGTCGCACAGCGGTCCGGCCGAGGTGGCCGCCCTGCTGGACGGCCACCCGGTGGGTGTCTGGCTGCGCCGGTGATCCGGCGCGACGGGGCCGTCCGCCGCTCAGTGCGGCGGACCGCCCGGGCAGCCCGGATCCGGCGCGGCACCCGCACCGGCAACGGCAACGGAACCGGCGCCGGCACCGGCACCGGCACCGATCAGCTCCGCGAAGGCAGCCGCGGCACCGGTCAGCGGGACCCGGGAGAAGACCGCCAGGGGCCGGTGCCACGGCGGGTCGAGGGAGAGCAGGACGCAGTCCTCGCCGACGGCGCCGCGGACCATGTGGGCCGGGGCCATGACGACGCCCACCCCGGCGGCCGCCATCCGCACCGCCGTCGAGGTGTGCTCCGTACGCAGCACCGTGTGCGGGGTGAAACCGAGCGCCCCGCACGCCCGGTCGAGCACGAGGACACCGTCGACCAGCGGTTCCATCGCACAGCGGATCCAGTCACGGTGGGCGAGTTCGGCGAGGGCGACGGCCGTGCGGCCGGCCAGCGGATCGTCGAAGGGGACGACGATGACCAGCTCCTCCCGGCCGATCCGCAGCAGCGGCCCCGGCCAGCCCGCAGGCTCCGGGCCCACCGCGAGATCGGCGACGCCCCGTTCGAGCTGCTCCTCCAGGGCCTCGGTACTGCCGTACTCCCGCAGCACCAGGGACACGCCCGGATGCAGGGACCGCCAGCGGGCGGCGACGCCCGGGAGCAGGCCGACGGCCAGCGCGTGCACGGTGGCGAGGTGCAGTTCGCCGCCGGCCACCCCGGCGGCGGCGCGGGCGGCCCGCTCGGCCTGCCGGGCGCTGCGGACGGCGAGCTGCGCGTGCGGCAGGAAGGCGCGGCCCATCGGGGTGAGCCGGACCCCCCGGGGCATCCGCTCCAGCAGCGCGCCGCCCACGGACCGCTCCAGGGCCTTGACCTGGTGGGACAGGGCGGGCTGCGTGACGTGCAGACCGTCCGCGGCGCGGGTGAAGGAGGACTCCTCCACGACGGCCAGGAAGTACTCCATCTGGCGCAGGCTCATGACCTCGAAGCATAAAGATCCTGCATGACCTTCAGAAGATCATTTCCTTGGACTTGGCCCAAGGGGCGGTGGAGGCTGGCGACATGACCAACGACAGCGCAGTGGATGTGATCGTGATCGGCGGCGGTACGGGCGGCTACAGCACCGCCCTGCGCGCCTCGGCCCTGGGCCTGAGCGTCCTGCTCGCGGAACGCGACAAGGTCGGCGGGACCTGCCTGCACCGGGGCTGCATCCCCAGCAAGGCCATGCTGCACGCGGCGGAACTCGTCGACGGCATAGCCGAGGCACGCGAGCGCTGGGGGGTGCGGGCGAGCGTGGAGTCGGTCGACTGGCCGGCCCTGACCGCCACCCGCGACGACATCGTCTCCCGCAACCACAAGGGCGTGGAGGGGCACTTGGAGCATGCGGGGGTGCGGGTGGTGCGCAGCGGAGCCCGGTTGACGGGACCGCGTTCGGTACGGACCGAGGACGGCCGGGAGTTCACCGCCACCCGGGGGATCGTGCTGGCCACCGGGTCCCGGCCGCGTACCCTGCCCGGCCTGGAGCCCGACGGCCACACGGTGGTGACCAGTGACGACGCGCTGTTCGCGCCCGGCCTGCCGGCTTCGGTGCTGGTGCTGGGCGGCGGGGCGATCGGGGTGGAGTACGCCTCCTTCCACCGTTCCATGGGCGCCGAGGTGACCCTGGTCGAGGCCGCGGACCGGCTGGTCCCGCTGGAGGACGCGGAGGTGTCCCGGCATCTGGCACGGGGCTTGAAGAAGCGCGGGATCGACGTGCAGACCGGGGCCCGGCTGGAGGGGGCCGAGCGGCTCGCCTCCGGCGGCGTCCGGGCCACCGTGCGCACCGCGCGGGGGGAGCTGCGGGAGATCGGGGCGGAGCGCCTGCTGGTGGCGGTCGGGCGGGTCCCGGTGACCGACGGCCTGCACCTCTCGGCGGCCGGACTGGCTACCGACGGGCGGGGGTTCGTGGCCCCGGCCGACTGGTCCCGGCTGGAGACCGCCGTCCCGGGGATCCATGTGGTGGGCGACCTGCTGCCGCCGCCCTCGCTCGGGCTGGCGCACGCCTCCTTCGCGGAGGGCCTGCTGGTCGCGGAGACCCTGGCCGGGGTGGCGAGCGCGCCGGTGGACTACGCGGCGGTGCCGCGGGTGACCTACTCGGCCCCGCAGACCGCCGCCGTCGGGCTGACGGAGGCACAGGCGCGCGAGGCGGCGCACGACGTGGTGGTGAACACGATGCCGCTGACGGCCGTGGCCAAGGGCATGGTGCACGGGCAGGGCGGCACGGTGAAGGTGGTCGCGGAGCGGGACGGTCGGGTGCTCGGCGTGCACCTGGTGGGGCCGCACGTGTCGGAGATGATCGCGGAGAGCCAGCTGATCGTGGGCTGGGACGCGGAACCGGGCGATGTGGCACGGCACGTCCACGCCCACCCGACGCTGTCGGAGGCGGTCGGTGAGGCCTTCCTCAGCCTGGCGGGCCGCGGACTGCACCAGCAGTAGCCCGGCGGCCCCGGCCCGGCCCGCCGGCGCCGGGTCCCCGGGCCTTGGCCAGGGGTTTAACCCCCTATTCGGGGACTGCGGGGCCCGCGGAGCAGTAGGCGGCGGGCCCTGCGGGCATGGCATCCCTTGTGACTCTCCTCCGTGACATGCGCTACCCCACACCGCGGGAACTCGGGCTCGCCGCCCGCGCTCTGGCGGACGAACACCCCGGCGAGGCCCGGCTCCGCCAGGCCGGCACCTCCCGGGCCGGACAGCCGCTCTGGGTGCTGTCCGTCGCCGCGACCGGCGGCGCCCCGCGCGGCGCCGACCGCAACGTCCTCGTCGTCGCCGGGGCGCACGCCAACGAGCCCGTCGGCGGCGCGACCGCCCTCTCGCTCGCCCGGCGCGTCCTCGACGACCCGGCGCCGCGGGCCGGCTGCGGCTGGCACTTCCTGCTCTGTGCCGACCCGGACGGCGCGGACCTGCACCGCACCCCCCACCCGTACTCGCTGCTGGACTACCACCGGAACTTCTTCCGGCCTCCCGGCCCCGAACAGCCCGAGTGGGCGCCGTCCTTACTGCCCCCGGACCGGCTGCCGCCCGAGACCCTGGCCCTGATGGCGCTCATCGACGAACTGCGGCCCGTCCTGCAGGTCTCCCTGCACGCCACCGACCTCGGCGGCTCCTGGGTGCAGCTCACCCGGGACGTGCCCGGCCTCGCCGAGCCGTTCGCCAAATCGGCCGCCGAGCTGCGCATCCCGGTGGAGAACGGCGCCTCGGACGCGGCCGGCTGGCCCTCCCCCGGGCCCGGGATCTTCGTGATCCCGCAGCCGGGCAGCGAGGCCGCCGGGGCCTTCCACCCGGAGGACACCCGGCTGAGCACCTGGTACCACGCCCACCGCTACGCCGGCACGACCGCCATCGTCGAAGTCCCCATGTGGGCCTCCGACCTGGTGGACGATCCGGCCCCGCACCCCGACCCGCGCGGCGCCCTGCGGATGCTGGCCGAGCGGCTCACCGCGGACGCCGCGCTCGTCGCCTCGGTCCGGGCCGGCGCCGGCGTACGGCCGGGTCCGCCGTGCGAGGACGAGGACCCCGCCGCGGCGCCCCTGCTGCGTGCGGTGGACTGGACGCTCGCGCTGATCCCCCGGATCGCCGCCGAGTGGACGGCCGGGGCTCCCGAGGAGGCCACGGCGGCGTACATCGCCAGCATCGACGCCTTCGGGCGCCGGCTGTCGCTGCGCGCCGCCGCGATGCTGCTGCGGGTGCTGCGCTCCCAGGGGCATCCGGCGGCCCCCGGGCTGGACCGCCTGGTCACCGGGTGGTGCGAGGACTTCGCGGCCCGTTTCGGGGCCCGCTGGGTCCCGGTGGCCACCCAGGTGGAACACCAGTCCCGGACCGTCCTGGCCGCCTACGACCGCCTCGTCGCGGCCGGCCGGGACGAGCGGACCGGCTGAGCGGGGCGGGCCGGGTGAGCGGGCGGGGGCAGCGGCGGGCCGAGCGGCGGTCAGGTCCTGGGCGGCGGCCCCACGCGGGTGTCCGGGCCGGGCGGCGGCAGCGCCACCGGCCTGGCCCCGTCATGGTCCTCCCCGGCGTCGTGGAGGGGGCGGGTCCCTTCGGCCGCGTCCGCCAGCCACTGCCAGACGTACGGCCGGCGGGCGTCCGGGGCCCCGGCGGGCTCCCCGCCGGAGATCCAGGTCGTGAGAGTGAACCGGTGGTCCGCGAACCGCCCGCTCGGGCAGGTGGACGGCACGACCTCGTGGAAGACGCCGGAGGGGAAGAAGGCAACGGTGTCGTGCTCGGGCTCGATCGTGCGGTAGGACTCCCCCGGCCGCGCCCGGCCCTCGTCCACCACGGTGTCGTACAGGCGGAGTTGGCCGCCGCCGAAGCCGCGCGGCGTGCGGTGCAGGTAGTACACGGCGGACAGGGCGGTGCTCACGTCCCGGACCCGTGAGGCGTCCGTGTGGATGCCGAAGTGGCCGCCTTCGCCGTGCGCCGTCAGGACGGTCAACGACTGTGCGAGTGCGGCCCGGTGACCGAGGAGCTCCTGGACGAGCGGCAGGCAGTCGGCCAGGTGTGCGCTGAACACCTCGCTGGTCACGGGAAGGACCAGCGAGTCCCGCCCCTTGCGGGACACCTGTCCGGTCAGGGGGTCCAGGACGGTCCCCGCCGTGAAGTCCTCCTCCCGGGATATCGCGTACTCCAGCAGGGCGGCGGCGCGCTCCGCGCCCAGGAAGTTCTCGAAGCGGCAGACCGGTGCCGGTACCGCGAGTGCGGGGGACCACCGGTCGGAGGGAGGCAGGACTCGCGGGCTGATTTCCATCGGCGTGGCCGGTTCCATCGTGTATCCGCTCATAGCCCGGAACCGTACGACGGCGGCCGTCCGTGCCGAAGGAGCACAAGGGGGCGCACGGAAGTGCACCGCCCACGCCCGCGCCGGGCATCCGGAGCGGCGCGGTCAGCGGGAAACGGAACCGGACCCGGGCTCAGGCCCGGGCCCCGGGGGGTGCCTGATCCTGGTCCCTGGAGGGCTCCACCGCGAGGGAGTAGCGCTGCTTCGGCCGTCCGGTGGCGCCGAGCCGGTCGTAGAAGCGGATCGCGCCCTCGTTCCAGTCCGGGGTCTGCCACTGGACCTGGTCGAGGCCGAGCTCGCGGGCCAGCCCCGTCACGCCGTCCATCAGAGCGGCGCCGAGCCCGTGGCCGCGGGCCTCCTCCGCCAGGTAGAGGCAGTCCATGTGCAGGTAGTGCCGGGCGTCCCAGAAGGCGAACTCGGCGGAGCAGGCGGCGTATCCGGCGACCGTGCCGTCCGGGGTCTCGGCGAGCAGCACCCACAGCCGGGCGTCCTCGGCGAACAGCTGCGGGCCGAGCCGCTCGGCGAGGTCCGGCGGGCGCGGCGCCGACTTCTCGTACGCCACGTGCTCGTGGACGAGTTCGGCCAGGCGGGGCAGGTCCCCGACGCGTGCGCGGCGGATGACGGAGGTGTGTTCCATGACCACCATCCTGCGCGCCGGCTCCCGGCGCCGTACCGGCGGGGCGCCCCGGAGGGATACCCCCAAGGGACACCCGCAGGGGGTGCCCTCAGCTCGACGAGAGCCGGAAGGTCATGTTCCCGAAGCTGACCTGGTCTCCGTCGCGGACCACCGCGGAGCCGGTCACCCGGCGTCCGTTGACCGTGGTCCCGTTGGTGGAGCCGAGGTCCCTGAGCACCCACACTCCGCCCTGCAGCCTGAGCTCCGCGTGCGCCCGGGAGACCGTCTCGTGGCTGAGCCGCAGCCCGTTGCCGGGGTCGCGGCCGATCCGCAGGGCCGCCGCGCTCGGATGCGGCAGCAGCAGCTTGGGCAGCCGCTCGGCGTTCCAGGCGCGCCGGACCCCGAGGGACACGGCCGAGGCCCGGCCGACCCAGCCGAACAGCCGACGGGTCCAGGGACTTTCGGCCGCCTCCCGGGACTGGAGGTCGGCCGTGAGCACGGCGAGTTCCTCGGAGCGGCGGGCGACCAGGGCGAGTTCCATCCGGCGCAGGAAGGTGTCGTGGGACAGCTTGCCGAGGGCCGCGCCCTCCCTGAGCTGGCCCAGCGCCCGGTCGCGCTCGGCGTCGGACAGCCGCGGCGCGGGGAAGGCGGGAATCTCGAAACTGGACGTCACAGGGTGATTGTCGGCCCGTCGGGGCCGGAGTGTCCAGAACTCCCCCGCCACGCCCGGAATGATGGGCACGATACGCATGCTGGACACCGCCGCCGACGAGGGGACCGTCCGTGCAGTTCGAGGTGTGGGCACCACTGACAGGTCACGTCGCCATGCTGCTCGACGGGACGACGTACGACATGGCACGCGATCCGGACCGGGACGGCTGGTGGACCGCCGAGGCCCCGGCCGCCGACGGGAGCCGCTACGGATTCCTGCTCGACGGCGACGGCCCGCGGCCGGACCCGCGCGGGCGCCGGCTGCCCGACGGGCCCGACGGCCTGTCGGCGGTGGTCGATCCGGAGGCCCTCGCCCCACGGCCCGCGCAACCGCCGTACACCCGGCTCCAGGACGCGGTCCTGTACGAGCTGCACATCGGCACCTTCACCTCCGAGGGCACCTTCGACGCGGCCGCCGCCCGGCTCGGGCACCTCACCGCCCTCGGCGTCACGCACGTGGAGCTGATGCCGGTCTGCTCCTTCTCCGGCCGGCACGGCTGGGGGTACGACGGGGTCGCGCCCTGGGCGGTGCACGAGCCGTACGGCGGCCCGGCCGGCCTGGCCCGCTTCACGGCCGCCGCGCACGAGGCGAGGCTGGGCGTCGTGCTGGACGTGGTCCACAACCACCTCGGCCCGTCCGGCAACCACCTGCCCGCCTTCGGCCCGTACTTCACCGACACCCACCACACCCCGTGGGGCTCCGCGGTGAACCTGGACGCGGCCGGCTCCGACGAGGTACGCGCCTACCTGCTCGGCAGCGCGCTGGCCTGGCTGCGCGACTACGGGATCGACGGGCTGCGGCTGGACGCCGTGCACGCGCTGGCCGACGACCGGGCGCTGACCTTCCTGGAGGAACTGTCCGCGGCCGTCGACGAACTGGCCGCGGACACCGGCCGGCCGCTGTTCCTGATCGCCGAGTCCGACCGCTGCGACCCCCGCACCACCACCCCGCGCGCCGCCGGGGGCCTGGGCCTGCACGCCCAGTGGAACGACGACTTCCACCACGCCCTGCACTGCGCGCTGACGGGCGAGTCCCAGGCGTACTACGCCGACTTCGCCACGGCCCCGCTCGCCGCCCTCGCCAAGACCATGACCCGGGTCTTCTTCCACGACGGGACCTGGTCCTCCTTCCGGGGCCGTACGCACGGCCGCCCGGTGGACCACCGCCGGACCCCGGCCCACCGTTTCCTCGGCTACACCCAGACCCACGACCAGATCGGCAACCGGGCGCTCGGCGACCGGCTCTCCGCCTCGCTCTCCCCCGGGCTGCTGGCGTGCGCCGCGACCGCGGCCCTCACCGGGCCGTTCGTGCCGATGCTGTTCATGGGAGAGGAGTGGGGGGCGAAGACCCCCTGGCAGTACTTCACCGACCATCCGGACCCTGGACTGGCCGAGGCGGTACGGTCCGGCCGGCGCCGGGAGTTCGCGGCGCACGGCTGGAAGGCCGAGGAGATCCCGGACCCGCAGGACCCGGCCACCCGCGACCGCTCCTGCCTGGACTGGGCGGAGCCCGAACAGGCCGTCCACGCCCGCCTGCTGGACTGGTACCGCACCCTGATCGCACTCCGCCGCACCCATCACGACCTGCGCGACCCGGACCTGGCGGCGGTCCGGGTCGCGCACGACGAGGAGCGTCGCTGGCTCACCTTCCGGCGGGGCGACGTCCGGGTGGCCGTGAACCTCTCCCCGGACCCGGTGACGATCGCGCTGGGCCGCAACGGGGTACGGGTGCTGGCCTCCTGGGAGCCGGTCGGCCACCCGGGTCCCGACGGCCGGCTCCACGTGCCCGGCGAAACGGCGGTCGTCCTGGCCCCGTGAGGCTCACTCCACGACGGCGAGCTCGCGCGGGGCGTTGTTGAGGCGGAGCCCGCCGTCCCCGGTGACGGTCACGATGTCCTCGATGCGGACGCCGAACCGGCCCGGCAGGTAGATGCCCGGCTCCACGGAGAAGCACATGCCGGGGACCAGCGGCTGCTCCTCGCCCTCGACCATGTACGGGGGCTCGTGGGTGGTGACCCCGATGCCGTGGCCGGTGCGGTGGATGAAGCGGTCCCCGTAGCCGAACTCGGTGATCACGGCACGGGCGGCCCGGTCGATCTCCTGGCAGGAGGCCCCCGGCCGGACCGCGGCCACGCCGGCCTGCTGGGCCTCGCGGACGATGTCGTGGACCCGCTGCTCCTCGGGGGTGGGCTCGCCGACGTGCACGGTGCGGGAGATGTCGGAGCCGTAGCCGAAGCGCAGGCCGCCGAAGTCGAGGACCACCATGTCGCCGTGGCGGATGACGCGGTCCCCGGCCTCGTGGTGCGGATTGGCCCCGTTGGGGCCGGAGCCGACGACCGTGAAGTCGACCTGGGAGTGGCCGTGGGCGCGCAGCAGGGCCGCCAGGTCCTCGGCCACGTCGGTCTCCCGCCGGTCGGCGAAGGGGAGGTGGAGGATCTGCGCGTAGGCGGCGTCGGCGGCGGCTCCCGCCGCGCCGAGGCGCTCCAGCTCCCGCTCGTCCTTGACCGCGCGGAGCATGGGCAGGCAGTCGGTGAGCGGCGCGTAGGAGCTGTTCGGCAGTTCCCGCTGCAGGCCGAGCAGATGCAGCGCCCAGGTGTTGTCGCTGACCCCGAAGCGCCCGCGGAAGTCCAGCAGCGGGGCGGTGACGGCGTACGGGTTCTTCCCGTCGGCCCAGGCCCGCAGGGTCAGCGCGGTGGCGCCCGGGGCCTGTTCCGCGTCCGGAGCCTCCAGCGCGGGCACGATGAGCACCGGATCCTGCCCGGCGGCCAGGACGAGCAGGGTCAGCCGCTCGGTCTCGGCGGTGGGCCGGTAGCCCGTGAGGTGGGTGAGATCGGGCCCGGGGGAGATCAGCAGTCCGGCGAGTCCCGCGTCGGCGGCGGTCTGGGCGGCGGCGGCCATCCGGGCGGCGTAGTCGTCGGCCGTGAAGGGTGCGGGTTCACGTGTCATACGGGTGATCCTGCCGCCAGCCGCGCGGCGAGGGCAGCGGCCACGCCGGTCGGGCGGCCCGGGGAGAGGAGCTCCGTACGGTGGACGGGGCGCGGGGCCGACGGAGGTACGGCGACCCCCGCGCCGGCGGCCTCCGCCACGCGGGGCGGTGCCGTGCCGGGCGTCGTGACCCGGTGAACCTTTCCGGCCACAGCACTCGCCAGCGCACGTCGGCGAGGTCGTCGAGCCGGACGGCGGCCCGCCCGGCGGGCAGCAGCACGGCCGGTTCCTCCTCCCCCGCGCCCGTCACGGTGAGCGGGGCCACGTCGGGCAGCCGCAGCAGGTCGCTCGGCGCCGCGAGACCGGCCTGACCGGCAAGACACCCCCTGGGTCGCAGCATCCCGTGGCGACGGCGGCGGGCACCTCGGCCGGGGGCAGCACCCAGGGTGACCCCGGTGGCGGGCAGCGCCGCGAGCAGCCGGGGGCCGGCGAGGATGACGCGCCCGGGCGGGGCGGCGGCCGGAGCTGCAGGGGGACGGATCGAGGCCGCACCCGGTCGTCCGGGCGCTCGCCGCGGCGGCCGTCGCCCACGCCTCGGACCGGGCCGGAAGCCCGGACGCAAGCGCATCCGCCGCCCGATAAGGCGTCGCGGGACCACCCCTCTGATCGGCTATGCTGTGCTTGCACATCGAACGGGCGGTCCGCCGCCCTTCGTGGTGGGTGTAGCTCAGTTGGTAGAGCACCTGGTTGTGGTCCAGGTGGCCGCGGGTTCAAGTCCCGTCACTCACCCTTCGATCCCGTGGGGTACGAGGTTTCCTCGTACCCCACGGGATTTTTCGTGCGACCGGCCGGCCCGGCCTGCCGGTCGTCTAGATCCGCAGGAAGGCCTCCACCTCGGTGACGAAGGCCACCGGGGTCTCGTGCGGCGGGTAGTGGCCGGAGCCCGGGACCGTCACGACCCGGCAGTCCGGGTAGGAGGCCTGCCAGGTGTCCCTCATCACATCCGGGGTGATCGCGAGGTCGTACTCGCCGACGAGGACGAGCACCGGGACGGTGTTGCCCTTCACGGCGGCGGACAGGTCGAGCGGCTGCCAGCTCGCGAGGTAGCCGGCGAAGGCCTCGGGGCGGGAGGCGGCCAGCGAGTGGGCGACCATTTTGTCGAGCCAGTGGCGGCTCACGCGGTTGCCCGTGACCAGGTCGAGGATGACGCAGCGCTTCTCGGGGTCGGTGGCGGCGCCGTGGAAGAGGGCGTGGGTCGCGTCGTCCATCGCGTAGGGTGCGGCCGGGACCGGGGCGAGCCCGATCAGCTTCTCCACCCGTTCGGGGGCGCGGACGAGGACCTGCTGGACCGCCTTGCCGCCCATGGAGTGGCCGAGGAGGGAGAAGGTGTCCCAGCCGAGCTGGTCGGCGAGTTCGAGGACGTCGTCGGCGATCTCGGCCAGGGTGTGGCGGCCGGGGACGTCGCGGCGGTCGCCGTAGCCGCGGTAGTCGAGGAAGACGTAGCTGAAGCCCTCGGGGTCCAGGTGGTCCAGTACGGAACCCCAGTTCGCGGAGGTGCCGAACCAGTCGTGCAGCACGATGACGCGGACGGGTCCGGTACCGATCCTGCGGTGGGCGATGGCCATGCGTTCTCCCTGGATGACGGGCGGAGAAAACCGACGCCGTACGTTCTGCCCACCCGGCCTACGATCACACCGTGAAGCCGATATCCCGCACGGTCCGCATCGCCGTCACGCACACCTTCACCGACAGGGACCACCCGGTCCACCCCACCGAGTACGAGGTCGTCGACCGGAACGAGATCGCGGAGGTGCTCGCGGCCTGGCCCCCCGCGGAGCCGCACGACGACTTCGAGTGCATGTGCCACGGGGACGGCAGGGTCTCGCTGTACGAGGCCGGCGGCGAGCGCCTCAGGTCCGTGGACCCGACCGGGCCGCTCGGGCCGCTGTTCGATTCCCGGGATCCCGCGGGGCTGCCCTCCCGGCACCGCGCCCGCTGGGTGGCCGCCGCGCCCGAGGGCCTGCGCGAGTACGCCGGCGCCTGCGCCCGCGGCGAGGAGCCCCGGCCGCCGCGCGGAGTACCGCTGAGCACGGTGTTCAGCTGGCTGGGCACCGTACGGGAGCACCCCGGCGACGCCGCGCGGCTGCTCGCCACCCTGGCCCCGCAGCGGCTGCTGGCTCCGGTGCCCGCCGACGAACTCGCCTGGGCCGTACGGGAGACGGACCGCACCGGGCTGGAGGGCGCCGTGCGGTTCTTCGCGAGCGAGGAGTTCACCACACGCCACCCGAAGCGGCGCCGGGTGTCCGACACCGCGCGGGACCTCTTGCTGCGGCACGCCCGCAGCCACCGTCCCGGGGACCTCCCGGTCCTGGAACGGCGGCTGCTGCGCGCACCGGAGGACCGGATCAGAGGGTCTTGATCGCCGGGTCCGAGAGGCCCGGGGCGCCGGTCTCCACGTGTCCGGCGAAGCGGCGCAGGAAGGTGGCGTCGGCGTCGGAGACGACCTGCACGTCGTACCAGCGGCCCGAGGCGGCGAGGTCCACCGTGTGGGAGACCGTGGCGCCGGGCGCCACCCGGAGGGTCTGGGCGGCGCCGCCGTAGGTGTTGGTCACCGTGAGGTTGACGGCCGCCGTCCCGGAGTTGGTCAGGGCCAGGACCAGGTTGCCGGTGGCCGCCAGGTGGCGGGCCGTGACCTCGGGGCCGGCCTTCTTCGCCGGGCCCTTCCAGGTGCGCAGGAAGCCGTTCGGGCCCCACACCGTGAGGTTGATCTGGTTGCCGGTGGAGCTGCTGGTGGACCAGGTGTCCGAGAGCGTTTTGCCCGCCTCGACCGTGTAGGGCCAGGGGCCGTCCGTGCGGTTGCCCGAGGTGCTGTGGAAGTGGGCGCCCAGGGTCGGTCCGGAGGCGAAGGTGAGGGTGAACTTGCCGGTGGAGGTGGTGCGGGCGCCGTCCACGTAGGGGCTGTAGCCGAGCGCGCGGGTCGGCTTGGAGCCGGCCTCCTGCCGGGGCAGGGTGCCGGTCGCCGGCGGGGTCGGGTGGTAGGAGGGGTGGCGGTCCTTGTCCGGCGGGACGTACCCGGCCGTGGACGGCAGCGCGGCGGGCGCGGCATCGGCCCGGGTGAAGTCGAAGGCCGAGGTCAGGTCGCCGCAGACGGCACGGCGCCACGGGGAGATGTTGGGCTCCTGCACCCCGAAGCGCTTCTCCATGAAGCGGATCACCGAGGTGTGGTCGAAGGTCTCGGAGCAGACGTAGCCGCCCTTGCTCCAGGGGGAGACCACGATCATCGGGACGCGCGGGCCGAGCCCGTACGGTCCGGCCGCGTAGCCGCCGCCACCGGCGTAGAGGTCCTTCGACACGTCGGCCGTGGACAGGCCCCAGGCGGAGGAGGCCGGCGGGTACGGCGGGACCACGTGGTCGAAGAAGCCGTCGTTCTCGTCGTAGGTGATGAACAGGGCGGTCTTGGCCCAGACCGCAGGGTTCGCGGTCAGCGCGTCCAGGACCTGCGAGATGTACCAGGCGCCGAAGTTCGTCGGCCAGTTCGCGTGCTCGCTGAACGCCTCGGGGGCGGCGATCCAGGACACCTGGGGCAGCGTGCCGCCCACCACGTCCGCGCGCAGCCGGTCGAAGTAGCCGTCGCCCGCCTTGACGTTCGTGCCCGTACGGGCCTTCTCGTACAGGGCGCTGCCGGGCTGGGCGTTGCGGTAGGTGTTGAAGTACAGCAGCGAGTTGTCGCCGTAGTTGCCGCGGAAGGCGTCGTTGATCCAGCCCCAGGAACCGGCGGCGTTCAGGCCGTCGCCGATGTCCTGGTAGACCTTCCACGAGACCCCGGCGGACTCCAGCCGCTCGGGGTAGGTCTTCCAGCCGTAGCCGGCCTCCTGGTTGCCGAGGACCGGGCCGCCGCCGGTCCCGTCGTTGCCGGTGTGACCCGACCAGAGGTAGTAGCGGTTCGGGTCCGTGGCGCCGATGAAGGAGCAGTGGTAGGCGTCGCACACCGTGAAGGCGTCGGCGAGGGCGTAGTGGAACGGGATGTCGTTCCGGGTCATGTACGACATGGTCGTGGCCGTCTTGGCCGGGACCCACTTGTCGTACTTGCCGTTGTTGTACGCCTGGTGGCCGCCGGCCCAGTCGTGGTTGAGGCCCTCCAGGAACTGCATGCCGAGGTCCTGGACCTGCGGGTTGAAGGGCAGGATGTCCTTCGTCCCGTTCGACTGGTGGAAGACCGACTTGCCGTTGTCCTGGAGGACCGGCCGCGGGTCGCCGAAGCCCCGTACCCCCTTCATCGCGCCGAAGTAGTGGTCGAAGGACCGGTTCTCCTGCATCAGGACGACGACGTGCTCGATGTCCTGGATCGTTCCGGTGGTGCCCTGCGCCGGGATGGCGGCGGCCCGCGCGATGCTGTCGTTCAGCATCGTGAGGGCGGCGGTGCCACCGGCTATCTGCAGGAACCTGCGGCGGTTGAGTTCTGCCATGGGGTGACGACCTCTGGGGGTGAGGAGGGGGAGTCGAGGGGCGCCCCAAGGACAGCGGTCCCGGGGGACCGGGCGGAGATCGCTTCGTGACACTGCGCCGTACACCTGGAGAACGGAAAGAGCTCCCGAAGGACCCGCGTATCTGCTGAAATGACCTCCCACACACTGCGCGGGGGGCGCAGAGCGGATGGCCGGGACCGAGTTCGGGCATGCCATCGGGCTGCCCCGCGCGCTCTCCGGCCTGCCGCTGTCGCCGCTCGTGGGAGGGTACGGGGAACTCCTCTCCGCGCAACAGACCACCGGATTAAGCCACTTGGGCGAGTTACCGGTGCCGTCCGGCGGCCGCTTACGGGTACTCGACGGGATCTTCTCCGTCACCGGACCCACACGCCGGCCGCGCAGAGCCCGGCGAGGCGCCGGTCGCGCCGGTCGATCCGCCGTACGGAGGCCCGCGCGTGGCGGGCCAGGGCCACCAGGTCGATGCCGAGCGAGAGCCCGGTGGCGGTCAGCGGTCCTCGGTGAGTTCCACGTCCACCTCGCGGGCGAAGCCCTCGTCAAGGTGTGCTCCCGCGCACAGCAGCCGGGGCAGCGCGTCGTCCCGGCAGTGCGCCAGCGCCGGTAATCGGCCTGCCGCCATCGCGTCATCCACCGTGGCCGTGTCGTTCCACCCTAGGCAAACGGCCCCTGGCTGTCCCGTGGTTGGGCGTCACGCGCCTCGAGGGTGCGCATACTCAGGCGGTCTGTGCGGCTCGTGGCGCCGAACTGAGCATCCGTACTCAGGCTCCGGCGCGGCCCGCTCGTCATCGTGTGTGCATGTTCATTCAGCCATGTGATCCGCTGCCGCGCGCCGGGATGCGCGCCGGGATAACCGCCGTCGGCGGCCTGCTGCCCGACGAGGTGCTGTCCTCCGACGCCCTGCAGCGGGAGGTGGCGCTCCGCAGTGGGCTGACCTTGCCGCCGAGGCTGCTGACGCAGGCCACCGGGATCGTCTCGCGCCGGGTCGCGGGCGAGGGCGTGTACGCCTCCACCCTCGCGGTGGGCGCCGCCCGCCGGGCCCTGGCCGCCGCCGGACTCGGTCCGCTCGACGTCGACCTGCTGCTGTTCGCGTCCGCCTCCCGCGACCTCGTCGAGCCGGCCACCGCGCACATCGTGCAGGCGGAACTGGGCTCGCGGGCCCACGCCCTGGACGTCACCAACGCCTGCAACAGCTTCGTCAACGGCATCGACCTCGCCCGCTCCATGATCCTCGCCGGGCGGGCGCGGCGGGCCCTGGTGGTCACCGGTGAGACGCCGAGCCGGGCGGTGCGCAGGGACCCGGCTGATCTCGCGGAACTGCGTGACGGCTTCGCCGGGTACACCTTCGGCGACGCGGGTGCTGCGGTGGTCGTGGAGGCCGTGGAGCGCGGCGGGATCATCGACGTGGACACCGAGACCCATTCGGAGCACTGGGAGGTGGGGGGCATCCCGGGCGGCGGGTCACGGCACCCGCGCGGGGACGCGTACACCTACTTCCGCGGCGACGGGCACGAACTGCGGGGCGTCTTCGAGAAGGTGGGCACCGCCGTCATCGACCGGACGCTGCACCGCACGGGGATGGACTGGGACGGCTTCGCCAAGGTACTGGTGCACCAGGTGACGGTGCCGTACCTGGAGCGGTTCGCGGAACTGACCGGGGTGCCCGCCGGGAAGCTGGTGGTGACGGTGCCCGAGCTCGGCAATGTCGCGAGCGCGAGCATCGGGCTCCAGCTGGACCGGGTGTTCGATGAACTCACTCCGGGGGACAGGGTGTTGTTCGTGGGCCTCGGCGGCGGGATCAGCATCATGACGATGGTCTGGGAGAAGTCTTGACGGCCGGGGCCGCGCCGATGTGGGTGGTCGTGCCCGCGCACGAGGAGGAGGCCCGGCTGGCCGCCACCCTGCGGGCGCTCGCCGCGCAGCGGGACCGGGACTTCACCCTGCTGGTCGTCGACAACGCCTCGACGGACGGTACGGGAGCCGTCGCCCGCGCCTTCGCGGCCGGCGCGCCCTTCCCGGTGGAGGTGATCGAGGAGCCGGAGAAGGGGGTCGGCTCCGCGGTGGACACCGGCTTCCGGTACGCGATCGGCCGCGGGGCGGCCCTGCTCGCCCGTACGGACGCCGACTGCCTGCCCCGGCCGGGCTGGACCGGCGCCGCCCGTGCCGCGCTGATCCGCAGCCCCGGGCTGGTGTGCGGGCGGATCGTGGCCCGCCGGGACGAGCACGGCCCGCTGGGCCGGGCCGGGTTCGGCGCGCTGGTGGCCCTCGCCGCGCTCTTCGGGCGGCTGCGGCCCGAGCACGCCCGGCGGCGCGGCTACCGGGCGCCGTACCGCATGCACGCCGGGAACAACATGGCCATCACGGCCGAGCTGTACCTGGGCGTCGGCGGGATGCCCCGGCGCCCCTCGCCGACCGACCGGCTCTTCCTCAACGCCGTACGCCGCCACACCGACCGGATCACGCACTGCCGGGAGATGGTCGTGGAGAACTCGACGCGGCGCCTGCGGGCCTACGGGCTCGCCGGCACCGCCCGCTGGTACCTCGACCAGGGCAGCGGCACCCACGGAACGGACGACCCCCGCTGATGCTGGACCACCTCGACCACGCACTGCGCAGCCGCCCGGAGCGGCCCGCCGTGCTCACCGCCACCCGCACCGGCGCGTCCCGGGTACGGGCCACCCGCGGCGAACTCGCGGAGCTGGCCGACGCCTTCGCCGCGGCCCTGCACGCGCGCGGGCTGCGCGCCGGGGACACCGTCGGCGTGGCCGTACGCCCCGGGCCGCGCGCCCTCGCCGTCCTGCTCGCGCTGTGGCGGCTCGGGCTGCGCGGGGCCGTCCTGGACCCGGGCGCCGGGCCCGACGTGCTGCGCGCCCGCCTCGCGCTGGCCCGGCCCTCGCTGGTGCTGGCCGACGCGGCCGCGCAGGCGGTGGCGGGCTGGGCGCGGCCGCTGGCCCGCCGGGCCCGGCTCGCGCTGCCGGACCTGGCCGCGCTCGGGCCGGTGGCCACGGTCGGGCCCCGGCTGCCGGGCTGCGCGCCCGCGCTGGACCTGGGTGCGCCCCGCCAGGGTGTGCCCGTGCCCGGGGACGGGCTGGACGGGGACGCCGACGCGGTGATCGTGTTCACCTCGGGGACCACCTCCCTGCCGCGGGCCGTCGTCCACACCCGGGCGAGCCTGGCGGCCGGCATGACCACGGTCTCGGCCCTCTTCGACGCGCGCGGGGACCGGCCGGTGCTCGGCGGCACCTTCTTCGTCCTCGTCCCCTCGCTGGCGCGCGGCGCCGCCGTCGCCCTCCCGGCGGGCAACTCCCGGGTGCTGGCCCGGCAGTTGCGCCGGCTGCGGCCCGAGGACACCTATCTGACCCCGCCCCGGCTGCGGGACGCGCTGGGCGCGGGCGCCCGCTTCCACGGCCGGGTGTGGACGGGCTCGGCCCCGGCGGGCGCCGGGCTGCTGGAACGCGTGCGCGCGGCGGGCGCGGCCGAGGCCTGGGGGGTGTACGCGCTGACCGAGCTGTTCCCGGCCGCCGCGGTCGAGTCGCGGGAGAAGTCCGCGTTCGAGGCGGCCGGGGAGAGCGGGGACCTGGTCGGGCCACCGCTGCCGGGCGTGCTCGCCAAGCCGGACGAGAACGGGCAGCTGCTGCTGTCCGGCCCGGCGGCCCGCCACCGCTACCTCGGGGAGGAGCCCGACGCGTGGGTGCGTACGGGTGACCGGGCACGGCTGGACGGCGCGGGCCGCATCGTGCTCGAAGGCAGGACCAAGGACATGGTGCTGCGCCGGGCCGAGAACATCTATCCGGGGCTGTACGAGCCCGCCCTGCACGTGCCGGGGGTGGAGTTGGCCGTGCTCGTCGGGGTCCCGGCCGGTGACGGCGACGAACGGCTCGTCGCCGTCGTGCAGCCGCGGCGCGGTACGGACGAACGGGCCGTGCGCGCCGCCCTGTCGGAGCCGGTGCGGCGGATGGGCACGGCCCGGCCCGACGCCCTGCTGCTCGCGCGGATCCCGCTGTCGGGGCGCTCGCGCAAACCGGACCGGGCGGCGACGGCCGCCCTGGCGGCGCGCCGCCTGGGCCCGGCGCGATGACGGCCCGTGCCGCCGGTCCGGGCCGCGGTACCGGTACCAGCCCGAGCCGGGCCGGGCCGGGTCCGGGGTCGCGCGCCCGGAGCCTTCCCCGGGCCTTCGCCCGGCCCGCCGATTCCACGGAGGTACACCCCCGATGAGCACCACGTCCCACACCAGGGCGCGTCGCCGCGACCGCCGGGTCTATCTGCGCAGCCATCCCCTGCTGTTCGGGCTGCTGGCCGCCACCCGGGGCCGTCCGGTGCGCCGGCTCGGCCGGACCCTGCTGGTGCACGGCCCCGAGGCCTACCGGGAGGCCCTGACCCGGCTGCCGCTCGACCGGACGGCGGCCGGTACGACGGGCGCCGCCGCGCGGACGGCCCTGCTCGCCGGCGGGGGCGGCGCCGGGGGTGTGCTCTTCGACCAGGAGGGCGGCGGGCACCGCGCGGACCGGCGGGGCCTCGCGAGCTCCCTGGGCAGCGCCGGGGTCGAGGATCTCCGGTCGCTCTGGCGGCCGTTGCTCGTACGCCGGCTCGCGCCGCTGGACCGGGGCGGCGAGGTGGACCTCGCCGACCTCGCGCGGGAGCTCTCCGGGTCGGTGGTGTGCGCCCTGCTCGGGTCCGGGGCCGACCCGCGGGCGGTCGCCGGGGCGGCGGCCGAGGCGGCGGCCGCCGCCGTACGCAGCCATCTGCCGGGGCCGCGCCGCCCGCGCGCCGAGGCCGCCGCGGCCCGCGCCGCCGACCGGCTCCGCCGGCTCCTGGGGCCCGCCGGCGAGGCCCTGCCGGCGATGGTCGCGGTGGCCGCCGTCAACACCACCGTCGCCGCGCTGCCCCGGGCGGTGGCCTGGTGCGCCGACGCGGGGCTGTGGGAGCAGGCGGCGGACGAGGCCCTGCGGCCGGTGCTCGCCGACGAGCTGCTGCGGGTCACCTCGGCCTCGCCGCTGCTGCCCCGGGTGGCCGCGGCGGACGGGGTCGTGGGCGGCTGCCCGGTGCGCGGCGGCGACCGGCTGCTGCTGGTCGCCCGGCACGCGGCTGGGGCGCACCGGCGCGACCCGGACGCCGAGCGGCCCGCCGGCCCGGCCGTGGACCGGCTGGTGTTCGGCGCCGGACCGCACGCGTGTCCCGGGGCCCGGCTGGCCCGGGCCCAACTGGCCGACGTCCTGGGCGCGCTGGCCCCGTACCGGCCGGTGGTGACGCGGGCCCGGGTGGACCGGGGGGCGGCGCTGCCCGGCTGGCGCGTACTGACCGTACGGGCAGGGGTCTCCGGGGCCGGGTCGTGATCGCGGTCACGGGCGCGAGCGGCTTCTGCGGCGGGCACGTGGCCCGCGCCGCCGCGGCGGCCGGCGCCGAGGTGGTGTGCCTGGGGCGCAGGCCGGGCCCGGTGGGCACGCACCGCTTCTGGGACGCCGCCTCGGAGCCGCCGGACCTGGCGGGCGTGGACCTGGTGGTGCACTGTGCGGCGGCCGTCGGCGATCCGGCCCCCGGCTCGCGGGCCGCGGCGCTGATGCGCGCGGTCAACGTGGACGGCACGCGGCGGCTGCTCGCGGCGGCGGGCGGGCGGCCCGTGGTGTGGGTGAGCAGCGCCAGCGTCTACGATCCGCGGCACGACCGTGGCCTGGTCGGCGAGGAGCACCCGCGCGCCGGGCAGTTGAACGCCTACGGCCGGACGAAGGCGGAGGGCGAGGCCCTGGCCCTGGCCGCCGGGGCGGTGGTGCTGCGGCCCCGGGCCGTCTACGGGCCGGGCGACACCACGCTGCTGCCCCGGCTGCTCTCCCGGGTGCGGGCGGGCACCCTGCTGCTGCCCGGCCCGGATGTGACGCTCAGCCTCACCGCGGTGGAGAACCTGGCGCGGGCCTGTCTGACGGCGGCGGCCTGGGCGCCGGGCGCGTACAACATCGCCGACGGGGAGCCGTACGGCCGCGACGCGGCGGTCCGCGCGGTCCTGCGCGCCCATGGCGTCCGGGCCCGGATCCGGCACCTCCCGCTGCCGGTGGCCGCCGCGGCGGCCCGGGTCGCGGAGGCCGTGGCGACGCTGGCCGGGGCCGAGCCGGCCCTCAGCCGGTACGCGGTGGACCAGCTGGCGCACCCGGTGGTCCTGGACCTCACCCGGGCGCGGGCCCAGGGCTGGGCCCCGCACCGCGGCCTGGCGGACCACCTGGCCTCGGTGACCGGGGCCCGGCCGGGGTTCAGCTGCTGACGGCCGCCGGGGCCTGCGCCTTGGCGATGAGCAGGTCGAGCAGCGCGAGCAGGGAGCCGCGGACGTCCGTACGGGAGCGGGCGTCGAGCATGAGGACGGGGGTGTTCGGATCGCGCAGGTGCAGCGCCGCTCCGATCTCCTCGGCGGTGTAGGGCTGTTCGCCGTGGAAGCAGTTCGCGCCGACCACGAACGGCAGTCCGCGGCTCTCGAAGAAGTCCACGGCCGGGAAGCTGCGGTCCAGGCGCCGGGTGTCGACCAGCACGATCGCTCCGAGCGCCCCGTTCAGCAGGTCGTCCCACATGAACCAGAAGCGTTCCTGTCCGGGCGTGCCGAACAGGTAGAGGACCACACCGGCGTCGGTGAGGGTGAGCCGGCCGAAGTCCATGGCCACGGTGGTCACCGTCTTGGACTCGATGCCGTCGAGGTCGTCGACGCCGATACCGGCGGACGTCAGCCGTTCCTCCGTGCGCAGCGGCTCGATCTCGGAGATCGTCTCCACCAGGGTCGTCTTCCCGACCCCGAACCCGCCGGCGACGAGGATCTTGACCGGGGCCGGTTCCCGGTGGGCGGTCGCGGTCGTGTCATATCCGGGCAAGGCTGTCCCTGATTCTCATGAGCAGGTGGACGTCGGTGGTCTCGGCGACCGCCAGGGGCGGCCGGTGGTGGATCAGCCCGCGGTCGGCGAGTTCGCCGAGGAGCAGCGTCATGGGGGTGAGGCGGATGTGCATCCGCGCCGCTATCTCGGCGACCGCCCGCCCGGCCGGCGGCGCGCACATCGCGAGGATCTCCTGCCACTCGGTGGGCAGGGTCCCGTCCACCTCGCCGTCGGCCGCCGCGGTGATCGTGGTGTCCATGGTGAGGACGGAGTGCGCGGCGGCCGTACGCCCATCGGTCAGGGCGTACAGCCGCGTCCGGCGGCGGCCCCCCGGCTGCGGCTGTGGCTCGTCCTGCGGCATTACGCGGACGGCTGGCCGCGCTCGGGGGTGCCCAGCCACTCGCCGAGCGCCTGGGCGGTCCGTACGGCCTCGCCGCCCAGCTCCCCGAGCCGCGCCTTGCGGGAGGTCACCACGATGAGCGTGCTGCCCTCGCCGCATCCGACGATGCAGAGATACCGGTCGTCCATCTCGACGAGCTGGCGGATGACGCGGCCGCCGTCGATCTCCCGGGATATCGCCTTCATCGTGGACGCGATGCCGGAGGCCGCGGCCGCCATGCGCTCGGCCTGGGGCTCGTCCAGCAGGTAGGCGCTGAGCTTGATGCCGTCGTTGGAGAGCAGCACGGCCCCCTGGACGCCGGCGATCCTGCTCAGGTTGTTGTCGAGGACGCTGTAGATCGCGTCGTTGGATGCCGCGGTGTTCGGTGAGGTGGTCATGGCTGATCCCGTCGGAGCTCTTCTTCCACTGTCTGGGTCCCCTGTTCGTAGTCCGCCCAGGCATCGGCCACCTCTTCGGGTGTCGCGGTGTCGGGCCGGACGACGGTTTCCTGCGCGCGGGGCTCGCGCAGCTGTTCGGCGATATGGGTCTGCGGGACGCGCTCCGGGAGGGCCGGGCGGACCGCAAGTGCGGGTACGGGTACGGGTACGAGTGCGGGCACGGCCGCGGGCGCGGGAACGGCTGCGGGCACGGCCGCGGGTGCCTTCCTACGGCGGCTCGGCAGCCCGGCGCTCGTGTGCACGACCGGCTCGGGCTCCGGGGCGGCCTCGGGGGCGGCCTCGGCGGCGGGCTCGGGCTCGCGTGCCGCGGGCAGGCTCGGCACCGGGGCGGCCGGGGCGGTGACCCGGGGCGGGGCCGGGAGCAGTTCCAGGACCCGGGCCTGCGGCTCGATCTCGCGCGGGGCCTGCCCGTCGGTCGCCACCAGCAGCTGCCTGGGCAGGATCACCACCGCCGAGGTGCCCCCGTACACCGAGCGGCGCAGGGTGACCGTCGCGCGGAGCTGGTCGGCGAGGTGCCCGACCACGAAGAGGCCGAGCCGGTGCGCGTTCTGCGCCAGCACGGAGTACGGCGGGGCCTCGTGCAGGCGCCCGTTCATCTCCTCGTAGCGCTCCGGGCTCACCCGCGGCCCGCGGTCCTCGATCTCGACGGACAGCCCGTCGGTCACGAGTTCGGCGCGGATGACCACCTTGGACTTCGGCGGGGAGAACCGGGTGGCGTTGTCCAGCAGTTCCGCGAGCAGGTGGCTGATCTGGCTGATCGCCCTAGGTTCCACGCTGGTCTCGTCCAGGGCCTGCCGCTCGATGCGCCGGAAGTCCTCGACCTCCGCGGCCGCTTCGCGCAGCAGGTCGGCGACGCGCATGGGCTCGGTGTGCGGGTCGGGGACCTCGCCGCCCGCCAGGATGAGGAGGTTCTCGATCTGCCGCCGCATGCCGACCGTCAGCTGGTCGGCGCGCATCAGCTCGGCGAGCAGCGCCTCGTCGTGGCCGAAGGTGTCCTGGAGGTCCTCGGTGAGGCTCAGCTGGCGGCTGACCAGGTTTCCGGTGCGCGAGGCGATGCCCGAGGCGAACAGGCCGAAGCCGTGGCGCTCGGCGGCGAGCTCGCGGTGTCCGTCGACGGACACCGCGACGGCCCGGGCGAAGGCGTCGCTGATGCGTCCGACCTCATCCCGGTCCCCGCTCACGGCCGGCAGGGCCTCGGGGTCCACGGTCTGCCCGCGCCGGAGCCGGGCGACGACGTCGGGCAGGGTCTCCTCGGCGACGGCCACCGTGCGTACGTGCAGGTCGTGCAGGCGGCGGAGCACCGACCGGGTGGTGAAGACCACCACGACCACGACGGCCAGCAGGCCGCTGGCGCTGCCCCCGATCAGCCAGGCGACCTCGGTCTGCAGCTCCGCGGCCTTGGCCTCGCCGCGGGCGAGCACCGAGCGCGCCAGGTCGATGTTGAGCGTGGTCATCTGCACGGAGAAGTTGGCGTGCGCGGAGGACCAGCCGCCGACGTCGGCGGGCAGCCTGATGCCCGAGACGATGTCCTTGTGCCCGGAGAGGACCGCGCTCTCGATGCGCGTCTTGGTCTGCCAGTCCGAGGAGCCGACGACCCGCTCGTAGGACTGCTGGTCCCGGTCCGTCAGATGCGGCACGATCAGCGCCTCGTGCAGGTACCGCTGGGCGCCCAGGGCGCTGACGAACTGGTCGTAGCCGACGAAGGTCAGTTCCCCGGACGGCCCGGCCAGGGCCAGAACGGTGTCCTCGCGCGCCACCATCTCGGTGGCCTGGAGCATCGACACCACGGGACGGCTCGCCTGGGCGAGTTCGGCGTCCTCGGCGTGGCTGAACTCCTGCTGGTAGACCTGGATGACCTTGCCGATCACCTCGGAGTAGTAGGCCAGCGTGCTGTCGGCGGCGCCGCTGCGGGTGTCCGCGCGCTGCCGGTACCCGGCCAGCTTCTCCAGTTGCCGGGTCACCTCCGCGAAGGACCGCGAGGGGTCGACGGCCAGCCGGCGGAACTCGGCCGCGGCCAGGTCCGTGGCCTCGCGGCGGACGCGCAGTTCGCCCTCGGACCCGTCGGTGCCCGTCCACCGGGCCGCGGTCGCCGTCCGCTCGGCCTGCATGTCGACCATGAGCGTGTAGAGGGGGGCGCCGACCTGTTCGGCGGCCGCCACGTCGGACCGGAGCTTCTCCGACTGGGCCAGCAACCGTTCCGCGGTCACCGCCACTTGGGTGCCCATCGCGACGGTGGGGACCACGGCCAGCCAGATCAGCAGGGTGCGCAGACGCACGGAACGCCACCGACGGGTCGTCGACTGCCGTCGTACGCCTTCGGGTTCTATGGGAGACATCGGTCCTCGCGAGCGGGGGACGGCGGGAGGCCGATCATAACCAGACAGGGCGGAGATTCGGATAGGTGTCTTCCGAGCCCGAAGCGTGCTACTTGCGGTAAATCATCGCAGGCCAGAGATCGGATCGGAATCGAACCGCGACGTACTCGACACCAAGGCCGCCCCGGCCTGTTCCGGCCGCCGGTCAACCGGTGGAGGTCAAGGGTGTCCGGTGGCAGGGTGAGGCCCATGCCGTCGCACCACGCCGAGCAGCTGGTCCGCGAGCTGCACGCCTCGCTGGCGCTGCGCAGACGCCCCGAGGACATCGCCCAGCTCGTCCAGGACCTGTTCGCCGCCCGCCGGGCCGATCCCGATCCCGCCACCGCCGAGGCCCTGGAGAAGGCCTCCCGGAACTCCCTGCGCCGCCTCTGGCACGGATACACCTCCATGCTGGAGGAGTTCGCCGCGCCCGTCGGCGCGCGCCGCCAGCTCGTCCGCGCCACGGCGCTGTTCGCGTCCGTTCCCGAACTGCCGGACCACCCCACCTAATCTCCTCCCATGAGCATCGGCGTACACATCCCGGAGTACATGGAAGACTGCGAGCTGGTCGCGGGCGAGAGCCTCGCGAGCGACCCCGCGTTCTGGCTGGCCCATGTCCTGTTGACGATGGGCGATCCTGGTGAACCGCCCGAACCGTACGGGGTGGACGCGTCGGCCTACGACGAGATGGTGGACCGTCTCGGTGACCCCGGACAGCCCTGGCCCGTCCTGAGGGTCCGCTTCGGCGGCGGGCACACGGCCCATGCCGTCTATGCGAACTGGGAGGACCAGAACGACGTCGAGTTCTTCGTCCGCCATCCCGCGTGGGGCCGCCTCGGCCATCTCGGCCAGTGCGGCGCGGACGAAGCCGGCCCCGGCCTGTCCTGGACGGAGCTCCTCACGCTCGCCGCGAGCACACAGGAAGGCGGTGAGGGTTTGACCGATCCGTCCGAGCGTCTCCTCCTCCTGCTGCCCATGCTGGGCGACGCCGACATGCCCGGCGAGGCGTACGACACCGTGGCCCGCGCGCTGTCCCGCTGCGGGATCCGCGCGGAGGCGGCCGGCGGGCTGGCGGCGATGCTGCTCGGGGAGCAGGACCTGGCCGGCAGGCCCCGTTGGGCCTCGGCCGGCGACAACCCGATCGCCGTCTGCCCCTCCCCGTACAGCCCCCGCCAGGTACCGCTCGCGCTCGGTATCACGCCGGCCCGGTCCCAGGCTCTGGCCGCCGCCCTCGGCAGCCGGGTGCACGAGGTACCGGGCTACCTGGCATCGGTGGCCGGTCGGCGGGTCAGCGATCCCTGAGGCTCGCTCCGTACGAGCTTTCCGGCAGCGCTCAGCAGCCGCGCCGGCACGTCCGGCCGCTGTCGGCCGCGCTGCGCGAGGTGGTGGCGCAGGGCCGGGTCCGGGGCGCACCGGTAGCGTTCGAGGTAGTAGGCGATCTGGTCGGACCAGACCCAGAGGCCGTCGGTGCGGAAACCGGCGGGCTCGGCCAGCGTGGGCGTGTAGCCGCGGGGCGCCTCCAGCTGCCGGAGCCGTCCGCCGACGGCCGCGGCGTCCGGCGGCCGGGCATCATCCCCCTGCGATCACAAGGCCGGCCCCTGATCTCACATGCTGACGACCGCGGGGACAAAGGGAGATGGGACTGCGGGACTGCTCACGATCTCCGGGTGGAGGCGGGTTCGAATCCGCGCAGCGAGCGCCGGCGACCGGTTCCCTGCGGGAGGTGGGCCCGAAGGGAACCGGACGGGGTCAGCTCTCCTGGCCGCCCGGGGTCAGGCGCAGGGAGATGCTGTTGATGCAGTACCGCTGGTCCGTCGGGGTCGGGTAGCCCTCGCCCTCGAAGACGTGGCCCAGGTGGGAGCCGCACTTCGCACAGCGGACCTCGGTGCGGACCATCCCGTGCGAGGTGTCCGCGATCAGTTCGACCGCGTCGGTGTCCTTCGGGTCGTAGAAGGACGGCCAGCCGCAGTGCGACTCGAACTTCTCCGACGAGCGGAACAGCTCGGCCCCGCAGCCGCGGCAGGAGTAGACGCCCTCCGTCTTGGTGTCCGTGTATTCACCGCGGAAGGCCGGCTCGGTGCCCGCCAGGCGCAGCACCTGGTACTCGGACGGGGTCAGCTCCGCCTGCCACTGCTCGTCCGTCTTCTCGACCTCGTAGGACATGACTCTCCCGCTCCCTCGTACCTTCAGCTCGACAGCCGGGCGAGGATGGCCGGACCGAGGTCCGTGACGTCGCCCGCGCCCATGGTGAGAACGAGATCACCGGGCTTGGCCATTCCCGCGATGGCGTCGGCGACGGCCGCCTTGTCGTGCTCGGCGGTGACGTCGGCGCCCGCGGCCCGTGCGGCCGCGATGATCAGCTCGCTGGTGACGCCGGGGATCGGGTCCTCGCGGGCCGGGTAGATGTCCAGGACCAGGGAGGCGTCGGCGAGGGCCAGCGACCGGCCCATCTCCTTGCCGAGCTCCTGCGTGCGGGAGAAGAGGTGCGGCTGGAAGACGACCAGGATCCGGGAGTCACCGGCGGCTCCGCGGATGGCCTCCAGGTCGGCGGTCATCTCGGTGGGGTGGTGCGCGTAGGAGTCGATCACCTGGACGCCCGCGGCCTCGCCCTTGAGCTGGAGGCGGCGCTTGACGCCGGTGTACTTGCCGAGCGCGCTCGCCAGGTTGTGCGCCGGGATGCCGAGCGCCACGCCCGCGGCGAGGGCCGCGACGGCGTTGTGCGCGTAGTGGCGGCCGGGGACCGAGACGGTGAAGGTGAGCATCCGGCCGTCCAGGATCACGGTGACCTCGCTGGTCAGGCCGCGCGGGGTGATCTTGGTGATCCGGACGTCGGCGCCCTCCTCCTCGCCGTACGTGACGACGGTGAGGCCCTCCCGGCCGGCGACCCGGCGGGCGATCTCGGCGGCGCCCTCCTGGCCGTGGGCGACGACGAGGGTGCCGCCGGGCACGACCTTGCCGACGAAGGTCTCGAAGGACTCGTAGATCTCGTCGATGGAGGCGTAGTTCGCGTGGTGGTCGAGCTCCGCGTTGAGGATGATCGCGACCTGCGGGGTGTACTTGTGGAAGGTGCGGTCGCTCTCGTCCGCCTCGGCCACGAAGATGTCGCCCTCGCCGTGCTGGGCGTTGGAGCCGGGGGCGTCCAGGTCGCCGCCGATGGCGTACGAGGGGTCCAGGCCCAGGGCCGAGAGGGACACCGCCAGCATCGAGGTGGTGGTGGTCTTGCCGTGCGTGCCGGCGACGGCGATCGGCCGCAGCCCGTCCATCAGGGCGGCCAGCGCGTCGGAGCGGTGCACGACGGGGATGCCGAGCTCGGCGGCACGGGCCAGCTCGGGGTTGTCGGCGCGGATCGCGCTGGAGACGACCACGCAGGTGGAGTCGGCGGCGAGGTTCCCGGCCGCGTGTCCGCCGTGGACCGTGGCGCCGTGGGCGCGCAGCGCCTCGGCGGTCTCGGAGTCACCGCGGCTGTCGCTGCCGGCCACCTGCGCGCCGCGCTGGGCCAGGATCTTCGCGATGCCGGACATGCCGGCGCCGCCGATGCCGATGAAGTGGGGCCGTTCCATGGCGGTCGGCAGGCCGGGCTTCATTCAGGTCGCTCCAGGATCGTGTTTCTTGCGGGTGCGCGTGAGGCTCTGACTGGCCCCAAGCCTATTCGTTGTGGGCGAAGAGCTTGAGCACGGGAACGCCGACCTTGTGGCGGGCGCGCGAGGCCCAGTCCCGGTGGAAGAACTCCTCCACGAAGTGCGGGGCGGTCAGGACGATCACCTCGTCGGCCTCGTGCTCCTCCACGACGGACTTCAGCTTGTCGAGCGGGTGGTCCTCGATGATCTGCCCGACGGCCTTGGCGCCCTTGGCGCGCAGCGCGTTCAGGGAGTGCGCGAGGGCGTGCGCGGCGGGGCCGAGGGCGTCCTCGCCCTCGGGTTCGTCGCCCTCACGGATGGCATCGGGGAGCTCACCGAGCGCTACGTCGTCGATGGCGCGCAGCAGTCGGTCCTGGTCGCCCCGGGGTTGCATGAGCACGATGAAGGAGACCGCGTCGTCCCCGTGCAGGTTGGTGACGAAGTCCACGTCCACCGCGGTCAGCGGCTGCTCGATCATCAATACGCTCGTGAACACGGACGCCCTCTCCTTCATGGGCCGAGGCCGGCCGGCCGGCCCCTGCGGAAACCATCCTGCCCCGCTGTCGCACGGGGCCCTGCGCAGACATACCTGCCCAGTTATGTGCCCAGCGGAAGCAAAGCGGAACGACAAATTCCGCGTCTTGTCAGATCCGACGGTAGCTCGTGAAGAGGAACCCGGCCTCTTCCAGTACGCAGGCGGGCGCGAGCCGGTGCGGAACCGTGACGGAGGGGCCGCCGGCGATCCGCTGGGCGCCTCCCGCCACGAGCATCGGGGAGATCGTCAGGCACAGCTCGTCCAGGGCGTCGGCGGCGACGAACTGGCCCAGGAGCCGGGGCCCGCCCTCGGTGAGCTGGCGGCGCAGCCCGCGCGCGGCGAGCTCCCGTACCGCCCGGGCGGCGTCCACCCCCGCGCCCTCGCCGGCCACCACCACCTCGGCCCCGGCCGCCACGGCCTCGGCCACCCGGGCGGCGGGCGCGGCGGCTCCGGTGAGCACCAGGGTCGGCACCAGCGGGGAGGTGAACAGGGGCAGCGAGAAGTCCAGGTCCATGCTGGCGGTGACCACGGCGATGGCGGGCGCCGGGCCCTGCCCGGAGGCGGCCCGGCGGGCGGCGAAGGCCTCCCGGGCGCGGGCCGGGCGGTAGCCCTCCTGGCGAACCGTTTCCGCGCCGACGACCACCACATCGGCCAGCGCCCGCAGCGTGCCGAAGATCCGCATGTCGCTCTCGCCGGAGATGGGCTGCGAGCGGCCTTCGTGCTGGGCGCCCCCGTCCAGCGTGGAGACCATGTTGGCCCGCAGCCAGTGGCCGTCCGCCTTGAGCGCGGGGTACGCGTAGGCCTCCGCGAGTTCGTCGAGCGACCACTCCCGGTCGGCCCGGTCCTGGGGCGAGGCTGATGTCTGATCGGTCACAGGGAACAGGCGTCGCATCGGTGCAGTGTGCCACGCCCCGTAGAGTTGAGAGCTGTGTCGACTTCTCTCTCCACCTCCGGTTACACCTCCGGCCGGCCCCCCATAGCCGACGCGGGGCCCCAGGCCCTCTGCGCGCGCGAGCCGCGGGTGCCCGCCGAACGGCTGGTGGCCGAGATGGTGCCGCCGCCGCGGTTCGACTCGGTGCGCTTCGACACGTACAACCCCGACCCGACCCAGCCCAGCCAGTCCGAGGCCGTCACCGTGCTGAGCGGTTTCGCCGCCGGTCTGGGCGGCGCGCACGCCAGCGGCGCCGGCAAGAAGCGCTGGTTCTCGAAGAAGCCGGCCGCCCCCGTCGCCCCGCGCGGGGTCTACCTCGACGGCGGCTACGGCGTCGGCAAGACCCACCTGCTGGCCTCCCTGTGGCACGCCACCCCGGCCGAACCCGCGCTCAAGGCCTTCGGCACCTTCGTGGAGCTGACCAACCTGGTCGGCGCGCTCGGCTTCCAGCAGACCGTGCAGACCCTCGGCGGACACCGGCTGCTGTGCATCGACGAGTTCGAGCTGGACGACCCGGGCGACACCGTTCTGGTGTCCTCGCTGCTCAGTCGCCTCGTCGAGCAGGGTGTGGCGCTGGCCGCCACCTCCAACACGCTCCCCGGCAAGCTCGGCGAGGGCCGCTTCGCCGCCGCCGACTTCCTGCGCGAGATCCAGGGGCTGTCGGCGCACTTCCGGCCGCTGCGGATCGACGGCCAGGACTACCGCCACCGCGGTCTCCCGGAGGCCCCGGCGCCGTTCTCGGACGAGCAGGTCACCAAGGCCGCGTACGCGACCGAGGGCGCGAGCCTGGACGACTTCCCCGGCCTGCTCGAACACCTGGCCCGGGTGCACCCCAGCCGCTACGGCGCGCTGACCGACGGCCTCACGGCGGTCTGCCTGACCGACGTCGGCCCGGTGCCGGACCAGTCGACGGCGCTGCGGCTGGTGGTACTGGCCGACCGGCTGTACGACCGCGAGATCCCGGTGCTGGCCTCGGGTGTCCCCTTCGACAAGCTGTTCAGTGAGGACATGCTGAACGGCGGCTATCGGAAGAAGTACTTCCGCGCCATATCGCGGCTCACCGCCCTGGCGCGCGACGCGAAGCCCCTGGTCTCCCAGTAGGTTTGGGGACGCCGGGCCCTTCCGGGAGCCCGGCCGTTTCCCCCATCTTCGAAGGGATCACCATGGCCACCACGCGTACCGCGCACACCGTCTGGGAAGGCAACCTGCTCAAGGGCGCCGGCACGGTCAGCCTCGACTCCTCGGGCCGGGGCTCGTTCGAGGTCTCCTGGCCCTCGCGCGCCGAGGCCGCGAACGGCAAGACCAGCCCGGAAGAGCTGATCGCCGCCGCGCACTCCAGCTGCTACTCGATGGCCCTCTCGCACGGCCTGGACGGCGCCGGCACCCCGCCCACCCGCCTGGAGACCAAGGCCGATGTGACCTTCCAGCCGGGCGAGGGCATCACGGGCATCCACCTGACGGTCCGTGCGGAGGTCCCCGGCCTGGACGCGGAGGGCTTCGCCGCCGCGGCCGAGGACGCCAAGAAGAACTGCCCGGTCAGCCAGGCCCTGACCGGTACGACGATCACCCTGAGCGCGGAGCTCGTCTGATCGCTCCCGCTCCGGCGGGGGTGCGGGCCGCAGATCGCGGCCCACACCCCCGTCAGGCGGTCGCCAACTGCGGGATCAGGCGCATCGCGTTGTCGTGGTAGATCCCCCGCAGCTGCTCCGGGGTGAAGGCCGGGTCGGCTTCGAGGGCGGGCAGCGCCAGGTCCATGACCGTGTCGGCGGGGGCGGCGGGCCAGTCCGTGCCGAAGAGGACGTGGTCGGCCGGTACGTGCTCCAGCAGGGTCGCGGCGGGCGCCATGGGGCCTGCCGTGTCGTAGTAGAAGCGGCTCAGGTGGTCACGGACGGCGGCGGGTTCGACGGGCGGTTCGCAGAACCGCCCGAGGGCCTGCAGACGCGTCGCGATGTACGGCAGGAAACCTCCGGCGTGCGGCAGGACGACGGAGATGTCCGGGAACCGGTCGAGCGTCCTGTGGCTGATCATGTTCACGGCGGCCCGCGTGGTGTCCAGCAGGAAGTCGCACATGAAGTTCGGGATGCCCGGAACCGTCGACCCACCGGGCGGACCCGACGCACCGGGGCCGGACGGACCGGACCCACCGGGCGGGCCGGACCCACCGGGCGGGCCGCACGGGCCGTCCGGAAGGTTGTGCGGGTGGGTGTCCACCACGGCGGAGAACTCGTTCAGCTCGTGGAACAGCCGGTCGTAGGCGGGATCACCGAGGTACACGCCCCCGTAGTTGGCCGTCACGTTCACCCCGACGGCCCCGAGCTGCCCGAGCCCGCGGCGCACGGCCCATGACGAGGCCTCCGGGTCGTCCAGGAACAACGGCACGTAGTACGAGAACCGTCCCGGATACGCCAGGGCCACCTCGGTCATCGACTGCAGCGTGATGTTGATGGCCTCGCGCAGCTGCGCCGACGACCGGTAGCGCGCCGGCAGCATCGGTTTGAGGACGGCGGTCGTGATGCCCGCGCCGTCCATGAAGCGGATCGCCGCATCGGTGCCGAGCCGGCTCCACGGGGGCAGCCGCTGCGGATCGATCAGTTCGTGGTGCGCGGCCCAGTCGCGCCACTGGGGCGCGCAGAAGTGATGATGCATGTCGATCTTCGAATGGCCCGCGCGCGCCGCGTCCGTATCCGGTGCGGAGTGGCCCCGCGCGACCCGGATGACCTCGCTGGTGCCCACGGCGGCGATCCGCAGTTCGTCCGCCGGCGTCCCCAGGAGGCGCAGTGCGGAGGTACTCCCGGAATCCGTCATGCCAATCCACCGCCCATCGGGTCTGGGTTACCTGCTGGAGGCCACGGAGGCCAGGGACGACTCGTCCGGGTCCGCGCCGGGGCGGTGCGGCTCCAGGACGAGCCGGAGGTGTTCGAGGCCCCGGAACGCCGGCACCGGACCCTTGAGCCAGGCCCTGCCGGTCTCCTGCGCGTCCGCGAGCTCCATGTCCGGGAACTCCCGCAGGAGGGTGGTGAGCGCGATCTCGAGTTCGAGCCGCGCCAGGGGTGCCCCCAGGCAGTAGTGGGTTCCGTGCCCGAAGCCCAGGTGCGTCCCCTGGAGACCCTCCCGCGTCACGTTCAGCTCGTCGGGGAGGTCGAACTTCTCGGGGTCCCGGTTGGCCGAGGAGATCGCGATCTGCACGAGGGAGCCTTCGGGAATCGCCGTGCCCCGGATCTCGGCGTCCTGCGCCGCGTACCGGAAGGTCGACGTCTCCACCGAGCCCTCGAAGCGCAGCATCTCCTCGACCGCCCGCGGGACGAGCGCGGGGTCCTTGCGCAGCAACGCCGCCTGATCGGGGCGGAGCAGCAGGTTGAGGACGCAATTGCCGATCTGGTAGGCGGTGGTCTTGTGGCCGGCGAAGAACAGGACCCACAGCGACGCGACCAGTTCGGGATCCTCCAGCCGTTCCTCCGCCTGGAGGAGGTCGCTGAGGAAGGAGTCCGACGGGTGCTCGCGCGTGTCCGCGATGAGCCGCTCCAGCCGGTGCTGCAGCCGCTCCTCGGCCGCCTTCAGCTCCGCCCTCCTGCTGGGGTCGAACCGGGAGCGGGTCACCACCGCGAACTGCTCCAGGATCTCCGGGCGGTCCTCCTGCGGGATGCCCATCAGCTCGCACAGGACCGCGACGGGCAGCGGGAACGCGAACGCGGCCATGAGGTCGACCGTGCCCGCCTTGCGGCATTCGCGCAGGATGCCCTCGGTGATCTCGGTGATCCTCGGGCGCATCTGCTCCACCCGCCGGGGGGTGAAGGCGCTCCGCAGGACGCGGCGCAGCCGCGTGTGCCGGGGCGGGTCCGAGAAGAGCACGTTGTCGTCGAGCGCGTCGAAGAAGCTGCCGTACACGGCGTGGTAGGTGTCGATGGCGCCGTGCATGTTCTTGCTGAACCTGGGGTCCGACAGGGCGTCGCGGGCGTCGTCGTAACGGGTGATGAGGTACGTCTCGATCCCGTGGGGAGGGGTCAGCCGGCACACCGGGTCCTGCTCGCGCAGGGCGGCGTACATCGGATGGGGACACTGCCGGTACTCCGGCGCGCCCCGGGACACGGCCGACACGATCTCGTGCAGCTCTCCGCCGCCGTCCGGTGCCGCATCCTGCTGCGCCATGGTCCGTACCCTCCGTCGCACTCGCCTGCTGGGGACAACACCGGTTCCCCGTGCGGATGCGTCGCGAAACGGCGCCTTTCCCGTTCGAGTGAGCCGCCGGTGCCGGGGGCCGGGGCGGGTCCGGGTGCGGGTCCGGCCGACCGTCAGCCGATCGGCGGCCGCCCGTCCGGGCCGAGTGTGTGGCGGGCCCGGCGGCCCGGGGAAGGGCTGCAGGTGCCCCAGTCAGCCCGTCACAAGGAGCCCGCGCATGGCCCGCAGTCTCGCCCTGGCCCTCACCGCAGCCGCCTCGCTCACCCTGGCGGCCGTCACCGCTCCCCTCGCCGCCGCGGACACGGGCCCCGGCCGGGCCAAGGGCGACCTCGCCCGTACGTACGCAGCGACCGCCCGGTACCAGGTGCACGCCAACGCCGTGGCGGACGGCTACAAGCCCGACCAGTACTGCGTCGTCGACAAGGCGGGCCCGGGCGCGCTCGGTTACCCGCACTTCAATCACAAGTACGACAACTCCCTCGACCCGGCGAAGCCCGCCGCGCTGTTCTACGAGGACGACGGGCGCGGCGGCAAACGGCTCGTCGCCGTCCAGTGGCTGCTCTACGACCGCGACCAGAAGCTGACGACGGACGACGACCGCCCCACCATGTTCGGCATCCCCTTCAAGGGCCCCAAGCCCGGCAACTTCCCCGGTCAGCCGGTGCACTACGCCCTGCACCTGTGGCTCTGGAAGAAGAACCCCGACGGCCTGTTCGAGACCTTCAACCGGGCGGTGACCTGCCTTCCGGGCACCACCCGCCCCAAGCCGTCCGTCTGATGCCGCCCGGGGAGCCGCCCAGGTCCGTCACCCGGCGCAGCCTGCTCGCCGCGGGCGGGATCGCCTTCAGCGGGGCGCTCGGCGCGCTGTTCGCCGGCGGCGGCTCCCCGGCCGCCGCCCGGGCCCCGCGGACCCCCCGCACCGACCGCGGGTACGGGCCGCTGGTGGCCGACCCGCGCGGGCTGCTCGACCTGCCCGCCGGATTCACCTACCGGGTGCTCTCCCGGGCCGGCGAGCCGCTGCGCTCCGGCGAGGGGTCCGTGCCCGCCAACTGCGACGGAATGGCCGCCTTCGAGGCCGGCGGCGGCCGCGTGCGCCTCGTCCGCAACCACGAGAACCGCACCACCGCCGCCCTGCGCGTCCCCGCCGTCCCGGGACTGACCTACGACCCCCAGGCCCTCGGCGGCTGCACCGCCCTGGAACTGGACGCGGCCGGGCGGGTCACCGGCGAGCGCGTCGCCCTCGCGGGCACCGCCGTCAACTGCGCGGGCGGCCGTACCCCCTGGAACACCTGGCTGAGCTGTGAGGAGACCGAGGACCGCGCGGGCACCTCCGGCTACACCCGCGACCACGGTTACGTCTTCGAGGTGGACCCGGCCGACCCGCACCGCTCGGGCGCGGTCCCGCTCACCGCGATGGGCCGCTTCGCGCACGAGGCCGTCGCCGTGGACCCGTACCGCGGGGTCGTCTACGAGACCGAGGACGCCTTCGTCCGGCCATTCGGGCTGTTCTACCGGTTCCTGCCGGAGCGGCCGCTCGGCGGGCTCGGCTCGCTGCGGGCCGGGGGCCGGCTGGAGGCCCTGCGGGTGCCGGGGCTCGCGGACCTGGCGGTGGTGGACGAGCCCGGGGCGGAGTTCCCGGTGGAGTGGGTGCCCGTACCGGACCCGTCGGCGGCCGGGACGCCGATCCGGCTCCAGGACTTCGGGCCGGGCGGGATCACCCACGCGCAGAAGCTGGAGGGCTGCTACTGGGGCGACGGCGGGGTGCACTTCGTGTCCAGCTTCGCGCGCAGCGGCGAGGGCGCGGCCGCCGACCACCATGGGCAGGTGTGGTCCTACGATCCGCGGCGCGCCCGGCTGCGCCTGGACGTGCGCTTCGGGCCGGCCGCCGACATCGCGCTGCCCGGGGACTCCCCCGACAACATCTGCCTGGCCCCGGACGGCGGGCTGATGGTGTGCGAGGACGGCGGCGGTGCGCAGTACGTCTTCGGGGTGACGGCGGACGGTGAGGTCTACCCGATGGCCCGCAACGCCGAGGACATCGGCCGGCCGGGGGCCCCGGAGTGGGGGGAGTTCGCCGGGGTCACCTTCGCCCCGGACGGGCGGACGATGTACGTGAACGCCTACGCGCCGGGGACCACGTTCGCGGTGACGGGGCCCTGGCACTGACCTCGCACTGACCTCGCGCTGACCTCGTACCGACCTCGTACCGACCTCGTACTGACCTCGCGCTCCCGTTCGGTCTGCTGGAAGATCGTACGGAACCGACGGGATTGGGGTGGTCAGCGATGGCCGGGAAGCAGAACGAGAAGCGGAAAGCGGAGAAGGCCGGGAAGGCCGGGAAGTCCGGGAAGTCCGGCACGCGGGAGAAGTCTCCGAAGCAGGAGAAGGCGGCCGAGCCCGGGAAGCCCCGCAAGGATGACGGCTCCGGGGCCCGGCCGCTGCGGGAGTTGCTGCGCGTGACCCCGGGCGAGCGGCCGGACCTCGGCCGGCTCGACCCCTCCTCGACCCCCGGCGGCCCTGCGGGAAAGGCGGCCGGGGCGGCGGCCACCGCTCTGCTGGCGCAGCCGCTCGGCTCCCTCCAGGAGCGGCTCTACGCGGCGAGCACCGCCGGTGACCGCCGCCGCGTGCTCCTCGTCCTCCAGGGCATGGACACCAGCGGCAAGGGCGGCACCCTCAAGCACGTGATCGGCCTGTTCAACCCCTCCGGCTGCCGGATCAAGGCCTTCAAGACGCCCACGGCGGAGGAGCTGGGCCACCCCTTCCTCTGGCGGATCAAGCAGGAGCTCCCCCGGCCGGGCGAGATCGGCATCTTCGACCGTTCCCACTACGAGGACGTGCTCATCGCCCGGGTCCGCGAGCTGGTGCCGCGCAACCGGGTGCGCGCCCGGTACTCCCAGATCAACCGGTTCGAGAAGGCCCTCGCGGACGACGGCGTGACCGTGGTGAAGGTCTTCCTCCACATCAGCTACGAGGAGCAGCGGGCCCGGCTCCTGGAGCGGCTGGACAACCCGGACAAGCACTGGAAGTTCAACGTGGGCGACATCGAGGAGCGCAGTGCGTGGCCCGCGTACCAGGAGGCGTACGAGGTGGCGATGGAGCGCTGCTCCACCGATGCGGCGCCCTGGTACGTGGTGCCCGCGGACCGCAAGTGGTACCGCAACTGGGCCATCAGCACGCTGTTGCGGGAGCACCTGGAGGACATCGATCCGCAGTATCCGAAGGGGGACTTCGACGTGGAGGAGTGCCGCAGGAGGCTGCTGGCGGGGTGAGTTCCGCCCGACCGCCTGTCGTTCATTCATCTGATCAGTTAGTCATATAGTTTGCGTACGTGACCAATTCCGTACGAAAAGTAGCTGCCGCAGCTGCCACGGCGGTGCTCGGCGCCGCCCTCGCGGGATGCGGGGGCGGCGCCGGCGCGCCGGACGCCGGCCGTGAGGCCCGTATGGGCACCCCCGCCGCCTCGGCCTCCGCCTCCGCCTCGGCTTCCGCCTCGGCTTCCGCTTCCGCCTCCGGATCGCCCGCCGCGTCCCCGCGGGCCGGTGCGCCCGCCAAGCCCCCGACCATGGCGCCGGGTCCGAACGGCCTGACCCCCGTCTTCGAACGGGCGAAGCAGCAGACCGACAAGACCGTGGCGCTGACCTTCGACGCCGACATGACCTCCGACCAGGGACCGCGCGCCGCGGACGGGGAACACTTCGACAACCCCGCGCTGATCTCGACCCTGCGCACCCTCAACGTGCCCTCGACGATCTTCATGACGGGCCGCTGGGCCGAGGAGTACCCGGACCAGGCCAGGTCCATCGGCACCGACCCGAACTTCGAGATCGCGAACCACTCGTACAGCCACCACGCCTTCAAGTCCCCCTGCTACGGGCTGCCCGCGCTCGACGCCGCGGCCGCCCGCGCCGACGTGGACCGGGCGTTCGCGGCCTTCCGGCAGGCGGGCGCGGTCAACACCGTCCCGTACTTCCGCTTCCCCGGCGGCTGCTACGACGACCAGGCGCTGCGGGCCCTGTCCACGGCCAAGGTCACGGCCGTCCAGTGGGACGTGGTCAGCGGGGACGCCTTCGCCAAGGACCCGGGCGCCGTGGCCGAGCAGGTGCTCGGCGGCGTGAAGCCCGGCTCGGTGGTGGTCATGCACTGCACGCGCAGCGCCGCCCCGGTCACCGAGGAGGCCGTCCAGCGGATCGTCCCGGAGCTGCGCAAGCGCGGCTACCGCTTCGTGAAGGTCTCCGAGCTGATCGGCAAGTAGCACGGGCCCGGGCCACGCGGCGTCGGGGTCAGAGGGCGGTTCGGGTCACGGGGATCCACAGCTGCGCCTGGGACCGCGCCGGGTCGTCCTGCGACGGGGGGGTGCGCAGGATCTCCGGGCCCGGACGGTACTCGTACGGGTTGGACGGGATCCACCGGGCGGCCACGTCGCCCCACATCTGCTGCAGTGCCTGCGGGAACGGCCCGTCGTTCTCGAACACGGCCCAGGTGCCGGCCGGGCAGTCGAGCACGTCCAGGTCCTCGGGCAGCTCGGCTGCACCGGTGATCACGGCGTGGTAGTAGTCGAGTTCGCTGCCCTCCTCGAAGCCGTCCGACAGGCGCACGGTCGCCGACACCACCCCGTCCGGCTCCTGGTCCCAGAGGCCGGAGATCCGCAGCATCGTCTCCGCGGGGATACTCCGGATGTGCTCGGCGATGTGCTGGTTGACGCCCAGGTGGATGAGCGGGACGCGGGCCTTCCTGCCGACGACCCGGAATGCTTCCTTCTCCACGAGGCGGTACCGCATGGTGCTGTTCCCTTCGACGGTGAGGCGGAAGGACAGCCGGGGCTGCGAGATCAGAGCCGCGCCGGTACGCCTGGCCTCACCGGGACCGACTCCGTGCACGGCGCGGAACGCCCGGGCGAACGCCTCCCCCGAGGTGTAGCCGTAGCGGATGGCGATCTCCAGCAGGGTCGGTTCCCCGGCCAGGACTTCCGCCCCCGCGACGGTCAGCCGCCGGCGCCGGACGTACTCCGACAGCGGCATCCCCGCCAGCGACGAGAACAGCCGGCGGAAGTGGTACTCCGACGTGACGGTGATCCTGGCCAGCACGGACACCTCGATGTGCCGGCCGAGGTGACCCTCGATGTGCTCCATGGCCTGATTCAGCCGATCCAGCAACCCCGGTCTCCTTCCTTTTCCGCCACTGACGTTAGGAGGGACCGGGGCCGCCGCACCCGACATCCTGTGCCCGCTCCGGTCGGGTGGCCCGGGCCGTTTCTAGCCGGAACAGGCGGTGCGCTGGGCTTCCTGCCACTCGCACACCGGGCAGAGCACTACGCCCGGGGTGGCGACCCCGTACTCGGTGGGCTTCCCGCACTCCAGGCAGTCCGCGTACGGCGGTCCCGCCACCCGTCCCGCCGGGGCGGCGGGTGCCGGGCAGTACGACGGGGGCTGCTGTGACGGGGTCTCTTCCGGCCGGTCCATGCGTACGAGCCTACCGGCGGACGGCTTGCGGACAACGGCCGACAACGGCCGACGACGGCCGGACCACTGCCGCCGGAGTACTGGTAGGAAACTTTCCTTCCTGTTAGTGTCCCGGGCGGCGGCTTGGCGCGGTGCCCCTCCCCACGGGCATGACGCGCTCAGTGAGAGCTCTGACCCGGCCGCCGTGGCGCCGCCCCCTGCCCGCCCCGCGGGTGGGTGCGGCGCCCCGCGCCAGTGTCCAGCTCTCGCCGCCCCTCAAGGCAGGGAGTTCCAGGTATGCGCCTGAACCGCCTGAACGCCTCCGCTCACCCCCCTCTGTTACGCGGCAGACTTCGCCCCCTCCTCCTCACCGCCCTCACCGGCCTCGCCGCCCTCACCCTCGTCGGCGGGCTCCTCCTGGCCTGGCCCGGACGGGCCGGGGCTGCCGCCGACCCCCTCATATCCCGCGGGAAGCCCGCGACCGCCTCCTCCTCCGAGTCCTCCTCGCTGGGCGCGAAGAACGCCTTCGACGGCGACCCGGCCACCCGCTGGGCCAGCGCCGAGGGCAAGGACCCGCAGTGGATCCGGGTCGACCTCGGCGCCGGGTCCACCGTCTCGCGGGTACGGCTCACCTGGGAGGCCGCCCACGCCAAGGCCTACCGGGTCGAGGTGTCCGCCGACGGCGCCGCCTGGACCACGCTCGCCACCGAGACCGCCGGCAACGGCGGCACCGACGACTGGACCGGCCTGTCCGGCAAGGGCCGCTACCTGCGCGTCCAGGGCACCGCGCGCGGCACCTCGTACGGCTACTCGCTCTTCGAGGCCGAGGTGTACGGCACCGCCGGGGACGGGCCGCCGCCGGGCGGCTCCTTCACGGTCGTCGCCGCCGGTGACATCGCCGCGCAGTGCACGGCGTCAGACAGCGGCTGCGCCCACCCCAAGACGGCCGCACTCGCCCAGCGGATCGACCCGAAGTTCTACCTGACGATGGGCGACAACCAGTACGACGACGCCCGGCTCTCCGACTACCGCGCCTACTACGACAAGAGCTGGGGCGCCTTCAAGGCCAAGACCCGCCCGGTCCCGGGCAATCACGAGACGTACGACCCGGCCGGCCCGCTCGCCGGGTACAAGTCGTACTTCGGCAGCATCGCCTACCCGCAGGGCAAGAGCTACTACAGCTTCGACGAGGGCAACTGGCACTTCGTCGCCCTCGACTCCAACTCCTTCGACCAGGCCGCCCAGCTCAACTGGCTGAAGGCCGACCTCGCCGCCAACAGCAGGCCGTGCGTCGCCGCCTACTGGCACCACCCGCTGTACTCCTCCGGCGGGCACGGCAACGACCCCGTCTCCAAGCCGGTGTGGAAGATCCTCTACGCCGCCCGGGCCGACCTGGTCCTGAACGGGCACGACCACCACTACGAGCGGTTCGCCCCGCAGGACCCCGAGGGCCGGGCGACCGCCGACGGGATCGTGGAGATCGTCGGCGGGATGGGCGGCGCCGAGCCCTACCCGATCGAGGAGGTCCAGCCCAACAGCCAGAAGCGGATCAGCGGACCGTACGGCGTGGTGAAGCTGGACTTCACCGACTCCGGCTACGGCTGGACGTACGTGGCCACCGACGGCCAGGTCAAGGACACCAGCCCGAAGTACAGCTGCCACTGATGTACCTGGCCGCCAACGGCCGCCCGGACGCGCCGCCCCGCCCCCCAGGGGCCCGGCGGCGCGTCCCCGCCGCCGTCCTCGCGCTCGGCGCGGTCAGCCTCGTCACCGACATCTCCTCCGAGATGGTCACGGCGGTACTGCCGCTCTACCTCGTCCTGGGGCTGGGCCTGACCCCCCTCCAGTTCGGCTTCCTGGACGGCATGTTCAACGGAGCCACCGCCCTCGTCCGGCTGCTCGGCGGGCGGCTCGCCGACCGCCGCGGCCACCACAAGCGCGTCGCCGGCGCCGGCTACCTGCTGTCCGCGCTCTCCCGGCTCGGACTGCTCCTCGCCGGGGGCGCCACGGGCGGGATCGCCGCCGCGCTCGCCGCCGACCGGCTGGGCAAGGGCATCCGTACCGCCCCGCGCGACGCCCTCATCTCGCTTAGCGGGCCCCCGGAGAGCCTCGGCCGGTCCTTCGGCGTGCACCGCGCCATGGACACCACCGGCGCGCTGCTCGGGCCGCTCGCCGCGTTCGCCGTGCTGTGGGCGACCGCCGATGCCTACGACGCGGTGTTCGCCGTCAGTTTCTGCACCGGGCTGCTCGGTGTGCTGCTGCTCGTCGTGTACGTGCCCGCGGCGCCGCAGGCGGCCGCCGCTCCCCCGGCCGGGCCCCGGCCGGCGCGCCGGCCGGTCCTGCGCGACCCCGCGTTCCGCCGCGTGCTCGGTGCCTCGGCCCTCCTCGGCGCCACCACCATCGGCGACGCCTTCCTCTACCTGCTGCTCCTACGCGGACTCGACCTGCCGCCCGCCCTGTTCACGCTGCTGCCGCTCGGGGCCGCCGCCGTCTACCTGCTGCTCGCCGTCCCCGCGGGCCGGATCGCCGACCGGACCGCCCACCGGGCCGGGCGCCGGACGGCCTTCCTGCTCGGGCACGGCGCCCTGCTCGGCGCGTACGCCCTGCTGCTCGCCCCCGTCTCCCCGCCGACCGTCGTGGGGGTGCTCGCCCTGCTGGGTCTCTTCTACGCGGCCACCGACGGGGTCCTGATGGCGCTCGCCGCTCCCGCGCTCCCCGCGGCCGGCCGGGCGGGCGGGCTCGCGCTGCTGCAGAGCGGCCAGGCGCTGGCCCGGCTGCTGGGCGCCGCCGGCTTCGGGGCGGCCTGGACCCTCTGGGGGCCGCGGCCCGCCCTCTGGGCCGCGTCCCTCGCGCTGGCCGGTGCGCTCGCGGCCGCCTCGCGCATCCTGCCCGCCGCTCCCCCGACCGCCCCGACCGCCCCGGAGGCTCCGTGAATCCCCCGTCCCGCCGGATGCGCCTCGCCCTCGTCGTCACCGCGGTCCTGCTGCTGGCCGGCGGCTCGCTGGGCTACGTCCTGCACGCGCGGCACCGCGAACGGCCGCCCGGGCAGCAGGCCGACGCCTCCTTCGGCGCCCTGGAACCGGGCCTCTACTTCCGGGACACGGCCGGCGGGCGGATCGCGCGCCAAGGCGGCCCGGGCCTGCCGCGGGTGACCGGCGGACCGTCCTGCGACCGCTTCCACACCGCCGGGGACCATGCCCTGTGCCTGCGCAGGCTGCCCGGGGTCCCGGCCCGCACGGAGGCCCTCGTACTCGACCGGCGCATGCGGGAGCTCCGCAAGGTGACGGTGCCCGGCATCCCGAACCGGGCCCGTGTCTCGCCGTCGGGCCAGGTCCTGTCCTGGACCACCTTCACGACCGGGGACTCCTACAACACCGCCGCGTTCTCCACCCGGACGGCGATCCTGGACCTGCGCACGGGCTATCTGATCAAGTCGATCGAGCAGATCCCGCTGACCCTCGGCGGGGCCCGCCACCACGACCCGGACGTCAACTACTGGGGCGTGACCTTCGCCGCCGACGACAACCGCTTCTACGCCACCGTCTCCACCCGGGGCGCCACCCACCTCGTCGAGGGCGATCTGCGCGCCTGGGCGGCGCAGGCCCTGCGGGAGAACGCCGAATGCCCCTCGCTGTCACCGGACGGCGCCCGCATCGCCTTCAAGAAGAAGGTCTCCGACGACCCCCGGGCACCCTGGCGGCTGTACGTCCTCGACCTGGCGACGATGCGCGAACACCCGCTGTCCGAGCCGCACAGCGTCGACGACCAGGCCGCCTGGCTGGACGACGCGACCCTCGCCTACGCCCTGCCGGGCCAGGACGGCCGCACGAGCGACATCTGGTCGGCCCGCGCCGACGGCACGGGCGCCCCCACCCTCCTCGTCCCGGGCGGCTCCTCCCCCGCGAACGTGGACTAGGGGGTGTCCTGCCGGCTGCCGGCAGGACACCCCCTAGGTCAGGTGCCGCCTCAGAGGACGGGGGTGTCCGGGAGGGGCGAGAACCCGGTGCCGCAGGCCGCCACGATGTTCGCCGGCGTGAAAGGCGTGTTGCTGGTGGTGCACTGTGCCTCGTGCAGCACCCCGTCCTGCGCGAGCAGGGTGATGTAGAGGATGCCGGGGTTGGCCTCGGTGACCGACAGCGCGCTGTCGGTGACGCACCTCGGCGCGTTGGCGAGTAGGCCGAGGTTGATCCACACGCCCGGGTTCCGGCTGTCGTTGACGAACGAGTGGCCTTGCGCGTCGGTCGCGACACGGAAGATCACGGGGGTCGGGAAGTTGATGAAGTCCGGAGCCGCAGAGCTGACGTCGCGGGAACCGCACCTCTTGCCCTGGTCCGTCACGGAACTGTTGGGGGTCTGAGTGCTCCCAGGAGTGTCGTCGGCGACCGCGGACGGGACCATCAGTGCCCCGAGCAGCACCGCTCCCGATACGGCCGACATGCCCCGCGCGGCCCAAGCCAGCTTCCTCATGCGATTCCTTTCCTGGAGGGGAGGCCTTCCGCGACCTGCACGGCGTGGCCACTTCTACGGGAAGGGGTATCCCCGCCCACCACGGGACGCTCACCGAAGGTTACATATCATCACTCTTTGGAGTCATGGGAGGCCTCGAATGGCGGCGACCAGACATCCATCTGCCCGGCAGCGCCCATGGGTCAGCGCCGCCGCGCGGCGGTCAGGCAGGCCGTCGTGCCGGCCCCGGCTGCCAGCAGCAGTGCGCCCGCCAGGGCCGTGAGCGGCAGCGCCACCGTGCCCGAGCGTCCCGCCGTGACCAGGGCGGACACCGCGCCGCGGGCCGGGGAGGGTGCGAGGACCAGGGCGAGCAGGGAGCCGAGGGTGCCGGCCAGGACCGCATAACCCCGGCGGCGGACCAGTGGGCGGCTGCACAGGGCGCCCACGGCCGCGCCGGTCAGCGCGCAGGCCGTCATCGCGAGGGCCCCGGCGAGGGCGGCCGCGCCGGGGGCGGTGCCGGCGCGGTCGCCGGTCAGCAGGGCCACGGCCGCCGCCGCGGCTCCGGCGAGCAGCGCCCCGGCCGACGCGGTGAGCAGGGCCGCCGCGTGCACCCGTACGGGACCGGCCGCGGCGGCGGTGCAGTCGCGGGCCGCGTCGGGTTCGACGCTCACGCAGATCCGGACCAGCCAGGCGGTGGCCGGGACCAGTCCGGCGGCCGCGAGGCCGAGGGAGTCCGGCACCGGGTCGCCCGGCCGGATTCCGACGGCCACGAAGGCGGCGTAGGTGATGAGGGGCGCGAGCCAGCGCTGGGAGCGCAGCAGCAGGGCGCCCTGGTAACGGAGCAGGGCGGTCAAGGGAGTTCCTCCACGGCGCGGACGTGCCAGGGCGGCCGGGCGGTGAGCAGGTCGCGCAGGACCTCGTCGGAGCGTGCGGCTTCCACGGTGAGCAGCACTCCTCCGCCGGGTGCCGGCGAAGTGGCGAGGTCCGGGGGCAGGGCCCGGCCGGGCGGGCCGACCGCGTGGATCCGTACGCGGGGCCCGGCCGCCGCCGACACCGGTACGAGTGCCCCGCCCTCGAGCCGGTAGTGGGCGTCGGCCGCGCCCGCGAGCCGCCGCGGGTCGTGGTCGACGAACACCACCGTGCCTCCGGCGGCGGTGCGTTCGGCGACGGCCCGGTCCAGCTCCTCCCGGGCGGAGCCGTCCAGGCCGGTCCACGCCTCGTCGAGGACGAGCAGCCCCGGTTCGGCGAGCAGGGCCTGCGCGACGGCCACCTTCTGGCTGCTGCCCTTGGAGAGTTCGGCCATCGGGGTGCGGGCGTACGCGGCGGCGCCGAACCGCTCCAGCCGGCCGGCCGCCCGGCGGGCGGCCTCGGCGCGCGACAGCCCGTGCACGCGGCCCATACGGGTCAGGTAGTCGGCGGCCGTGAGCGGCAGCGCCGCCGGGAAGCGTTCGGGCACGTAGCCGGTGCGGGGCGGGCGGCCGCTGACGCGCCCCTCGGTCGGGGCTTCGATGCCGGCGACGAGCCGTAGCAGGGTGGACTTGCCGCCGCCGTTGCCGCCTTCGACGCGGACGAGGGCGCCGCGCGGGAGTTCCAGCGTGATGCCGCGCAGCACCCAGGGACGGCGCCGTCCGTAGCGGCGGCCCACATCGGTCAGGTTCAGTGCGCGGCCGCCGTCTCGACGGCCTCGCTCGGGCGGACGATGACGAAGCCCTCGCCGCTCAGCTTCAGCTGGACGGCCTCGCCGGAGCCGCCGCGGATCATCGAGCCGACCGACTGGGAGCGGTGCAGGCCGGTCTCCAGCTGGGCGCTCCAGCCGACCACCGCGTCCGTGTCCACGTGGACCGGGGCCTGGGGGGTGACCGGGATGATGACCGGGTGGCCGTCGCAGACGACGGCGAGCTTGCCGGTGCCGGTGAAGAGGCTGTTGAAGAGGCCGCCGCCGGCCATGCCGGCGCCCTTCACCATCTTGATCTCGTAGGACAGGGTCGGGTCGAAGCAGAGTACGTTGCGGCCGTTGACGGTGAGGGCGTCACCGGGCTCGAAGTCGATGATGAAGCAGTTGCCCGCCCGGTGGGCGAACCAGGCCTCGCCCTGGCCGCGTACGGACATGAGCGCGAGGCCCTCGCCCGTCACGGCGCGCTTGAGCATGCCGCCTATGCCCTGTCCCTTGCGCTCGAACTGGAGGTTGCCGCGGAAGGCGACCATCGAGCCCTGCCGGGCCAGCATTTCACCGTTGACGTTGTACTTCACGGACTTGGCGTTCTGCAGGGTCATGCCGGGGGCGACGGCCGCCTGGGCCAGGTTCTCGGACGCGAAAAGATCACTCTTCATGGCTTCGATCCTCACCCGGGCCGACCACCCGGGGCATCATCCTGAAGGCGGAGGCTGGCATCCTTGGCAGGATGAGCAGCCAGCACACGAACGACATCTCCGACGTCCCCGCGGTCGGGGCGGACAGCGCCTTCCGGCAGGAGCACGTACTGCGTGACGAAGCCCCGCAGTTCGTGCTGCCGCTGGTGGTACGGATCGAGAAGGCCGAGCCGCCCGCCCGGACGGACGCCCTGGAGACGGCGGCCCGGGCCGTGCTGGTCCTGCTCACCGACGAACGGGCGCAGGGCGGGGGCGAGTGGGCCCAGGCCGTCCGCGACTGGCAGGACGCCCGGATCCGCAAGGTGGTCCGTCGGGCGCGCGGGGCGGAGTGGCGCAAGGCGGAGACCCTGCCCGGCGTCACGGTGCACGGGGACGGCGCGCAGGTACGGGTCTTCCCGCCGGTGCCCCTCGACGGCTGGCCCAAGGAACTGGCCAAGCTCCAGGTGTCGGGCACCGATCTGGACGACCCGGAGCCGGTCGCCGCGACCGTGGAGCCGGGTCTGCCGGTGCTGTGGCTCAATCCCGGCCTCGGCATGTCGGCCGGCAAGGCCATGGCCCAGGCCGGGCACGCGGCGCAGCTGGCGTGGTGGGAGCTGACGGCGGCGGAGCGGACCGCCTGGCAGGATTCCGGTTTCCGGCTGGCGGTACGGACGGCCCCGCGCGAGCGGTGGGCCGAGCTGGGCGGCAGCGGTCTGCCGGTGGTCCGGGACGCCGGATTCACCGAGATCGCGCCCGGCAGCGCGACGGTGGTCGCCGACCATCCGGCGCTGCGGGCCCGGCTCTGACGCGGGTTCCCCGGCAGTCGGGAACCTCAAATGTTCCTCTGAACGTCCCCTCCTGCGATTGGCGCGACTCCGTCGGGGCCATGACATCGGCACACGGTGCGACGAGAGGGGGCGAGGGGACATGAAGCCCATGGCACACCTGGGGGTGGGCATCGGCTGGCGGCCGGAGATCGCGGACGCCGTCGAGCGGCTTTCCGGCCTGGACTGGGTCGAGGTGGTGGCCGAGAACGTATGCCCGGGCCACCTGCCCGAGTCCTTGCTGCGGCTGCGCGAGCGGGGCACGCGCGTCGTGCCGCACGGGGTCTCGCTCGGCCTCGGCGGCGCGGACCGCCCCGATCCGGCGAAGCTGGCGGCGCTCGGCGAGCGGGCGGTGGCGCTGGGGGCGCCGCTCGTCACCGAGCACATCGCCTTCGTACGGACCTCCTCGCCGGTGCTGGAGGCGGGGCACCTGCTGCCGGTGCCGCGCACCCGCGACGCGCTGGACGTGCTGTGCGAGAACGTGCGGATCGCGCAGGACGCACTGCCGGTCCCGCTGGCTCTGGAGAACATCGCGGCGCTGTTCTCGTGGCCGGGCGAGGAGCTGACGGAAGGGCAGTTCCTCACGGAGCTGGTCGAGCGGACCGGTGTCCGGCTGCTCATCGACGTGGCCAACCTGCACACCAACCGGGTCAACCGGGGCGAGGACCCGTCCGCCGTGCTCGACGCGATCCCGCTGGAGGCGCTGGCGTACGTGCACGTGGCGGGCGGTATCGAGCGGAACGGTGTCTGGCACGACACCCACGCGCACCCGGTCCCGCCGGTGGTGCTCGACCTGCTGGCCGAGCTGCGCTCCCGGGTGGAACCGGCGGGCGTCCTGCTGGAGCGGGACGACGACTTCCCTCCGGAGGCCGAGCTCGCGGGCGAGCTGGCCGCGATCCGCGCCGTGGTGACGGCCGGACCGGCCGCGCCCGGGGAGCCTGTCACCGCCCGGTCCGGTACCGAACCGCGCCCGGTCGGGGAGTCGGCCCGGACCCGGGTGGCGCTCGGACAGGCCGCGCTGCTGTCGGCGCTGGTGGCCGGGACCCCCGTACCCGAGGGCTTCGACCGCCGGCGCATCCGGGTGCAGGCCCGGGCGCTGGCCGCCAAGCGGGCCGACGTGGTGGCGAAGCTGGCCCCCGAGCTGCCCGTGATCCTGGGCGGCCCGGACCCGTACCGCGAGGCCTTCCTCTCCTACGCCAAGGGCCGCCCGATGACCTCCGGGTACCGCCGGGACGCGCTGGACTTCGCCGAGGACCTGCTGATCCGGGACCTGCCGGCCGATCCGGCCGCCCGGCGCCGGCTCACCACCTGGTGGCGGGACCGGGCCGGGGCCAGGCCGCCCCGCCGGATCGTGCGCTGGGCCCGGACGCTGGCGGGGAGAGCGGCATGAACCTCCTCGCCGTGGCGATCTGGATCGCCGTCCTCCTCTCCTCCGTCCTGCTGGTCGCCAGGCTCCGCAGGGCCCGGTCCGCGTCCGCGGGACCCGCGCCCGCCCTGCACGACCTGTCCGAGGCCGCGTTCCTGGTGGGCGGCCCCGGCACCGTCGTGGACGCCGCGCTCGTCTCGATGCTCGGCGACGGCCGGCTGGTGGCCGGCGGTCCGGGCATCGTCCAGGTACGCCCCGGGGCGCGGGCCGCCGACCCCGCCGAGCGGGCCGTCCTCCAGGCCCACCGGGGGGCGCCCTCGGGCTGGCTCTACCAGGTGCGCTACGCCGCCATGTGCGACCCGGCCGTCCAGGAGATCGGGGACGGGCTGGCCGACCGCGGGCTGATCACCCCGCCCGGATCCGGGCTGCGCCGCCTGCGTCGCTGGGGGCTGATCCAGGCCGTCGTGTGCGCGCTGCTGCTGTTCCCGGTGTCGCTGGTGCTGACCGTCGTGTCGCTCGCCCTCGATTCCGGCTCAGGGGTGCCGTTCATCGCGAAGGTGGTGGTCGTCCTGGTGGGCGGCATCGTCGTGGGCCTGATGTGCGCGGCCCGGGCCAGGAGCCGGGTCACGGGCGCCGGGGCGCGGGCGCTGCGCGCGATCCGCTCCGCCCACCTGAACGACAGGACCCCGCACGTGCAGACCGCGCTGTTCGGGCTCCGGGGTCTGCGGGACCCGTATCTGCGCCAGCAGCTGGTGGCCGCCGTGCGGGGGACCCGGCTGGCCGCGGCCCAGTCGCGCACGCACTCCCACGGCGCGCACTCCCACGGCACGGACAGCTCCTCGCACTGGTCGGGGGCCGAGGTGCTGCCGATCGTCTGGTGCGCCGGGAGCGACGGGGGCGGTGGCGGCGGTTCGAGCTGCGGCGGCGGTTCGGGCTGCGGCTCCTCGGGCGGTGGCTCCAGCTGCTCCGGCGGCGGATCCGGCTGTTCGACCAGCAGCTCGAGCTGTTCCACGAGCAGCTCCAGCTGCGGCAGTTCGTCGAGCTGCGGCAGTTCGTCCAGCTCCAGCTGCGGCAGCAGCTCCTGACCGTCGGCCGTACGGCAACCGGGGGCGGAACCCGCGGCAACGGGGCCATCGGCGCCGACACCGGCCGTTGATCCTTTACAACGTCGCCGCCCGGCCCGCCACCCTGCACCCGGGCCGCGTCCGCCGGATGGTCCTGGACTCGGCGGTCGACCCCGACCCGCGCCGCGTCTGGTACCGCAACAACCTCGACCAGTCACCCGGCTTCGAGCGCCGCTGGTACGACTTCCGCGCCTGGGCGGCCCGGCACCACGGCACGTACGGACTCGGCGCCACCCCGGCGGCCGTGCAGGCGAGCTACGCGCGCGTCCGGGACGCGGTGGCCCGTACTCCGGCGGGCGGGGTCGTCGGCACCGGCGAACTCCGCGCCGCCTACCTCCAGGCCGTGTACTACGACGACGTGTGGCCGGACCGGGCGGCGGCCCTCGCGGCCTTCCTGCGCGGCGATCCGGCGCGGCTGACCGCCCAGGCCGCCCCCGACCCGGAAGCGGCGGCCGAGGCGGAGAACGCGACGGCGGTGTACACGGCGGTGCTGTGCAACGACGCCTCCTGGCCCGCGGACTGGGAGACCTGGGACCGCGACACCACCGAGCTGGCGCGCAGGGCCCCCTTCGAGGCCTGGGCCAATGCCTTCCTGAACCTTCCGTGCGCCTCCTGGCCGGTGCGCGAGCGGCAGCGGCCGGTGGCGGTCGGGGCCCAGCCGGAGCGGCTGCCCCGGACCCTGGTGGTCGCGGCGGAGCGGGACGGGGCGACCCCGTACCCGGGCGCGCTGGAACTCCAGCGGCGGCTCGGCGCCGGGGCTTCGCTGGTGACGGAGAAGGGGGCCGGCTCCCACGGAGTGGTCGGCGGACGCAATAGCTGCGTGGACCGTCACGTGGAGCGGTATCTGCTGACGGGCGCCACCCCGGGGTGGCGTGTCACATGTGCGCCGCATCCGGAGCCCGCACCGGTGTCGCTGGACGACCGGGCAGCGAGCACCCACAGGGCACTGCTGCCGCCAGTCGTCTGAACTTCCGGGCGGGATCTCCGGCTGCGTCGTTTCGGGGGCAGGGGCCGTCTTTCGGACCAGCCTCCCGATCCACCGGAGGAACTCACCTGACGGTGTGGTCGTCCTCCGGTCCTTCCCCCCAGGGGAGGTATCAGGCGAGCCCGGCCACCAGATCGGCGACGGACTTGCGGCGCCCGGTGTAGAAGGGCACCTCTTCACGGACGTGCATACGGGCCTCGGAGGCGCGCAGATGACGCATGAGGTCGACGATGCGGTACAGCTCGTCCGCCTCGAAGGCCAGCAGCCACTCGTAGTCGCCCAGCGAGAAGGAGGCGACGGTGTTGGCGCGCACGTCCGGGTAGCCGCGGGCCATCTTGCCGTGGTCGGCGAGCATGCGGCGGCGGTCCTCGTCGGGCAGCAGGTACCAGTCGTAACTGCGCACGAAGGGATACACGCTGACGTACTCGCGCGCGACCTCGTCGGCCAGGAAGGCCGGGATGTGCGACTTGTTGAACTCGGCCGGGCGGTGCAGGGCCATGTTCGACCACACCGGCTCCAGGGCGCGGCCCAGCTTGGTGCGGCGGAACAGGTTGTAGGCGGTCTGCAGCTCGTCCGCCGTCTCGGCATGCCACCAGATCATGACGTCGGCGTCGGCGCGCAGGCCGGAGACGTCGTAGGTGCCGCGGACGGTGATGTCCTTGGCGCCCAGCTGGTCGAAGAGCTCCTGGACCTCGTCGGCGTAGCCGGTGCGGTCCTCGGGAAGAACGTCCTTCAGCTTGAAGACGGACCACAGGGTGTAGCGGATGACCTCGTTGAGGTCCTTCGCCTTCTTCCCCGCGTTGGGAATCTTCTCTGGTGCAGTCATGTGCCTATTGTCCCGTGCGCTGATCAGTGGTCTGTGCCAGGGGTGCCGTACGCGCACCGAGCGCGGCGATCACCGCGTCCGCGGCCTTGCCGGCGCTCGCGATGCAGGCCGGGATGCCCACTCCGTCGTAGACCGCGCCGCACACCGCGAGGCCCGGCAGGGCCGCGACGGCGGTGCGGATCCGGGCGACCCGGCCGAGGTGGCCGACGGGGTACTGGGGCAGTCCGCCGTCCCACCGGGTGACGGTGGAGGCGACCGGCCGGGCGGCGAGGCCCACGGCCTCGCGGAGGTCGGCGAGGGAGACGTCGACGAGCTCGCCGTCCTCGCGCTGCAGGTCGCTTTCGTCGGCGTGGCGGCCGACCGAGGTGCGCAGCAGGAAGAGGTCGGGGTCCGTCCCTGCCCAGGCCCACTTGTTGCTGGAGAAGGTGGAGGCCTTGATGGTCCGGCCGTCGACGGGCGGTACGAGGAACCCGCTGGCGCCGCCGCCGGAGACGGCCGCGGGCAGCTCGGAGCGGCGGAAGGCCATCGTGATCAGGGCCATCGAGGCGTACTCGACCCCGCGCAGCTCGGCCGCGGCGGCCGGGGCGAGGCCGTCCAGCAGCCGTGCGGCGGCTCCGGCCGGGGTGGCCAGGATCACGGCGTCGGCCTCGACGGCCTCGGCGCCGGCCACCACCCGCCAGCCCCCGGCCGTACGGACGACCTCGCGGACGGGGGCGTCGGTGACGAGCCGGGCCCCCGCGGCGCGGCAGGCCTCGGCCACGGCGACGGGGAGCCGTCCGATGCCGCCGTCGATGCCGGCGAAGACCGGGCCGGCAGGCTGGGGCGCGGACTGCGCCCGGCGCTGCAGTGCGCGTACGCCGTCGCCGAGGAGGGCGTGCGTGCGGGCGGCCTCGAAGAGCTGGGGGACGGCGGCCCGCATGGAGATGCGGTAGGCGTCGCCCGCGTAGACCCCGCCGAGCAGCGGTTCCACCAGCCGGTCGACGACCTCGCGGCCGAGGCGGGCCGCGACGTACGCGCCGACGGCGACGTCGTCGCCGATCTCGGTGGGCGGCAGCGTCCGCTCGGCCTCGATGCGGGCCAGTCCCTCGGCGGAGAGCACCCCGGAGGCGGCGAGCGGTCCCAGGTCGCCGGGGACGCCCATGACGTGGCCGCGCGGCATCGGCCGCAGCGCGCCGCGGGTCCACAGGTGGGCGGTGGCGGTGGCGGGTGCCTGCACGGACCCGCCGAGGCCCACGGCCTCGGCCAGGGCCACGGCCTCGGGGCGGCGGGCGAGCATGGATTCGGCCCCGAGGTCGACGCGGGCCCCGGCGAGCTCACCGGCGTACAGCTTGCCGCCGAGCCGCGGTCCGGCCTCCAGCAGGGTGACGCGGACGCCTTCGGCGAGCAGCCGGTGGGCTGCCGCGAGGCCCGCGATACCGCCGCCGATGACGACGGCGTGGCCCGGGGAGCCGGCGGGCCGGGGGGAGCCGCCCGGCCGATCCGTACGCATGTCCGCTTCGTGCATGGACACATCGTCTCAGACCGATCTCCGAGGCCGGACCGTGACCGCATCGGGATCACCCCGGGACCGTGGATTCGAAACCCGTGACGGGACTCTGGACGTCGAACCGGCAACACCAGCCGATCCTCGGGGGTTTACAGCGATGCGCAGTTTCGACAGACACCGTTCCGCGGCGGCCCTGGCCGCCCTCGCGCTCACCGGGGCGCTCGCGCTCACCGGCTGCGGCGCGAGCGGCCAGGGCTCCGCGAGCGACAAGGCGGCGGTGGCGCCCGCCGCCGACGGCAAGGCTCCGGAGGGCGCCGCGGCGGCCCCGGCGCCGGCCGGGTCCGCGGGCGCCGCGGGCTCCGCCGCCGGCAAGAACGCCGCGCCGCCGGCCGCGGTCCGCCCGAACGTCATCCGGACGGCGACGCTCGGCATCGAGACGGCGGACGTCCAGAAGACGCTGGCCGCGGCCCGCACGGCCGCCGACGAGGCGGGCGGCTACGTCGGCAACGAGTCCACCAAGCGCGGCGAGGACGGGCGCATGACCTCGACGCTGACCCTGCGGGTGCCGGGCGAGCGCTACGACGCCGTGCTCGGCGCCATGGAGGGCAGCGGGAAGCTCCTGCACCGCAAGGTCGACGCGCAGGACGTCACGGAGAAGGTCGCCGACATCGGCAGCCGCGTCTCCTCGCAGCAGGCCAGCGTGGCGCGGGTGCGGGAGATGATGGGCAAGGCCTCGGCGCTGAGCGAGGTGGTGATGCTGGAGAGCGAGCTGTCGCGCCGCCAGTCCGACCTGGAGTCGCTGCTGGCGCAGCAGACGGCACTGAAGGACCAGACCTCGCTGGGCACGATCACGCTGGAGGTCTCGGAGCCGGCCGCGAAGCCGGAGGCCGAGAAGAAGGAGAAGAAGAAGGAGCCCACCTTCCTGGGGGCCCTGGGCGGGGGCTGGGACGTCTTCACCAAGGTCGTGCGCTACCTGACGGTGGCGGTGGGCGCGGTGCTTCCCTTCGCGCTGACGGCCGTGGTGGGGCTGCTGTTGTTCCGGCTGTACCGGCGGTGGCGTCCGGCGCCGCCGAAGCCGGCCCCGGTGCCGTGGCGGGCGACGGTCCCGGCGGCCCGGACGGCTCCGGACACCGAGGCCGGCGTACAGGACTGAACGCGCGTTCGGCCGTAGCGTGTTCACCATCCGACGGTGGTGAAGGGGCGGTACGGACGATGGCGACGGAACGACTGGTGGTGGTGGGCGGTGACGCGGCGGGGATGTCCGCCGCGTCACAGGCCCGCAGGCTCAAGGGCCCGGCGGAACTGGAGATCGTGGCCTTCGAGCGCGGGCACTTCACCTCCTACTCGGCGTGCGGGATCCCGTACTGGGTCGGCGGTCAGGTCGCCGAACGCGACGACCTGATCGCCCGTACCCCCGAGGAGCACCGGGCCCGGGACATCGATCTGCGCACGCGCACGGAGGTCGTGGAGCTCGACCTTCCCGGGTCCCGGGTCCGCTCCCGCGATCTGGACAGCGGATCCGAATCCTGGACGGGCTACGACAAGCTGGTCCTGGCGACGGGCGCCCGCCCCGTCCGCCCCCGGCTCCCCGGCATCGGCGCGCACGGGGTGCACGGCATCCAGACCCTGGACGACGGCCAGCGCCTGATGGACACCCTGCGGCGCACCGAGGGCCGCCGGGCCGTGGTGGTCGGCGCCGGCTACATCGGTGTGGAGATGGCGGAGGCCCTGGTGGCGCGGGGGTACGAGGTCACCGTCCTGCACCGGGGCGAGCAGCCGATGGCCACGCTGGACCCGGACATGGGCGGCCTGGTGCACAGCGCGATGAACCGGATGGGGATCCGTACGGTCTCCCGCGCCGAGGTGACGAAGATCCTCACCGACGAGGAGGGCCGGGCCCGGGCGGTGGCCACCTCGGCGGGCGAGGAGTACGAGGCGGACGTGGTCGTGCTCGGCATCGGAGTGGAGCCCCGTACGGCGCTCGCCCGCGCGGCCGGCCTCCCGCTCGGCCCTTCGGGCGGCATCCTCACCGACCTCTCGATGCGGGTCCGGGGCCACGAGAACATCTGGTCGGGCGGCGACTGCGTGGAGGTCCTGGACCTGGTCGCGGGCCGTACCCGGCACATCCCGCTGGGCACGCACGCCAACAAGCACGGCCAGGTCATCGGATCGGGCGTGGGCGGCGGCTACGCGACCTTCCCCGGGGTGGTCGGGACGGCGGTCAGCAAGGTCTGCGACCTGGAGATCGCCCGTACGGGGCTGCGCGAGCGGGACGCGCTGGAGGCGGGCCTGCGGTTCGTGACGGCCACCATCACCTCCACCAACACGGCGGGCTACTACCCGGGCGCGGCGGAGATGACGGTGAAGATGCTGGCGGAACGCCGTACGGGCCGCCTCCTCGGGGTCCAGATCGTCGGCGGCGCGGGCGCGGCGAAGCGGGTGGACATCGCGGCGGTGGCCCTCACGGCGGGCATGACGGTGGACCGGATGGTGTCCCTGGACCTGGGCTACGCCCCGCCCTTCTCCCCGGTCTGGGACCCGATCCTGGTGGCGGCCCGCAAGGCCGTCGCCGCGGTCCGCTCGGCGGGGGTGTAGCCCTGCGGGGGCTCCGCCCCGCGCCTCGAACGCCGGCGGGGCCGGAGTATCCAGCCCGTCCGGCGTTCGAGGACCGGGGTCCGGGGCGGAGCCCCGGGAAAGGACCTAGCGCTGCGTCTTGGTGTGGACGTAGTCCACCAGGCGGGTCAGGGCGTCCGGGTCGGTCGTCGGGAGGACGCCGTGGCCCAGGTTGAAGACGTGGCCTTCCAGACCGGCGGCGGCCGCGAGGACCTCGTCCGTCTTGGCCTCGACCGCCTCCGTGGTGGAGAAGAGCACGGCCGGGTCCAGGTTGCCCTGGAGCGCCTTGCCGGGGCCGACGCGGCGCACGGCCTCGTCCAGCGGGACCCGGTAGTCGACGCCCATGACGTCCGCGCCGGCCTCGCCCATCAGGCCGAGGAGCTCGCCCGTGCCCACGCCGAAGTGGATCCGCGGGACTCCATAGGAGGCGACGGACTCCAGGACCTTCGCGGACGCGGGCATCACCGAGCGGCGGTAGTCCGCCGGGGCGAGGGCGCCGACCCAGGAGTCGAAGAGCTGGACGGCGGAGGCGCCGGCCTCGATCTGGACCTTCAAGAAGGCGGAGGTGATCTCCGCGAGGCGGTCCAGGAGGTCGGCCCACAGCTGGGGGTCCCCGTACATGAGGGCCTTGGTGTGCTCGTGGTTCTTGGAGGGGCCGCCCTCGACCAGGTAGCTCGCGAGGGTGAAAGGCGCGCCCGCGAATCCGATCAACGGCGTGGAGCCCAGTTCACCCGTGAGCATGCCGATCGCCTCGGTGACGTACGAGACGTCCTCCGGGGTGAGGTCGCGCAGCTGTGCGAGGTCCTCGCGGCGGCGGATCGGCTGGGCGACGACCGGGCCGATGCCCGGCTTGATGTCCAGGTCGACGCCGATGGCCTTCAGCGGGACCACGATGTCGGAGAAGAAGATCGCCGCGTCCACCTTGTGGCGGCGCACCGGCTGCAGCGTGATCTCGGTGACCAGGTCGGGCCGCATGCAGGACTCCAGCATCTGCGTGCCCTCGCGCAGCTTGCGGTACTCCGGCAGTGAGCGCCCCGCCTGCCGCATGAACCAGACCGGGGTGTGCGGCACCGGCTCCCGCCGGCACGCCTTCAGGAAGGCGGAATCGTACGTCTGACTCGGCTGGCCCGTGGGGCGGGTGTTGGCGCTCACGACCCAAATCTTCGCACGTATGAAGAAGTGTCCGACCCGGCGAGGGTGTCCCTGCGCCGCACGGGCGCTCGTTCCGCCTAGTCTTCCCCGCATGGCTGCGGCTCAGGGACGATTTTCAGATGGCGCCGAGGGTACGGACAGCGCGAAGGAGAGCTCCGTCCCGCTCCCGTTCCGGCGGGCGGTCGACGGCTTGAAGAAGGCCCGGCTGCGTCCGGGGATCGAGATCGACCCCACGAAACCGCCCCAGAGACTGGCGCCGCACGCCTACGCGCTGGAGGCCGCGGTGGTGGACGGCGAGGACGACCTGGCCGACGGCCGGCTGATCCTGCTCCACGATCCGTCCGGGCACGACGCCTGGCAGGGGACCTTCCGGCTGGTGACGCTGGTGCGCGCGGAGCTGGAGCCGGAGATGGCCGCGGACCCGCTGCTGCCCGAGGTGTGCTGGTCCTGGCTGACGGGGGCGCTGGAGGCGCGCGGGCTGGCGTACGGGGAGGCGAGCGGCACCGTGACCATGGCGGGCTCGCACTACTTCGGCGGGCTCGCGGAGCGGCGGCCGGCCACGCAGATCGAGATCAGAGCCTCGTGGACGCCGCGCGAGGGCGCGGGCGGGGTGCCGGACACCTCGGCGCACCTGTCGGCGTGGTGCGAACTGCTGTGCCAGATCGCGGGGCTGCCGCCGGTGGGTCCGACGGACACGGCGACGGGTGTGGTCTCCCTGCCACAGCGCCGCGGTCCGCACCACCCGTAGCCACGGGGCCGGACGGCCGCCGGAATCGGCGTGCGCGACAGAACGGCCGATCGGAGAACTGGGCGGCCGGTCGAAACGCGGCGTCCCTTGTGGGCTTCTGATCAACCGATGATCGATCGTGCGTCCGAATTGCCCGAATTGTTACTCACCAAATCGTGATCATTCCCTAAAGCCGGGCGGGTGACGTGCCGAAGGAGTGGGTGACCATCCGCACGGTTCGCACCGGCTTCCTTCCCCGAGCCGGCCGTCCCGCCACTCCCCCAGGAGGCCTAGGTGTCCGTTCTTCTCGAGCAGCCCGCAAGCCTGGTCGCCTACCGCCCGAACAAGCCGACGGCCATGGTCGTCGTGGCCGACCCGCGCGTCCGCTCCACCGTGACCCGCCATCTGTGGGCCCTCGGAGTACGTGACGTGATCGAGGCGTCGTCCATCGCGGAGGCCCGCCCCCGCGTCGGCAGCCCGCGCGACATCTGCGTGGCCGACGTACACCTGCCCGACGGTTCCGGTCTCACCCTGCTCTCCGAGACCCGGGCCGCCGGCTGGCCCAACGGCCTGGCCCTGTCCGCCGCCGACGACATCGGCGCCGTGCGCAACGCCCTCGCGGGCGGCGTCAAGGGCTACGTCGTCACCGGTACGCGGACCAACATCGGGCTCCCCACCCGGCCCGGCGCCGCCCCCATCGGCGCTGCCGCCGCCCGTATGCACCGCCGCCCCCCGGGTGCCCCGAGCCACCCGGGCGGCTACCGGGAGCTCTCCGGCCGCGAGGTCGAGGTCCTGCGCCTCGTCGCGGAAGGCCAGTCCAACAAGGCCATCGGCGTCTCGATGGGCCTGTCCGCCCTGACCGTCAAGTCCCACCTCGCCCGGATCGCCCGCAAGCTGGGCACCGGTGACCGCGCCGGAATGGTCGCCGTGGCGCTGCGTACCGGGATCATCCACTGAACGCGGGCCGGAGCCCCCGGATATCCGCCTCCGGAGCCGCCGCCGGGGAACCTGCCGGGAGACCCCCGGAATACCCCGGGAAAACTCCCCGCATACCGCTCGCGCCCGTCGACGGAACGTTCCGGCGACGGGCGCGTCGTATACACGGATACCCTTGACCGGTGACCGACGCCCAAGATCCCGCAGCAGACCTGCGCACCACCACCGGGGGCGGCCCCTCGGACGACGTCGTTGTTCCGCCCGGTGGGCTGCCGACTCCCTTGCTGGAGCCCCGTGAGGGGATTCCTCCGGTGGCCGCCGACGCGGACGCCCTCGCCGAAGTGGTCGCAGCCTTCGCCGCGGGCACCGGCCCCGTGGCCGTCGACGCCGAACGGGCCTCCGGATACCGCTACGGCCAGCGCGCCTACCTGGTGCAGCTGCGCCGTGAGGGTGCCGGGTCCGCGCTGATCGACCCGGTGGGCTGCCCCGACCTGTCCGCACTGGGCGAAGCCCTGTCCGGCACCGAATGGATCCTGCACGCCGCCACCCAGGACCTGCCGTGCCTGCGCGAAATAGGCATGGTGCCCACCTCCCTGTTCGACACCGAGCTCGCCGGCCGCCTCGCCGGCTTCCCCCGGGTCGGACTCGGCGCGATGGTCGAGAGCGTGCTCGGCTACGCGCTGGAGAAGGGCCACTCCGCCGTCGACTGGTCCACCCGCCCGCTCCCCGAGCCGTGGCTGCGCTACGCCGCCCTGGACGTGGAGCTGCTGGTCGACCTGCGGGACGCGCTGGAGAAGGAACTGGACCGGCAGGGCAAGCTCGAATGGGCCCACCAGGAGTTCGACGCCATCGCCTCCGCCCCGCCCGCCCCGCCGCGCAAGGACCCGTGGCGCCGTACGTCCGGCATGCACAAGGTGCGCCGGCGCCGGCAGATGGCGGTCGTACGGGAGCTGTGGGAGTCCCGGGACCGGATCGCGCAGCGGCGCGACGTGTCTCCGGGCAAGGTGCTGGGCGACGCCGCGATCGTCGAGGCCGCTCTCGCGCTGCCGGCCAACGTGCACACCCTGTCCGCCCTGCCCGGCTACGGACAGCGGATGGGCCGGCGCCAGCTGGACCAGTGGATGGCCGCCGTGGACCGGGCGAAGGCCCTGCCCGAGAACGAGCTGCCGCAGCCCGGGGCCACCCCGGCCGGTCCCCCGCCGCCGCGCTCCTGGGTGGACAAGGACCCGGCGGCCGCGGCCCGGCTCTCGGCGGCCCGTACCGCCGTCTCGGCGCTGGCGGAGGCGCTGAACCTGCCCCAGGAGAACCTGATCACCCCGGACACGGTGCGCCGGCTGTGCTGGGAGCCGCCGCAGCGGCTGACCGCGGACGCGGTGGCGGAGGCCCTGGCGGGCTACGGTGCCCGGCCCTGGCAGATCGAACTGGTGACCCCGGCGCTGGTCACGGCCCTGACCGCGACCGCCTGAACCGGCGGACCGCGATCCGGTCCCACCCGTAGGAGCCCCCGGCCCGGTGCCGGGGGCTCCGGCTGTTGACCGACGGAAGAGAGACAGGGCCTGTGCATTTAGAAGTCTTTCGTAACGGTGCCGTGGCAGCGCTGACGCTGCTCCTGGCCGCGGGAGCGGGGAGCGCGTCGGCCGCGCCGGCCGCAGATCCGCCCCGGCAGGTGCCGAGCGGTGCGGAGCTGTCCGTCAGGCCTGGGGAGCGGGTCGGCGTGACGACCGAGGCGATGCGGTCCGGGGATGCGTTCAGCGGTGTCCGGATCACCTCCCCGGCTTTCGCCGCCGACGGCACGTTCCGGACGGACGACAGCCTGCTCAAGGCGGTGGCGACGGTCTCCTGTACGGCCGGACCCGGTTCCTACGAGGTGCGGTTCGGCTCGCCCCCCGGAGACGAGAACATCCCGAAGATCAACCGGCTGTGGGGCAGCGTCCGTGTGGCGCCGGCCGATGCCGCCGAGCGTGCGGAGTGCGCGCGGCAGGTGGCCGCGCGGCCGCCGGAATCCATGGAGGAGCGGTACCCCGCGGGCTCGGGGTGGCCGTCGGGCCCCTGGGACGTGCGCTCCGTGGAGCCCGGCGGGGAGCTCGAAGCCGGGGACGGCCTTGCGATGGGCGGCGACGGCATGGTGACGCTGACGTCCCCCGGGTTCACGCGGCCGTTCGTGATGCGCGGCGACAAGCTGGTCTCCGCCATGGTCCGCATCCGCTGCGCCGCGGAGCCCGGCCTCTACGTCGTGCACTGGAACGAGAAGGGCAAGCCCGCCAGGGAATGGGCCCGCTACCGGGTGACCCCGGCCGTGGGGGACCACTGCCAGGACCTGGAGGCCGCGCCGCAGGCGAGCGCGGTCCGGCAGGCGGCTCCCTGGCTGCTGGGCGCGGCCGGGGTCCTGGCCGCGGCGGGGGCCGTCGGCTACGTCGTCTTCCGCCGTATGCGCGAGGCCTGAGCGAGCACGCGTCGGGAGGCCCCCGCTCGCCGCCTGCGGGCGGGGGCCTCCCGGGACGGTGTGCCTAGAGGGTGTCCGTGTAGGCGCCGTCCTCGTCCACGTAGAAGCTGCCCTTCTCCAGGTCGTCGACCTTCCCGTGCTTCAGCCACTGCCCGGACAGCCGGTGCAGGACCTTGGACTGGCGCTCCCAGACCATGGAGTGGCCGGCGCAGGACACCCGGAACATCAGTTTGCGGACCCCGGGGACCGCGTCGTAGAAGGCGGGGACCGAGAAGGTCGGCGAGTTCGCCGTCGCGTCGTGCTCGCCGTAGACGATCATCACCGGCACCTTGTCGCCGAGGACGCCGCCGATCGGGACGGTGTCCTGGTTCCAGCCCCACCAGTAGGAGTTGCGGAACCGCAGCACGCCCTCGGGCGCTCCGGCCGCCGGGCCGCCCCAGGTCCTGCCGACGGGGTCGACGGCCATGAGCTCCTTCCACACCGCGTCGACCATGCCCGCCGCCCGCTGCTTCGGGGACCGCACCTCCTTGTCCCAGGCGCTTTCCAGGCCCGTCCTGCTGGACAGGTTCATCGGGAAGCCGAACAGGGAGGCCGGGGTGGACACGGGGAACGACGCCACCGGTGCGCCGAAGCTCTTCGGCGGTGCGCTGGCCCGGCCGGCGGGCGGGTAGACCGGCGCCAGGAGGAGCAGGCTCTCGACCTTCCCCGGGTTCTGGATCGCGTACGGCCCGAAGACGAAGGCGGCGGCGGACTGCCCGACGAGGGCGACCTTGGTGACGCCCTTCGTGGCCTTGATGTATTCGACGACCGCGTCGACCTCGCCCCACTCGCTCGCGGAGTTGCCGAGCTCGTGCGGGTAGGGCGGGGTGCAGGTGTACGTCAGCGGGTTCGGGTTCAGGATCTCCTGGTGCTGGGGGTTGGCGTTGCAGGGCTTGTCCATCTCCGGGCGCGGCGACAGGCCGGAGCCCGTGAGCTCCATGAGGAACACGTCGAATCCGGCCTTGGCCAGGTGCTGCGCCCAGCTGTACCTGCCGTTGTCGTGCTGGAGGTCGAAGGCCACGACCGAGGGAACGCTCCGGCCGTGCAGCATCAGGACGGCCTTGCGCTGCGCGTTGGGGCCGGGTGGGGTGCCGTCGTACTCCCGCACGTACAGATGGACGGTCTGTCCCGCGTTGGCGGGCACCGCAGAGACGTGCTCGACCTGGTGCTTGATGGGTGGGGTGGTGGCCATTGCTCGCATCCTCCGTCGACCGGGCCGGAGGGGACGCTCCGGCCCGGTCAGGATCGGGACTGCCCGGGGGCGGCGCCACGACCACGGCCGGGGGCCGGGTGCACGTGACCTGAACGGGTTGGCCGGACGGGTCCGATCGGTGGGGGCGACGGGCCGCGGCGGCTCGGCCCGAGTGTGACCTTCGCCGCTCCTCCGGGAGGGGGTGTCCACATGGGTTACCCGCAAGTAGCATGGTCGGGTGAGCGGGCGCTCAGCGACGTACGCCGAACGCCCCCGCGCGCAGCAGTGCACACCCGCACCTGGAGGAGAGCCAACGTGCCTCGTACCGTCAGGGACGTCGTCTTCGTCGACGGCGTCCGCACCCCGTTCGGCAAGGCGGGCCCGAAGGGCATCTACCACGAGACCCGCGCCGACGACCTCGTCGTGAAGGCGATCCGGGAGCTGCTGCGCCGCAACCCGGACCTGGACCCCAAGAAGATCGACGAGGTCGCCATCGCCGCGACCACGCAGATCGGTGACCAGGGCCTGACGCTGGGCCGTACCGCCGGCATTCTCGCGGGCCTTCCGCAGTCCGTCCCGGGCTACTCCATCGACCGCATGTGCGCCGGCGCGCTGACCGCCGTGACCGCCGTCGCGGGCGGTGTGGCCTTCGGTGCCTACGACGTCGCCCTCGCCGGCGGTGTCGAGCACATGGGCCGCCACCCCATGGGCGAGGGCGTGGACCCGAACCCGCGCTTCGTCTCCGAGAAGCTGGTCGACGAGTCCGCCCTGTTCATGGGCATGACCGCCGAGAACCTGCACGACCGGTACCCGACGATCACCAAGCTCCGCGCCGACGAGTACGCCGTGCGCTCGCAGGAGAAGGCCGCCAAGGCGTACGCCGACGGCAAGATCCAGCAGGACCTGGTCCCGATCTCGGTGCGCAACACCAACGAGGCGGCCGGTGAGACGGGCTGGGGCCTGGTCACCACCGACGAGCCGATGCGCCCGGGCACCACGCTGGAGAACCTGGCCGGCCTGAAGACCCCCTTCCGTACGCACGGCCGGGTCACCGCGGGCAACGCCGCCGGTCTCAACGACGGTGCCACCGCCGCGATCATCGCGTCCGAGGACTTCGCCCGGGAGAACAATCTCCCGGTCAAGATGCGCCTGGTCTCGTACTCCTTCGCGGGTGTCGAGCCCGAGGTCATGGGCTACGGCCCGATCCCGGCCACCGAGAAGGCCCTGGCCCAGGCCGGCCTGACCATCGAGGACATCGGTCTCTTCGAGATCAACGAGGCCTTCGCGGTCCAGGTCCTCGCGTTCCTGGAGCACTACGGCATCGCCGACGACGACGCCCGCGTCAACCAGTACGGCGGCGCCATCGCCTTCGGTCACCCGCTCGCCTCCTCGGGCGTGCGCCTGATGACGCAGCTGGCCCGTCAGTTCGAGGAGCAGCCGCACGTCCGCTACGGCCTGACCACCATGTGCGTCGGCTTCGGCATGGGCGCCACGGTCATCTGGGAGAACCCGAACTTCAACGCCGAGGGAGACTCCAAGTGAGCACCACCGCTGAGCTCCTGAAGGGCGCGGCCGAGCTGTTCCCGGACGAGGTCGTCACGTCCGCGCACGTCCGCCACCTGGACCTGCCGTTCGGCGCCGGGCGCTTCGCGCTCATCACGCTGGACAACGGCTTCGACCACACCAAGCCGACCACCTTCGGCCCGCAGTCCCTCGCCAACCTGAACGCGGCGATCGACCAGGTCGAGCAGGAGGCCCTCGCGGGCTCCATCGTCGGCGCGGGCATCACCGGCAAGCCGTTCATCTTCGCGGTCGGCGCCGACCTCAAGGGCGTCGAGCTGCTGAAGAAGCACGACGAGGCGCTCGCCATCGGCAAGGGCGGCCACGACGTCTTCAAGCGCCTCTCGGCGCTGGCGGTCCCGACCTTCGCGTACTACAACGGCGCGGCCATGGGCGGCGGCGTCGAGGTCGGTCTGCACTGCTCCTACCGCACCGTCTCGAAGGCCATCCCGGCCTTCTCGCTGCCCGAGGTCTTCCTCGGCCTGGTTCCCGGCTGGGGCGGCTGCGCCATCCTGCCGAACCTGATCGGCGCCGAGCGCGCGGTCTCGGTGATCATCGAGAACTCGCTCAACCAGAACAAGCAGCTGCGCGGCAAGCAGGTCTTCGACCTGGGCATCGCCGACGCGCTGTTCGAGGGCGCGGACTTCCTGGAGCAGTCGCTCCTGTGGACCGCGAACGTCCTGAACGGCACCACCGAGGTCGTCCGCGACGAGATCGACCGCGGCGAGGCCTGGGACGCGGCCGTCGCCAAGGGCCGCGTCATCGCGGACTCCAAGGTGCACGGCGCCGCTCCCGCCGCCTACCGCGCGCTGGACATCATCGCCGCGGCCAAGGACGGCGACCTCCAGGCCGGCTTCGACGCCGAGGACACGGCGCTGGCCGACCTCATCATGGGCGGCGAACTGCGCTCGGGCATCTACGCCTTCAACCTGGTCCAGAAGCGCGCCAAGCGCCCGGCCGGTGCCCCGGACAAGTCCCTGGCCCGTCCGGTCACCAAGGTCGGCGTCGTCGGCGCGGGCCTGATGGCCTCACAGCTGGCGCTGCTCTTCCTGCGCCGCCTGGAGGTGCCGGTGGTCCTCACCGACATCGACCAGGAGCGCGTGGACAAGGGTGTGGGCTACGTCCACGCCGAGATCCAGAAGCTCCTCGGCAAGGGCCGCATCAACCAGGACAAGGCCAACCGCCTGACCGCCCTGGTGACCGGTGTCCTGGACAAGGCCGAGGGCTTCGCGGACGCGGACTTCATCATCGAGGCCGTGTTCGAGGAGATGTCCGTCAAGCAGAAGGTGTTCGCGGAGGTCGAGGCGGTCGCCCCGGCGCACGCGATCCTCGCCACCAACACCTCCTCGCTGTCGGTGTCGGAGATGGCGTCCAAGCTCCAGCACCCGGAGCGCGTGGTCGGCTTCCACTTCTTCAACCCGGTCGCGATCCTCCCGCTGCTGGAGATCGTCCGCGGTGAGCAGACCGACGACGCCTCGCTGGCCACGGCCTTCGGTGTCGCCAAGAAGCTGAAGAAGACCGCGGTCCTCACCAAGGACGCCCCGGCGTTCGTCGTGAACCGCATCCTGACCCGCTTCATGGGCGAGATCCAGAACGTCATCGACGAGGGCACCCCGGTCGTCACGGCGGAGAAGGCCATCGAGCCGCTCGGCCTGCCGATGTCCCCGCTGGTGCTCCTGGAGCTCGTGGGCCCGGCGATCGGCCTGCACGTCTCCGAGACCCTCAACCGCGCCTTCCCGGAGCGCTTCACCGTCTCGCCGAACCTGGCCGCCGTCGTCAAGGCCGGCAAGCGCGGCTTCTACGTCTACGATTCCGGCAAGCCGGAGCTGGACCCCGAGGTCGCCGCGCTCCTGGTCCAGGGCGATGTCGTCCTGACCGAGGAGCAGGTCCGCGACCGCGTCCTGGACGCGGTGGCGCAGGAGATCGGCCTGATGCTGGAGGAGGGTGTCGTGGCCGAGGCCCAGGACATCGACCTCTGCCTCATCACGGGCGCCGGCTGGCCCTTCCACCTGGGCGGCGTGACGCCGTACCTGGACCGTGAAGGCGTCTCGGAGCGCGTGAACGGCAAGAAGTTCCTCGCCCCCGGCCTCGCGAGCATCCCGGCCTAGTCCGGGTCCGCGAAGGCTGTTCGACGGCTCGGCCCGCCCCTTCCGGGGGGCGGGCCACCGCCGTTCGAATACCTGTCTAAGATTCACCCCCATGACGGAAAAGCACGCGCGGCCCAGACGCCGCCGCCGCATTCTGCGGATCACCCTGCTGCTGGTCGCCGTGCTGATCCTGGGCACGGCCGGGGCCGGCTGGTGGACGTACAGCCACCTCAACTCCAACATCGACAGCGTCGACCTGGACCAGGCGATCGGTGACAACCGGCCCCCGAAGGTCGTCGCGAACGCCCAGAACATCCTGGTGCTCGGCTCCGACTCGCGCGCCGGAGCCAATGCCGATCTCGACCACGGCGATGTCAGCGGTGCCCGCTCGGACACCGCGATGCTGGTGCACATACCCGAGGGCCGGGCCAAGGCCACCGCGGTGAGCATCCCCCGCGACACCCTGATCACCCGGCCCGAGTGCAAGGACGGGAACGGCAAGACGCTGCCGTCCGCCAAGCGGGTCATGTTCAACTCCGTCTACTCGCTCGCCGGCCCGGCCTGTGTGGTCAACACCGTGGAGCAGCTGTCCGGCGTCCGCGTGGACCACTTCGTCGAGGTCGACTTCGCCGGCTTCAAGGGCCTGGTCGACGCGCTGGGCGGGGTCACCGTCACGCTGGACAAGCCGATGAGCGGCGCCAAGGGCGGCCTGAAGCTGGACGCGGGCACGCACCGGCTGGACGGCACCGACTCGCTGAAGTTCGTCCGTACCCGCTACGGCTACGGCGACGGCAGCGACCTCGGACGCATAGGCCTCCAGCAGCAGTTCATGCTGGCGATGCTGTCCGAGATCAAGAAGCAGGACGCCCTCGGCAACCCGGCGCGGCTCTACAAGCTCGCGGACGCCGGCACCAAGTCGCTGACCACCGACTCCGACCTCGGCTCGCTCACGGCGCTGGCCGACTTCGCGCAGAGCATGAAGGGCGTGAACCCGGAGACGATGGAGACGATCATGCTGCCGGTCGCCTACGACAAGGTGGACCCCAACCGCGTGATCGTGGCCGAGCCGCAGGCGACGCAGCTGTGGGACGCCATCCGCAAGGACCAGCAGATCCCGGCCTCGGCGAAGAACTCCCCCGCCAAGGGCTGAGCAGGACAAGGGCCGCAGGGGCGCGTCCGCGGCCCGCCCCTCACCCGGCGCGCCGCCCCCGGACCGCCCAGGCCCGGGCGGTGAGCTCGACGGATCCGCCCGGCCCGTACGGGACGGCCTCGCGCAGCGCGTCCCGTACCCGCTCCCGGCCGGCCGCGGGCAGGGCGGCGAGGTATCCCGGGGCCGGGCCCTGCCCCGTCAGGAACGGTTCCCACAGGTCCGCGAAGCCGGCGAACACCGTGGGGACCTCGATCGGGGCGGCCACGACCTCGCCGAGTCCCGCCCGCGTCCACAGCGCGCGCAGTGCTTCCGGACGGCACAGGGGGAAGCGCCGGCGCTCGTCCAGCGCGGCCGCGGACGGATCCGCGAGGACCGCCGCGTCCCAGAAGAGCCGCAGCAGGTCCATGCCTTCCGCGTAGTCCCACACGTACGCCGCGACCAGGCCGCCCGGGCGGACCGAACGGACCATCTCGGCAACGGCCGTGGCGGGCGGCGTGAGGAAGTTCAGGGTCAGGCCGCTGACCACCGCGTCGCACACGCCGTCGCGCACCGGCAAGGCCGTCGCGTCCGCCACGGCGACGTGCGTCCCGGCCGTGGCCGCGTCCCGGGCCCAGGCGGCGTACCCCGGTGACCGGTCGACCGCCAGGACCTCACGGGGCCGGCACCGGGCGGCCACCGCCGCCGACAGCCCGCCGGTGCCGCATCCGACGTCGAGCCACCGAAGCCGGGCCGGGAGGCCGAGCCACTCGGTGAACCGCTCCGCGACGGGGCGGCTCCACCGGCCCATGTAGCGCTCGTAGCCGGCCCCGGCCGTCCATACGTCGAACCGGTGTTCTTCCCTGTGCGTCATGGGCGCCCCCAACACGGAAACACGGGTCCCGGACCCGTCGCCGAGGGCCGTACGGGTTGCCCGTACGGCCCTCGCCGGTCCGCCGCGGCGGACCGGTCGCCCGTCAGAACTCCGCGTTCTGGCCGACCTTGTGCAGGCGGCTGTTGCGGTAGCCGTAGGCGAAGTAGACGATGATGCCGATGACCATCCAGATGCCGAAGCGCAGCCAGGTCTCGGTCGGCAGGTTGAGCATCAGCCAGAACGACGCCGCGATCGACAGGATCGGGACGAACGGCACCCACGGGGTGCGGAAGGACCGGTGCAGGTCGGGGCGGCTCTTGCGGAGGATGATCACGCCGAGGGCGACCACCACGAAGGCGAACAGAGTGCCGATGTTCACCAGTTCCGCGAGGGTCTTCAGGCTGGTGAAGCCCGCGACGATCGCGATGATCCCGCCGAGCAGGATGGTCGCCCGGTAGGGGGTGCGGTACTTGGGGTGCGTCACGGAGAAGACCCGCGGCAGCAGTCCGTCACGGCTCATCGCGAAGAACACGCGGGTCTGGCCGAGCAGCAGGATCATGCACACGGTGATCAGACCGACGGCCGCGCCGAGGCTGATGGCACCCGAGAAGAACGGCTGGTTCACCGATTTGAAGGCTTCGGCGAGCGGCGCGGTCGGGGACATCTCCGAGTACTTCTGCATGCCGGTGACCACCAGGGTCACGGCGACGTAGAGCACCGTGCAGATCAGCAGCGAGCCGAGGATGCCGCGCGGCATGTCCCGCTGGGGGTTCTTGGTCTCCTCGGCCGCCGTCGCCACCACGTCGAAGCCGATGAAGGCGAAGAAGATGAGCGAGGCCGCCGTGAAGATGCCCATGACGCCGAAGTTCGTGGGCTCGTAGCCGAAGAGCACCTGGACCATGGGCGCGTGCCAGCCGCTGACGCCCGCGCCCTGTGGCTGGGCCGGCGGGATGAACGGCGAGTAGTTGTCGGCCTTGATGAAGAACAGGCCCGCGACGATGACCAGCAGGACGACCGCCACCTTGATGGCGACGACGACCGCCGTGATGCGGGCCGAGAGCTTCGTCCCGACGACCAGGATCACCGTCAGCACCAGGACCAGCAGGAACGCCAGCAGGTCGAAGTGGCCGCCGGCATCGGGACCGGCCAGGGAGGTCGGCAGGGTCCAGCCGAGGTTGGTGTCCATGAGGTGGCGCACGTACCCGGACCAGCCGACCGCGACGACGGCCGTGCCGAGTGCGAACTCCAGTACCAGGTCCCAGCCGATGATCCAGGCGGGCAGCTCACCGATCGAGGCGTACGAGAACGTGTACGCCGACCCGGCCACCGGGACGGTGGACGCGAACTCGGCGTAGCAGAGCGCCGCGAGGGCGCAGACGATGCCCGCCGCCACGAAGGCGAGGGCGGTAGCGGGACCGGCATTGTTCCGGGCGGCGATGCCCGTGAGGACGAAGATGCCGGTGCCGATGATGACGCCCACACCGAAGACCGTGAGGTCCCAGGCGGAGAGCGACTTGCGGAGCGCGTGTTCCGGCTCCTCCGTGTCGCGGATGGACTGCTCCACCGTCTTGGTACGGAATGGGCTGTTCAGATCCTTGCTCACCGACGCCTCCGAGAGGTGACGACGCACGAACGGGCCGGGAGGCCCACCCTTCAAGAGTGATCTCCCGGCCCGTGACGTGCAACCGCGCGTCGATCTACGAACGGCGCGCGCGGCGAGTTCCGGCTAGTCGACGGCGGCGGCCGGCTCGCTGTCGTAGCGGCCGTCCAGCTTGGCGACCAGGCCGGTGACCTGCCGGGCGATGTCCGGTGCGGTCAGGCCGATCTCGGCCATGATCTCCTTGCGGAGGGCGTGGTCGAGGAAGCGCTGCGGGATACCGAAGTCGCGCAGCGGTACGTCGACACCCGCGTCCCGCAGGGCCTGCGAGACGGCGGCGCCCACACCGCCGGTACGGCCGTTGTCCTCGACGGTGACGACCACGCGGTGCCGGTCCGCGAGCGGGGCCAGGGCCTCGTCCACGGGCTTGACCCAGCGGGGGTCGACCACGGTCGTGGAGATGCCCTGCTTGTCCAGCAGGTCGGCGATCTCCAGGCACATCGGGGCGAGCGCACCGACCGAGACGAGCAGTACGTCCGGACGGGTGACCTCGGCGCCCGGGGCGCGCAGGACGTCCATGCCGCCGATCCGGCCGACGGCCGGGACGGCCGGGCCGACGACGCCCTTGGAGTAGCGCACGACGGTCGGGGCGTCCTTGACCTCGACGGCCTCGCGGAGCTGGGCGCGCAGCTGCTCGGCGTCGCGCGGCGCGGCGAGCCGCAGGCCGGGGACGACCTGCAGGATGGACATGTCCCACATGCCGTTGTGGGAGGCGCCGTCGTCGCCGGTGACACCGGCACGGTCCAGGACGAAGGTGACACCGCACTTGTGCAGGGCCACGTCCATCAGGACCTGGTCGAAGGCGCGGTTGAGGAAGGTCGCGTACACCGCGAAGACCGGGTGGACCCCGCCGGTGGCCAGGCCCGCCGCCGAGGTGGCACCGTGCTGCTCGGCGATGCCCACGTCGTAGATCCGGTTCGGGAAGGCCTCGGCGAACTTGTTGAGGCCGACCGGGTGGAGCATGGCGGCGGTGATGCCGACGATGTCCTCGCGCTCGTGGCCGAGCTTGACCATCTCGTCGGCGAAGACGGAGGTCCAGCTGGCGGCGGCGGTCTTCACCGGCAGGCCGGTGTCCGGGTGGATCACGCCGACCGCGTGGAAGCGGTCCGCCTCGTGCTCCAGGGCCGGGGTGTAGCCGCGGCCTTTCTGGGTGAGGCAGTGCACGATGACCGGGCCGCTGAAGCGCTTGGCGCGCTGCAGGGCGGACTCCAGGGCCTCGATGTCGTGGCCGTCGATGGGCCCGATGTACTTGAGCCCGAGGTCCTCGAACATGCCCTGCGGGGCGATGAAGTCCTTGAGGCCCTTCTTGGCGCCGTGCAGGGTCTCGAAGAGCGGCTTCCCGACGACCGGGGTGCGCTCCAGGATCTCCTTGCCGCGGGCCAGGAAGCGCTCGTAGCCGTCCGTGGTGCGCAGGGTCGCCAGGTGGTTGGCGAGGCCGCCGATGGTGGGGCCGTACGAACGCTCGTTGTCGTTGACGACGATGACGAGCGGGCGGTCCTTGGCGGCGGCGATGTTGTTGAGCGCCTCCCAGGCCATGCCACCGGTCAGCGCCCCGTCGCCGATGACGGCGGCGACGTGGTGGTCCTCGCGGCCCAGCACCTCGTTGGCCTTGGCGAGGCCGTCGGCCCAGCCGAGCACGGTGGAGGCGTGCGAGTTCTCGATCACGTCGTGGTCGGACTCGGCGCGCGAGGGGTAGCCCGACAGGCCGTTCTTGGTGCGCAGGCCGGCGAAGTTCTGGCGGCCCGTGAGCAGCTTGTGGACATAGGCCTGGTGGCCGGTGTCGAAGAGGACCTTGTCCTTGGGCGAGTCGAAGACCCGGTGCAGGGCGATCGTCAGTTCGACCACCCCGAGGTTGGGGCCGAGGTGCCCGCCGGTCTTGGAGACGGCGTCGACGAGGAAGGACCTGATCTCGGCCGCGAGCTGGTCGAGCTCCTCCTGGCTGAGCCGGTCCAGATCGCGCGGTCCCTTGATGCGGGTCAGCAGCACCCGTGCCTCCTTGCAGTTGCTTGCTGGTCTGTCGAGTCTAATGTTCCGCCCCCGGCCACGGTCATCGGGCCGTCCCGAGGGAGTCACACCTTTGTCATACATGTACGCACGACCTGACGGCCACACATCACATACGGGCGTATACCCGCACATGAGTACCTCGTACATGCACGCGCAGATGCCCGGCGCCACGAGAAGTGGCGCCGGGCACTGTGACCGGTCTTACCGCCGGATGTCACTCCGGCGGGCAGTCGGACGCGCGGTCAGGCGCGTCCGGCCGTCTTCTGGGTCTTGCGGGTGACCGAGTCGATCACCACGGTGGCCAGCAGGACCGCGCCGGTGATCATGTACTGGATCGGCGTCGCGATGCCTTCCAGGGCCAGACCGTACTGGATCGAGACGATGACCATGACGCCGAGGAGGGCGTTCCAGGTCCGGCCCCGGCCGCCGAAGAGGCTGGTGCCGCCGATGACGGCCGCCGCGATCACGTTCATCAGCAGGTCGCCGGCGCCGGCGCTCTGGTTGGCCGCCGCGATCTTGGAGGCCCAGAACAGGCCGCCGATGGCCGCGAAGGTGCTGGAGATCGCGAAGACCGTGATCCGGATCCGGGTGACGTTGATGCCCGCGCGGCGGGAGGCCTCGACGCTGCCACCCAGTGCGAAAACGTTTCGCCCGAAGGTCGTGCGGCGCAGCAGGAAGTCCGTGACCACCAGGGCCAGCAGGAAGAGCACCACCGCGAGCGGCAGGCCCTTGTACTGGTTGAACAGCACGGCGGGGCCGAAGGTGCACAGCGCGAGCAGGCCGGTGCGCAGCAGGATCTCGGCGAGCGGCCGGGAGGGCATCCCGGCGGCCTCGCGGCGCCTCGCGTCGAGGAAGGCCGCGAGGAAGTAGCCGGCCACCGCGAGCGCGGCCAGCCCGTAGGCGACGGCCACGTCCGAGAAGAAGTACGTGGTCAGCTGGCCGACCACGCCGTCGGAGTCGATGTTGATCGTGCCGTTGCTGCCGAGGATCTGCAGCATCGCGCCGAGCCAGAAGAGCAGTCCCGACAGGGTGACGGCGAAGGCCGGGGCACCGATCTTGGCGAAGAAGAAGCCGTGGATGCAGCCGATCAGGGCGCCTCCGACGACGGCCGCGAGGATGGCCAGCCATTCGTTCACGCCGTGGGTGACGGCGAGGACGGCGACGATCGCACCCGAGACACCGCTGACCGAGCCGACCGAGAGGTCGATCTCGCCGAGCAGCAGCACGAAGATGATGCCGATGGCGATCATGCCGGTGCCGGTCATCGTGATCGCGATGTTGGTCAGGTTCTCCGGGGAGAGGAAGTTCGAGTTCAGCCCCTGGAAGATGGACCAGATGACGATCAGGCCGATGACGACCGGGAGGGAACCCAGGTCGCCCGCCTTCATCTTGCGCTTGAACTCGCCCACGTATCCGGCGAGCCCCTCCTCCCTGACGAGGAGGCGGGGGTCCACGGCCGGGATCGCGTCGTGCGCGGCCGCGGGGTTGACCGGGTCGATGTGCTCCTGCTGGTCGACCGAGCCCTTGTCCAGTGGACCGGTGGCAGGGTTCTGGGTGCTCACTTGCCGGCCTCCGAGGTGCGGGCCGCCCGGCGGGTCACGGCGTTGTCCGTGGCACCGGTGATGGCGGAGATGATCTCTTCCTGCGAGGTGTCGGCGACGTTGAAGACACCGTTGTTGCGGCCCAGCCGCAGGACCGCCACCTTGTCGGCGACGGCCTTCACATCGGCCATGTTGTGGCTGATGAGGATGACGGCGTGGCCGCGCTCGCGCAGCCGCTCCACCAGGTCGAGAACCTGTGCGGTCTGCTCCACACCGAGGGCGGCGGTGGGCTCGTCGAGGATGACGAGCTGGGGCTCGCCCAGCATGGAACGGGCGATGGCCACGGTCTGGCGCTGACCGCCGGAGAGTGACGCGATGGGAATCCGGACACTGGGGATCCGGATGGACAGGGTGGTCAGGAGCTCGCGGGCGCGCCGCTCCATCTCCACCTCGTCGAGGATGCCGTAGCTCTTGAGCTCACGGCCGAGGAAGAGGTTGCCGACGACATCGATGTTGTCGCACAGCGCCAGGTCCTGGTAGACCGTCGCGATGCCCAGGTTCTGGGCGTCATGGGGCTTGCCGATGGAGACCGGACGGCCTTCCCACTCGATGACACCTTCATCGATGGGGTGCACGCCGGCGATCGTCTTGACCAGCGTGGACTTTCCGGCGCCGTTGTCGCCGACGAGGGCGACCACTTCACCGGAGTGGATCTCGAGTTCTACGTCGGTCAGGGCCTGAACGGCGCCGAACCGCTTCGAGACCCCTCGCAACGCCAGCACGGGCGCAGCGGACACATGAACCATCTCCTTCGCCGCCTGACCGGCGGGGATGTCGTGCAGAAGAGCAGGAGCGGGGCGAATGGGGGAACGTTTCTGCCCGGCGCCCCGCCGGGTGGCGGGGAGTAAGGGGCGGGGCGCCGGTCAGGCACGGGGGGCCGCCTCACGGGGAGGCGACGGGGGCCGCTACTTCAGGCCGGCGGCGGCGCAGGCCGCCGCGTACTTGTCGGTGCAGATCTCGTCCACCGTGTAGACGCCGTCCTTGACGACGGTGTCCTTGATGTTGCCCTTGGTCAGCGAGACGACCGGGATCAGGACGGACGCGACACCCTTGGTGGTCGGGCTGTCGACCGTGGACGTGGTGCCCTCGGCCTTTCCGCCCTTGGCGAGGGAGACGGCCATCTTCGCCGCGGCCTCGGCCTCGGGGGCGTACGGCTTGTAGACGCTCATGAACTGCTCGCCCGCGACGATCCGCTGCACACCGGCGAGTTCCGCGTCCTGGCCGGTGACCGGCGGCAGGGGGGAGACGCCGGCGGCCTTGAGGGCGGTGATGATGCCGCCGGCCATGCCGTCGTTGGCGGAGTAGACGCCGATGACCTTGTCCTTGCCGAGCGCGGAGAGCGCGGCCGCCATGTTGGTGTTGGCGTTCTCCGGCTTCCACTCGACGGTGTCGTACTCCTTGCCGACGTTCACCTTGCCGTCGAGCTCGGAGTGCGCGCCGGACTTGAAGAGCTTGGCGTTCGGGTCGGTGACCGAACCGTTCATCATGACGATCTGGCCGTCCTTGGCCTTGTCGCCCAGCGCCTCCAGCAGGGCCTTGCCCTGGACCTTGCCGACCTCTTCGTTGTCGAAGGAGGTGTACGCGTCGATCGGGCCCTCGGCCAGGCGGTCGTAGGCGACGACCGGGATGCCGGCGTCCTTGGCCTTCTTGACCGAGCCCGCGATGGCCTTGGAGTCCACCGCGTCGATGATCAGGACGTCCACCTTGTTGGTGATCATCGTGTCGACCTGGGAGTTCTGCGTGGTCGCGTCCTGCTTGGCGTTCGCGTAGACGACCTTGCCCTTGCCGCCGGTGAGCTCGGCGACCTTCTTCTCGATCAGCGGCTTGTCGAACTTCTCGTAACGCGCGGTCTGGTTCTCCGGCAGGAGCAGACCGACCTTGATCTCGTCGCCCTTGGCAGCGCCGGAGGACGCCTTCGTCGTGTCGCCGGCCTCCTTCGCACTGCCACAAGCGGCGAGCGAAACGGCCATGGCACCAGCGGCTACAGCTACGGCGGCTCTGCGCATACGCGTGTTCATTACTTGAACCTCCCTGACGAGGCCGCAGCGGCGCGGCCGAGGTGGATGTGAGTCAACCCCGGCCGCGTTTTGCCGTCAAGGAGTGAATTCTTAACGAGATGACAACGGTGCCATTCGTTATCTACCTGAAGGCAAGACGGCTGGAGCTCGCACTCCACTTCCATGATCCGACAAAAGTGTCGAATCGCCCATCTCGCTGAGGACGAGTGCCAGTGCGCCCAGCACCTCGGCCCGTCCGCCCAGGTTCCCCGTCAGCACCGACAACTGCCGGGCCGCACTGGGGATCGCGTACCTTCCCACCGATTCACGGATGGGAGCGAGCACGAGTTCACCGGCCTCCGCCAGCGAGCCGCCCAGCACCACCCGGCTGGGGTTGAGGAGGTTGCACAGACTGGCCACGCCGCTGCCGATGTGCCGGCCCACGTCCGTGATCACCCGACGGCAGCCCGGGTCCCCCTCACGGGCCAGTTCGACCACCCGCTCCATGGTCAGCTCCGGCCCGTGCGTGCCCTGGAGCAGCGGCAGTACGTACCGGGCGGCCGCGAAGGTCTCCAGGCAGCCGCGGTTGCCGCAACGGCAGACCGGGCCCGATTCGTCCAGGGTGATGTGCCCGATCTCGCCCGCAGTGCCGCCGGGTCCGCGGTAGATCTGGCCGTTGATCACCAGGCCCGCGCCGACGCCGCTGGCCACCTTGATGTAGGCCAGGTCCTTCACTCCCCGCCCGCTCCCCCAAACGAGTTCACCGAGGGCGCCGAGGTTCGCGTCGTTGTCCACGTACACGGGCACCCCGAGGCGCTGCGAGAGCTCCTGACGCGGGTTGATGCCCGCCCAGCCCGGCAGGATCGCGGTCGAGCCCAGCGTCCCGGACTCCACGTCGATGGGGCCGGGCACGCCGAGCCCGACGCCGATCACCTTCTCCAGCCCGACGCCGATGTCCGCGATCAGCCGTCCGACCAGGGCTTCCGCCCGGTCGAAGCCGTCCGCCCAGGACGCGTCGACGTCCAGCGGCTCGGACTCCTCGGCCAGCACCTGGTGGGCCAGGTTCCCCACCGCCACCCGCAGGTGGGTGTGGCCGAAGTCGACACCGATGACGATCCCCGCGTCACCGCTGAGCGAGACGCTGCGCGCCCGGCGGCCGCCGGCCGAGGTGTCCGTGACCTCGACGGTCCCGCCGTCCTTCAGCTCCCGGACGATGTTGGAGACCGTGGCCGCCGACAGTCCGGTGGCTCGGGCGATCTCCGCCTGGGTCAGTGATCCCGCGAGCCGCACCGCCCGCACGACCCGTTCGAGATTCGCGCGATGCAGCGACGACTGCGATCCGGGAGTCTGCACGACTCATCCACTCCTGCCCATTAGCGACGGCCAGCCGTCGCCCCCCGGCCGGGACACGTCACGGCTTCACGCTCCGAGACCCCGGCATCTCTCCAACTTGTGAACCTTAAGTCGAGCCTTTACGCATCCACACGTCAAGAGGCTGACACGGCATGAAACGGCTGATACTGGCCTAAAGGGGGAGAGAAGCGGCCGTTGGATCGTGCTACGGTCGCCGGGACGCCGGTCCTCTGCGGCCCTTCCGGCCGGACCTGGCGTCGTGCAACGACCGCGCTACGCAAGGAGGTGTTCGGGATGAGTCCCGATCGAAGCCCTTGCGGCGCCCTCGTCGGCTGACCTTCCGGCCGGCTGATCTCCCTCCGGGTGCGCACGGCAGCGGTGGACCGCTGTCCCCGTGCGCGCTCGCGTTCCGTTCGCGTTCCATCGCGTTCCTTCCTTCCACATTCCCTTCCTTCCGCATGCCCTGCCAACTCCGCCGGGCCTGCGTCATCCATGCCCACCGGCGCGCCCGCGGCCCCTCGGGGCCGTTGCGCGCCGACCCATGATCACTCCACGTGACCGCTCGGCTCCGTGCTGCCCGGACACCGTGGAATGATCAACGGCTTCACCAAGGGCAACTGGGACGAGGCCTTCCGCTTCGGTGTCGCCGTCGCCGTCTGGCTGACCCCCGACCTGGTCGGCCGGGCCCGCGTGACAGGGCACGAAGAATGAATTGAACACGTTCAGCCCGGCTGGCACTATGGATCCAGGATCCAGGGCGCCGCCGGCCGGGCGGGCGGCCGGGTTCGCCGTGCCACGAGGGGGATTGATCGTGCATCAGAAACGGTCGTACGGGCGCGTGCTGGTGGTCTCCACACTGGTGGGATGCCTGGAGGTCGCGCTCACCGTCGTGGTGGCCGTGCTCTACGTGCAGACGCAGCCTCCGCCGGACGAAGCCCCCGACTACACCGAGATCGGGGGGAGCCTGGTCGCGCTCACGCCCCTCATCGGCTTCATCTCGTTGCTGCTGTCGCTCATCTTCGTACTGCCCGCGCTCGCGCTGGCCGACCTCCTCGGCCGCTGGCTCGGCAGGCACGCGGCCTGGTGGTCGGCTCCGCCGATCGTGGCGGCCCTGGTGGCGTCGCCGATCTGGATCGTCGCGACGTACAACGACGCGCAGACGCGGGGCACGCTGGTCTTCTGGGCCTCGGCCACGGCCTCGCTCTCGGCGGGCGCGCTGATCGCCCTGCCCCGGGGCGAGGGACTGCTGCGGCGGGTGGTGCTGTGGGGCACGGGGGTGGTGGCGGGGACGGGCCTGTTCGGCGCACTCGGGCTCGCCGTCGGCCTGCTGCCCGCGTACGAGCCGCCGGCGATCGGTCCGCAGACCATGCCCGGCAGCTGGATCGACCACACGGGCAACACCCTGGTCTTCACCTCGGACGGCCGGGTCACCGCCTCCGGCGTCGGCGGGCGCAGCCCCTTCGACTACCCCGGCGACCCGTCGCCGAGCTGCTCGGGCTCCGGGACCTGGGTCTACGAGGGCGGCCGGGACGTCTGGACGCAGAAGGTCCGCATAGACATCCCGGGGTGCAGCTGGCCCGCGTGGGGCGTCGACGGCACCGCCCGGGAGCCCCGGATCCACCAGCACATCGGCGGCCCGGGTTCCGGAGAGCTCTACAAGCTGCGGAAGGCCTCCGGCGGATCCTGACCCCGGGACGCTACTTCAGCGTCGCCGAGGTGAGGCCCGCCTGGATCTGGCGCTGGAAGGAGAGGTAGACCACCAGCATCGGGACCATCGCGATGGTGGCACCGGCGAACAGCACCGGCAGGTCCGTCTCGTAGCCCATCTGGTACTGGAGCTGGATGAGCCCCTGGGTGAGCATGTACCGCTCGGGGTCGGCGCTCGTCTGCGGCTGCATCAGCACGGCGGGCAGGATGTACTGGTTCCACTGGCCCAGGACGTTGAAGATGCCGACGCTGATCAGGCCGGGCTTGGCCATCGGCAGCATCACCTGGAAGAAGATCCGGGTGTCGGAGGCCCCGTCGATGACCGCCGCCTCGTGGATCGCCGTCGGCAGCGTGCGGAAGAAGGAGTGCATGAAGAAGACCGTGAAGGGCATCGAGTAGGCGACGTACACCAGGACCAGGCCCTGATAGGTGTTCAGCATGTCGAAGCGCTTGACCATGAAGAAGAGCGGTACGAGCGCCAGGAACACGGGGAACATCGCCCCGCTGACGAAGAAGTAGTAGATGAGCCGGTTGCCCGTGAAGGGGTAGCGGGCCAGCACGTACGCGGCCATGGAGCCGAACAGCATGGTCAGCGGGACCGAGAACACCAGCACGATGAGGGTGTGGGCGAAGTAGCCTCCGATGCCCTTCGTCCAGGCCCGCCCGAAGGCGTCGAAGTGCCAGTTGGAGGGCCAGCTCAGGGCCGAGCCGCCGATCTGCGCGTCGGTCTTGAAGGCGCCGAGCGCGAGCCAGAGCAGCGGCAGCACGATCATTATCGCCCAGACGACGAGGAAGCCGTGCGAGAAGACGTTGAGGGTCGCGCCCTCGGAGCGGCGCCCGTCCCGCTTCCCCGTCCGTCCGGCGCCGCCCGGCCGCTCCCCGGCCTTCTCGCCCGGGGCCTTGATCACTGTGGACTGTGCAGTCATCGTGGAACTCCGCTCAGAACTCGATGCGCTCGCGGCGGGTGGCGCGCAGCGTGACGACGGAGAGGATCATGGTCAGGGCGAGCATGACCACGCCCATGGCGCAGGCGTAGCCGCTCTTGCCGAAGTAGAGGAAGTTGCGCATCAGCACCGTCGACATGACCTCGCTGTGGTGGTCGGGTCCGCCGCCGAACTGGCCCGAGGTCATGGTCGACACCAGGACGAACATGTCCATCGCGGCGATGCCCAGATAGACCGCGGAGGTCTGCACAGAGTCCCACAGCAGGGGCAGCGTGACCTTGAAGAAGGTCTGGGCGCGCCCGGCGCCGTCGAGCAGCGCGGCCTCGTAGATGTCCTTGGGGACGGACTGCATGGCCGCGGAGAAGAGGACGAGGTAGAAGCCGACGCCGTGCCAGACGACGACGAGGAGCAGGCACCACAGGACGAGGTCCGGCTCGTTGAGCCATTCGACCGGGTGGTTCGCGTCGATCAGGCCGAGCTGGGTCAGGAAGCCGTTGAGCAGGCCGCCCTCGTCGCTGCGGTAGATCGCGCCGAAGAGCACGGAGAGGATGGCGAGGGAGAGGACCTGCGGGAAGAAGTAGACGACCTTGTAGATGCGCGATCCGCCGACTCCCTGCACTCCGCCGGCCCCGCCGCGCCCGCCCGCGTTCACCATGAAGGCGAAGAAGAGGGCGAGCAGGATGGTGACGAGCGGGACGAACACCAGGAGCAGCAGGTTGTGCCAGAGCGCGCCGCGGAAGACCTCGTCCTTCAGCAGGGCCGCGTAGTTGTCCGTGCCGACGAAGTCGAACGTCGGTGACTGCCCGGTCCAGTTGGTGAAGGAATAACCGAACGTCTGCACGTACGGCCAGATGACGAAGGTCAGGTACAGCGCGAGGGGCGCGAAGAGGAAGCCGGCGATGAAGCCGTACTTCCCTCTCCCCTGGGCTACATGGCTCATGGTGTCCGTCCCCGCAGTGGTCAGCTGCGCTTGTTGTTCTTGGCGTTCGGGTCCTGGGCCGCCTTGTTCACCGCCGCCTGGGCCCGCTTGATCCACTCCTTGGGCTGGATCCGCTGCGCCATGAGCTCATTGGACGCGTTCTGGATCTCCGTGTCCATCTCGCTGTACCAGTCGGGGTAGCGGTAGCTGAAGGTGTTGCCGCCCGCGGCCTTCAGCGCCTCGACCGCGGACTGGGTGCCGGGCCGCAGCTTGACGCTCGGATCGACGCCGTCCTTGACGACCGTGAGCGAGTTGGCCTGCTGGGCGAAGATCGTCGACCATTCCCGGGACAGCATCGAACGGAGGAACTCCAGGCCCGCGGCCTTGTTGGCGGCCTTCTCCGGGACGATGAACGGCTCGTCGACGCCGGCCCGGATGGCCTCCAGGGGCATCTTGCTTTCGGCGAGCAGGGGTACCGGCAGGAACTTCATGTCGAAGTCCTCCGGGGTCTGCTTGAGCTGCTCGTTCTCCAGCCAGGAGCCGGAGGGGATGAACGCGGCCTTGTACTGGTTCCAGGCCGTCTGGGACTCCGTGTGGGTGAGGCCGTTGGTGCCCGGCATCAGCAGGCCCTTCTCGACCACCTCGTAGACCGCCTCGACCGCGGCGAGGGCGGCCGCGCTGCCCTCGAAGGCGTTCGGTTCCAGGTTGTCGATCGCCTTCACCGCGTCCAGACCGCCCTTCTTGGCGATCAGGTCCATGATGACGACGTTGATGTAATACGGGAACTTGCCCTGGTGGGCGAGGCCGCCGATGCCCGCCTCCTTGGCCTTGGTGCAGACGGCGAGGAACTCGTCCCAGGTCTTGGGCTCCGTCCAGCCCTTCTCCTTGAAGAGCTTGCCCGAGTACCAGAAGCCGAACACGGCGTACACGTACTTCAGGACGAGGTATTTGCCGCCCAGCATGCCCTGTTCGACGGCCCCGTCCACGAGGGTGTCGCGTACCTTCTTGCTCGGGTCGTCGAGCGAGGGCGCGTCGAGCACGGCGTTGAGGTCGGCCAGCTGGCCGCCCTTGCCGAGCACGTCCAGCGGGATCCTCTGGGCACCGGAGTCGTCGACGACGTCCGGCGGGTTCCCGCCGTTGAAGCGGGGCTGCAGTTTGGCGGTGATCTCCTGGGTGCCCAGGTGGGAGCTGGTGGTGCCCCACTTCTTGTCGAAGGCGGCCTCCCAGGCCTTCGCGTAGTCGTCGCCGAACCCGCCCTTGAAGACGACGACGTCCAGCTTGCCGCCCTTCGGGACGCCGAAAGGGTTCTCCTTGGTCACCGGGGCCTTGGCCGGGCCCTTCGTGGAGTTCTCCTCACCGCCGGAGGCGCAGGCGGACAGGAAGCTCATCGTCGGCACCGTGATCAGTCCGAGTGCGGCGGAGCGCTTGATCAGGTCGCGGCGTCCGAGGCCCTCACCAGTGGATCCCATGCTCGTGTCCTCGCCTTCGTCAGAAGTGGGAAGGAGGCCGGAGATTCACGGTGGTCACCGTGCATGCGGACATCACCACAGGTCCCCGCCCGTCCCCCGGCCCGGAGCCACCCGTCTCTCGGTGATCCGGACGGGCACAGGTATAGTCCACTCCCGCTCGTGTGAGCAAGATCATGCACATTTATGGCCACCAGTTTTTCCGAGTTGAGACCTGTCCGTCATCTGGCACCGCCGTGACGAAAATGCGGAAGGGCCGTATCCCCGTGGCGGGGATACGGCCCTATGGTGCCGATTCAGCGGAGAAGGGCTCCGCTTGGCGCGCCCTTAACCCCGGATGAGGTTCCGGAGCACGAACTGCATGATGCCGCCGTTGCGGTAGTAGTCCGCCTCGCCCGGCGTGTCGATGCGGACGACCGCGTCGAACTCCACACCGGTGTCGGTGGTCACCTTGACCGTGCGCGGGGTGGTGCCGTTGTTCAGCTCCTCCACACCGGTGAAGGAGAAGGTCTCCTCGCCGGTCAGACCCAGGGAGGCCGCGGTGGCACCCTCCGGGAACTGCAGCGGCAGGACGCCCATGCCGATCAGGTTGGAGCGGTGGATGCGCTCGTAGGACTCGGCGATGACGGCCTTGACGCCGAGCAGCGCGGTGCCCTTGGCGGCCCAGTCGCGGGACGAGCCGGAGCCGTACTCCTTGCCCGCCAGGATGACCAGCGGGATGCCGGCGGCCTGGTAGTTCTGCGAGGCGTCGTAGATGAAGGAGACCGGCGCGCCGTCGACGGTGAAGTCGCGGGTGAAGCCGCCCTCGGTGCCCGGCGCGATCTGGTTGCGCAGGCGGATGTTGGCGAAGGTGCCGCGGATCATGACCTCGTGGTTGCCGCGGCGGGAACCGTACGAGTTGAAGTCGCGGCGCTCGACACCGTGCTCGGTGAGGTACTTGCCGGCCGGGGTGTCGGCCTTGATCGCACCGGCCGGGGAGATGTGGTCGGTGGTGACCGAGTCGCCCAGCTTCGCCAGCACGCGCGCACCGGCGATGTCGGAGACCGGGGTGGTCTCCATCGTCATGCCCTCGAAGTAAGGGGGCTTGCGGACGTAGGTGGACTGCGGGTCCCACTCGAAGGTGTTGCCGGTCGGGATCGACAGCGCCTGCCACTGGGCGTCGCCCGCGAAGACGTCCTGGTAGGACTTGCTGAACATGTCCTCGCCGATCGCGTTCGCCACGACGTCGTTGACCTCGGCCTCGGAGGGCCAGATGTCCTGGAGGAAGACCGGCTTGCCCTCGGTGTCGGTGCCGATGGCGTCCTTGGTGATGTCCACCTTCATGGAGCCCGCGATGGCGTACGCGACGACCAGCGGCGGGGAGGCCAGGTAGTTCATCTTGACGTCGGGGTTGATGCGGCCCTCGAAGTTGCGGTTGCCCGAGAGGACCGAGGTGACCGCGAGGTCGTGCTCGTTGATCGCCTTCGAGATCTCCTCGTCCAGCGGACCGGAGTTGCCGATGCAGGTGGTGCAGCCGTACCCGACGAGGTTGAAGCCCATCTTGTCGAGGTACGGGGTCAGGCCGGCCTTGTCGAAGTAGTCGGTGACGACCTTCGAGCCCGGGGCCAGGGTGGTCTTGACCCACGGCTTGCGGGTCAGGCCCTTCTCGACCGCCTTCTTGGCCACGAGCGCCGCGGCGACCATGACGTAGGGGTTCGAGGTGTTGGTGCAGGAGGTGATCGCGGCGACGGTGACGGCGCCGTGGTCGATCTCGAAGGAGGTGCCGTCGGCCAGGGTGACCTGGGTCGGGCGGCTCGGTACGCCGTTGGTGGCGGCCGGGGCGTCGGAGGCCGGGAAGGACTCCTTGCCCGCCTCGTCGTCGTCCTCGACGTAGTTGCGCACGTCCTGCGCGAACTGCTCGGCGGCGTTGGCGAGGACGATGCGGTCCTGCGGGCGCTTCGGGCCGGCGATGGAGGGGACGACCGTGGAGAGGTCGAGCTCCAGCTTCTCGGAGAAGTCCGGCTCGGCGGCCGGGTCCAGCCACAGGCCCTGCTCCTTGGCGTACGCCTCGACGAGCGCGACCTGCTGGGCGTCGCGGCCGGTCAGGCGCAGGTACTTCAGGGTCTCGTCGTCGATCGGGAAGATCGCGGCGGTGGAGCCGAACTCCGGCGACATGTTGCCGATGGTGGCGCGGTTCGCCAGCGAGGTGGCGGCGACGCCCTCACCGTAGAACTCGACGAACTTGCCGACGACGCCGTGCTTGCGGAGCATCTCGGTGATGGTCAGCACGAGGTCGGTGGCGGTGGTGCCGGTGGGCAGCTCGCCGGTCAGCTTGAAGCCCACGACGCGCGGGATCAGCATGGAGACCGGCTGGCCGAGCATCGCGGCCTCGGCCTCGATGCCGCCGACGCCCCAGCCCAGCACGCCGAGGCCGTTGACCATGGTGGTGTGCGAGTCGGTGCCGACGAGGGTGTCGGGGTACGCCTGGCCACCCCGGACCATGACCGTGCGCGCCAGGTGCTCGATGTTGACCTGGTGGACGATGCCGGTGCCCGGCGGGACGACCTTGAAGTCGTCGAAGGCGGTCTGGCCCCAGCGCAGGAACTGGTAGCGCTCCTTGTTGCGGCCGTACTCGAGCTCGACGTTCTGCGCGAAGGCGTCCTTCGTGCCGAACTTGTCGGCGATGACCGAGTGGTCGATGACCATCTCGGCGGGCGAGAGCGGGTTGATCTTCGCCGGGTCGCCGCCGAGCGCCTTCACGGCCTCACGCATGGTGGCGAGGTCCACCACGCAGGGGACGCCGGTGAAGTCCTGCATGATCACGCGGGCCGGCGTGAACTGGATCTCCTCGCTGGGCTGGGCCTGCGAGTCCCAGTTGCCGAGCGACCGGATGTGGTCGGCGGTGATGTTCGCGCCGTCCTCGGTGCGAAGCAGGTTCTCCAGCAGGACCTTCAGGCTGTAGGGAAGGCGGGCGGAGCCCTCGACCTTGTCCAGCTTGAAGATCTCGTACGACTCGTCGCCCACCTGCAGCGTGCTGCGGGCGTCGAAGCTGTTCGCCGACACGACAGTCTCCTTCATGCATGAATTCGCGCGTATTACCGCAATCCTGCCGCCACGCCCCTTGGCCAATCCGCTAAGGTAGGGCTAAGTTAGGTAACCCTTACCAGCGGGGGCGGCTGCGGTACGCCTTCGGCAGATATCTCGATGTCGAGATAACTCTAGTACATGTCCGGGGGGAGGGACGAGGCGCGCACCCGCAGTCCCGCCGGGACCGTCAGCTGACCAGGCGATTCCGCATGCCCGGATTCGATCAGGTTGACCAGGACAGACACCGCCGAAGCGGCGATCCGCTCCGGGTTCAGGGTGACGGTGGTCACGGCGGGGTCGGTCTCGGCGTACGCCGGATCCTCGCTGGCGCAGACCAGCAGCAGACCGCCGTGCCCCGGGCTGCCGGGCGCGCCGGGGACTGCGGGTGCGCCGGGGACTGCGGGTGCGCCGGGGACTGCGGGTGCTCCCCGTACGCCGGGTGTACGCAGACCGTGGCGCGCGGCGGCGGCCAGCACCTGCCGCCCCCCGGGGTCGTACACGCAGTAGACGGCGTCGGGGCGGTCCGGCCGGGTGAAGGCGGAGTCGAAGGCGTGCCCCGCCGCGTCGTCCGGGTCGAAGGGGACCACGAGCGGAGCCAGGCCGCGCTCCGCGCACCACTGTTCGTAGGCCGAGGTGACGGCTCCGGTGTAGAACTCCCGGCCGTAGCCCGAGTGCAGTGCGATCCGCCGGGCCCCGGACGCCGCGAGGTGGTCGAGCACCTCCCGCGTGGTGGCGGTGTGGTCGTTGTCCACCCACACGTCCCCCGGCCAGGGGTCGGGCGGCCGGCCGTCGAAGACCACCGGCAGACCCCGCGCCCGCAGGGCCCGCAGCACCGGGTCCCCGGCCGGGCTGTCGAGCAGCAGCATCCCGTCCACGGCGAGCGTGTGCCACAGCGGCTCGGCGCCCCGGTCGGCGGGCAGGGTGGTCAGGGCGTACCCGTGCGCGTGCGCGGCCGAGGTCGCGGCAGTGAGCCAGCGGGAGAAGTAGGCGATCCGCACGAAGTCCCAGGCGTCCCCCGCGTACGTGGTCACCGCGACGCCGAGGCTGCGGGTGCGCGGGCCGCGGCGGGCTCCGTAGCCGAGCGCGCCCGCCACCTCGCGGACCCGTCGCCGGGTGGACTCGCCGAGGCGGCCGGTGCCGTTGAGCGCGTGCGAGACGGTCGCGGTGGAGACCTCGGCGGCGCGCGCGATGTCGGCGAGGGTCGGTCCCGGCGCGGGTGGGTGCTCTGGCACGCGGCCATCGTACGGATTTCGTCGCCGGAGGCGGCTTCTGGTTAAGCGGTTAATCAAACAGTGTCCTGGCCACACCAACGTTTGGAGTGGGCATGACGTCTTCTTCGCACCTTTCCCGCCGGGGACTCCTCGCCGCCGCGGGGATCACGGGGGTCGCCGGGGCCGCGGGCCTGCTGGGGGCCGCTCCGGCCTCGGCCGCCCCGGCGCCCGCGGCCTCGTCCTCCCACGGGCGCGGTTCGGCGGCCCTGGTGGTCCGCAACGCCGCGGTGTTCACCGGGACCGGCGGCCGGGCTCCCGTCGAGGCCGTCGCGGTCGGCCGGGACGGCACGATCCTGGCCACCGGGACGGACGCGGCGCTGCGCCGGTACGTGGGCCGGGACACCGAGGTCGTCGACGCCCGGGGCAACACGGTCATGAGCGGCATCCACGACGGCCACGTCCACCCGCTCGGCGCGGGCGAGCGCTCGCTGTCCCCCTCGCTGGAGGGCGCTGAGACCACCCTGGCCGAGCTCCAGGAGCTCCTGACCGGCTTCCTCGCCGAGACGGGGGGCGCGGGCGCGGAGCCCGACCGCTGGCTGGTGGTCGAGGACTGGAACCCGGTCGGGCTGCTCCCCACGGGCACCAACCCCCACCACACGATGCTGGACGCGCTCCCGACCCGGCGGCCGATCGCCCTCGTCGGCGGCGACGGGCACAACCTGTGGGCCAACCAGCGGGCCCTGGACATCGCCGGGATCACGGCGGCCACGCCCGACCCGGTCGGCGGCAAGGTGGTCAAGGGCGCGGACGGGCGGCCGACGGGCGTCCTCAAGGACGACGCCCAGGGCCTGGTACGGCGGCACGTACCGGAGCCCACCCGGGCCGACCTGGTCGCGGCCTGCGCCAAGGTGCTGGAGCTGGCGGCCGCCTCCGGGGTCACCACGATGATGGACGCGCTGGTGGGGCGGCACGAACTGGAGCTGTACCAGGCGCTGTCGGCGGCGGGGAAGCTGCCGCAGCGGATCGTCCCGGCGATCCGGCTGGAGGCGGAGCAGACCAAGGACCCGGCGGGTTCGCTGGCGTACGCGCGGGGCCTGCGACGGGAGTTCGCGGGCGTACGGGGGCTGCGGTTCGGGATGGTCAAGGTGTTCCTGGACGGGGTCATCGAGTACCCGGCGCAGACCGCCGCACTGCTGAGGCCCTACCTCGACGGGCAGGGCTGGCCGACCGGCAACCGGGGCGAGCTGTACACCTCGGCGGCGGACTACGGCCGGCTCAGCGCCGCCTTCAACAAGGCGGGCTGGCAGATGCACGCCCACGGGCTCGGCGACCGTGCGGTACGCACCGCTCTGGACGGGTACGCGTACGCCAAGCGGGTGACGGGCCTGCGGGACGCCCGTAACGCGGTGGCGCACCTGCAGCTCGTGGACCCGGCGGACCTGCGGCGCTTCGCGCAGCTGGGGGTCACGGCGTGCATGCAGCTCCAGTGGGCGGCGAAGGACACCTGGACGATGGAGGCGCTCCTTCCCTACATCGGCCCCGAGCGGCACCGGTGGATGTACCCGGCGCGGAGCCTGGAGAAGGCGGGGGCGCGGCTGTCGGGCGGCTCCGACTGGCCGGTGGACGCCCTCCAGGTGTGGAACCAGCTGCGGACGGCGATCGACCGCCAGGGCGCTTTCGGGGCGGGCCCGCTGTACCGCGAACTGGAGGGGCTCGGCCGGGAGGCGGTCCTGCGGATGCACACGTCGGGAACGGCCTGGCAGCTGCGCCAGGAGGGCCTGACGGGCACGGTGGAGCCGGGCAGGGCGGCGGACCTGGTGGTGCTGGACCGGGACGTGACGCGCTGCCCGGTGGCCGACATCAGCGGGACGGGGGTACGGATGACCCTGGTCGGCGGCCGTGTGGTGCACGACGCGGATTCGGCGTCGGGCCGGGCGGCCGCGGCGCGGGTGGCGGGCGCCGTCTCGGGCCCGCGCCCGGCTTCGTACGCGGCGGTGCACGCCGGGGGGCGGCACCACGCCTGCAAGCACTGAGCGGGGCGCGGCGGCCGGGCGCCGGTGCGGGCCGCCGGTGCCGGGCGCCACGGCCGGGCTCGGCTGCCGCTCGGCGGCCGGGCTCGGCTGCCGGGCTCAGCTGCCGGGCTCAGCTGCCGGGCTCGCCGGGCTCAGCCCGCCGCGAGGCCGTGCCGGGCGGCCCAGGAGTTGAGCGCACCCAGGAACGGGAGCAGCTCACCCGCCTGCTGGGCCGCATCGTCGACCATCACGCGTACGGGCACCCCGTCATGGGACCTGATGGCCGGTAACTTCCACTCAATTCACCCATTTGCCGCACCCAGCGCAAGGGTCATCTCATATCTGAGATAGCGTGCCCCCATGGCAGACGACTACCTCGTACGCATCGGCAAGCTCATCCGTGACGCCCGGCAGCACCGGGGCTGGACACAGAGTCAGCTCGCCGACGCCCTCGGCACCAGCCAGAGCGCAGTGAACCGCATCGAGCGCGGCAACCAGAACATCAGCCTTGAGATGATCGCCCGAATCGGCGAAGCGCTCGACAGCGAGATCGTCTCCCTGGGCTACGCCGGCCCGATGCACCTGCGCGTGGTGGGCGGCCGCCGTCTGTCCGGCGCCATCGACGTCAAGACGAGCAAGAACGCGTGCGTCGCCCTGCTCTGCGCCTCGCTGCTCAACAAGGGCCGTACGGTGCTGCGGCGGGTGGCCCGCATCGAGGAGGTCTACCGCCTCCTGGAGGTCCTGAACTCCATCGGCGTGCGCACCCGCTGGATCAACGACGGCGTGGACCTGGAGCTGATCCCGCCGGCCCGCCTCGACATGGAGGCCATGGACGCGGACGCGGCCCGCCGGACCCGGAGCATCATCATGTTCCTGGGCCCGCTGCTGCACCGGATGGAAACGTTCCGCCTGCCCTACGCGGGCGGCTGCGACCTCGGCACCCGCACCATCGAACCGCATATGATCGCCCTGCGCCGCTTCGGCCTGGACATCACCGCGACCGAGGGCATCTACCACGCGAAGGTCGTCCCCGGGATCTCCCCGGACCGCCCGATCGTGCTGACCGAGCGCGGGGACACCGTCACCGAGAACGCGCTGCTGGCCGCCGCCCGGCACGACGGCGTGACCGTCATCCGCAACGCCTCCTCCAACTACATGGTTCAGGACCTGTGCTTCTTCCTGGAGGCCCTGGGCGTACGGGTCGACGGCGTCGGCACCACCACCCTCACCGTCCACGGCGTCCCGAGCATCGACGTGGACGTGGACTACTCCCCCTCCGAGGACCCGGTCGAGGCGATGAGCCTGCTCGCCGCCGCGGTCGTCACGGAGTCGGAACTCACCATCCGCCGGGTGCCGATCGAGTTCATGGAGATCGAGCTCGCGGTCCTGGAGGAGATGGGCCTGGACCACGACCGCTCGGCGGAGTACACGGCCGACAACGGCCGCACCCGCCTGGTCGACCTCACGGTCCGCCCCTCGAAGCTCGAAGCCCCGATCGACAAGATCCACCCCATGCCGTTCCCCGGGCTGAACATCGACAACGTCCCCTTCTTCGCGGCCATCGCCGCCGTGGCGCAGGGTCAGACCCTGATCCACGACTGGGTGTACGACAACCGGGCCATCTACCTGACGGACCTGAACCGCCTCGGCGGCCGCCTCCAGCTCCTCGACCCCCACCGCGTCCTGGTCGAGGGCCCCACGCGCTGGCGCGCGGCGGAAATGATGTGCCCGCCGGCCCTGCGCCCGGCGGTGGTCGTCCTCCTGGCGATGATGGCGGCCGAGGGCACGTCCGTGCTGCGCAACGTCTACGTGATCAACCGCGGCTACGAGGAACTGGCCGAGCGCCTCAACTCGGTGGGCGCCCAGATCGAGATCTTCCGCGACATCTAAACGCTGGACGCAACCTGTCGAAGCAGGCAATAAGTAAGCCCCCGCCAACCCGGAGATCCGGACTGGCGGGGCTTGTGCGTTCCCCGGGCTCGGCCACCGCCCCAGAAGGCGGACCGCTCGCACTCCTCCTCGCCGACCGGGCCGGCTCGGGCAGCCCGACGACGAGCTGATCCTGAAGGCCGCGGACAGGGCTTCACCGGCTGCCCGCCGTCCGCGCGGTGTTCGAGGACCCCGCCGGTCGAGTTTCTGCGCATACACCCGCGCCCCGCCCCTACGCGTCTGGAGCGGGGCGGCGTGCCGTCCGGATTCGGTAGGGTGCTGCCCCTGCTCCAGGGAGGTAAGACGTGGAAGACGAACCCCTTGCCCAGTGGGCCGCACGCCGCCAAGGCCGCCTGCGCAAGCCCGGCGAGAAGAAGGCCATCACCCTCGGCACCGGCCCGCAGCGCGCCGCCCACCTCGATCCCGAGGCCCCGCGTCTGATCCTGGAGTGGGACGGCTTCGCCTGGCAGGCGTTGACGACGGTGGAGGACTACGCGGCGGCCTGCCGCGCCCTCAGCCCCACACACGAAGCCGCCCCGGCCGACCGGCCCGGGGCGACCGGCCCCACCACCGGACGCAACCCCTTGGCTCCGGGCACCGGACGCCACCGCAAGCCCCGGCCCTGAACCCTGCCGACCGACTCGCCGAGCTCGCGCTGACGTCCAACGCGGAGCCGGAACCCAGCTCGTCGGGTCGGACGCCGTCTGTTCGCCCGTCGCCAGGTCCTTCACCTCGTGCGGCGCCCCCCTCGAAAGGCGGGAACCAGACGAACGGGACGCCCTTCCGGGGCGCGTAGCGGACCTGCTTGGCCACCTTGTCGGCCTGGTGGCAGAGCTCGACGTTCATCCCCCGCCCGTAGTTCGGCCGGTCGACGAACGTGCAGTAGTCGAGCCCGTGGGCGATCGAGAGGTCGGCGACGACGCTGCCGGCCAGCAGGTCGGCGAGGGAATCCAGTACGCAGCTCTGCTCGCCGAGGCCTTCGGTGACCAGATCGGACGTCACGCCCAGGCTCTTGATGCCCGTCCACGACGGCCGGGCCGGTGCCGCGCATCCGGGCGAGCGCGAGGCAGGAATCGACGGTCCGTGCGGACAGGCCGGCAGATCCAGTCTGGTCGTGATCTCGTGGATCACGCGCGGCAGCTCGGCATCGACGCTGCATCTGACAGCGCTTGAACGGGAACACGAGCTCGTTGAAGTGCTGGGCCGTGCAGCGCGCGAACGCCGGTGACCGGCGTCGTACAGAGACCTGCGCGCCATCAGCCGAGTTGAAGCGGCGCGGCGGGCCCTGACGCGCCGGACCGCTCGCGCCTCCATCTCACCCCTCGTCAACACTGGTAGCGAATTCAACCTTCTGGGTATCTTGAACGCCGCTCAACGAGCACGTAGACCCAGGAGTTCCCGATGACCATGCCGCCCCGCAGCAAGTCGACGACGGTGAAGATGCGCTGGAGAGGCGCCCTCACCGTCATGGCCGCCGTTCTGTCGCTCGCCGCCTGCGACCCGGCCGCGCCCGCCACCACCCCGAGCGCCAGCGCCGCCGTCACCGTCAGCGCGAGCCCCAGCCCCAGTCCTAGCCCCTCCGTGGTGCCGGCCGACCCGACTCCGAGCGCCAGCGCGGCCCCGACCGCCGACCCCACCACCGCGGCGCCGACCCCTATGGTCCCGGTCGCCGAGCCCACCACCAAGGGGCCGGAGCCCACCAAGGCCGCCCCGGCCCCGCCGGCTCCCACCCGTACCCGCACCCAGGCGCCCGCGCCGGAGCCCACCAAGGCGAGCACCGACTGCTATCCCCGTTCCAACGCCGGCAACTGCTACAGGGCCGGTCAGATATGCCGGAAGGCCGATGTCGGCACGTCCGGCCGGGACGCCAACGGGCGTACGATCCACTGCCGTCACGACGACAGCGTGGGCCAGCGCTGGGGCTACTGACCGCCCACGGACCGCCGTTTCCTACGCCGCCTGCGGGGTGAAGGGGTGGAGGGAGTCCCCGCCGGGGCCGCCGACGATGCCGAAGGTGCTCTCCGGGACCTCGTTCCAGGCGCCGGGGAGGTCACCGAGGGGTTCGGAGACGACCAGGCGGGTCTCGTCGGAGACCTCCTGGAGGAACTCCACGTCGGGGTGCAGCCTGCGCAGCGCGTCCACCCGGCTGCTGTAGAACAGCGACCTCGACTCACCCCGGCTGGAGTAGCGGAAGGCCCACAGGCGTTCGCCGTCGCTGATGGCGAGGGTCATCTGGAGCGGGTACTCCACGCCGTGCTCACGGCCGACGCGCTCCACCACGCCCGCCATCCGGGCCACCGCGCCCGGCGGGTCCGCCTCCAGACCCAAGGTGAGCGCCAGGTGGAACATCACCTCGGAGTCCGTCGAACCCTCGACGTCGGAGTACAGCGAGGGGTCGATGAGCAGGGTGAGTTCCCGCCGCATCCGGTGGAAGTCGGTGATGGCCCCGTTGTGCATGAACAGCCAGCGGCCGTACCGGAACGGGTGACAGTTCGTCTGCTGCACCGCCGTGCCGGTCGACGCCCGGATGTGGGCGAAGAACAGCGGGGACCGGACGTGGTCCGCGATCTCCCGCAGGTTGCGGTTGTTCCAGGCGGGGCCGATGTCCCTGAAGGTCGCCGGGGTGGCCGTGTCCTCCTGCGTGTACCACCCGACGCCGAATCCGTCGCCGTTCGTCGTCTCCACGCCCAGCCTGGAGTGCAGGCTCTGGTCGATCAGCGAGTGGGCCGGTTTGTAGAGGATGGTTTCGAGCAGCAGGGGCGTACCCGAATACGCGAGCCACCGGCACATGAGCCATCACCTCGGGGGTGCGACGCGGATAACCACTCCATTGTGGCCGCGCCCCCTGCTGATCGCCAGGCGGCACGGGCCGACCCGCAGGCGGCGGGGATGGTGGTCATCCGGCCACTCATCGGCCTGAAGGGACGCCGTCCTCGCCTGGTGCGCGCGGGCGCGGCAGAATCGGCCTTCCGTAGGACGAAGGGGCGGCCATGGCAGTGGGAACGAACTCCGGAGCGGATACGGGGAAGGCGGTGCCCGGGCTTACGGGGGTGCCGCTGCTCGGGTCGCTCTTCGACCTGAAGTCCGACTCCCTCGGTACCTATCTGCGGGCCCAGCACCGGCACGGCGACCTGGTACGGATCACGGCCGGTCCACCCGGGATGCGTGCCGAGCTGTACTGCGTCTTCTCCCCCGAGGGCGTCCAGCAGGTGCTCGCCTCCGACGCGGCCCGCTTCCGCAAGGACAACCGCTTCTACCAGGAGGTCCGGGAGTCCTTCGGCAACGGGCTGCTGACCAGTCAGGACGAGGACTACCTGCGCCAGCGCCGGCTCGTGCAGCCGCTGTTCACCCGGCGCCGGGTGGACGGCTACGCCGAGGTGGTCGCCGCCGAGACCGCATCGGTCCTCACCGCCTGGGGCGACGCCCCGGGCGGCATCGTGGACGTCTCCGACGAGATGACGCACCTCGCCCTGCGCGCCGTCGCCCGCATCCTCTTCGGCACCGACGTCGAGGCCACCGCCGATGTCGTGACCGAATGTTTCCCGGTCATCACCGACTACGTGCTGCGCCGTGGCTACTCACCCGCCAGCATCCCGCGCGACTGGCCCACCCCCGGCAACCGGCGCGCGGCCGCCGCGATGGACGAGCTCTACGGGGTGTGCGACCGGATCATCGCGGAGCGCCGGCTCGCCGGGGCCGGGGCAGGAGTCGGGGCAGGAGCCGAGGCCGAGGCTCCCGGCGAGGATCTGCTCACGCTGCTCGCCGGCGCCCGGAGTTCGGACGACGGGGAATTCGACGCCGGCGAGCTGCGCGACCAGGTGCTGATCTTCCTGCTCGCCGGGCACGAGACGACCGCCACGTCCCTCTGCTTCGCCCTGCACCTGCTGGCCCGCCACCCGGAGGAGCAGTCCCGGGCCCGCGAGGAGATCTCCCGCGTCCTGGGCGACCGTACGCCCGGCGCCGCCGACCTGGACCGGCTTCCGTACCTCACCCAGGTCCTCAAGGAGGCCATGCGGCTCTATCCGGCCGCGCCGGTCATCGGGCGCAAGGCCGTCGCCGCCACCCGGATCGGGGAGCACACCGTGCCCGCGGGCGCGGACGTGATATTGGCGCCCTGGGTGACGCACCGGCACCCCGCCTACTGGCCGGACCCGGACCGTTTCGACCCCGGGCGCTTCACGCCCGAGGCGGAGGCGGGGCGGCCGCGCTACGCCTGGTTCCCGTTCGGCGGGGGGCCGCGCGCGTGCATCGGGCAGCACTTCTCGATGCTGGAGTCGGTGATAGCGCTGGCGATGATCCTGCGGGCCTACGCGTTCGAGGCCGTGGACACCGAGATCCCGGTCGGCGCCGGGATCACCCTGCGGACGAACGGCCCTGCGCGCTGCCGGATCCGGCGCCTGAACGGGTGACGGCCGCCCGGACGCGGTCCGGACGCGCGCCGCGCTCCGGGCCGTGCTCCGGGCCGGATATTGGGATGCGGGCAGGTCAGGGCGGGTCGTAGGGTCGATGCCCGTGGAACCACTCACCGAGAAACAGATCCGTTCATCCTTCGTGAACTGCACGAAGGGCGAGGCGTCGCGGCTGCGGCTGCCGCTCGACTTCGCCGAACTGCCCTGGAAGGACCTGGACTTCCTGGGGTGGGTGGACCCGGGAGCGCCCCTGCGGGCCCATCTCGTGCTGCCCCGGGAGGGCGGCGGCGGTCCGCTGGGGATCTCGCTGCGCGTACCGGCCGTCGGCCGCACCAGCGTGGTGAAGTCCAGCCTGTGCCAGATCTGCCTGACCGGTCACGCCTCTTCCGGGGTCACTCTGCTGGCCGCCCCGCTGGCGGGCGCCCGCGGCCGCGAGGGCAACACGGTGGGCACGTACATCTGCGCCGACCTCGCCTGCCCCTTGTACGTACGCGGCAAGCGACAGCCGAAGCTGCGCGCCGGGCGGTACGAGGAGTCCCTGACGCTGGACGAGCGGCTCGCCCGGATGTCCGACAACCTGGACGCCTTCGCGGCCCGCGTCACCGCGGCGTAGCCGGGCCGAAGGCCCTCGGACCTCAGGTCCGGTCGGCCGCCGGCTTCTGGTGGCCCTGCAGACGGGCGAGGTCCGAGGGGCGGACCTGGATGACGAACAGCGCGATCAGCGCTCCGACCAGGGTGAACAGGGACGCCACGACGAAGGCCGCGCTGATGCCCGAGGTGAGGACCTGGTCGCCCCACGGTTTCGGGAGTTGCCCGGTGCGCTGGAAGAAGGCCTTCTGCACCGGCCCGGCGGTGCTGAGGAAGTCCGGGATCTGCTGCTTGGCCTCGTTGCGGCTCGCCGTGCCGTAGACGGTCACCAGGATCGACAGGCCCAGCGAGCCGCCCACCTGTTGCATCGTGTTCAGCAGTCCGGAGGCCGCTCCCGACTCCCGGTCGGTGACGTTGGACAGCGCCATCAGCGTCAGCGAGACGAACTGCAGGCCCATGCCGAGGGCGAAGAGCAGCATCGGGCCCAGGATGCTGCCGAGATACGTCGAGTTGACGTCGGTCTGCGTCAGCCAGGCGAGTCCGGCCGCCGAGGACAGCGCGCCGGTGACCATGAAGGGTTTGGGGCCGAACTTGGGCAGCAGTTTCGCGGTGGTCGCGGCGCCCACGGCGATCACCGCACTGACCGGCAGGAAGGCGAGGCCGGCCTGGATCGGGCTGAAACCCAGCACGATCTGCACGAAGAGGGTGAGGAAGAAGAACATGCCGAAGATCGCGCAGGCGAGCATGAGCATGATGCCGTAGGTCCCGGCCCGGTTGCGGTCGGCGAACATGTGCAGCGGGGTGATCGGCTGCGGCGAGTGGCGTTCGTTGAGGATGAAGAGGGTCAGCAGGACCACGGCGGCGCCGAAGGAGCCGAGGGTGACCGGGTCGCGCCAGCCCTCCTGGGACGCCCTGATGAAGCCGTATACGAGCGAGACCATGCCCAGGGTCGACAGCAGCGCGCCCGCGAAGTCGAAGTGTCCCGGGTGGCGTTCGGACTCGTGCAGGACCTTCGTGGCGAGAACGGCGATCACGATGGCGATGGGGACGTTGACGAAGAGCACCCAGCGCCAGTCGAGCCATTCGACGAGGATGCCGCCCGCGAGGAGTCCGATCGCGCCGCCGGCGGCCGAGACGCCGGCGAACACGCCGAACGCCCGGTTGCGGGCCGGGCCTTCGCGGAAGGTGGTGGTGATCAGCGCGAGGGAGGTCGGCGAGGCGATGGCGCCGCCGACGCCCTGGAGGGCGCGTGCGGCCATCAGCTGGCCCTCGTTCTGGGCGAGTCCGCCGAGCAGCGAGGCGAGCCCGAAGAGCAGGACGCCGAAGATGAAGACGCGTTTGCGGCCGAGGATGTCGCCGGTGCGGCCGCCGAGGAGCAGAAGTCCGCCGAAGGCGAGGGTGTAGGCGTTGACGACCCAGGAAAGGCTCTCGGTCGAGAAGCCGAGAGCGGTCTGGATGTGGGGCAGCGCGATGTTCACGATCGTGATGTCGAGAACCACCATGAGTTGGCAGGAGGCGATGACGAACAGGGCGAGTACGCTGCCGCTTCCCCGGACCTTGCCTTCGGTCCCGCTGTTGCTCGGCGATGCGTTCAGATCCACCTTTTAGACGCTAAGCCCGCGCCTCTGGGGTCACCACTCGAACAGCCTAGTAGTGGTGACATTTCACATGTCACACTACGATCATGGATGACTTCCTCAGGCTCTCCGCGAGCACCGCCCGCTTCACCTACGGCGCCCCGCGCGCCTTCTCCTTCGGGGACGGCGGCCGGCTGCTCTGGTTCCTCCGGTCGACGGGCCCCACCGACGCCTTCGACTCGCTCTGGGTGCTCGACACCACCACCGGCGCCGAGACCCGGCTCGCCGATCCCCGCGAACTGTGCCCCGAGCCCGGCCCCCTCCCCGTGGCCGAGCGCCGACTGCGCGAGCGGACCCGGCTCGTCGCCGCCGGCATCGGCTCGTACGCCCTCTCCGGCGACGGCCTGCACGCCGTCTTCGCGCTGTACGGGCGGCTCTTCGAGGTCACCGCGGGCGGGGCCGGAACGCCCAAGGAGATCCCGGCCGCCGGACCCGCGCTGGACCCGCGGCCGAACGCCGACGGCTCGCGCACCGCGTACGTCGCCGACGACGTCCTGTACGTCGCCCCGGGCGGCCGGATCAGCCCGGACGACGGGGCCCGCTGGGGCCTCGCCGAATTCGCCGCCGCCGAGGAGCTGGGTCGCCACCGGGGCCACTGGTGGTCCCCGGACGGGATCACCCTGCTGGCCACCCGCGTCGACGAATCCGCCCTCCAGCGGCGCTGGTTCGCCGACCCGGCGCACCCGGAGCTGCCGGCCGAGGACTTCGCCTACCCCGAGGCCGGCGGGCCCAACGCCGACGTCCAGCTGTGGGTGCTCGGCGACGGCGGGACCCGGATACGGCTCGACTGGGACGCCGACACCTACCCGTACGTCTCCGACGCGGGCTGGGAGTCCGCCACCGAGATCCTGCTGACCGTCCAGGACCGGCTCCAGCAGAACGTACTGCTGCTCTCCGCCGACCCGGCCACCGGCCGCACCCGGGAGCTGTCCCGCACCACGCACCCGCAGTGGGTGGACCCCCTGGTCCCCGGCACCCCGGCCCGCCTCGCCGACGGGCGGATGCTGACCTCCGCCGACACCGCGGGCGGCGCCGCCCGCGCCCTGGCGGTGGACGGCGAACCGCTCACCGGGGACGGGATCCAGGTCCGCGCGGTGGCCGGGGTCCACGAGGGCCTGCTGCTGATCGAGGCGGGCCTGCGCGACCCGTCCGAGCAGCAGGTGCTGCTGCTGGACCCGGCCACCGGGGAGCTGACCCCGGTCGCCGACGGGCCCGGCGTGCACACCGTGGCCGCGTCCGCCGGGACCCTGCTGCTGACCTGCGCCGACGCCGATGGCGTACGGCGCACCGTACGCACTCCCGACGGGCGGGAGTTCACCCCCGCCGACCTGTCCGAGCCGCTGCCCTACCGGGTGGACGCGATCCTGGAGCGGGTCACCGAGCACGGCGTCCCCACCGCCCTCGTACTGCCCCGCGACCACGTCCCCGGCCGGCGGCTGCCCGTCCTGGTCGACGGCTACGGCGGCCCCGGCATGCAGGACGTCACCGCCGACCCGCGCCGCCGCCAGCACCGCCAGTGGTGGGCCGACCAGGGCTTCGCGGTGGTCACCATCGACAACCGCGGCACCCCGTACGTCTCCCCCGCCTACACGCACGCCATGTACCGCGGCTTCTCCGAGGTCACCCTCGACGACCAGGTCGCGGCGCTCCACGCGCTCGCCGCCCGCCACACCGACCTCGACCTCGGCCGGGTCGGGGTGCGCGGCTGGTCCTACGGCGGCTACCTCGCGGCCATGGCGGTCCTGCGCCGCCCCGACGTCTTCCACGCGGCGGCCGCCGGGGCCGCGCCGACCGACTTCCGGCACTACGACACGGCGTACACCGAGCGGTACCTGGGCCTCCCACAGGAGCAGTCCGAGGTGTACGAGCGGGACTCCCTCATCCCGGACGCCCCGGAACTGTCCCGCCCCCTGCTGCTGATCACGGGCCTGGCCGACGACAACGTCCACCCGTCCCACACCCTGCGCCTCTCCCAGGCGCTCACCGACGCGGGCCGCCCGCACCAGCTGCTGGCCCTCCCCGGCGTCACCCACATGACCCCGGGCGGCACCCGGGAGAAGCTGATGGCGCTGGAGCTGGAGTTCTTCCGCCGCGAACTGGCCTGAGCACCCTCCCCTGCGCCCCGCCGGCCTCGACACCGGCGGGGCGTGCCCGGCCGGGCGGTCAGGGCCGCGGGGCGAGGACCATCCGGATCAGGGCGGTCAGGACCACGGCTGCCACCGGTGCGTACCACCAGCGCCGCAGCCGGCCCGTGTTCACGCAGACCGCCGTGACCGCGACGGCCAGGAGCTCCACCGCCAGGCCGAGCCCGGCCATCAGGCGCGCCGTATCCGTCACCGTACGGTCCCAGGGCCCTTCGGACTGCGTGAGCAGCGCACCGAGGACGAAGAATCCCGCCACGGTGTGCAGGGCCAGCAGGACGGCAGCCGCCGCGGCCGTCACCGCGCGCAGCGGGTTCCGGCGGGCACTCCCGGACTCCGGATCAGCGTTCATGAGCACGACCCTCACCGCGAGGTCCGCAGCGTACGGCGGTGCCCCGCAGACGCCTTCGGCTCCGGGGCACCGCCGCTTCCCATGGGTCCCCGTCAGTCACCAGGGAAGTGGCAGGCCACCTCGCGGGCGGCGGCGGGCCGCAGCGGCGGGCGGTCGGTGCGGCAGATCTGCTGCGCCTTGGGGCAGCGCGGGTGGAAGGTGCAGCCCGGGGGTGGAGCGGCCGGGCTCGGCGGATCGCCGAGCAGCACGATCCGCTCCCGCCGCCGTTCCGCCGCCGGGTCGGGCAGCGGTACGGCCGACAGCAGCGCCCGGGTGTACGGGTGCTGCGGGTTCTCGTAGAGGGACTGCTTGTCCCCGATCTCGACGATCCTGCCGAGGTACATGACGGCGACCCGGTCGCTGACCCGCTTGACCACCGACAGGTCGTGCGCGATGAACACGTAGGCGAGGCCGAGCTCCGCGCGCAGCCGTTCCATCAGGTTGACGATCTGGGCCTGGACGGAGACGTCCAGCGCGGAGACCGGCTCGTCGGCGACGATCAGCCGGGGGCTGGTGGACAGCGAGCGGGCGATGCCGATGCGCTGGGCCTGGCCGCCGGAGAATTCGTGCGGGTAGCGGTCGATGTGCTCGGGGATCAGGCCGACGAGTTCCATCAGCTCGGCGGCGCGGCGGCGGGCGTCCGCCGCGCTCCAGCCCTGCACCAGCAGCGGGTCCGAGATGATCCGGGCCACGGTCTGGCGGGGGTTGAGGGAGGAGTGCGGGTCCTGGAAGACCATCTGGATGTGCTTGCGCAGCGGGCGCATGGCGGACGGGGAGAGCCGGCTGATGTCCTTGCCCTCGAAGGCGACCCGGCCCGAGGTGGGCTCCAGCAGCCGCACAAGCATCCGGCCGGTGGTGGACTTCCCGCAGCCCGACTCCCCGACCAGGCCGAGGGTCCGGCCGGCCTCCAGGTCGAAGGAGACCCCGTCGACGGCGCGCACGGGCGCCCCCCGGCGCCCGGTCACGGATCGCCGGCCGGGGAAGGTCATGGTGAGGTCCTGTACGGACAGCAGCGGTGTGGCGGTGTCGGTCATCGGGCCGCCTCCTGGGCGGTGCGTTCCCCGGCGAAGTGGCAGGCCACGGTCCGCGCGGGGCCGTCCCCGAACGCCGCCGGTTCCGGGCGTACGCCGGTGCAGCGCGCCCTCCGGTCGTCCGGGCCGGCGGCGGCCACGGGGCAGCGCGGGGCGAAGGCGCAGCCGGGGGCGGGCGCGAGCAGGGAGGGCGGGGAGCCGGGGATGAAGGGCAGGGGGACGTCGTCGGCGGTGTCGAGGCGGGGCAGCGAGTCGAGCAGTCCCCGGGTGTAGGGGTGGGCGGGGTCGGCGAACAGCTCGTCCGCCGGGGCCTGTTCGGCGGCCCGGCCGCCGTACATGACGAGCACCTCGTGGGCGACGCGGGCGACGACGCCCAGATCGTGGGTGATCATGACGACGCCGAGTCCGCGGTCCTGCTGGAGCCGGGCGATCAGTTCCAGGATCTGCGCCTGCACGGTGACGTCCAGGGCGGTGGTCGGCTCGTCGGCGATCAGCAGGTCGGGCTCGCAGGCCAGGGCCATGGCGATCATGGCGCGCTGGCGCATGCCGCCGGAGAACTGGTGCGGGTACTCCCCGGCGCGGCGGGCCGGTTCCGGGATGCCGACCTCGCCGAGCATGTCGACGGCGCGTCTGCGGGCGGCGGCCCGGCCGGCCTTGAAGTGCACCCGGAAGTGCTCGGCGATCTGCTCGCCGACCGTGTAGTAGGGGTGCAGACTGGAGAGCGGGTCCTGGAAGATCATGGCCATCCGGCGGCCCCGGACCTTGGACAGTTCCCTTTCCGGCAGCCCGGTCAGTTCCCGGCCGGCCAGCGCCACGGATCCGCCGACCTCGACCGGGCCCCGGTGCAGGCCCATGACGGCCAGCGAGGTGACGGACTTGCCGGAGCCGGACTCGCCGACGATGCCGAGGGTGCGTCCGGCCTCGACGGTGAAGCCGATCGAGTCGACGGCCCGCACGGTCCCGCGCCCGGTGGTGAAGGTGACGTGCAGGTCGCGTACTTCGAGAAGCGGAGCGGCGGCGGCCATTCAGTACCTCACCCTCGGGTCGATGACGGCGTACAGGAGGTCGACCAGGAGGTTGGCGACGACGATGAAGAAGGCGGCGAGGAGGGTGACGCCGAGGACCACGGGCTGGTCGGAGCTGACCAGGGCGCCGTAGAACAGCCGCCCGATGCCGGGGAGTCCGAAGATGGACTCGGTGATGACGGCTCCGGCGAGCAGTCCGCCGAGGTCCATGCCGAAGATGGTGAGGATCGGGGTCATGCCGGAGCGCAGCCCGTGTTTGACGACGACGGTGCGCTCGGGCATGCCCTTGGCGCGGGCGGTGCGGATGTACGGCTCGGCCATCGCCTCGATCATCGAGCCGCGGCTCTGGCGCGCGTACATGGCGGCGTAGAGCAGGGCGAGCGCGATCCAGGGCAGGGCCAGGTTCGAGGCCCAGGCGAGCGGGTTGTCGGTGAAGGCCTGGTAGGTGGGGTAGGGCAGGAGGCCGGCGACGCGGATGACGCCGTAGATGAGCATCACGGAGGTGAAGTACACGGGCAGGGAGGCGGCGGCGACGGCGCCGACCATGAGGGCCTTGTCGGTGGCGGTGTCCTTGCGCAGGGCGGCGGTGACTCCGGCGCCGAGGCCGAGGAGCAGCCACAGCGCGGCAGCGCCGACGGCGAGGGAGGCGGAGACCGGGAGCCGGTCCATCAGCAGGTCCCACACGGGCAGCGAGTTCTCGTAGCTGTAGCCGAGGCAGGGGAAGTCGCACGCGACGGCGTACTGGCCGGTGCCCAGGGTGCGGCCGGTGAAGATGCCGGTGAGGAAGTCGGTGAACTGCCGCCACAGGGGCTGGTCGAGGCCCAGGTACGTGCGTACGTCCGCCAGGCGTTCGGCGCTGCAGGTCTTGCCGCAGGCGGCCGCGGCCGGGTCGGCGGGCAGGACGTAGAAGATGAGGAAGGTGACGGCGGCGATGGCGAGGAGCACGCCGGCGAGGGCGAGCAGCCGGCGGCCGAGGTAGAGGATCAACTGCGGCCGCCCCTCGGGTCGAGGATGTCGCGCAGGGCGTCGCCGAGCAGGGTGAAGGCGAGCACGGCGAGGAAGAGGAAGACGCTGGGGATGACGAAGTACATGGGGTCGGTCTCGTAGTAGGCCACGGACTCGGCGATCATCTGGCCCCAGGAGGGGGTGGGCGGGCGGACGCCGACGCCGAGGTAGCTGAGGGCGGCTTCGGTGCTGATCATTCCGGGGATCAGCAGGGTGGTGTAGGCGATGACCGGGCCCGAGACGCCCGGGAGGATGTCGCGGGTCAGGATCCGCCAGGGGCCGGAGCCGCCGACGCGGGCGGCGTCGACGTACTCGCGGTGTTTGAGGGAGAGGGTCTGGCCGCGGACCACGCGGGCGACGCCGGGCCAGCCGAAGACCCCGATGACGGTGGTCATCAAGGCGATCCGGTTGACGTCCTTGGCCACGGACAGCATCGCGATCATGAAGATCAGCGAGGGGAAGGACATGGTCAGGTCCATGAGCCGGGACAGGATCGTGTCGGTGCGGCCACCGAAGTAGCCGGCGGCGATCCCGGCGGCGGTGCCGGCGACCACGACGATGGCGGTGGCGGCGAAGGCGATCAGGAGGGAGACCTGGGCACCGTTGATCACGCGGGCGAACAGGTCCCGGCCGGTGACGGGTTCGACCCCGAGCCAGTGCTCGGGGCTGATCCCGCCGAGGCTGCCGAGGGGCTGTCCCCCGAGGTAGGGGTCGATGGCGGTCTTGTCGAACTCGTTCGGGGACCAGCCGCCGAGGGCGCCCAGCCAGGGGGCGGTCACGGCCATGAGGACGAAGAGGAGGACGACGCAGAGGCTGACGCGGACGGCGGGGCGGCGGCGCAGTTCCTGCCGGGCGAGCTGCCAGGGGCTGCTGCCGGGCGCCGCCGCGGGCCGGACCGCGGCGGCATCGGGGGCCGGGGCCGTGCCGGAGGCGGGTGCGCTGCCGGGAGTGCGGGCGGTGCCTGGGGCCGGGGGGCCGTCGGGGTCCAGGGGTGTCCGGTCGTCCGGGACCGGTGCGGTGGTGGTCATGGCTTCGGGGATCCTTCGGGCCCTCAGCCCTGGCTCTTCGAGGGGTCCTTGAGGCCGACGGTCCCGTAGTCGATGGTGCCGGTCCACACCGGGTGGCCGAAGGCGCCCGCGATGTTGGTGCCGATGAGGAGCGGCTTGCGCTCCAGGAGGAGCGGAACGTTCGGGGACTTGGCCATCAGGGCCGCGTCGAGGTCGATCCAGGCCTGGTTGGCCTGCTTGGCGTCGGCCATGGCGTTGATCTCGTCGATGCGCTTCATGACCTCCTCGTCGCGGAACTGGCTGTAGTTGCCCTGGTTGCCCTTCTCCTTGATGGTGCGTCCGTCGAAGACGAACGGGATCCAGGTGGAGCCGGAGGGGTAGTCGGGGCACCAGCCGGTGAGGGTCATGTCGGGGGTGGTGGAGAGGTCGCCGATGACGTCGTAGTAGGCGCCCGGGTCGACGGTGTCGATGACGACCTCGACGCCGGCGCGGGACAGGCCCTGCTGGATGGCTTCCGCCTTGCCCTTGTCGCCGGTGGAGACGGCGAGGGAGACCTTCAGGGTCTCCTTGCCGACGGCCTTGAGGAGTTCCTTGGCCTTGGCGGGGTCGCCGGCCGGGGCGATCTTCAGGACGTCGGCCTGCTTGCCGCCGGAGAGGGCCGGGGGCAGGTAGGCGGTGGCGATCTCGTTGAGGGCGGGGCCGCCGCCCGCGGTGATGACGGCCTCCTTGTCGACGGCGTACTGCATGGCCTCGCGGACCTTCGGGTCGTCGAAGGGGGCGCGGGAGTTGTTCAGGTGGAGCATCTCCGTGCAGCCCTGGGACTCGGCGAGCAGCCGGGCCTTGATCTCGGGCTTGGGCAGCACCTTGGGGGCGCTCTCGGGGCGCATGTCGGCGTACTGGACGGTGGAGGCGTCGGCGCCCTCGCCGGCGATGATCCGGTCGTCGATCTGGCCGCCCTTGAGGCCCATGACCACCACGAAGCGGTCCGGGTAGGCCTTGCGGACGGTGTCGGTGCCCGGGTCCCAGTGCTCGTTGCGGACCAGGACCAGCTTCTTGTCGCGGTCGTACGACTCGATCTTGTACGGGCCGGAGGAGAACGGGCGGGCGTCGTACTGGGTGCCCTTCTCCTGGGACCGGGGCACGGGGGCGAAGGTCGGCAGGGTGGCGGTCGCGGAGAACTCGGCGACCGGGCGCTTCAGTTCGAAGACGATCGTGCGGTCGTCGGGCGTCTTGACGGAGTCCAGGTGCTGCCCCTGGAGCGGACCCTTGTAGCCCTCGGTCCCGGCCAGGTACTGGGCGGCGTAGTCGGGGCCGCCGGTGAGGTCGGGGCTGAAGGAGCGCTCGACGTTGTACTTGATGTCCTGGGCCTTGACCGGCGTGCCGTCCTCGTACTTCACGCCCTCCTTGAGGGTGAAGGTCCAGGTGCGGCCGCCGTTCGAGGAGGTGCCGAGGTCGGTGGCGAGGTCGGGGACCAGCTCGCTGCCGGGCTTGCCGGGCTCGGCCTTGAAGGTGACGAGCGTGCGGTAGAGCAGCCGGGTGCCGAAGTCCATGGTCGGCATGGTCCAGTTGCGGGCGGGGTCGAGGTGCGCGAAGTCCTGGTTGGACAGGACGGTGAGGGTGCCGCCCTTGACCGGGGTCCCGCCGAGGATCTTGCCGTCGTTGGCGGCTGCGGGGTTCACCCCGGAGGCGGCGCCGTCCTTGCCCTTCTTGGTGTCGGAGCAGCCCGAGGCGCCGAGTGCGAGAGCTGCCACCAGGGCGGTGGCGAGGGCGAGTTGGGTGCGCTTGGTCATGGTCACTCCAGTGAAGGGCCGCGCTCTAGGATGTGACCGGTAACATAGTAATGTGAAATTGCACTGACAAGGGGTTGGTGCCGCCGTTATCCAGCCGTGTCCAAAATGGCCGGGCGGCGCGTCGGCGCGACAGCCGGCCCGGCGGGCGGGGAACATGCCGGGTGTGATCACGCAGGCCAAGGCCACGCAGCCGGGCAGGAGTTCACGGCGCCGGGAGTCAGGACGGCCGGAGCAGGGCCGGCGGGAACCGGGGCGGCGGGACTTCCTCACCGCGATGGGGGCCGTGGCGGCGACCTTCGCGCTCGGGGTTCCCGCGCGGGCCACCGCCGATGCCCGGGACGCCGCCACCGCCGCCGAGTACGTCGACGTCCAGCTCCTCAATGTCACCGACCTGCACGGCTATCTGCAGGGCGCACCCGGCAGCAACTCCGTCATCGTCGGCAACGGCGGCCGCAGCTACACCGTCGGCGGCGTCGCGTACATGGCCGCGCACCTCGAACGGCTCCGCGACGGGCACCCCCACTCCCTCTTCTTCACCCCCGGAGACGCCTTCTCCGGCTGGGAGTTCGACGCCGCGGCCTTCGCCGACGAGCCGACGATCGAGGCCCTGAACCGCATGGGGCTCGACTTCGCGACGGCCGGCAACCACGAGTTCGACAAATCGCCCGCCATGCTCCAGCGCCACATGGAGCAGGGCATCCCGTTCCCGGTGGAGGGCCGCGACACCTCCTTCACCGACTCCTCCGGCCTGCGCTTCCACGGCGCCGGCTTCCGCTACTACAGCGCCAGCCTCGTCCGGGGCCAGGACGGGCGGACGGTCCTGCCCGCCTACAACATCGAGCGGGTGCCCACCGCCGACGGCCGGGAGCTGTCCATCGGGTTCATCCACCTCACCGCCGTGGGCAGCGAACGCTTCCCCGGCTCCTACCAGCCGGGCCTCGCCACCCTCGACGAGGTCGCCACCGCCGACCGCTACGCGGCACTGCTCAAGAGCCAGGGCGTGAACGCGATCGTGCTCAGCCTGCACGACGGGGCGGTGGCGGGAGCCGACTTCAACAGCGGCGCCGACCCCTCGGGGCCGGCCCTCGACCTCGCGCTGCGGGTCTCCCCCGACATCGACGCGATCGTCACCGGGCACTGGCACACGCGGTTCAACATGATGCTCCCCGACCCGGACGGCGTCCCCCGCCCGTTCGTCGAGGCCGGCTGCTACGGCCAGGTCATCAACGAGATCAACCTGCGGCTCGACCCGCTCACCGGCCGGGTGATCCGCGAGCTGACCGTGTCCACCAACCACCCCAACACCCGGGACATCGCCCCTCATCCGGAGCTGCAGGAGGTCGTCACCTACTGGGCGGGGCAGGCGGCCGCGCGCGACCGGTCCGCGGTCGGGCGGCAGAGCGGCTCGTTCCTGCGCGCCCGGAACACGGCGGGCGAGAGCACCATGGGCAACCTGGCCGCCGACTGGGCGCTGTGGGCGGGCGGCAGGCCCACCGATCCCGAGAACGACGCCAACGTCCACCCCAACGTCCCGGCCCAGCTCGCCATGGTCGCCGTGGCACCCCGGGTCGGCCAGGCGGTCATCGCCGGGGACCTCGTCCTGGACCGGGCCTCGGGCGGCACCGTCACCTTCGGCAGCGCCTGGCGGGCCATCGGGTTCGGCGATCCGATCGTCAGCGCGTGGGTGACGGGGCAGCAGATCCACGACGCGCTGGAGGAACAGTGGACGACGACGGAGAGCGGCGAACTGCGCTTCGCGCCCCTCGCCGTCTCCCGCAACGTCCGCTACAGCTTCGACGCGCGGGGGCCGGTCGGGGACCGGGTGCGTCCCGCGGAGGTCTTCATCGACGGCGTCCCGCTGGACCCCGTCCGCAGCTACCGGCTCGCGGCTCCCTCGTACACGCTCCTGGCGAGCGACGGCTATCCGGCCCTCTCCGAGTTCCAGGAGCCCTACCGGCACCAGCGGGACTTCGAGAGCTTCGTGGCGTACGTGCGGGAGACGGCGGTGCTGACCCCGCAGCCCAGGGGTCGGGTCACGGCGGCGAACGCGGGCAGTGCGGCGGGCGCCGTGGGCGCCGTGGTGGACCCGCCGGTGCTGCTCCTGCCCGACGGCACGCCGGTGCCGCGCCCGGAGGCGGCGATCATCTCGGCGGACCGGCCGCTCCCGGCCCGTGGCGGCGGCCGCCCGCCCTGCTGATACGGCGCCGGCCGCCCGGAGGCCACCGGAGCGCCCGTCCACGCCGCCCGTCAGGCGGCCAGCGCTCCGCCGAGGACGGGCAGATTTCGCACCACTGTCCACAGCGCGATCACGACGAGGATCGCACGCGGCCCCCACCAGGGAGGGGCAGTGCGCCGAGGGGCCCTGCCGGTGACGACACGCAGCCACACGAAGGCGGCGCACGGCAGTACCGCGACCAGGAGCAGGTTGTAGTCCGCCGCGGCCGCCACATGGGCGTGAAGGAGCTGGTACAGAGCGCGCAGGCTGCCGCAGCCCGGACAGTCGAAGCCCGTGAGAGCGCGGAACGGACAGCTGGGGAACCGGCCGGGGCGCGCCGGATCCGCGCGTCCTACGACAACGGCGACGCTTGCGAAAACGCCGGCGGCGAGCCAGGCGTCGCGGACGCGCTTCGGCGTGCGGGCCCACGAACCAGGGCAGCGGGCCGGGAAGCGCAGCCTGTTCACGGCGGTGGCGGCTACGTGGTGGTGCTCGTGTCGGCACCCAGGCCGATGAGGAAGAGGAGCACCCACATGAGGCAGCCGGCGACCACACTCACGATCACCCAGAGCCGCGCCTTCCGTGCCGATTCGGCGGCACCCACGGCATCACCCGCCTTCCACTTCTCCGAGACCTGCGAGGCGAAGACGATGGCGGCGATTCCCGTCGGCAGGAAGCAGAAGAGCGTGACGAGGATGGCGCCGGTCAAGTACGTCTCCGGCGCTCGCGGTTGCCCTGAGTGCCACTGAGGGGGCGGGGCCTGGGGAGGCTGGTACGGCGGCGGGGACTGCGGCGGCGGGGACTGCGGCGGGAGGAGCGGGTCCTGCCAGGAAGTCGCCGGGCCCCAGTTCTCGTCCTCGGGAGGCGGGGGTTGCTGTCGGTCTGCCATGGCTTCACACCTCTCCGGACCCGGCCCTCAGGCAGGGGTCCACATCGCTCGTCGGGAATCCCAGATCCACCGGTCACCACAGGCCTCCAGGCCGACAGCCTGTTCGTACGCCTGCTCCGGCAGATCCGCCGTGAAAGTGACCCGGCCGCCCGTCGCCGATTCGACGACCACGCCCCCGGGCGGCGGCGCCGCTCCGTCCCGGCCGTCTCTCAGCAGCCCGTCCACGAACGCTTTCAGCCCCTTGTGGGCCTCGTCGGCCAGACGCTGGAACAGCGCACTGAGGAACGGCTCCAGGACGGCGGACGTCAGCAGCACCAGTACGGCATCGGCCGCCCCTCTCCGCGTGGGCCGCAGCAGGCAGGTGGCGGTGACTCCGGCTTCGCGCAACGCATCCCGCTGCTCCAGCGCCGGAGTGGAGGGGAGCGATGAGGGCCAGAAGATCTCTACCTCGGGGTCTGCCATGACTGTCTCCCTTTACGGCCGGCGGGGCAGCGACCAGCGCTCGACGCGTCCCGACCGGGTGCCGGTCACCAGCCCCTTGCCGCCTTCGAGGAACACCAGCCCTGCCGGCTGGTGCACCAGTTCCGCCACGACGGTCAGCTCGCCGGTCTTCAGATCGCACAGGGTCACCGTGCCGTCCTCGTCCGACATGGCCAGTGCCGGGAAGTCGGTGGCGAAGACCAGATGGGAAGGCTGTCGCCCGTGCTCCGTCTGCCGCAGGAGACGACCGTCCCAGGACCACAGGCGCACCCTGCCGTCGGCGCATCCGGTGGCGAGCGCCTTCGCCGTGACGGCCAGACACGTCACGGGCTGCGGGTGCCGCCAGGTCGCCACCGGCTTTCCCCGCACGTCCAGCTGCCGCACCATGCCGTCACCGGTCGCGACCACGACGTGCCGGTCACCCGGTGCGAAGGCAAGGGCACCGAGACTGCCGCGCCCGCCCATCCGCTGCCAGACTTTCGGCTCTTTCCCCGACCGTGCGGGCAGGTCCCGCACCCGGGCACCCCACGCGTTGTAGACATAGACACGGTCCTTGACGGTCACCGCCAGCCAGTGACCGTCCGCACTGAACGCGAGGGCACCGCCCTCTTCGCCCACGTTCATCACGCGTGCCGGCGTCTCGGTCCGGAGGTCCCAGACGACGACGGTGCCGTCGTTGTGCCGACTGGCCAGGTTCCGCCGCCAGGGACCCCAGGCCACTTGTACCGGGTTCTCGCGCTGCACGGGCATGCACTGCCTGACCAGCCCGCCGTCGACTGCGTTCAGGACCCGGACGGCACCGTCACGGCAGGCAGCCGCAAGGAGGTTCGAGGGCCCCAGCGCCAGATGGCTGCACGGGCCGATGTCGGCGAGCAGGAAGCTCTGGGAGAGGAGGGGCGGCCGTGCGGGAGGCGGCGGCTGGGGCGGAGGGGGCGGGCGGACGGGGGGCGTCTGCGGTGGCGGACGCTGCGGGCCCCGCGGCGTGTTCGGCACCGAGAAGATCCGGGTCTCGTCGGATGCCAGGAACAGCACAGGGGTGGCCCACTCAAGGCTGTCCAGATCCATCTTCACGTCTTCACGGGCCAGGGTCACCGCCCGGTCCACCGGCATTCCCTCGGCGATCCGCTCGTAGAAGGAGGAGGCGAAGACGAGGGCGGCCTTGTCGGTGATCTCGTACTGCATGGCGACCACGGCCGGCACGCCGGCGCGTACGAGATTGGCTGCCGTGCCTGCGAACACGTCCTCGGATCCGCTGACCGCGGACTCACAGGAGTTCAGCACGATGAGACGCAGATTGGGACTGTCCGCGATCAACCGCTCGAAGTCGCTGGCGTATATCTTCCTCGCCGATCCGTCGGCACCCGAGAGCTGGATGTATCCCGCATTTCTCTCCTCGTCGAACCCTCCGTGACTGACGCAGTGGAGGACGTGCCAGGAGCCGAATCGAAGCTCCTTCGCCAGGTCTTGCCATTTGTCCCCGGGAAGCCAGTGGACGTCCACACTCTCGGAGCTGCACCGCTGAAGCGCCTGCGACACCTGCTGTACTTCCCGCGCCCCCTCAAGTACGGGCAGGTCGTGCGGCTGTGCCGAAATTCCCAGCACGCGCAACGGAAGAGTCAGAGGCAGCGGGGGTACCGGGTCCATGAGCCGCAAATACCGGACAACGGGGACGCGAAGCGCGAGATAGTCGTCCCGGGAAGGATCGACGAGAAATTCCCACGGGATGTGGGCGACATGCGGGCCGTTGGTCCGCAGCAGGATGCGCAACGGATTTTCCTGCGTGCGGGCGGCACTGCTGCGCCATCGATCGAACAGGACGAATATGTCATCCCGGAATATCGATTCGGTGAGACGTTCCCCGAATTCCCTGACAGGCCTTTCCGATACGGGCGCGCCCCGAACGACCACAGGGCTGTACGACTTGGCCAGCGAAATCTCCACCCGGGAGAGCGCGGACTGGAGCTCGTTCTCGGAATAGGGTGCCGGGACTCGGATCAGCGCTTCACCGTACTCGGAAGCACACGACACGATCCAGTTGGTGTCGGCTTCAATGATTTCGAGCTGGAATGGGAGACCTTTCATCCAATCCACCTCCACCCCTGGATACAGTTCACACCCGATATTTCACGGCGTCCACCCAGGGGCTTGCGAGGTGGGGATCTAAAGGCCGGAGCCGAGGCCTCCGGGGACGCGGCCGACCGGTTCGTCGCGGCCCTGGGCCCACAGGGAGCGGACGTGGCCGAGGTGGCGGAGCATGCACTCCTGCGCCGCCTCGGCGTCGCCGCTCAGCATCAGGTCGAGCAGCTCGATGTGCTCCTCCGCCGAGGAGACCAGCTTGCCGGCCTCGTCCAGGCCGGTCAGGCCGTAGAGCCGGGAGCGCTTGCGCAGGTCGCCGACCGTCTCCACCAGCCGGTCGTTGCCCGCGAGGGCCAGCAGGGAGAGGTGGAAGCGGCGGTCGGCCTCCAGATAGCCGATGAGGTTGTGCTCGCGCGCGCTGGTGACGATCTCCTCGGCGACGGGGCGCAGCGCCTCCAGCTGCTCGGCCGTGGCGATCTTCGTGATCCGCCCGATGGTCGGTACCTCGATCATCGTGCGCAGCTCGGTGAACTGGTCCAGGTCGCGCTCGCTGACCTCGGTGATCCGGAAGCCCTTGTTGCGGACGGGCTCGACCAGTCCTTCCCGGGCCAGGTCGAGCATGGCCTCGCGGACGGGTGTGGCCGAGACGCCCAGTTCGGCCGCGAGGCCCGGTGCCGAGTAGACACTGCCGGGGCGCAGCTCACCCGCTATCAGCGCGGCTCGGAGGGCGTGGCCGACCTGGTCGCGGAGGCGCTCCTGGGCCTTGATGAGACTGTGCTGCTTCAGGTCACCCATTGCTTTTCCTCCGAGACCCCCGACACCACCGACGAGGAGGGCAACAGCGTACAATGTCACGTTGCGCTGCTCACACTCCGGCGGCCTCGAACAGCGCGACCGCCACAGCGAGATCTTCCCAGGCCATGCCCACACTCTTGAAGAGCTGTGGACAACTCCGCGGCCCGGCCGCCGGCATCCGCCCGCCCACCAGGTCGGCGAGGGTGCCGGTGATATGACCGGGCCCGATTGCCCCCTCGGCTTCCGGGACGAGGAGGTCCCCCGCCTCGCGCAGGGCCGCCGCCCGGGACTCCACGTACACCGCCGCCCGTCGCACAAGGGCGGTGTCCGTCTCCCGGGCCGTCGGCTCGTGCGAGCCGACGGCGACGACGGTGGCGCCCGGCCCGACGAGGCGCCCGTCGAAGAGCGGCTCCCGGGCCGTGGTGCAGCAGATCACCAGATCGGCGTCGGCCACGTCCTTCGGGGTGCCGGTCCGGGCGGCGGGGCCCAGGGTGCGGGCGTGCGCGGCGAGCCGCTCCGCGCCGCCGGGGTCCCGGGCGACCACCACGACCTCGGCCAACTCCCGTACGGCCAGGGCCGCCTCCAGATGCCCGTACGCCTGCGGCCCCGAGCCGAAGAGCACCAGGCGCAGCGGCCGCCCGGCAGGTGCCAGGTGGCGCAGCGCGAGGGCGGAGACCGCGGGGGTGCGCAGGGTGGTCAGCGCCGCGCCGTCGAGCAGGGCCAGCGGGCGCAGGGTGGGCCCGTCCAGGAGGAGGTAGGAGCCCGTGATCCGGGGCAGCCCGCGGGCCGGATTCCCGGGCGCGACCCCGGCGATCTTCACCCCGGCGTACGAACCGGACGCGGCCGGCATCAGCAGCAGTTCGCCCCCGCCGGGCACCTCGATCGCGGAACGCGGCGGGCAGCTCTCCGGGTCGAGGCCGCCGAGCAGGGCGGCGGCCACGGCGTCGGCGGCCGCCGCCGGGGTGAGCAGGGCGGCCATCCGCCCGGCGGCGAGCTGGGGGATGCCCGTCACAGGAGGAATCCGGTACCGAGCGCGTCGTGCGGGTCCACCACGAAGGCGTGTTCGCCGGTGCGGTGGGCGGTGCCGGTGACCTCGGTGACCCCGCCGTCCAGCATCCGCCCGGTGAACACCGTGCCCGTGACCGACTCGTGCAGCAGGTCCTCCCCCGGCCCGAGCCGCCCGTCCTCGGCGAGCAGCGCGAGCCGCGCCGAGGTCCCGGAGCCGCAGGGCGAGCGGTCGATCTGCCCGTCGGCGAAGACGGTGACGTTGCGCTGGTGCGGCCCGAAGGGGGTGCCCGGCAGCTCCTCGTGGAGGATCACCCCGTAGACCCCGGAGAGCAGCGGACCGTCCGGGTGCCAGGTGGCGGGGTGGGTGGCCAGCGCCGCCCGGATCTCCTGTCCGGCCCGGACCAGGGCGGGCAGCGCCGCCCGGGAGACGTCCAGGCCGAGGTCGCGCGCGCGGACGGCGGCGTAGCAGGCTCCGGCGTGCGCGATGTCCACCTCGGCCAGCCCGAACGAGGTGGCGACGGGGACCTTGCGGGCGCCGACCCGGGCCGGAACGTTGCGGAAGGTGACCCCGGTGGTGCGGCCCCCGCCGCGGTGGACGGTGGCGGTGACCCGCCCGGACGGTACGTCGATGCGCACCGGGGCGTCCCCGTCGTCCGGGGCCGGGACCCGGCCGGTGTCCACGGCCCAGACCCCGAGGGCCATGGCGCCGTGGCCGCAGGCGGTGGAGTAGCCGTCCTTGTGCCAGAACAGCACGCCGAAGTGGGCCCCGTCGTCGTCGGCCGGGACCACGAACCCCCCATACATCCCGGCGTGCCCGCGCGGCTCCTGCACGAGCAGGCGCCGTACGTCGTCCAGCGCGCCCGGGCGCGGAGCCGTCCCGGAGCCGCCCGGGCCGATGACGGTGGCGCAGCGCTCGGCGACGGTGTCCCCGGGGACGGGCGGCATCCCTTCCAGGGCGCAGTCGGCGATCCGGAAGGGCTCCCCGGCGGTGTGGTAGTCCACCGTGCGGACGATTCTCAACGGATTCCTCCCAGGATTCCCCGGCCTTCAGGCTCGGCAGGAACAGGCTCGTGGACCGGAGGCTCGGAGCACCGGAGGTCGGTTTGCATCTCGTCTGGCCTGCTCTTTCGGTTGTTGTCAGTGGTCGGGGATACGTTGTTGGGGTGGCGACGACAGCGATGGTGGGGGATGCCGGGCATGCCCGGTGGAACTTTCGTGTGCGCGTGTCGTCCGCCGCGCTCGCCGCCCTCACGGCCGAGTGGGACCGGTGCCGGTGGATCTGGAACGAGTGCTGTGCGAAGTCGAAGCGAACCCATCTGCGGAACAAGGACCGGCCCGAAGGCGAGGACAAGCGCACGTGCGGTCCGGCGCAGCTCGACAAGATGCTGACCGAAGCCCGCGCCAAGAACACCTGGCTTCGCGAAGCGTCCTCGGTACCGCAGCAGCAGTTGATCCGGGATTTCGGGAAGTCCCGTTGGCGGGCGGCATCGCCCTGACCGTGGTGTGGTCGCGGAACCTCCAGGCCGACCCGTCCAGCGTGCGTGTCTATCCGGACAGTCTCGGGCACTGGTACTGCTCGTTCGTCGTTCCCGCCGGGGTTGAGCCACTTCCGGAAACCGGCGCGGTGATCGGCGTGGACTGGGGCGTGAAGGAGACCGCGACCACCACCAGCGATGCCCACGACCTCCCGCACTCCGAGCACGGCAAAACGGCCGCCGCCGGCCTCGCCCGTTACCAGCGGATGATGGCGCGCCGCAAACCGGCGAAGGGCAAGCCCGGGCCGAAGGGCTACCGGGTGGCGAAGAAGCAAGTGGCGAAGCTGCACAAGAAGGCAGCCCGGCAGCGCCAGGACACCGGCCGCAAGTGGGCCAAGTCCGTCATCCGCGACCACGACGCCCTGGCGGTGGAGGACTTCCGCCCCAAGTTCCTCGCCAAGACAACCATGGCCCGCAAGGCCGCCGACGCGGCCATCAGCGCCACCAAGACGGCGCTGATCGAGATGGGCCGCAAGCACGGCAGGGCCGTGCACCTGGTACACCCCGCGCACACCACCATGGACTGCGCCCAGTGCGGGGCGAGAACCAAGCACGCACTGCCTCTCTCAGAACGAACCTATGCCTGCACCGTGTGCGGAGCCGTGTCCCCCAGGGACAAGAACTCCGCCCACGTGATGCTGGTCCGGGCTGGTCTCATCCCGGTCAGTGCTGATCGTGCAAGACCGGGTGGGGCGCCGCCCCACCCGGCAGCGTGAGCTGAAAATCCCCACATCAGCCCTGGAGGGTGAGGAATCCCCTTGCTCCAGGGAAGGGGAGGACTCAAAGGAGGAACCCTCCGGGGAAGGGGTCGGTGGGGTCGAGGAAGTACTGGGCGGTGCCGGTGATCCAGGCCCGGCCGGTGACGGTGGGGACCACGGCCGGGAGGCCGCCGACGGTGGTCTCCCCGACCAGCCGGCCGGTGAACTCGGTGCCGATGAAGGACTCGTTGGCGAAGTCCGTGCCGAGCTCCAGCAGGCCGCGGGCGTGCAGCTGGGCCATCCGCGCGCTGGTCCCCGTACCGCAGGGCGAGCGGTCGAACCAGCCGGGGTGGATGGCCATGGCGTGCCGGGAGCGGTGGGCGTCGGAGCCGGGGGCGGCGAGGTAGACGTGCTTGACCCCGGCGATGGAGGGGTTCTCGGGGTGGACGGGCCGGTCCGGTCCGGCGTTGACCGCGTCCATCACCGCGAGTCCGGCGGCGATCAGGTCGTCGCCGCGGGCGCGGTCGAAGGGCAGGCCGAGGGCGTCGAGTTCGACGAAGGCGTAGAAGTTGCCGCCGTAGGCCAGGTCGTAGGTGATCGTGCCGAAGCCGGGGACCTCGGTCTTGAGGTCGAGGCCGACGCTGAAGGAGGGCACGTTGGTGAGGGTGACGGCGGTCGCCGCCCCGTCCTCGACCCGGACGTCGACGCTCACCAGCCCGGCGGGGGTGTCGAGCCGGACGGTGGTGACCGGCTCGACGACCGGCACCATGCCGGTCTCGACGAGGACGGTGGCGACCCCGATGGTGCCGTGCCCGCACATGGGGAGCAGGCCCGACACCTCGATGTAGAGGACGCCGTAGTCGGCGTCCGGGCGGGTCGGGGGCTGCAGGATGGCGCCGCTCATCGCGGAGTGTCCGCGCGGCTCGTACATGAGCAGGGTCCGGACGTGGTCCATGTGTTCGATGAAGTGGAGCCGCTTCTCGGCCATGGTGGAGCCGGGGATCACCCCGACTCCCCCGGTGATGACCCGGGTCGGCATGCCCTCGGTGTGCGAGTCCACCGCGTGGTAGACGTGGCGCGTACGCATGTGCGGTCCCCCGGACGGCTAGTTGAGGCCCTCGGCGAGGGCCTTCTCGGTGGCGGCGCGGACGGCGGCCTCGGTCTCGCCGGTGAGCGGGAAGCGGGGCGGGCGGGTGGCGCCGCCGGGGCGCCCGGCCAGGTCCATGGAGAGCTTGATGGCCTGGACGAACTCGGTCTTGGAGTCCCAGCGCAGCAGCGAGTGCAGGGACTTGTAGAGCGGCAGGGCGGTCTCCAGGTCGCCGGCGACGGCGGCCCGGTAGAGCCGGGCGCAGGAGTTCGGGAGCGCGTTGGGGTAGCCGGCGATCCAGCCGACGGCGCCCGCGAGCGCGAGTTCGAGGAGGACGTCGTCGGCGCCGATGAGCAGGTCGAGGCCGGGGGCGAGCTCGGCGATCTCGTAGGCGCGGCGCACGTCGCCGCTGAACTCCTTGACGGCGACGATGGAGCCGTCGGCGTACAGCCGGGCGAGCAGGTCCGGGGTCAGGTCCACCTTGGTGTCGATGGGGTTGTTGTACGCGACGACGGGCAGCCCGGCGCGGGCGACCTCGGCGTAATGGGCGCGTACGGCGTCCTCGTCGGCCCGGAAGGCGTTGGGGGGCAGCAGGAGTACGGAGCCGGCGCCGGCCTCGGCGGCCTGGTCGGCCCAGCGGCGGGCCTCGGCGCTGCCGTAGGCGGCGACGCCGGGCATCACGCGGGCGCCGTCGCCCGCCGCTTCGACGGCGGTGCGCACGACGCGCGCCCGCTCCTCGTCGGTGAGCGTCTGGTACTCCCCGAGGGAGCCGTTGGGGACCACGCCGTCGCAGCCATTGGCGATCAGCCAGGCCACGTGCTCGGCGTATGCGTCGTGGTCGACGGTGAGGTCCTCGCGCAGCGGGAGCGCGGTGGCGACCATGATTCCGTGCCAGGGGCGGGTGCGGGGCGCGGGGGTGTGCGCGTGGGTCATGTGAGAGCTCCCTAGAGTGATGTGTGACATTTTACTAGCGGGTGCGGCGTGGCCACAAGGGCCCCGGCGCCCCGATCAGCGCTCGGCGGGCGGAAGTTCGGCGAGGTGGCGCAGCGGAACGGGACAGGACAGCGGCCGCCGGTCGGGCGCGGGCTCCTCCCCGGCCAGGGCCGCCACGGCCGGGCCGCACATCCGGCCCTGGCACCAGCCCATACCGGCCCGGGTGAGGAGTTTGACGCTGCGGGCGTCCCGCGCGCCGAGGTCGCCTGCGGCCTCGCGGATCCGTCCGGCCGGCACCTCCTCGCAGCGGCAGACGACGGTGTCGTCCCGGAGCGAGCCGGTCCACGCTTCGCCGGGGCGGTGGGCGGCGGCCATCGCGTCGGCGAAGGCGCGCAGCCGGGCTCGGCGGCGGGTGAGGCGGGCTCCGGGCGGCGTACCCGCGATGGAGTGCGCGGCCAGTTCACCCTCGGTCATGGCCAGTTGGGCCCCGCCGATACCGCCGGTCTCGCCCGCCGACCAGATGCCGGGGACGGAGGTCCGCTGCCCGTCGTCGAGGACGAGGGCGACGGTGCCGTCCGGGCCGGGGCGGGTCGCGCAGCCGAGGCTGGTGGCCAACTCCAGCTGGGGCACCAGTCCGTGGCCGACGGCCAGGGCGTCGCAGGGGATCCGGCGGGCGGTGCCGGGCAGCGGTCGCCAGTCGCGGTCGAGCCGGGCCACGGTGACGGCCTCGACCCGGCCGGTGCCGTGCGCCTCGGTGACGGCGTGCCGGGTGAGGAGGCGGACGTGGTGGCGGGCCAGCGCCCCGCCGTGGACGGCGGCCTCGACGAGCTTGCCGGGGTTGCGCAGCAGGACCGAGGCCCGGCCCGCGTACGCGGTGTACGCGGCGGCCTCCACCACGGCGGGCACAGTGGCACCGGCGGCGGCGAGCGACCCGGCCACGGCCAGCAGCAGCGGCCCGCTCCCGGCGACGACCACCCGCTTGCCCGGCAGGACCAGCCCGCTCTTGAGCATGGCCTGCGCCCCGCCGGCCCCGACCACCCCCGGCAGGGTCCAGCCGGGGAAGGGCAGTTGTCGCTCGTAGGCGCCGGTGGCGATGAGCACGGCCCGGGCGGTGACGGAGACGGCCCGTTCCTCGGGGGCGTGACCGGCGACGGCGTGCAGGATCCACTCCGTGGCGGGCGCGGCGGGCCCGCGGCGCGCCCCGGCCGCCCCGCCCGTCTCGCCCGTCTCGCCCGTCTCGCCCGTCTCGCCCGGGACGACCGTCCACACGTGGTGGAGCGGGAGGTACGTGATCCGGCCGGCCGACTCTTGGGCGCGCAGGGCGGCTTCGCGGGTCGCGAACTCCGCCCAGCCGTGGTGGAGCGCCTCGGGGCGGGCCGCGCCCAGGCCCGGGGCGGGGTGGCGGTAGAACTGCCCGCCGGGGCGGTCACCCGCGTCGAGGAGCGTGACCCGCAGCCCGAGGCGGGCGGCCGTGACGGCCGCGGCCAGTCCGGCCGGGCCGGCCCCGACGATCGCGAGATCGGCACGGGCCGGCGCGGGCCCGGAAACGGACGCCACGACGGGCGCCGCCGGCGCGGCGGCAGGACCCGACGGGCCTGCGGGATCCGGGCGGCCCGCGCGGCCGGCGGGCTCAGACGGCGAGGTCGGCATGGCCGGTTCCCTCCTGGGTGGTGACGGTGTCCCCCGGCCGGGCCGGGACCAGGCAGGCACGCTGGTTGGAGCGGCCGTTGACGGTGACGAGGCAGTCGTAGCAGCTGCCGATCCCGCAGAACGCGCCGCGCGGGGCGCCGCCCTCCCGGGTGGTCCGCCAGGCGAGGATGCCCGCGCCCCACAGCACGGCGGCGATGCTCTGGCCGGGCAGGGCGGGCAGTTCCCGGCCGTCGAAGGTGATCGCGTGCGCGGCTGCCGGGCTGCCGCCGACCAGCGAGCGGGGGCTGCGCATCAGTGCTGCTCCTCGGGGGTGTCGGTGGCGGCCGGGTCCGCGGCGAAGCGGTCCGGGCGGAACGGGTGTGCGGGGAGCGGTGGTTCGGCCCCCGCCAGGGCGGCGGCGATCAGTGCTCCGGTGGCGGGCGCCAGGCCGATGCCCGCGCCCTCGTGACCGCATGCGTGCAGCAGCCCGGGGCGCCGCGGGTCGGGGCCGATCGCCGGGAGGTGGTCGGGCAGGTAGGGGCGGAAGCCGTGGTAGGCCCGCATCACCCGGACGTCGGCCAGGACGGGGAAGAGCGCCGCGGCCTGGGCGGCCAGGCGGCGCAGTGCCTCCGTCGAGAGGGTGCGGTCGAAGCCGACCCGCTCCCGGGTGGCGCCGATCAGGACCGGGCCGGACGGGGTGCCTTCGACCACCGCCGAGGACTGCAGGGCGGCGGAGCCGCTGGCGACGTCCGCGATGTAGTCGGCGGCGTAGACCTTGTGCCGGACCACCCTCGGCAGGGGTTCGGTGACCAGGACGAAGCCGCGGCGCGGGAGGACGGGCAGGGTGACCCCGGCCAGCGAGGCGATGTGACCGCCCCAGGTGCCGGCCGCGTTCACCACGGCCGGGGCCAGGAGTTCGCGGCGCCGCGTGCGCACCCCGCGTACGGCGCCCCGGTCCAGCAGGATCTCCGTCACCTCCTCGCCGAGGTACACCTCGGCGGCCGGGGCTCCGGCCGCACCCGGTGCGCGCGCCGCGGCCAGGAGCCGGGCCGCCGCCTGGGCGGGCTGGACCTGGGCGTCCTGCGGGTAGTGGAAGCCGCCCGCCAGGCCGGGGGCCAGGTGCGGCTCCAGGTCGCGCAGGGCGTCCGCCGCCACCTCGGCCGCGTCGACGCCGGCCGCGCGCTGCCCCTCCGCGAAGTGCCGCAGGGCCTTCACGGTCCGCTCGTCGGGGGCGACGACGAGCCCGCCCTTGGGCTCGTACTCGATGTCCGGCGGGAGGACCGCGGCGAGTTCGGTCCACAGGCGGGTGGACAGCAGGGCGAGGTCGAGTTCGGGTCCCGCCTCCTTGTCGGAGACGAGCAGGTTGCCTTCGCCGGCACCGGTGGTGCCGCCCGCCACGGGGCCCCGGTCGACCACGGCCACGGAGAGTCCGGCGCGGGCCGCGTAGTAGGCGCAGGCCGCCCCGACGACGCCGGCGCCGATGATCACGGCGTCCAGGGAGTGTCTCTTGAGCACGGCAGTAATATGTCACATTCTTTAGAGCCTGCCCAGATGCCCGGACCGGTCCCGCACCCCCCTCGGATGCGGGACCGGTCCGGTGCCGGGCGGGCGCCGGTCAGCTGCGGAGGGGGCCCTCACAGCTGTAGCTGGAGGTGCCCGCGACCTTGTTGGTCCAGATCTCCACCGGGCCGAAGGAACAGTTCATGTCGGCGAGGTTGTTGGAGGCCGCGCCCGCCCGGTCGAGGATGAAGTAGTCGACCGTCTCCGACATGTCCTTGAAGTTCTGGTCGTCGTTGCGCCAGTTCTTCAGGTTCGCGGTGATCCGGCCGGTGCAGGTGAAGCGGCGCTTGCCCGGGTCGCCGTTCTCCACGCAGTCCGGCGTGTTGTACGTGGCCGTGGCGAAGGTGGACTTCACCGAGGCGAGCGCCGCGTCGCGCAGCCGGTCGTTCGGGGTGAAGGAGGTGTTCGGCACGTAGAGCTGGTCGACCTTGGCTATCTGCGCGTCCAGGAAGCGGTCGTAGTCGCGCTGGAGGTAGGTGTCCGCCCCCATCCGGTAGCGCCAGGCGTCGTACGCCGCCACGTCGTCGGCCCGCAGGTGGGTGTACATCTCGCGCAGCAGCGTGGGCTTCTGGGTCCACAGGAACTCGAAGAAGGTGCCCGCGTAGCTGTAGAAGCGGAAGCCGTCGCCGTCGTAGGTGGCGTTCAGCAGCTGCTCGACGCTCATGCGGGGGCCGCCGCCGGCCGTGTCGCTGATGATGCTCTTGACGAGGGACTTGCGGACGGCGATGCCGTTGTCGCGGGTGGCGCCGTCGAAGAACTCGGCCGTGCCCTCGTCCATGGCGGTCGTCCGGTCGCTCTCGTACCAGGGGCCCTGGCCGAAGAAGCCGGGGACGGCGTAGCGGCCGTTGAGGTAGTGCGTGTACTCGTGGCGGAAGAGCTCCTCGAGGGTGAGGGAGGAGTCCTGCGGGACGCGGCGCTGGTAGGTGTAGAAGGTGGCGCCGTTCTCGATGTAGATGCCGCCGTTGTTGGTGCCGTAGCCGGTCAGGATCGGGTGGTAGTTCACGTAGTCGGCGCGGGAGGCGTAGAGCACGATGTTCAGCGTGGAGTTGGGGTCGCCGGCGAGCGGCTGGTCGGTGCCGAGCACGCGGTGGTACTGGGACTTCACCTGCTTGCTCGCGTAGTACAGCTGGTCGACGGTGGCCCGGTCCAGGGCGGTGCGGACCTTGATGGCGCCGTTGTCGTAGGAGTAGGTGTAGGGGAACAGCTGCTTCTCGATGTCCTCCTTGCACACCCCGTACGGCTTGCAGGCCTCGTAGAAGTTGAGCCAGGAGACGACCTTGGCCCACGGCTCGCTGCCGTCGCCGAAGGCGGACCGGACGGGGCCGAGCATCGCGCCGAGGTCGGCGACGACCCCGTCCCGCAGGCCCTCGACCTGGCCGAAGCGGGCGTACTCGCTCAGCGCGTCGCGCACCACCCAGGCGTTGCCCGTGTCCTTGAGGTGCGTGTAGGTGGCAAAGGCCTTGAAGGCGTCGCGGTAGGAGGCGTCGGCGGCCACCGCGGAGTGGAAGGCGGCGTCCTGGTTGCCCGGGTAGACGCCCAGGTAGGTGACGGAGAGGGCGGCCAGCGCGGCGCCCGCCCAGCCGGCGTCGAGGTGGGTGGCCGGGTGGGCCGGGTCCATGGTGGCCAGGACCTTCTTGATGAGGCCGAGCTGGTGCTGGCGCAGGCCGGGCGCGCTGCCGGCGTAGAGGGCCTCGCGCAGGGTGCGGGCGTTGCCGGGGGTCGCGTCGAAGGTGTGGGCGGCGGCGCCGAAGTCGGCGATGGCGCGGCGCATGGCGTCGACAGTGGGGGCGTCGGTGACGTCGATCTCGGTGCGCGAGTAGTCGTGGTAGGCGACCGCGTGCAGGTACGTGAACATCTCCTCCAGGTGGGAGGAGTTACGGCCGTCGTGGGCGGCGGCCAGGCCGGATATCCGGCGGGAGACGGCCTGGACGTGCGCGTCCGACATGACCGGGGCCAGGCGGGCGTCCCAGGTCCAGATGAGCCCGCGCAGACAGCCGTCGGCGAGGACGGCCTGGTCGCCGAGGAAGTCCGCGAACTGCTCCGGGCTGAGACCGGTGATCCCGTCGAGGGTGCAGGGGACGCCCGCGGCGACGCTCTTCGCGGTGGGGGCCGCGTCGACCGCCTTGCCGCGCTTCTGCAGGTCGTCGGCGGGCGCGGCGGCGGGCGTGGCGGCGCCGGGGACCTGCCCGGCGATGTTCTGTCCGCCGGGGGCCGGCGCCGGCGCCGGGGTGTTGTCCTTCGCGTCGGCCAGGCGGTCGACCTCGTCGAACGGGTTCCCCGTGGGGCCGGGGGCGGGGGCGGCCTGTGCGCCGGTGAAGGTGGCCGGGGCCGTGAACCCGGCGGCCTGCGTGGTGGCCTGTCCCGCGGTGGCGAGGAGGGTCACGGCTACGGCGGAGGCGAGGAGGGAAGAGCGCACAGCTCTGTGCTTGAGCACCGGGAACTCCTGATTGGAGAGGTGAGGTGGGGGGTGGTGCGTGAACTGCCCTGCGTCACACGGCGTTTGACGGGGGTTAACGTGCCGCGATGTGAGCTGTAACATAGTAATGTGAAATTGCACTGACAAGACCTGTGCGCCCACCAGTTCGCATCTTTCTTGAGGGAGTCCTCGTGACCGACGCGTCCGCCCGCCTCAACACGGGCAGTCACGACCGCCCGGTGTCCCCGGAGTTGTCCCGGTTCATGGCGGGCAACTGGGCCGCGACCCCGCTGCCCGGCTCCGGCCGGGTCCCCGGCCACGCCGTCACCCCGGCCCGCCGGGCGCGGCTCTCGGCCCGCTTCCCGGGCGAGCGGCTGATCGTCCCGGCCGGGGAGCTGAAGGTCCGCTCCAACGACTGCGACCACCGCTTCCGCCCGCACAGCGCGTACGCCTGGCTGACCGGCCTCACCGGCGAGGACCAGGCGGGCCACGTGCTGGTCATGGAGCCGTCGGGCCCGCACGCCCACGAAGCCGTGCTGTACCTGCGGCCGCGCTCGCCGCGGGCGGACGGGGACGGGGAGTTCTACCGGGACCGCCGGTACGGGGAGTTCTGGGTGGGCCGCCGGCCGGACCTCGCGGAGGCCGAGCGCCTCACCGGCATCCGCTGCGCGCACCTGGACGCACTCGGCTCACCGGCCGGCCGCGACGCGGCCTCCGACGCCGAACTCGCCTCCGCGCTCTCGGAACTGCGCCTGGTCAAGGACGCGTGGGAGGTCGAGCAGCTGCAGCTGGCCGTCGACCACACGACGGCGGGGTTCGAGGACGTCGTACGGGCCCTGCCGCGCGCGCTGGCGCATCCGCGCGGGGAGCGGTGGATCGAGGGGGTCTTCGGCCTGCGCGCCCGGGCGGAGGGCAACGGCACCGGGTACGAGACGATCGCGGCCTCCGGCGCCCACGCCTGCACCCTGCACTGGATCCGCAACGACGGCCGGCTGGACGGGGCGCAACTGCTGCTCCTGGACGCGGGCGTGGAGACGGACACCCTCTACACGGCCGACATCACCCGCACCCTGCCGCTGTCGGGCCGCTTCTCCCCCGTCCAGCGCCAGGTGTACGAGCTGGTCCTGGCCGCCCAGGAGGCGGGCATCGCGGCGCTGCGCCCGGGGGCGAGCTTCGGGGACTTCCACCGGGCCGGGATGCGGGTCATCGCGGAGGGTCTGGCGGAGTGGGGCGTCCTGAAGGACGCGGAGGGCGACCTGCACCGGCGGTACACGCTGTGCAGCAGCGGCCACATGCTGGGGCTCGACGTGCACGACTGCGCGAAGGCCCGGGCGGAGACCTATCTGGACGGCGTCCTGGAGGAGGGGCAGGTCCTGACGGTGGAGCCGGGCCTCTACCTCCAGCCCGACGACGAGACCCTCCCGGCGGAACTGCGGGGCATCGGCGTCCGCATCGAGGACGACCTGGTCATCACGGCCAACGGCGCACGCCTGATGTCGGGTGCGCTGCCGCGCACCGTGGCCGGGATCGAGGAGTGGATGGGCCGGCTCCTGGAGACTCCTTAGAGACCCCTCAGACGCTGTGCGGGGTGGTGAGCCGGGCGGTCAGCTCCTCGACGAAGGCCTCCACGTGGGGCGGGCGCGGTCCGGTGCGGGTGGCGCAGAACCAGGTACGGGTCAGCGGCCGCGCGCCGATGCCGACGAGGGCGAGACCGTGCGAAGCCGCGTAGGGGGCGGCCACCCAGTTGGGCAGCACGGTCACGCCCTGACCGCCGGCCACCATCTCGATCACCAGGTCGGTCACCACCGGCATGGTGGTGATCCGGGCCGGCCGGGCGCCGACGGGGATCGGCAGCGGCATCGACGGGATCCGCTTCTGGTCGTAGAAGTCGTAGAGGACGAGGTCGGCGCCGTCGAAGTCACGGGCGGTCAGGTGCGCGCGCGAGGCCCACGGGTGGCCAGCGGGCACCACGGCCACCATCTCGTCCTCGAACAGTCTGGTCAGCGACACCCGGTCCATCTGCAGGTCCGGCTTGGTGACCAGCGCGACGTCGACGAGGTCGGCGAGCAGGGCCGGGACCGGCGCGTCGTCGGCGACGGTCTCGATGCGCACGTCGATGTCCGGCGCGCGCTCGCGGAAGGCGCGGAGCACCGGCGGCAGCCACGGGAAGGTCGTACTGCACTGCGCGGTGAAGCGGACCCGCCGGTCCCGCCCGTCACGGATCTCGCGCAGGTCCCGGGCCGCCGAGTCCAGTTCGCCGAGGACGTGGCGGGCGGCGACCAGCAGCCGGCGGCCCGCGGCGTTGGGGACCAGGCGGCGGCCCTTGCGGTCGAAGAGGGCCATGCCCAGGCGGGCCTCGAGCCGGGTGAGCCGCTGGCTGAGGGCGGGCTGGCTCACGTAGAGCCGCTCGGCGGCGGCGGTCAGCGAGCCGGCCTCGGCGGTGGCGGCCAGGAGCTCCAGGTCACGCAGATCCACATCCATAAACAGGGATTATCACACGCTCCAATCTTCGTCGTGGTGTTATGAGTTGGGCGCTCCTAGGTTCGTGGTGTCAGCCGGTCGGAACCCCGACCGACGACACCGACGAAAGGCACAGCGCCATGACCGACACGCACACGGACATCGACGGCAGCACCACCGCTCTGGTCACCGGCTCCTCCAGCGGCATCGGCCTGGACATCGCCCGCGCCTTCCTCGCGAGCGGCGCCAATGTCGTCCTCAACGGCCGGGACGCCGACCGCCTCGCCAAGGCCGCGGCCGCCCTCGGCCACCCCGGGCGGATCGCGTGGGTGGCGGGCGCCATCGCCGAGCCGGCGACGGGTGAGGCCCTCGTCCGTACCGCCCTGGACCGGTTCGGCCGCATCGACGTCCTGGTCAACAACGCGGGCACCTTCGCCCCCAAGCCCTTCACCGAGGTCACCGAGGAAGAACTCGACGGCTTCCTGACCGGCAACCTCAAGGGCACCTACCTCACCACCCAGGCCGTGGTACGGGCGCTGCGCGCGCAGGGCCGGGGCGGCAGCATCGTCAACATCGGCACCGTCCTGGTGGACCACGCGCTGGCGGGTTTCCCGTCCTCCGCGCCGGTGGTCAGCAAGGCCGGGGTGCACGCGCTGACGACCAGCCTGGCCGCCGAACTCGCCGCCGACGGCATCCGCGTGAACCTCGTCTCCCCCGGCATCATCCGCACCCCGCTGCACGCGGGATCCGACGTGGACTCCTTCGGCGGGCTCGCCCTGCTGAACCGGGTCGGCGAGGTCGCGGAGATCTCCGAGGCGGTGCTCTACCTCGCGGGCGCCACCTTCGTCACCGGCCACGCCCTGCGCGTGGACGGCGGCCACGTCACCGGTCGCGCCTGATCCCGGACCCCACCCACCTGCGCCGGAAGGACATCCGCCACCATGCCGTACGCCGACGTCAGGATCACCCGTGAAGGCTGGAGGCGCCGCCGTTACGCAAGGACCGCCAGGCCGTCGAGTTCCACCAGGGCCTGGTCGTCCCAGAGGCGGACCACACCGATGACGGCCATCGCCGGATAGTCGCGGCCGGCCGACCGCCGCCAGATGCGGCCCAGTTCGGCCGCGTGGGTCCGGTACGCCGCCACGTCCACCGCGTACACCGTCACCCGGGCCAGGTCCGCGGGGGTGCCGCCGGCCGCGGCGAGGGCCGTCAGGAGGTTGGCGAGGGCGACCTCGAACTGCTCCGGCAGGCTCTCGCCGACCACCTTGCCCTCGCCGTCCAGGGCGGTCTGGCCCGCCAGGAACACCAGCCGGGTGCCGGTCGCCGCGACCGCGTGCGAGAAACCCGTCGCGGGCGACAGCTCCGCCGGGTTGATCCGCTCCAGGCTCATCGCGGCGCCACCGCCCCGTACAGCTCCTTCGCGATGATCGTGCGCTGCACCTCGCTCGCCCCCTCGTAGATCCGCGGTGCCCGCACCTCCCGGTAGAGGTGTTCGAGCAGGTGGCCGCGCTGGAGGGCGACCGCGCCGTGCAGTTGGACCGCGTGGTCGACCACGTACTGGGCCGTCTCCGTGGCCAGCAGTTTCGCCATCGCCGCCCGGCGCGGGACGTCCCCGGCCCCCCGGTCGTAGGCCCCGGCCGCCGCGTACACCAGCAGCCGGGCCGCCTCCGTGCGGGTGGCCATCTCGGCCACCCGGTGCGCCACCGCCTGCAGATCGCTCAGCGTGCCGCCGAACGCGGTCCGGTCCGCCGTGTACGCGAGCGTCGCGTCCAGCGCGGCCCGGGCCATGCCCACCGCGAAGGCACCGACGCTCGGCCGGAAGAGGTTCAGGGTGTCCATCGCGACGCGGAAACCGCGCCCGGGTTCGCCGAGCAGGTCCCCCGGGCCGACCGGTACCCCGTCGAAGGTGAGGGAGCCGATGGGGTGCGGGGAGAGCATGTCCAGGGGCGCGCCGGAGAGACCGGGGCGGTCGGCCGGGACCAGGAAGGCCGAGACGCCCTTCGCGCCCGGCCCCTCACCCGTCCGGGCGAACACGGTGTAGAAATCCGCCTCGGGCGCGTTGGAGATCCAGCACTTCTCACCGCTGAGCCGCCAGCCGCCCCCGTTGGCCCCGCCTGCCCCGCTGGCCCCGGCTGCCGGATCGGGCGTCGCCGCCAGCGCCAGCGCCGCCGCGTCCGAGCCCGCCCCCGGCTCGCTCAGCGCGAAGGCCGCCACCGCCCGCCCGGCCCGCACCAGCGGCAGCCAGCGCTCCCGCTGCTCCTCGCTCCCCGCCCGCAGGACCGGGTACGCCCCGAGCCCCTGCAGGGCGAGCGCCGTCTCGGCCTCCGTGCAGCCGTAGGCGAGGGATTCCCGCAGCAGGCACAGTTCCAGCGCGCCCGAGGCGAACACCCGCTCCAGCAGGCCCAGCTCCCCGAGTGCCGCCAGCAGCGGCCGGTTGACCCGCCCCGGTTCCCCTTTCTCGGCCAGTGGCCGCAGCTGTTGCACCGCCAGTGCGCGCAACTGCCCGCACCACTCCTCCTGGTCCACCCCGAGCGCGAATCCGGTCATCCGAATATCCCCGCATCTATCGCGTCCTGTTGACTGCCGTCACCATCACGATACGCTCCTGGAAGGACCTTCCGGCTACGGCCGGATGAACCGCCGCACGGCCGGCTCCACCCCACCCCGGACCGCTGCAAGGGGGGCGACCCGCCTTGGACCTCAAGCCTTCCGCTCACACCGACACCTTCGCCCGTGACCATCTGCCACCCGCGGACACCTGGCCGGAGCTCCTCTTCGATCTGCCCGAACTGGCCTACCCGGACCGCCTGAACTGCGGGGCCGAGCTGCTCGACGCCACCATCGCCCGGTTCGGTCCCGCGGGCGCCGACCGCCCGGCCTTCCGCAGCGCCGCGGGCGAGGTGTGGACGTACGGCGGTCTGCGCGAGCGCGTGGACCGCCTGGCCCACACGCTCACGGCCGACCTCGGCGTGGTCCCCGGCAACCGGGTCCTCCTGCGCGGGCCCACCGGCCCCTGGCTCGCCGCCTGCTGGCTGGCGGTGATGAAGGCGGGCGCGGTGGCCGTCACCGTCCTGCCCCAGCAGCGCGCGCAGGAGCTGGCCACGGTGTGCGCGATGGCCCGGGTGGGACACGCCCTGTGCCATGCGGACGTGCTGGACGACCTGGTCAAGGCCGAGGTGCCGGGGCTGCGGATCACCGTGTACGGGGGCGGGGACCCGGGGGACCTGCTCCGGCTGGCCGAAAGGCATCCCGACCCCTTCCCGGCCGCCCCGACCTCCGCGGACGACGTGGCCCTGATCGCCTTCACCTCCGGGACCACCGGGCGGCCCAAGGGCTGCATGCACTTCCACCGCGATCTGCTCGCCGTCGCCGACACCTTCTCCCGCAGTGTGCTGCGGCCCCGCCCGGACGACGTCTTCGCGGGCAGCCCGCCGCTCGGCTTCACCTTCGGCCTCGGCGGACTGGTCGTCTTCCCGCTGCGGGCCGGGGCCTCGGCGCTGCTGCTGGAGGAGGCGGTGCCGCGCCGGCTGCTGCCCGCGCTCGCGGAGCACCGGGTGACGGTGCTCTTCACTGCGCCCACCGCCTACCGGACGATGCTGGACGCGCTGGGCCCGTACGACGTGGGCATGTACGACCTGTCGGCGCTGCGCCGCTGCGTCTCGGCCGGGGAGAACCTGCCCGCCGCCACCTGGCAGGCCTGGTACGAACGCACCGGCCTGCGGATCATCAACGGCATCGGGGCGACCGAGCTGCTGCACATCTTCATCTCCGCCGCCGACGAGGACATCCGGCCCGGGACGACGGGCCGGGTGGTCCCGGGCTGGGAGGCCCGGGTGGTGGACCGGGCCGGCCGCCCGGTCCCGGACAACGAGCCCGGGCTGCTGGCCGTGCGCGGCCCGGTGGGCTGCCGCTACCTGGCCGATCCCCGGCAGGGGGAGTACGTACAGGGCGGGTGGAACCTGACCGGTGACACCTACGTCCGCGATCCGGAGGGCTACTTCCGCTACGTCGCCCGGGCGGACGACATGATCGTCTCGGCGGGCTACAACATCGCGGGCCCCGAGGTGGAGGAAGCCCTGCTGCGCCACCCGGACGTGGTGGAGGCGGCGGTGGTGGGACTCCCGGACGAGCGGCGCGGGCAGATCGTGGTGGCGTACACCGTGGCCCGCGACGGCGCGGTGCTGACGGAGGAGGTCCTGCGCACCTTCATGCGGGCGGAACTGGCCCCGCACAAGTGCCCGCGCTCCTTCGTCTTCCTCCCGGCCCTCCCCCGTACCGCGACGGGCAAACTGCAGCGCTTCCGCCTGCGCGATCCCGGCACCCGGCCCGATACGCCCGACAGGATCCAGTGCGGTGGCCGGGAAGGGCCACAGCACTAGAGTGAACCCGTGGTCGAGCAGCACACTCCGCGATCCCTGATCGTCACGTTCTACGGAGCCTACGGACGGGCCTTCGAGGGCCCGGTCCCGGTGGCCGCGCTGATCCGTCTGCTGGGCGCGGCCGGCGTGGACGCCCCGTCGGTCCGCTCGTCGGTGTCCCGGCTGAAGCGGCGCGGCTTCCTGCTGCCCGAGCGGGCGGCGGACGGCTCGGCGGCGTACGGGCTCTCCGAGGAGGCGCGGCAGCTGCTGGACGACGGCGACCGGCGGATCTACGGCAGCCCGCAGCTGTCGGACGAGTGGCTGGTGGCGGTGTTCTCGGTCCCGGAGCAGGAGCGGAACAAGCGGCATCTGCTGCGCTCGCGGCTGGCCCGGCTCGGTTTCGGCGCGGTGGCGCCGGGCGTGTGGATCGCCCCGGCCCGGCTGGCCGAGGAGACCGCGCACACCCTGGAGCGGCTGCACCTGACCCCGTACGTGGAACTCTTCCGCGGCGCCCACCTCGGTTTCGCCCCGACCGCCGAGGCGGTGGCCCGCTGGTGGGACCTGGCGGCCCTGGCCAAGCAGCACGAGGAATTCCTCGACCTGCACGAACCCGTCCTGCGCGCGCTCCGGACGGGCCCGGAGCCGACCCCGGAGGAGGCCTACCGGGGCTACCTCCTCGCCCTGGACACCTGGCGGCGCCTCCCGTACGCCGACCCGGGCCTGCCGCGGGAACTGCTCCCGGCGGACTGGCCGGGCGACCGGGCGGCGGCGGTCTTCACCGAGCTGCACGAGCGGCTGCGGGACGTCGGCGCCGGATTCGTGGAACTGTAGCCGCGGCCGATACGTCATCTGATCTTGTGACGAGATCCGAGCGCCCCCCGCACAGAGTCAGAACCGAACCCATCCCCGGGGGCCCGGCCCCTGCCCCGGCCCCGGACACCCGCACGTGGCCGGGCGTCCTCGTGAAGGTCGCTTCCGGGCTGCTGGGCGCTGCGGCCGGATGCCTGGCGATCGCCCTCGCGTCCCGCGCACGCGCCTACTGCGACGCGGCCTGGGAACCGGGTTCCGTGGCCGAGATGGCCTTCCTGCTCCCGGTCCTGGTGGTGGGCTTCGCGGTGTGCGCGGTGGTGGTCGCGAACCTCACGCGGCGCAGGCACCCGCTGCTGCGGATGGTGGCGGTGGTGCTCGTGCTGGCGGTGCTGGTGATCTGGTTCTTCGCCGTCGAGGGCACCCCAGGCGGGTATCCGGGGGATTCGGGGCTGTGCGGGCCGGACAACGTGCCGCCGTGGTGGCCGGGGTGGCTGCCCGCGTGAGAAATCCGGGTGCGGACGCGCCGTGCGCCGCGCCACGATGGGCCATGACCTGGACCTTCAGCACCGACCTGACGGCCTATCTGGCCGCGGCGGGCCCGGCCACGGCCGCGCAGCCCGTCTCCAACACCCTTCTGCTGACCGTGACCGACGGGCTGTGGCGCCGCGGGGCCGGGGCCTACGGCGACGGCACCCCGTTCTTCGGCTGGTGGACGGGGCCCGACGGCGCCGTCGCCGGCGGCCTGCTGTGCACCCCGCCGTTCCCGGCCGTGCTCGGCGTGCTGCCCGGCGAGGCGGTCCGGGCACTCGGGGCCGCGCTCGCCGGCGAACCGCTGCTCGCCGGGGCGCACGGGTTCAACGCCCGCCGCCCGGACGCGGAAGCACTGGCCGAGGCCTGGGGGCGGCCCACCCGGATCGCCGAGGAGCTGCGCCTGTACCGGCTGGCCGGCCTGGTCGTCCCGGATCCCGCCCCGGCCGGGCGGGCCCGGCCCGCCACCGGGGCGGACCTCCCGCTGCTGCTGGAGTGGATCACGGCCTTCCGGGCGGAGGCGGGTGTTCCGGGCCGTTCCTCCGAAGACGCGCTGCGCGACCGGATCTCCTACGGCGGGCTCCGGCTGTGGGAGCACGCCGGGAATCCCGTCTCGCTGGCCGGCTTCTCCCGCCCGATCGGCCGGGTCTCCCGCGTCGGCCCCGTCTACACCCCGCCCGAGCACCGCGGCCGCGGCTACGCCGCCGGGGTCACGCACGCGGTGAGCGAAGCGGCGTACGCGGCCGGCGCCACCGAGGTCCTCCTCTTCACGGACCTGGCCAATCCCACCAGCAACGGCGTCTACCTGCGCCTGGGTTACACCCCGGTCGAGGACCGGGCGGAGGTCGTGCCGACGTGAGAACGTGCCACGAGTGCCTCAGCCCCGACCGGTAGGCGGAGGCCGGCTGCCGGCGCGGTAGGGGGCGGGCCAGGGCGCGGCCGGGCCCTCGTAGGACTGCTCGGCGGCCGCGTGCAGGGTCCAGTGGGGGTCGTAGAGGTGGGGGCGTCCGAGGGCGCAGAGGTCGGCGCGGCCGGCCAGCAGCAGGGAGTTCACGTCGTCCCAGGAGGAGATGGCACCGACCGCGATGACCGGGACGCCGAGCGCGTTGCGGATCCGGTCGGCGTACGGGGTCTGGTACGAGCGCCCGTACTCGGGGGCCTCGTCCGCGACCACCTGGCCCGTCGATACGTCGATGGCGTCCGCGCCGCGGGCGGCGAAGGCGGCCGCGATCCGTACCGCCTCCTCGGGCGAGGTGCCCCCGGGCGCCCAGTCGGTGGCCGAGAGGCGGACCGTCATCGGGCGGTCGGCGGGCCACACGGCGCGGACCGCGTCGAAGACCTCCAGCGGGAAACGCAGCCGGTTCTCCAGGGAGCCGCCGTACTCGTCGTCGCGGTGGTTGGTCAGGGGGGACAGGAAGCCTGAGAGCAGGTAGCCGTGGGCGCAGTGCAGTTCGAGCAGGTCGAATCCGGCGTCGGCGGCGCGGACGGCGGCGGCCGCGAAATCGGAGCGCAGCGCCGCCAGGTCGGCGCGCCCGAGGGTGCGCGGCAGTGCCGAGACGCCCGGCCGGTAGGGCAGCGCCGAGGCGGCCACCAGCGGCCAGTTGCCCTCGGGCAGGGGGTCGTCCATGCCCTCCCACATCACCCGGGTCGAGCCCTTGCGGCCGGCGTGCCCGAGCTGGACGCCGAGGGCGGTTCCGGGCGCCGAGGTGTGGACGAAGTCGGCGATCCGCTTCCAGGCGGCCGCCTGCTCCTGGGTGTAGAGGCCGGTGCAGCCGGGGGTGATGCGGCCCTCGGCGGACACGCAGACCATCTCCGTCATCACCAGCCCCGCCCCGCCGAGGGCCCGCCCGCCGAGGTGGACGAGGTGGAAGTCGCCCGGCAGCCCGTCCGTGGCCGAGTACATGTCCATCGGTGAGACGACGACCCGGTTGCGCAGGGTCAGGCCCCGCAGGGTGAAGGGCGTGAACATCGCGGGTGTGCCGTCCGGGCAACCGAAGTCCCCTTCCACGGCCCGCGTGAACCGTGCGTCGCGCATCCGCAGGTTGTCGTGCGTGACCCGGCGGCTGCGGGTGAGCAGGTTGAAGGCGAACTGCCGGGCGGGCTGGTCGACGTATCCGGCGATCTCCTCGAACCAGTGCCGGCTCGCGGCCGCCGCCCGCTGGGTGCTGGCGACCGCCGGGCGGCGGGCGCTCTCGTAGGCGGCGAGGGCGGCCGGGACGTCGCCCGGCAGGGCGCCCACGGCCTCGGCGAGCGCGAGGGCGTCCTCCACGGCCAGTTTGGTCCCCGAGCCGATGGAGAAGTGGGCGGTGTGCGCCGCGTCGCCGAGCAGCACCGTGTTGCCGTGCGACCAGCGCTCGTTGACGACGGTGCGGAACTGCGTCCACGCGGATCGGTTGCCGTGCAGCGTGCGCCCGCGCAGGGCCTCGCTGAAGATCTTGGCGCAGCGGGCCGCCGACTCGTCCTCGTCGCACAGGTCGAAGCCGGCCGCCCGCCACACCTCGTCGCGCATCTCCACGATCACCGTGGAGGCGTCGGCCGCGTACGGGTAGGCGTGCAGCTGCATGACCCCGTGCTCGGTCTCCGCGATCTCGAAGCGGAAGGCGTCGAAGGCGAAGTCGGCGGCGAGCCAGATGTAGCGGCAGCGTCCGCCGGTCAGTGCCGGCCCGTAGTGCGCGGCGCCGGCCTCGCGGATCGCGCTGTGCACCCCGTCGGCCGCGACCACCAGGTCGTACGAGGCCGCGAGCTCGGCGGACGCCGGGGCCTCGGAGCGGAAGCGGAGGCGGACGCCGAGGCCCGCGCAGCGCTCGTGCAGGATCTCCAGCAGCCGGCGCCGCCCGATGGCCGCGAAGCCGTGGCCGCCGGAGGTCAGCAGCCGGCCGCGGTGCACGATGTCCACGTCGTCCCAGCGCACGAACTCCGCGCTCAGGGCCGTGTGGACGACGGTGTCGGCCCGCTCGATGCCGCCGAGGGTCTCGTCGGAGAGCACCACGCCGAAGCCGAAGGTGTCGTCCGGGGCGTTGCGTTCCCAGACCTCCACCGTGTGGCCCTGGCGGGCCAGCAGCGCGGCGGCGTACAGCCCTCCCGGTCCCCCGCCGACGACGGCGACCCGCATGGCACCAGGAGCCATGTGACTACCTGCCCTTCCACTCCGGCGGCCGCTTCCCGGTGAAGGCCGCGTGGAACTCCGCGTAGTCCTGGCCGTGCATCAGCAGGGCCTGCGTGTTGGCGTCCAGTTCGACGGACGCGGCCAGCGGCATGTCGAGCTCGGCGGTGAGCAGGGCCTTGGTCTGCGCGTGGGCGAGGGCGGGGCCCGCGGCCAGGCGTGCGGCGAGTTCGGCGGCCCGTACGTGGGCCTTGCCCTCCTCGGTGAGCTCGCTGAGGAGGCCGATCCGCTCGGCCTCCGGCGCGTGGACGGGCTCTCCGAGCATCAGCAGGCGGGTGGCGTGGCCGAGGCCGACGACCCGGGGGAGCAGGTAGGCCGCGCCCATGTCGCCGCCGGAGAGGCCGACGCGGGTGAAGAGGAAGGCGAAGCGGGCGGTGGGATCGGCGATCCGGAAGTCGGCGGCGAGCGCGAGGACGGCTCCGGCCCCGGCGGCCACCCCGTGCACGGCGGCGATCACCGGGAAGGGGCATTCGCGGATGGCGCGCACCACCTGGCCGGTCATCCGGTTGAAGTCGAGGAGCTGGGCGGTGTCCATGGCGAGGGTGGCGCCGATGATCTCGTCGACGTCCCCGCCGGAGCAGAAGCCGCGCCCCTCGCCGCCGAGCACGAGGGCGCGTACGGAGCGCTCGCGGGACAGTTCGCCGAGCAGATCGCGCAGGTCGGCGTAGGCGCCGAAGGTGAGCGCGTTCAGCTTCTCGGGGCGGTCGAAGGTGACGGTGGCGACGCCGTCCTGCCGGGTGACCCGGAGGTGGTGCCACCGTTCGGTCGCTGGTGTGGAACCGGTGAAGGGGCTCACGTCACCGAAGGTATCACCAGATCGTGACTGCCGTCACAGAAGCACGACATATGTGCGCCGCCGAATGTCCGACGGAATGAGAATTCGACTTCGTATCGTTGAATCCGGGAGCTCAACGCTCGCCACCCGGCCGGGCCCCGGACCGGCCCCGCCGGCGCCTGACGCGGCGTATGACTATGCGTCACCCAGGTGGGACCGGCCGGGCCGGCCGAGGGTGGCGACGAGCACGGCCTTGATGGTGTGCAGCCGGTTCTCGGCCTCGTCGAAGACGATGGAGTGCTCCGACTCGAACACCTCGTCCGTCACCTCCAGGGAGTCGAGCCCGTGCCGCTCGTGGATCTCCCGGGCCACCTTGGTGCCGAGGTCGTGGAAGGCCGGCAGGCAGTGCATGAACTTCACGTCCGGGTTCCCGGTGGCGCGCAGCACGTCCATGGTCACCGCGTACGGGGACAGGGCCGCGATCCGCTCGTCCCAGACCTCCTTGGGCTCCCCCATGGACACCCAGATGTCGGTCACGACGAAGTCCGCCCCGGCGACCCCCTCGGCGACCTCCTCGGTCAGGGTGAGCCGGGCCCCGCTCTCCGCCGCGAGCTCCCGCGCCGCGGCCACCACCGGCTCGGCGGGCCAGTAGGACCGGGGCGCGACGATCCGCACGTCCATGCCCAGCAGCGCTCCGGTCACGAGGTAGGAGTTGCCCATGTTGAAGCGGGCGTCGCCGAGGTAGGCGAAGGCGATGCGGTTCAGCGGCTTGGTGCTGTGCTCGGTCATGGTGAGCAGGTCGGCCAGCATCTGGGTCGGATGCCAGTCGTCGGTGAGGCCGTTGAAGACGGGGACGCCCGAGTGGGCGGCGAGCTCCTCGACGGCCTGCTGGCTGTCCCCCCGGTACTCGATCCCGTCGAACATCCGGCCGAGCACCCGGGCGGTGTCCTTGACCGACTCCTTGTGGCCCATCTGGGAGCCGGCGGGGTCGAGGTAGGTGGTGTGCGCACCCTGGTCCGCAGCGGCGACCTCGAAGGCGCAGCGGGTCCGGGTGGAGGTCTTCTCGAAGATCAGCGCGATGTTCCGGCCCTGGAGCATGCGCTGCTCGGCCCCGGCCTTCTTGGCGGCCTTCAGGTCGGCGGCGAGCTCGATCAGACCGCGGAACTCGGCGGCCGTGAAGTCCAGCTCCTTGAGAAAACTGCGGCCGGCGAGGTCGGTGGCCATGGGGTCGCTCCAGCGTCACGGTGACAGGGGATGTTGGAAGTCTATACGATCCTCTGTATTGATATACAGACCGGGCCCGGGACCTTTCCCCGGGCCCGGAAGCCCTCCCCCAGGCGCGGCCGCCTCGGACCCCGGGCGCGACTCTCCTCAGACCGCGTCCCGCTCGACGGGACAGCTCATGCAGCGCGGCCCGCCCCGGCCCCGCCCCAGCTCGCTGCCCGGGATCTCGATCACCTCGATGCCCATCTTGCGCAGGTGCGTGTTGGTCGTCACGTTCCGCTCGTAGGCGACCACCACCCCCGGTTCCACGGCCAGCACGTTGCACCCGTCGTCCCACTGCTCGCGCTCCGCCGAGTGCACGTCCTGCGTCGCGGTCAGCACCCGGATCGAATCCAGGCCGAGCGCCCCCGCGATCGCCCGGTGCATGTGGTCCTCGGGGTGGTCGGTGACCTTCAGCTCCTGCGGCCCGCCGCCCGGCTCGATCGTGTAGGAGGGGAGCATCCCGAGCCCGGCGTACTGAGTGAACGTATCTCCGTCGACCATCGTCATCACCGTGTCCAGGTGCATGAAGGCTCGCGACTTGGGCATGTCCAGCGCCACGATGGACGTCGCCGAACCGGCCGCGAACAGGCCGCGCGCCAGCATCTCCACCGCCTGCGGGGTGGTCCGCTCGCTCATCCCGATCAGCACCGCCCCGTTGCCGATGACCAGGACGTCCCCGCCCTCGATCGTCGACGGGTAGTCCGCCTGCCCCTGCGACCAGTAGTGGAAGGCGCCGGAGGTGGTGAAGAGCGGGTGGTGCTTGTAGATCGCCTCGAAGTGGACCGTCTCGCGCTGCCGGGCGGGCCAGCGCATCGCGTTGATGGACACCCCGTCGTAGATCCAGGCGGAGGTGTCCCGGGTGAAGAGGTGGTTGGGCAGCGGGCCCAGCAGGAAGCCGTCCAGGTCCAGCGCGTGGAAGCGCACCGACACCGGCTCGGCGTGCCGCTCCAGGAACTCCCGCTTGGTCATCCCGCCGACCAGGGCCTCCGCCAGCTCGGCCGAGGTCAGCCCGTCGAAGACCGACCGCAGGTGGTCGGTGGCGAGCGGCCCGTACTCCTTCTCGTCGAAGACCCGGTCCAGTACGAGGTGTCTCGCCTCCGGGATGTCGAGGGCCTCGCACAGGAGGTCACCGAAGAGGTGGACCTCCACGCCCCGGTCCCGCAGCACGTCCGCGAAGCCGTCGTGCTCCTGGCGGGCCCGGCGCACCCACAGCACGTCGTCGAAGAGGAGTGCGTCCTTGTTGCTCGGTGTGAGCCGCTTCAGCTCCAGGTCGGGCCGGTGGAGGATGACGCGGCGAAGCCGCCCGGTCTCGGAGTCGACATGGAATCCCATGCCGTACACATTCCCAGACCGAACGGCTTTTTGACGTGGCGTCCGCTCAGCGGGGGGTGGTGAGGCCGAGAAGCGCCGAGGGGGCCCCGGTGAGTTCCGGGGTGGTCAGGCCCAGTTCGGGCGTGCTCACGTTCGGCACACCGGAGTTGGAGGCGTCCGGCATCGTCAGCAGACCGCCGGCGACCAGGCCGGGGGTCCGGGCGAGCAGGTCGGTGGCCGGCGCCTCGACGGAACCCTCGCCGTCCGTCTCCGGCTTGCCCAGCAGGTTCGGCACCGGGGAGGTGACGAGGGTGCTGCCGAGCTCGGTGCCGATCGGGAGCGACGGGAGCAGTGGGGTCGGAAGCATGTTCCCCTTGTGGAAGCGGGGCGACTCGGGCGCTCCCACGACCGGCATCGGCACGCCCGTGCCCACGCGCGGGGTGTCCACGCCCAGCGTGGTCTTCACGGCGTCGAGCGGGACATCGACCGGCACCGACTGGGCCATGGCCGGGGTGGCCGCTCCGGCCGCAGCCATACAGGTCATGAGCGCCGCAATGCTTCCGCGCGCGGTCATCTTCATAGGTGACGTTCCGTCCTTCCAGGGTCGCGGACATTCCGCTGCCCTGGATGAACGATCCCGCCGGTGGTTTTCCCGGAGTTCTCCCCGAAAGTTCCCCCATACGACCTAATTCGAGGCCGTACGGGGGCCACCCCTTTACGGGCCGTGCTGACGCGGCCCCCTCGCGCGGCGGTGCCGGCTCACAGGCGCGGGTCGACCGGCTCCGACTCCAGCGCCAGCACCGCGAAGACCGCCTCGTGGACCCGCCACAGCGGCTCGTCTGCCGCCAGCCGGTCCAGCGCCTCCAGTCCGAGCGCGTACTCGCGCAGGGCGAGCGAGCGCTTGTGCCCGAGGAACCGCTCGCGCAGCCGCTCCAGGTGGTCCGGACGGGTGTACTCCGGGCCGTAGATGATCCGCAGGTACTCCCGCCCGCGCACCTTGACCCCGGGCTGGACCAGCCGGCCCTTGCCATCCCTGGCGTACGCCTGGAGCGGCTTGACGACCATGCCCTCGCCGCCGGCGGCCGTCAGCTCCAGCCACCAGTCCGTGCCGGCCCGTACGGAATCCTCGTCCGCGGTGTCCACGAGGATCCGGCCGGTGCGCCGCAGCAGTCCGGTACCGGCCGCCTCGTCGGCGGCGACCAGGCGGTCCAGCCAGAACAGCTGCTCGTCGTGGGGCACCGCGGCCAGCGACCGCCCGGCCACCGCCAGCAGCTGGAACGGTGCGAACCGTACGCCGTCCAGGCCGTCGGTGGTCCAGCAGTAGCGCCGGTAGGAGTCGGTGAAGGCGGCCGCGTCGGCGGCCCGGCCGCGCTGGCGCTCCAGCAGCTCGCCGGTGTCAACGCCCCGGGCGGTGGCCGCCTCCAGGGCGGCGATGGCACCCGGGAAGACGGCGCCGGAGGCCGCGCCGACGGCGGCGTACTGGTTGCGCAGCAGGCCGGCGGACTTCAGGGACCAGGGCAGGAGTTCGCCGTCGAGCAGCAGCCAGTCGGTGTCGAGCTCCTCCCAGAGGCCCGCGTCGGCGACGGCCGAGCGCAGCCGGGTGAGGACCTCCTCGGTGACCTCCGGATCCTTGAAGAAGGGCCGCCCGGTGCGGGTGTAGACGGAGCCGGTCGGACCGTCCACCCCGAAGCGGGTCCGGGCCGCGTCCGCGTCCTTGCAGACGAGGACGGTGGCGCGGGAGCCCATGTGCTTCTCCTCGCACACCACCTGGGCGATGCCGTCCGCGCGGTACTGCGCGAAGGCCTCGGCCGGGTGCTCCAGGTAGCCCTCCTCGCGGGAGGTGGCGGTGGGCGCCATGGTCGGCGGCAGGTACGGGACGAGGCGGGGGTCCACCGCGAAGCGGCTCATGACTTCCAGGGCCGCCGCCGCGTTCTCCTCGCGCACGTTCACGTTGCCCAGGTGCCGGGTCTCCACGACCCGGCGGCCGTGCACGTCCGCCAGGTCGAGCGGGCGGCCACCCCCGGACTCCGTCCGGGGGGACCCCCATGGCCCGCCCGGCGCCTCGGCGACGAGCGGCTTGACCGGCTCGTACCAGACCTTCTCGGCCGGTACGTCGACCAGTTCGCGCTCGGGCCAGCGCAGGGCGGTCATCCGGCCGCCGAAGACGGCGCCGGTGTCGAGGCAGATGGTGTTGTTGATCCAGGCGGTGTCGGGGACCGGGGTGTGGCCGTAGACCACGACGGCCTTGCCCCGGTAGTCCTCGGCCCACGGGTAGCGCACGGGCAGGCCGAACTCGTCGGTCTCGCCGGTGGTTTCCCCGTAGAGGGCGTGCGAGCGGACCCGGCCGGAGGTGCGGCCGTGGTACTTCTCGGGCAGCCCGGCGTGGCAGACCACCAGCTTGCCGCCGTCGAGGACGTAGTGGCTGACGAGGCCGCGGATGAACTCCCGTACCTCCTGGACGAACTCCTCCGGCTCCCCCTCCAGCTGCTCGATGGTCTCGGCGAGACCGTGGGTCCGCTGGACCTTGGAGCCCTTCAGGTAACGGCCGAGCTTGTTCTCGTGGTTCCCGGGCACGCACAGGGCGTTGCCGGACTTCACCATGCCCATGACGCGGCGCAGCACGCCGGGGCTGTCCGGGCCGCGGTCGACGAGGTCGCCGACGAAGACGGCGGTGCGGCCCTCGGGGTGGACCCCGTCCTCGTAGCCGAGCTTGGCGAGCAGGGTCTCCAGCTCGGAGGAACAGCCGTGGATGTCACCGACGATGTCGAAGGGGCCGGTGAGGTGGGTGAGGTCGTTGAACCGCTTCTCCAGGACCACCTCGGCGGTCTCGGCCTCCTCGACGGAGCGCAGGACGTGGACCTTGCGGAAGCCCTCGCGCTCCAGACCGCGCAGCGAGCGCCGCAGGTCCCGGCGGTGCCGCTGGATGACCGCACGGGGCAGGCCGGCCCGGTCGGGGCGGGCGGCGTTGCGTTCGGCGCAGACCTCCTCGGGCATGTCCAGGACGATGGCGATCGGCAGCACGTCGTGCTCGCGGGCGAGCTGGACCAGCCCGCGGCGGGCGTCGGCCTGGACGCTGGTGGCGTCGACGACGGTGAGGCGGCCGGCGGCGAGGCGCTTGCCCGCGATGTAGTGCAGGACGTCGAAGGCGTCGCGGCTGGCGCTCTGGTCGTTCTCGTCGTCGCAGACCAGGCCCCGGCAGTAGTCGGAGGAGATGACCTCGGTGGCCTTGAAGTGCTTGCGGGCGAAGGTGGACTTGCCCGATCCGGTGGCCCCGATCAGGACGACGAGGGACAGGTCGGTGACGGGAAGTGTGCGCGTACGGGGGGTCTCGGTGCTGGTCATGCTGCCTCGCCCTCCTTCGGGGTGTCGGTGGTGCGGATCGTGTCGGTGGTGTCGTGCTGGGTGAAGACGGCCATCTGGGTCGGCGGTCCGACCTCGGGGTCGTCGTCGCCGACGGGCACGTAGCGGACGCCGTAGCCGTGGCGCCGCGCGACCTCGCCGGCCCAGGCGCGGAACTCCTCGCGGTTCCACTCGAAGCGGTGGTCGCCGTGGCGGACGTGCCCGGCGGGCAGGGTCTCCCAGCGCACGTTGTACTCGACGTTGGGGGTGGTGACGAGGACCGTGCGGGGGCGGGCCGAGCCGAAGACCGCGTACTCCAGCGCGGGCAGCCGCTCCGGGTCCAGGTGCTCGATGACCTCGCTGAGCACGGCCGCGTCGTAGCCGGCCAGCCGCTTGTCGGTATAGGCGAGCGAACCCTGGAGGAGCTTCAGGCGCGCGCTCTGCCGCTCGCCCATCCGGTCCAGCCGCAGCCGCCGGGCCGCGATCTGCAGGGCCCGCACGGACACGTCCATGCCGACGATCTCGGAGTACGCCGGGTCCCCGAGCAGCGCCTGGAGCAACTGCCCCTGGCCGCAGCCGAGGTCCAGCACCCGCTGGGCGCCGGCGCCCCGCAGGGCGGCGAGGATGGCCTCGCGCCGCTGCACGGCGAGCGGCACGGGCCGCTCCTCGGTGTCGCGGGTCTCGTCCACCGCGTTGTCGAGCTCCTCGACCTCGCTGCCGTCGGCCTCGGCGAGGCGGACCAGCTCCAGGCGCTCGATGGCGTCCTGGGTCAGCCGCTTGTGGCGGGCCAGGTAGCGGGAGGTGATCAGCCCGTTCTCGGGGTGCGCGGCGAGCCAGCCGTCTCCGGCGCGCAGCAGCTTGTCGACCTCGTCCGGGGAGATCCAGTAGTGCTTGGCGTCGTCGAGCACCGGCAGCAGCACGTAGAGCTGGCGCAGGGCGTCGGCGAGGCGCAGCTCGCCCTCCAGGACGAGCCGTACGTAGCGGGAGTCGCCCCACTCGGGGAACTGCTCGTCGAGCGGTACGGGCTCGGCCTCCACGAGGTCCCAGCCGAGCGGGCCGAACAGCCGGTGCACGAGCGCGGCCCCGCCGCGGGCGGGCAGCACGGGGATCTCGACGCGCAGCGGGCGGGCCTGCTCCGGCAGCTCGGGGCGGGCGGTGCACTGTCCCTTGAGGGCGGTGCGGAACACTCCGCTGAGCGCGACGGCGAGCAGCGAGGACGCGGCGTACGGCCGGTCGTTCACGTACTGCGCGAGCGCGGCGTCCGGCGCCCCGCCCCGGCCCTTGCCCCGGCCGCGCCGCACGAGCGCGACGGGGTCCACCTCCAGCAGCAGGGCCGCCGTGCACCGCTGGACCGAGGCCTCGGGGTAGAACACGTGAGCGGTGCCGTGAGAGGTGGAGAACGCCTGCGTCTTGCCGGGATGCTTGTGCAGCAGATAGCCCAGGTCGGTGGCGGGTCGTTCGGGGGAACCGGTGGTGGAGATCGTCAGGAACACATGACCGAGTATCGTCCGTGGCCCTCCCCGCCGACCAGGGATTTTCCCCACGCCGTGACACGCCTCGTCCCCGTGCTCCGGCACATCGGGGCGGCTGTGACCGTCAGCCGGCGCGGAGGGTCCGGGCCAGGTCGGCGATCCGGGCCGGGCCGATGCGGCAGCAGCCGCCGATGAGGCGGGCGCCGGTGGTGTACCAGGCCCGCGTGGGCCAGGGGACGGGGGTGCCGGGGGCGCGCCAGGTGCGGGTGGCCGCGTCCCAGACCGAGCCGTCGTTGGGGTAGGCCACGAGGGGTTTGGCGGTCTCGCCGGCCGCCGCCTCCAGCGCGGGCAGGACATCGGCCGGGTCGCAGCAGTTGACGCCGACCGCGATGACCCCCGGAGAGGCGGCGGCGAGGGCGAAGGCCTCGCCGAGGGGCTGTCCGGCCCGCGTGCGGCCGGCGGCCACCGTGTACGAGAGCCAGGCGGGTGCGCCGGTCTCGGCGAGGACGCTGAGCAGCGCCTCGGCCTCGTCGCTGTCGGGGACGGTCTCCACGGCCAGGACGTCGGGGCCGGCGGCGAGCAGGGCCTCGATGCGGGGGCGGTGGAAGGCGGCGAGCTCGCGCACGCTCAGCCCGTACCGGCCGCGGTACTCGGAGCCGTCCGCGAGGACCGCTCCGTACGGGCCCACGGAGGCGGCCACCCACACCTCGTGGCCGGCGGCCTCGGCCGCCCGGGCGGCCAGGCGCACGCTCTGCCGCAGCAGGGCGGTGGTCTCGGCGCGGTCGTGGCCGTGGGCGGCGAAGGCCTCGTAGCCGACCTGGTAACTGGCGGTGATCAGTACCTCGGCGCCGGCCCGGGCGTACGCCGTGTGGGCGGCCGCCACCTGCTCCGGGTGCTCGGCGAGCACCCGGCCCGACCAGAGGTCGCCGGACAGGTCGCAGCCCTGGGCGGCGAGCTGGTTGCTGAGCCCGCCGTCCAGGAGCACGGCCCCGCGGGCCAGGGCTTCGCCGAGCGGGCCGGACGCGCGCATGGGTCGCCGCCTTCCTAGCGGAGCTGGGAGAGCACCTGGGCGGAGATCAGCTCCAGGTGGTCCAGGTCGTCGAGGTCGAGCAGCTGGAGGTAGACGCGGGAGGAGCCGGCGGCGCCGTAGGCGCCGATCTTCTCCACGACCTCGGCCGGGGAGCCGGCCAGGCCGTTGGCCTTGAGCTCGTCGACGTCACGGCCGATGGCGGCGGCCCGGCGGGCCACCTCGGCGTCGTCCTTGCCCACGCAGACGACGAGGGCGTTGGAGTAGCGGAGGTCGTCGGCCTTGCGGCCGGCTTCTTCGGCGGCCTCCCGGACCCGGGCGAACTGCCGCTCGCTGTCGGCGATCGACGCGAAGGGCATGTTGAACTCGTCGGCGTACCGGGCGGCGAGCCGCGGGGTGCGCTTGGCTCCGTGGCCGCCGATGAGGACGGGGACCTTGGCCTGGGCGGGCTTGGGGAGCGCGGGCGAGTTCTCCACCTGGTAGTGCTTGCCCGCGTAGTCGAAGGTGGCGCCGGCCTCGGTGGCCCACAGGCCGGTGACGATGGCCAGCTGCTCCTCCAGGCGGGACATCCGGTCCGCCGGGAAGGGGATCCCGTACGCCTTGTGCTCCTGCTCGAACCAGCCCGCGCCGAGGCCCAGTTCGATGCGGCCGCCGGACATCTGGTCGACCTGGGCCACCTGGATGGCGAGGACTCCGGGCAGCCGGAAGGTTCCTGCCGTCATCAGCGTGCCGAGGCGGATCCGCTTGGTCTCCCGGGCCAGGCCCGCGAGGGTGATCCAGGCGTCGGTGGGGCCGGGCAGGCCGTCGGCAGATCCCATGCGCACGTAGTGGTCGGAGCGGAAGAACGCGTCGAAGCCCAGGTCCTCGGTGGCCTTGGCGACGGTCAGGAGGGTGTCGTAGCTCGCACCCTGCTGGGGCTCGGTGAAAATGCGGAGGTCCATACCTCCCATCCTGCACTTCCCGCCCCGGCAGGGTGAATCTCCGTCAACCGGACGGTCCACCCCCGGGCCCGCCAGTGACCAGCCCGGACGGAGATCGTTGGCTCGGACGGAGCCGGACCGCCCGGCCCGCGCGCCGCCGGCGTCCCGCCGGGGCGTCCACCGCCCCCTTCCGCCCTGGAAGGGCCAGGGCCGAGGAGGCCGCCATGTCCCACGAGGCCGTGCCGGAGACCCACCGACACACAGGAGCGACCGGACAGGCAGCGCAGGCAGCACACGACCAGGCAGGTCAGGAGCCCGTGGTACCCGCCCAGGGCGGCGGCGCGCCGAAGGGCCTGCTGCAGCAGATGGAAGAACTGATGGCCGCGCTGAACGCCGACCTGTCCCGGCTCGACGCCGATCTCCAGGCCTCCACGGACCGCACCCCCGAGGGCGAGCGCCCGTCCTACCGCTCGTCCTGACCGTGCGGGTCCCGCCGCGCACGACGGGACCCTCTGTGCCGCCCTCAGGCCACGCCCGAGGCCGACCCCCGCTCGCGGACCGCCATGCGGCGCAGGATCGCCCGCACCCGGTCGCTCGACTCGTCGGCCGCGTCGATCGACTCTATGCACTGCCAGTACAGGGCCTCGTCGTCCGTCCCGCAGGCCACCCCGACCAGGGCTATCCCCACTTCACCCAGCAGCGCCTGGAGTCCGAGCAGCGCCTGCCGGACATCCGACACCTCGCTCAACTGCGCGGCCCGCGGCGGATACTCGGGCGCGCTGCCCTCTCCGCGCAGGGCCGCCCGGTCGAGCACCCCGCAGCCTCTGCCTCCCGCTTCCCCCAGTCCCCGTGCCTCCGATCTCAGCTCCGGCGGTCCGGTGACCGCCAGATAGCCGCCTATGCCCTGGGCGAGCGCCTGGGCCTGCCAGGCCTCGCCCACGATGTCCCACGCGGCCCCACTCTGTGCCAGCGCGTGCCGACCGGCCGCGATGAGCCGTACCGCATCCATATGCCGTCCCCCGTCCGCACGACATTCCGCCGTCCTCACCACTACCCAGAGTGAGGGCAATGAGCCAGTAAAGCCAGGGGTATTCGGAAAATGTGGACACAAACGTGATTGTGGATGAGTCCATCACTCCGAAGAGTGACGATTCGGTGTCGGTGCACCCGGCACGGGGAAGCGGAGTTCGTTCCTCTCGATCTTCGCGGCGAGCGCATCCAGCACATCAACCCCGAGAACCTCACAGAACTGCAGCAGATACGCGAGCACGTCGGCCACCTCATCGGCCACCCGGTGGGCCGATTCCGGTTTCTCCATGACCTTCGCCGACTGCTCGGGTGTCAGCCACTGGAAGATTTCGACCAGTTCGGCCGCCTCCACACTGAGCGCCACCGCCAGGTTCTTGGGCGTGTGGTACGGCTCCCAGCCGCGCGCCGCCGCGAACTGCGCGAGCCGGCGCTGCAGTCGGTCCAGCCGCTCGTCGGGCCGCTCGTCGGGCCGCCCACCGGTCCGCCCCTCGGGGGTTTCCGGCCTCCGCTCGGGCTGTTCCTGCGTCTCGTTCATGCCCTCAGGTCTACCATCGCGACGCCCGGGAGGTCGCGGGCGGACGCGGCCGTCCCCTCCCCCACCTCCGCCACCAGCCGGATGTGGCCACGGCCGCAGGACAGCAGGGCAAGGCGCAGCAGCTCGGCGCTCTGCCGCCGGTCGAGGCCCCGGTCGAAGCCGTCGGCCAGCACCGTCAGCGCCTGCCGCGCGGAGAGCAGTTCGGCCGCCGGATCCATGGCCAGCACCCCCGGCCCGGTCAGCAGGACCAGCGCCAGCGCGAGGAAGCGGAGTTCGCCCGCGCCCAGCCGGGCCAGCTCCGTGGCGGGCCGGCCGGGGCCGCGGTCCAGGACCGCCGCGACGGGGCCGCCGCCCGCGGGAGCCCGTACGTCCAGCCCCGTGACGGCCCCCGCGCAGCCGGTGCGGGCCGCCTGCGCGAGCAGCGCGTGGCGGGTGCCGCATTCGCTGCGGGTCCGGCGCAGCACGTCGGCCAGGTTGGCGCAGTCGCCCAGCAGCCGGCCCTCGCCCGGCGGGACGGCGGCGCGCATCCGGTCCGGGCGGGGGTCGCACGGGAAGACCGCGCGCAGGGCAACGACCACCTGCTCGGCGGCGGCCAGGACCTGGCGCTGGCCCGCGGTGGAACCGGCGACGCGGAGCGGGAGCAGTGCCGTGCCGAGCCGGTCGTCGGGCAGCGGGGCCCTGGTGGCGCCGACGGCGCCGCCGGTCAGCCAGGCGGCCTGGACCGAGCGCCGGCCGGGGTCGCGCAGGGCGGTGGAGAGCAGGATCTGCCCGTCCTGCGAGAGCCGTTCGCCGACGATCCGCAGCGTGGGCTCGGCCTGGACGGCGAGGTCGAGCCGGACCGGGCCGACGGGTCCGTCCACGGTGCAGCCGAGGCGGAACCCGCGCCGGCGCTGCGCGTCGGGGACGGCCCGGTCGGGGATGCGGGCGCGCGGATCCGGGAAGGCCTCCTCCAGGGTCGCCCCGGAGCCCAGCCCGGCCAGGGCCTGGTAGGCGGCCAGGGCGTGGGACTTGCCGCTGCCGCTCGGCCCGGCGAAGAGGGTGAGGGGGCCGAGCGGGAAGACCGCCGAGCGGTGCGGCCCGAAGGCGGAGAGCCTCAGCTCGGTGACCACGGGCCGCGGCTGCCGCGGCTGCCGCTGCGCGGGCTCGGCAGGACGACCGGAGACGCGGAGGCTCGCCTGCGACGGCTCGACCGTGTCGTCGGCGACCCCGGCCGCCACCCCGACAGGCCCCTGCGGAGCCGAGGCTGCGGGTGCCGCAGCGGCAGGGCCGGGCCGAGTCGGGGCCGCGGGTGCCGCCATGGCGGGAACGGGGCGTGGGCCGGTCACGGCGGCGACCCGGGAAGCCGAGGATGCCGCAGAGGTCGCGGAGATCGCGGGAGCCCCGGAAGCCACGGACGTGGTCGGTGCGTCGGGTGGGGTGGGTGGGGCCGGGGGCGCCGTGGCGAGCCGGCCGCCGTCCGGTCGTCCGGCCTCGTCGGGGCAGTCGGTTCGGGTATCGGCTAACGCGACGACGACGGCGGCCGTGCGCCCCGCCGTTGCCGCGTCCAGGGTGGCGTCCATGCGCGGGACGGTACGGCCCGCCGGACCCCCCGTGGCTCCGGCGAACCGTTCCCTCGCGGGGACCTTCCTACGATCGGGGGACGGCCGCGGCCGCGATCCCCTCGACCTCGGTCCCCACCGGCGCGAGCAGGAAGACGTTCCGGTCCACCCGGTGCATCCCGCTGCCCAGGCCGAAGACCACGCCGCTGCTGAAGTCCAGGATGCGCTTGGCCACTTCGCTGTCCGCCCCGGTGAGGTCGAGCAGGACCGGGATCTGCGCGATCAGGTACTCCGCCACCTCCCGAGCGTCCGCGAAGATCTGAACTCTGATCACCACGAAGCGCCGCTGCTCCGCCGCCGACGCCCCGGGCGCCGTCGGGATCGTGCGGTGGTCCACCCGGGAGGGCCATTCGTTGCGACTGCGCAGGGGGACCACCTGCGCGAGCCCCTCCCACTGTTCGTCGGTGACGTCGTACCTGCTCACCGGGCCGCCTCGGCCGTGCGCTTCATGTGCATCCCCCCATCCTCTCGCGTTTCACCCGTTCAGCCCAACAACGACACGAGCGTGACGGGTACTCTCGGAGAGGCAGATGAGTTAGGTTAGGCATACCTAAGTCACTCGAACGAGGAGAGATCCGCATGCGCCTGTTCGGTGCCCCCGCCACCCCGGCCGACCGGCCCACCGATGCCGAGCGCATCCGGTCGATCCTGACCGCCGCCCACTCCATGACCGTGGTCACCGACGGGCTGCGCTCCGAGGTCCGCCACCTCGACGGCGGCGACCCGATGGGACGGCTGCACCTGCACCCCGCCGAGCCCGGCGGCGAGTCCGAGTACCGGCCGTCGATCCGGCTGGAGTTCACCGACATCGCCCCCACCCCCGTACGGGACCGGGTGCGCGCCCGCGTCACCGTGCTGGGCCGCCTGCTCACCCCCTACTCCGACCTGGCCGAAGGCTCCGGCGCCGACTCCACCTGCATGGAATTCGACCGGGCCGTCCTGGAGACCCCGGAAGGCCGCTCGCACGTCGGCCTCGAAGAGCTGGACGCGGCCTGCCCCGACCCCTTGTCCCCGTACGAGGCGGGCATGCTCACGCACCTCCTCGACGACCACCACGACCTGGTGACCCTGCTGCTGCGGCTGGTCCGGCCGCTGCCCACCGCCACCGTGCTCCGCGCGCTGCCGGTCGCCATGGACCGGTACGGGATCACCCTGCGGCTGGAGGAGCGGCGCGGCCACCGCGACGCGCGGCTGCCCTTCCCCTCTCCCCTCGACGACGTCGAGCAGGCCGGCACCCAGATCCAGGCCCTCTTCAGCGCGGCCCGGCGGAGCTCGCACCGCAACTCCCTGCCGGCCTGACGGGCCGGAATACGCGGCCGCGGACCCGCGTTGGGGACGATCATGAAGGCCATCACATACAGCACATACGGAACTCCCGCCACGCTCCAGCTCGTTGACGTACCGCAGCCCAAGGTGGGCCCGGGCGAGGTGCTCGTCCGCGTCAAGGCCGCCGGGGTCAACCCGGTGGACTGGAAGCTCGCCGCCGGATACCTCGACCCGATCCTCGAAGTCCGCTACCCGGTCATACCCGGCTGGGACGTGGCCGGAGTCGTCGAAGCGGTCGGCGAGGACACCTTCGACTACGCCGTCGGTGACGAGGTCTACGGCTACGTCCGCAAGGAGTGGGTCGAACTCGGCACGTACGCCGAGCTGGTGTCCGCCCCCGTCCGCACCCTCGCCCGCAAGCCCCGCGAGCTGAGCTTCGAGCAGGCTGCGGGCCTCCCGCTGGCCGGCCTCACCGCCTACCAGTCCCTCACCCGCGCCGGCCTCAAGGCCGGGGAGACCGTGGTCATCCACTCGGCGGCCGGCGGCACCGGATCCTTCGGCGTGCAGATCGCCGTCGCGCTCGGCCTGCGGGTCATCGGCACGGCGGGCGCGCACAACCACGACTACCTGCGCTCCCTCGGCGCGGAGCCCGTGCTGTACGGGGAGGGACTGGCGGACCGGATCCGCGAGCTCGCGCCCGACGGCGTCGACGCGGGCCTGGACTTCTACGGCGACGACGTCGTCGAGACCCTCCAGTCCCTGGTCAGGGAACGCCACCGGGTGGTCTCCATCGCCGACTACAACGCGGCCGCCAAGGGCGCCCACCAGCTGTGGGTGCGCCCGGACACCGCCGACCTGACCTTCCTGGCGGAACTGGCCGACGCGGGGAAGCTCACGGTCAACGTGGAGCACGCGCTGCCGCTCGCCGAGGCCGCCAGGGCCTGGGAGCTGAGCGCCGCGGGCCGCACCCGCGGCAAGATCGTCCTGACCGTCTGACCCGCCGACCGGCCGACCGGCCCCGCGGCGCACGTGAGCGCCGCCGGAGCACGGGGCTCCGGCGGCGCTCACCCGCTCAGGACGTGATCGGCGGCGCGGACCGGCCCAGCGGCGGCCCGATCGCCCGCAGCGATCCGGGAGTCCGCCCTTCGCCCCAGCCGATGTGGCGCCGGTAGCTGCCGAGCAGCCCGCGGCTCGCCAGCCCCGCCTCGTCCCGTACGGCCGGATCCTCCGGAAGGGGACGGGTCAGCGGAGCCACGAACAGAGCGTCCACCGGGCAGTTCGCCTCGCACAGGAAGCAGGTCTGGCAGTCCTCCTGCCGTGCGAGCAGCGGAATCCCCTCGGGCCCCCGTTCGAAGACATCCGTCGGGCACACCTCCACACACTTGTCGCAGGCGATGCAGCGCTCCGCCGAGACGAGTTCGATCACGCCGTCACCACCGTCTTCGCCGCGGGCCTGGTCCACACCCGGTCCAGGCCGCCGGCCAGGATCCGGTGGTGCTGAGCCGGGTCCTGGTCCGGGTGGTCGAGGCGCTTGGCCATCCCCCGGGTCTCGGACCGGGCGAGGGCGGCCGCGTACATCCACCGCGCGTGCGCCGTCATCGCCGCCGCCTGCCGGGCCCTGACCAGGTCGGCCCCCTCGCCGTGCAGGCCCTCGCGCAGCTGTGACCACGCCGTGTCGAGGGTGCGCAGGGAAGCCGTCAGGACCTCGCCGTGCCGGAGGTAGTTCTTGTCGTAGGGGAGCACCTCCCGCTGTACGAGCGCCACGGCCTCGCGGTGGTCCGGTCCGGCGGCCGCTCTCCCCGTCGGGCGCAGGCCCGCACCGCCGGCGCCGGTGACGGGGCGGCCCGCGGCCCGGCCGGGGCCGAGGGACAGGGCGTGCCCGGCGGCGCCCCGGCCCGCCCAGCTGCCCGAGGAGATGGCCCAGGCGGCGTTGTGGCTGCCGCCTCCGGTGAAGCCTCCGCAGATCTCCTCGCGGGTGGCCGCGTCCCCGGCGGCGTACAGCCCGGGGACGCCGGTGGCGCAGTCGTCACCGGTGATCCGGATGCCGCCGGTGCCGCGGACCGTGCCCTCGGCGAGCAGGGTGACGGCGAACCGGCCGGTGAAGGGGTCGATGCCGAGCCGGTCGAAGGTGAGGAAGAAGTTGGGCTGCGCGAGGCGCATCGCGGCCCGGGCCCCTTCGTCGGCGCGGTCGAGGCGCGCGTACACCTTGGCGCCGGTGAGGAGTTCGCGGGCGATCACGGAGCGGCCGCCCTGGCTGGCCGCGCCTTCCAGGACGCTGCCGTCCTCCTGGTAGAAGGTGGCGAAGGAGTAGAAGGCCGTCTTGGTGACGGAGGTGCCCTCGGGGGCGATCCCGTAGGCGTTGGAGAACTCCATGCCGGAGAGCTCCGCCCCGGCCTCGGCGGCGAAGAGCGCGCCGTCGCCGGTGTCGGTGTTGGTGCCGAGGGCTCCGCTGAGGAAGGCGCAGCCGCCGGTGGCGAGGACCACGGCGCCGGCCCGGACCCGGTAGGACTCGTGCAGCTGACGGCGGTAGCCGGCGGCGCCCGCGACGGCCCCGTCGGCGTCGGTGAGCAGCTCGGTGACCGGGCTGTGGTCGAGGACGCGGACCCCGGCCCGGCGGATCCGGATGCGCATCCGCCGCATGTACTCGGGGCCCTGCAGGCCGCCCCGGAGCGGCTGCCCGTCGGGGCCGGTGGGGAACGGGTAACGGCCGTGCGTGGCCAGCTCGTTCATCCGGTCGTAGGTCTCGTCGAGGACCCGGGCCATCCAGCGGCGGTCGGCCAGGTACCCGCCGAGACCCTCCCGGGAGGCCATGGCGGCCTCCCGGGCGGCGGGCTCGGGCGGGACGTACCAGACGCCGGTGCCGCCCGCGGCCGTGGCGCCGCTCGTTCCGCAGTAGCCCTTGTCGGCGAGGACGACCCGGGCCCCCGTCTCGGCGGCCTTGAGGGCGGCCCAGGTGGCGGCCGGTCCGCCGCCGACGACGAGGACGTCGGTGGCGTACTCGGTCATACGCCCTCCCGGGTGTGCCGGTTGGCCGGCCGGGCGAGGCCGTAGTTCTCGCGGAGGGTGGCGCCGGTGTACTCGGTGCGGAAGAGCCCGCGCCGCTGGAGGATCGGCACGACGTGGTCGACGAAGGCGGTCAGGCCGGTGGGCAGGACCGGCGCCATGATGTTGAAGCCGTCGGCGGCGCCCTGGGTGAACCACTCCTCCAGCTGGTCGGCGATCTGCTCGGGGGTGCCGGCGAAGACGCGGTGACCGCGGCCGGCGCCGAGGCGGGCGATCAGCTCGCGCAGGGTCAGGCCGTCGCGGCGGGCGAGCTCGGCGACGAGGGTGAAGCGGCTCTTGTTGCCGTTGATGTCCCGCTCCTCGGGCAGGTCCGGGAGCGGACCGTCCAGCGGCAGGCCGGTGAGGTCCACGTTCAGCATCCCGGAGAGCTGGGCGAGGCCGTACTCCGGCACCTGGAGGTCGGTGAGCTGCTGCTCCAGGGCCTTCGCCTCGGCCTCGGTGGATCCGATGACGGGGGCGATGCCGGGCAGGACGAGGAGGTCGCTCTCGGCGCGGCCGTACTTGGCGAGGCGGGACTTGAGGTCCTTGTAGAAGGTCTGGCCGTCGGCGAGGGTCTGCTGGGCGGTGAAGACGGCCTCGGCGTACTGGGCCGCGAACTCCTTGCCGTCCTCGGAGGAGCCGGCCTGCACGAGCAGCGGGTAGCCCTGGGGGGAGCGCGGGACGTTGAGCGGACCGGCGACGCCGAAGTGCTCGCCGCGGTGGGCGGCGGGGTGCAGCTTGTCGGTGTCGGCGTAGATGCCGCGCTCCTTGTCGAGGACGATCGCGTCGTCCTCCCAGCTGTCCCAGAGCTTGGTGGCGACGTCGAGGAACTCGCGGGCCCGCTCGTAGCGGACGTGGTGCTCCAGGTGCTCGTCGCGGTTGAAGTTGCGGGCCTCGTCGACGGTGCCGGAGGTGACGATGTTCCAGCCGGCCCGGCCGCCGCTGATGTGGTCGAGGGAGGCGAACTTGCGGGCCAGGTTGTAGGGCTCGTTGAAGGTCGTGGAGACGGTGGCGATGAGCCCGATGTGCTCGGTGACGGCGGCGATGGCGGAGAGCAGGGTGAGCGGCTCGAATCCGCCGAGGGCGTTGTGGCGGGCCTTGCCCCAGAGGGCGACCCCGTCGGCGAAGAAGATGGAGTCGAGCAGTCCGCGTTCGGCGGTGCGGGCCAGGTCCTGGAAGTACCGCAGGTCGGTGATCAGCTCGGGGCGGCTGTCGGGGTGGCGCCAGGCGGCGTCGTGGTGGCCGGCGTTCATCAGGAAGGCGTTGAGGTGGAGGGTGCGGTTCGCGGTCATGGCTGTTCCCTGTGTTCGGTGGCGTTGCGTGCGGTGGCGGCCCGGACGGCGCGGGGGCGGCGGGGGCGGCGGGGCTGCCCGGACGGCGGGGACGGGCGTCAGGCGGGGACGCGCCAGGTGCTCAGGCGGCGTTCGACCGTGACCAGGAGCTGGTTGAAGGCCACGCCCACGGCGGAGATGGTGATGATGCCCGCGTACATCTGCGGGATCGCGAAGTTGTACTGCGAGGCGTTGATCAGGTAGCCGAGGCCCGCCTTGGCGCCGATCATCTCGGCGGCCACCAGGACGAGGATGGAGACCGCGCCTGCCAGCCGGATGCCGGTGAAGATGGCCGGTACGGAGGACGGCAGGATCACCTTCTGGAAGAGCCTCGGGGTGGACAGGTCCATCGAGCGGGCCAGTCTGACCAGGGTGGGGTCCGCGTTGCCCACCGCGCTGATGGTGTTCAGCAGGACCGGCCAGAGGCAGGCGTAGACGACGATCGAGACCTTCGAGGTCTCGCCGATGCCGAGGAGCAGGACGAAGACGGGCAGCAGGGCCAGTGCGGCGGTGTTGCGGAACACCTCCAGCAGGGGGCCCAGCAGCGCGGCGACCGGCCGGTACCAGCCGATGAGCAGGCCGAGCGGGACCGCGATGACGACGGCGATGCCGAAGCCGCCGAAGGAGCGGGCGAGACTGGCCCGGGTGTGCTGGCCGAGCTGGCCGTTGCCCAGCAGGTCCCACCAGGCCGTGGCGACCTCGCTGACCGGCGGCAGGAAGGTGGCGTCGACCAGGCCGAGGCGGGGGGCGGTCTCCCACAGGGCGAGCAGGGCGACGAGGGCCGCCGAACGGAGGGCGGCGGCGCGCAGCCCGCGGCCCAGCGCCGCAGCGGCCTTGCGGACGGGGGACGGGGCGTTGCCGGCGCTCCGGCCCGCGCCGGGAGCGGAGCCGGCCTTCGGCGCAGGTGCGGCCTCCGGTCCGGTTTCGGGAGCGTCGGGGGCCGCGGGAGCCTCGGAGGCCGCCGGAGTCGCAGAAGCCTCCGGGGCCACGGGGGCCCCCGGGGCCGCAGGGGCCTCCGGAAGGGGGGATGCCGTTGCCGTGGTCGCCCGGCCGGCGCTGCGCAGGCGGCGCGCCAGCAGCGCCGGGACTCCGGGCCGCCCCCGGCGGGACTCCCGGCCGGCGGATGCGGGAACCGCGGGCGCCGTGTCCTCCCGTACCGCCTCCTGCCCGGCCGGGGCATCGGTGGCGGGGGCGGTGACGTTCGTGGTCATACGGTGGCCTCCTCCTTCTCCAGTTGCTGAGCACGGGCCACCTCGTCGTGGAGCAGGGTCCAGATCTCGTGGCGATAGCGGGCGAACTCGGGGCTGGAACGCAGGTCCTCGCCCTGGAAACCGGCGCCGCGGTCGCCGAAGGAGACCGGGACGATCTCCTTGACGCGGCCCGGGCGGGAGGTCATGACGGCCACCTTCTGGCCGAGGTAGACCGCCTCCTCGATGCCGTGCGTGATGAACACGACGGTCTTGCCGGTGCGCTGCCAGATGCGCCGCAGCTCGTCCTGGAGGGACTCGCGGGTCTGCGCGTCGAGCGCGGCGAACGGCTCGTCCATGAGCAGCACGTCCGGGTCGTACGCCAGCGAGCGGGCGATGGCGACGCGCTGGCGCATACCGCCGGAGAGTTCGTGCGGGTGCCGGTCCTCGAAGCCGGTGAGGCCGACGAGATCCAGGAACTCCCGGGCCCTCGCGCCCCGTTCGCGGCGCGGGACGCCGGTCGCCTCCAGGCCGAATTCCACATTGCCGAGCGCCGTCCGCCAGGGCAGCAGGGCGTACTGCTGGAAGACGATGCCCCGGTCCAGCCCCGGCCCGGTGATCGGCTTCCCGTCGAGCAGGATCCGCCCGGACGACGGCCTGGTCAGCCCGCCGAGCAGGTCCAGGAGGGTGGACTTGCCGCAGCCGCTGGGGCCCACGACCACCACGAACTCCCCCGCCTCGATCTCCAGGTCGATGCCGTCGAGCGCGGTGAACTGCTCCTTGTTCTTCTTGTCCTTGGTGGGGAAGGTCTTGGTCACTTCCTCGAACACGATCTTCGCCATGCCGGGTCAGCCCTTCCCGAAGCCGTTGAACTCATTGGTGTAGAGGTCGGCGGGACGCAGCTGCCCCTGCTTGATCTCGCCGCGCTGGCCGAGCCAGTCGAGCCAGAGCTGGAACTCCTTGTCCTCGATCCGGCCGCCCGTCTCGGCGACGCCGTACGAGCGCCAGTACTGGAGGGTGGCGGTGTCCTCGTTGCGGCCGCGCTTCTTGACGATCTCGGTCTGCCGCGCGATGACCTCCTCGCGCGGGGTGGTGCGGGCCCACTCGATGGCCTTGGCCACGCCCGTCACGAAGGTCCGTACGGTGTCCGGGTTCTCCTTGATGAACCGTTCGGTCATGATGTAGGAGCCGGCACTGAACTTGCCGAGCAGGTCGAAGTCGCTGAACAGCGGTCTGATCCCGCCGCCCGCCACGGCCTTGTCGCGCAGGATCCCGCCCAGCACGCCCACGTCGATCTGCTTCTGGCGCAGCACCTGGTCGGTGTTGACGGGCGGCACGACGAGGGACTCGACCTTGGACGAGTCGGCCTTGGCGAGGCCGTTGCGGCTCAGGTAGATGTCGAGGACGGCCTGGGAGTGCGCGCCCAGGGTGTTCATGCCGACCTTCTTGCCGAGGAGGTCGCGGGCGGAGCGGATCGGGCTGTCCTCCAGGACGTAGTAGCCGCTGTACGAGTACTCGTCGACGCCGTAGTAGGAGATGACGGCCTTGATGGGGGCCTTGCTGGAGGCGAGCTTGACGATCGCGCCGTTGAAGGCGCCGCCGAAGTGGGTCTGGCCGGTGGCGGCGGACTGGATGTCCTGCGGGCCGCTGATGGTGTTGCCGACCCACTCCAGCTTGAGGTCGCCCAGGTATCCGAGGTCGGCCGCGAGTTCGGGGAGCGTGACGGCGCCGACCGAGCCCTGGTACTTCAGGGTCTTGACCTGGGCGCCGGAACCGCCGCTGCGCGCGGTGGCCGTGCCGCAGCTCACCGCGGCCGCCGAGATGCCGAGCAGGGCGAGGAACTGGCGTCGGGAGGTGGTGGTCGAGGTGAAGGCTGCGGGCATGACGGTTCCTTGTCGGTGCGGGTCGCGTGGTGGCGGCGGTCTTACGGGGTGGTGGTGAGGGCGGCGGCGGTGACGGCGGTGGCGGGGGCCGAGCGAAGTGCCGCGGCGAACTCGTCGACGGCCTGGTAGAGGTCGAGTTCGGCCTCGGGCCGCAGCCGGTCGGGGCCCGCTCCGCGCTCGACGGAGGAGTCCAGGACGAACCGGCCGGCGGTGACGTGCCGGGCGCCGAGGGCGGCGAGCACCGGGCGCAGGGCGTAGTCGATGGTCAGGACGTGGGCGAGGCTGCCGCCGGTGGCCAGCGGCAGGACGGTCTTGCCGTCGAGGCCGTCCTGCGGGAGCAGGTCGAGGAAGGCCTTGAGCAGTCCGGTGTACGAGGCCTTGTAGACCGGCGTCGCGATGACCAGGCCGTCGGCCTCGGCGACGGCTTCGAGCGCCCGGCGGATCTCGGGCTCGCCGCGGCGGGCGGCGAGGAGGTCGGCGGCGGGGAGCTCGCGCACGGACAGGTGCGCGGTTTCGAAGCCGGAGTGGGACAGGCGGCGCAGTACGTGATCGGCGACGACGGCGGTACGGGAGTGGGCGGAGGGGCTGCCGGTGATGGCGAGCAGGTTGGGCACGGGGGCGCTCCTTGGATGTCGTCAGGCGGAGGTGGCGGCGTAGGCGTCGGACGTGGAGGCGCCGGACGCGATGCCGAAGGAGGGGTCCGGGACGGCCTCCGGGCTGATCAGCCGGGAGGGCTCGCCGTCGGGGCCGACCGGGACGTCGCCGTCGACGGTGACGCGGCGCAGGGTGCGCTCGTGGTCGTCGGAGTCGTCCACGCCGTAGTGCTGGGTGGCGCGGTTGTCCCAGATCGCGACGTCGCCGGCCCGCCACTGCCAGCGGACGGTGTTCTCGGGGCTCTCGATGTGCGCCTGGAAGAGGTCCTGGAGGGCGCGGGAGTCACGGCCGGTCAGGCCGTTGATCCGCTGGACGAAGTTGCCGAGGAGCAGGGTGCGTTCGCCGGTCTCGGGGTGGACGCGGACCACCGGGTGCTCGGTGAGGAACTTGGTGGAGGTGAACACCTCGCGGTACTGGGCCAAGGCCTCGGGCAGGGCGTCGGGCTTGAGGGCGGCGTAGTCGTACTCGTTGGAGTGGACGGCGCGCAGGCTGTCTGCGAGGGCGCGGAGCGGCTCGGGGAGGTTGCTGTAGGCGGTGGCCGTGTTGGCCCAGAGGGTGTTGCCGCCGTACGGGGGGATGGTGACGGCGCGGAGGATGGAGAAGGCGGGGTAGGCGGGGACGAAGGTGACGTCGGTGTGCCACTGGTTGGCGCGGGCGCCGTGGTGGGAGTCGATGCCGAGGGCGTAACGGCCGTCCGCGGAGGGGACGGTGGGGTGCGCGACGGGCGCGCCGAGCAGCTGGGCGAAGGCCTCGTGACCGGCCTCGTCGAGGTGGTCCTGGCCGCGGAAGAAGACGACCTTGTGGGCGAGGAGGGCGGCCCGGATCTCGGCGACGGTGCCGGCGGGCAGGTCGCCGCCGAGCTTGACGCCGCCGAGCTCGGCACCGATGCGGCCGCCGATCCTGGTGACGGTGGTGGAGGTGGTGGCAGTGGCCATGAGGACTCCCTGGTCGGGGCCGCGGGATTACTTCCGCAGCGGAAGAAATGGCGTTACGGAGTGACCGGGCGCTGCGCTGCGCCGAGCGGTACGGGTGCGGTGACGAGTACGGGTGCACGGTGGTGGGGATGCGAGGTGGTGCGGAGCCGGCCGCCCGAGGCCGCGGAGGTCCCTCGGGCGGCCCCTGCCGGGCCCCGGCCCTCGCCCGGAACCCGGGAGGGCGACGTCGCGCCGCCCTGGCACGGAGCGTCCCGGTGGTGCACCACCCCTGGAGGTGCACCACCGGACGGGAGCGGGGTCGGGCGGGCGTGGCCCGGAGGGACCCTGCGGGGCGGCGCCCCACAGGGGCACCGACGCGGGCCGGGACCGGGCGGGCCGGTCAGGCGGGGCGCCGGCTCGGCGGCGTCAGGCGCGGCCGAGGGCCGGACAGCGGCCCGGACACGCGCCCGGCTCGGTACAGAGGCCGGTGGTGTGGAGCCGCGGGGCGAGGAGTGCGTTCGCGGACATGTCCCGGAGCGTGTCAGCGGCCCCGGCGGGGGTCAACCCCCGACCGCGGCCGCCGGACGCACCCCTCGCCTGCCCCCACGTCCACCCCGCACACCCCCTACGACCTGCGCTTTCCCTCACCCCTCGCCCCGTCCGCGGACCCACCCCGGCGGCCGAAAAGCGTGGCCGGATTTCATGGCCCCGCAATGCGGCCGCCACGCGTTCGCCGGGATCCGCCCCGCTCTCCGCCCGCGGAGCCCGTGCCCTAGTGCTGTGGCCGGGAAGGTTTGCCGGGTTGCGGCGTCTGGCGCCGTGCCTCGCAAGGCGGAGGGCCGCCCGTGTACCGGACGTACTCGGGCGCGCCCGACAACCTGGGGGTCCCCCGGACGGAGTCCGGGCGATGAGGTGCCGGCCGCGTGGTCGCGTCGCGCGGGTACGCCCCGCCACCGCTCCGGTGCGGCGGCCACGCCCCATGGCGGCCCTGCCGATCAGGCCGGATCCCGGAGCCACCTGGGCGGTGCCCCCGACCCCACCGGGCCCGGCCGTCCGGCCTCGCGACGTACCGGGGGGGGGGGGGGGGGGCGGCCGGCCGCCCACGCCACCCCCCCCTTCCCCCCCCCCCCTCGGCCTAACCGCCCACCCGCCACCGCGCGACCAGGGACAAAACCCCACACAGCTTATACCACCGAAGCCCCCAC